>DXGM01000035.1 GCA_019113915.1 Candidatus Gordonibacter avicola
CAGGTAAGCCGCAAAGACCCCTACTTCAAAGACTATTACCTTGCTAAGAAAGCTGAAGGAAAGCACCACTATGTTGCTCTTTCTGGTGTTGCCCGCAAGCTTGCAGGAGTTATTCTCGTTCTCATGAAAGAGCAAAGAGCCTACGAACCAAGGCCTTCCATCCAGTCATCAAAAGCAGCCAAAACAAACGAGAAAAACCCCGAATTACCTATTGACTCTTTATAGCTGGACTACGGGGGTGGTGTGATCCGATGATCTGTTGGAGGTGGAAAAATACGTTGCCCTGCGTTTTCGCGCTTCGCGCGAACGGATGCTTCCCTAAAGGGACTAGGCGCTACGCGCCGTCGCTGATACCATCCTTACGAAGGTTACCTTTCAGGTAATATTTGTTTACTGGCTTCAGCCCTCCTCATAGTGATAGGGATATGGGTGTCTTCTGGCCTATTAGCTAGCGCGCGGCGCGTCAGTGTTTTGTGGGCGCCGACGCGCGAAATGCCTCGCTTTAGCGACTGGAATTGGCGAAGAGGTTGGCCATGGTTTCTCGGACGTGATCTACCATGACAGGGAGTTCGCGCCACACTTCGTCGGCGGCGCGGCGCGAGTGGTGCGCCACTTCGTCGCCGAGCCCCTGGACGCGATGACCCACGTCGCCAAAGGCATTGCCTGCATGCTTCCCCACTTCTCCAAAGGCAACGGATGTGTGCTTCCCCACCTCTCCGAACGCGGTTGGGGTGTGTTTCCCCACGTCGTTAGCCATGTCTTTCATGTGCCAGCTCACGTTGAGTTTGTCGGTGGGTGCGTCTTTCATAGCGGCCTCTTTCCTGCGAACGACAAATCGGCGAGCCGCCTGCGCCGCTCGCCCTCACCATGGTAAAACACCCCCACCCATGAAGGCGCAACCGCGCGGCAACGCGTTTTCGACGCATCGATGGCGCGACCCATGCGCGTAGAATGGAGTTGTAATAAAAAACCCTCCCCTACCTGTCAGGTTGACCGTAGGGCAAGGGCTCTGCCTTTGCCGTCAACTACCGTCTAACCTACAAGTTTCCCAATGTCGGGCGGCAAATAAAAAGCGAGGACCCGAAGGTCCTCGCTCTCATTCGTTCTCGTGGGTAGAAAAAGCCTATTCGGCCTTCTTCTCCTCAGCCTCGGCGGCCTCCGCGTTCTCAGCGGCGGCTTCCTCGGCCTTGTCAGCGGCCTCGGTGGCCTCTTCCTTAACCTCGGCCTCAACAGCCTCGGCCTTGGCCTCCTCGGCAGCCTCAGGCGCCTTCTCCTCAGCCGCGTCAGCCTTCTCCTCGGTCTTCTCGACCTTCTTCGGAGCGGCCTTCTTCGTCGCCTTCTTGGCGGCGGGCTTCGGCTCTTCCTTCTTCTTCACCGGCTCGGTCACCAGCTCCATGATAACCATGGGGGCGTTATCGCCCTTGCGGTTGCCCAGCTTCATGATGCGGGTGTAGCCGCCCTGGCGATCCTGGAACATGCCCTGCTCGACCTTCTCGAAGATCTCGCGCACCAGTTCCTTGTCACCCAGCTTGGCAATAGCCAGACGACGGGAATGCAAGTCGCCCTTCTTCGCCCAGGTGATGATGCGGTCAACATCAGGGCGGATCTCCTTCGCACGGGCCTCGACCGTCTTGATGCGGTCGTTCGCCAACAGCGCGCCCACCAGGCTCTTCTTCATTGCCTTGGTGTGGCTGGTGTCGGTGCCCAGCTTGCGCCCCTTCTTGTAGTGTCTCATGATCTCGTATCTCCTAAAGCTTCAAATTGAGGTCCATGGAAATGAGCTTGTCCTTCACTTCTTCAATGGACTTCGCACCAAAGTTCCTAATGTTCAGCAAGTCGTTTTCGGAGAACTCGACGAGCTGGCGGACGGAGTGGATGCCGGCGCGCTTCAGGCAGTTGTAGGAACGGACGGACAGGTCCAGATCCTCAATCTGCTTGTCCAGCTCGGCATTGGACTCCTGCCCCTCGGGCGCGAAGATGGACGGCACTTCGCCTTCCTCTTCGTCCACGATGTCGGACAGGCCCAAGAACGCCCCCATGTACTGGTTGATGATGTTGGCGGCGCGGCACACGGCCTCGGTGGGCGCGATGCTGCCGTCGGTCTCAACTTCCAGCACAAGCTTGTCGTAGTCGGTGCGCTGACCCACACGGGTATCGGTGACGTTCAACGTGCACCGGCGGACCGGCGAGAACAACGAGTCAACGTGGATGACGCCGATGGGGTCCTCCGTGCGCTTGTTGCGCTCGGCAGACACGTAGCCGCGTCCAACGCCGATACGAATCGTCATGTCCAGCTGACCGCCGTCCGCCACCGTTGCGATGACGTGCTCGGGGTTCACCAGCGAGAACTCCGTAGGAATTTCCAGGTCGGCACCCGTCACCGTGCAGGGGCCCTCGGCGGACACATGAGCCGTGGCCTCTTCGATGTCGTCGTTCAGCGCGGAGAACACCAGGCCCTTCACGTTCAAGACGATGTCGGTGATATCTTCGATGACGCCTTCGGCCGTCGTGAACTCATGCTGCACGCCCTCAATCTGAATGGCGGTCGCCTTAGCGCCGTCAAGCGACGAAAGCAGAACGCGACGCATGCAGTTGCCCAGCGTATAGCCGTAGCCACGCTCGAGCGGTTCGACGATGAAACGCGCGACAGTGTCGTTGACTTCTTCCGTTGTTACCGTAGGCCTCATGAACTCTGTCATGTTGGGTAAGCCTCCTTACTATGCCGCGATTACTTCGAGTAAAGTTCGACGATGAGCTGTTCGCGAATGTCCAGATCGATTTGATCGCGTTGCGGAAGCGCCAACACGCTGCCCTGCAGTTTTTCGATGTCAACCTCAAGCCAGGCCGGCACCTGCACACGCTCGTTGGAGATGAGCGCGCTCTTGATGACCAGCATGTCCTTGGCCTTCGGGGCCACAGCCACCATATCGCCCGCCTTCACGCGGAACGACGGGATGTCCACACGGCGGCCGTTCACGAAGATGTGACCATGACGCACCTGCTGACGAGCCTCGGCGCGCGACTTGGCAAAGCCCAGACGATACACCACGTTGTCCAGACGGCTTTCCAGGATGCGCAGCAAGTTCTCACCCGTAACGCCCTGCTGACGACCAGCGATTTCGTAGTAGTGATGGAACTGCTTCTCCAGCACGCCGTAGATACGCTTGGTCTTCTGCTTCTCACGCAGCTGCAGACGGTATTCGCTTTCCTTCACACGCTTTTTGCCGGCTTCGCCCGGCGCGTAGTTGCGGCGCTCGATCGCGCACTTGTCGGTGTAGCAGCGGTCGCCCTTCAGGAAGAGCTTCGCACCTTCACGACGGCACAAACGGCAGTCCGCTCCAGTATAACGAGCCATAATACTTCGATCCTTTCAGTTACACGCGACGACGCTTGCGCGGACGGCAACCGTTGTGCGGAATGGGTGTGCAATCCTGGATGCTGGAAATTTCCAGACCGGCGGCCTGCAGCGAGCGGATAGCCGTCTCGCGACCCGAACCCGGGCCCTTGACGAACACCGCCACCTTGCGCAGTCCGTGCTCCATAGCCGTTTTCGCGGCGGCCTCAGCGGCCATCTGCGCGGCGAACGGCGTGGACTTGCGGGAACCCTTGAAGCCCACGGTGCCCGCGGACTGCCAGGAGATCACATTGCCCTGGGGATCGGTGATGCTAACAATGGTGTTGTTGAACGTAGATTTAATATGAGCGGCGCCCACAGCAATGTTCTTACGCTCAGAACGCTTGATGCGCGTGCGCACGTTTTTCTTAGCTGCCACTTCTCGCTACCTCACTTCTTCTTTCCGCCGATTTGCTTCCGAGGCCCTTTTCGAGTGCGCGCATTCGTGTGCGTGCGCTGTCCGCGAACGGGCAGGCCACGACGATGGCGCAGGCCACGGTAGCAACCGATCTCCATGAGGCGCTTGACGTTCTGAGACACCTCGCGGTGCAGGTCGCCCTCCACCTTGATGTTCTCCTGAATGTAGTCACGCAGCTTGGACAGATCGTCCTCCGTGAGGTCCTTGACGCGAACGTCGGGATCGACGCCGGTGTCGGCGAGGATCTTCTT
The DNA here is from genome assembly GCA_019113915.1 of Candidatus Gordonibacter avicola. Lineage (GTDB taxonomy): Bacteria > Actinomycetota > Coriobacteriia > Coriobacteriales > Eggerthellaceae > Gordonibacter > Gordonibacter faecis. The sequence continues at coordinate 4,064 of DXGM01000035.1, forward strand.
GGAGGTGGTCAGGCCAATGCCGTAGATGTAGGTCAAGCCGACTTCAATGCGCTTATCGCGAGGAAGGTCGACACCAACAAGACGTGCCATAGGTTATATCTCCTCTTTCTTCCTAGCCCTGACGCTGCTTGTGGCGCGGGTTCTCGCAAATGACGAGCACCTTGCCATGGCGTCGGATGATTTTGCACTTGTCGCACATTTTCTTGACCGAAGGACGTACCTTCATAATCATTTCCTTTCGGTTATGCACATACGATATCTATACACACGTCCAGCCGCAGACGATAGTTTTCCTACTTACGTGCTTGCGTATCTTGCCTTGCTTGTCTTGCTGATGCCGCGTTCGCTTGCAGAACAGCACGGGGCGGCCCCACTTCCGCGCCGAAGAGCGCACAAAACCTGCACACCCTCTTCAAAGGGCGCACAGATAATTGCGCTTACTTGAACCGGTAGGTGATACGCCCACGGTTCAGATCGTAGACGGACAGCTCCACCGTCACTTTGTCACCCGGCAAAATCTTGATGTAGTGCATACGCATCTTGCCGGAAATATGGGCCAATATCTTGTGGCCGTTTTCGAGCTCCACCCTAAACATTGCGTTCGGCAACGCTTCGAGCACGGTCCCCTCGAGCTCGATAACATCTTCTTTGGTCAAAAGTGCTCCTTCAAGCAAATCGTCAGTAAACAGCAACCATAGATGATATCAAAAAAGATATCGTTTTGGCAAAAGATTTGCACACGAGCGCAAAAAACCGACAAACCGTCGGTTCGAAGCTACCTGCATGCCAGGCGTGCGGCTTTTCTGCCGCGCAGTACGTGCCCGTGCAAGGGGCGCGACCGCCAGGTATTCGCGCGAGTGCGCAGCCGCCTTGTCGGCTTTGCGGACGCGGATGCGTCCTAGGGAGCGCCTGAAAGCGCGTCCTTCCTTCCTGCCTGCCCTGCCCGCTGCCTGCCAGGCACGGTGCCGGGCTCCAAATACCGAGCGAACCACGGCACGGGTTCGCCTGAGATTTGTTTGGCTGGGCCACCAGGATTCGAACCTGGATAGCTGGTACCAAAAACCAGAGTCCTGCCGTTGGACGATGGCCCAGTGGGGAGCAGGTGCGCGTTCGCTGTGCGCCCGACCGCGTGGGCCTGGACGCGCGGGTTGCAAGAAAATGGTGGGCCGTGAGGGAATCGAACCCGCGACCTTGGGATTAAAAGTCCCCTGCTCTACCAACTGAGCTAACGGCCCACGTCTGCAATGCGCAAGCACTCATTCTAACGGTGAGGCGTTGCGCGGTCAATGAGGAAATATATCTTCACCACGTTCTTTTGAAACGCGTAGGGTAGTTTGAAATGTGTCCGTAACATTGTCTGTGCAGGCGAGGGGTAGAATAGGTTTGTTTGCTCGTGCGGCGTGCGCCGCCCATTTGAAAGGCCGTGATCAACCATGTGGTTCACCAAAGCGCTTGTTGCCTACGACGGATCGTCCCCCTCGGCAAAGGCCATTGACCTGGCCCGCGGCATGGCCGCGCAGGACCCAAACATGGAATTCGTGTTCGTGCATGTAATGAAGCTGATGGCGCTGGGCACGGGCGCGGAGGGCGTGCTTATTGAAGAGGCGAACCGCGTGTATGGCGTGCTGCAAGACATTGCCGCGTCGCTGCCGAACAAGGCGCATGCGCACCTGCTGAAGGGCTCGTCGCCCGCCGATCTCATTTTGAAGTGCGCCCACGACGAGGGCTGCGACCTCATTATTATGGGCAGCCGCGGCATGGGTGGCGTGCGCGGCTACTTAGGCAGCGTGAGCCACGGCGTGGTGCAGGGCTCGCCGGTGACCGTGCTTATTGCGAAGGGCGCGCCGGAGGGGGAAGCGAGTGCGGAAGCGCCGGGCGCACCGGGCTCGAAGAGTACGCAGGTGGAAAGCGCTGATGCCACGGGTGTGGACGCCGATACCTGCGGCGAAAGGACGGCGCGTTAGTATGTCTTCAGCCGCGAAGGCGAAACTTTGGACCAAGGACTTCACGCTGGGCACCGCTGTGAACTTCCTGCTGATGGTGAACTATTACGGCCTCATGGTAGTGGTGGCCGACTACGCGCTTAAGACGTATCACGCGCCTGCCGCCACGGCGGGCCTTGCCGCGAGCATCTTTATTATAGGTGCATTGGCGGCGCGCCTCGTGAGCGGGCGCATTATGGACAAGGTAGGACGCAAGCGCCTGCTAGTTATGGGCGCGGTGGGCGAAGTGGTATTTTCGCTGTTGTACCTGGCGGGGCTGGGGTTTGCACCGCTGTTCGCCATTCGCCTTCTGCACGGCTTTGCGTATGGCACGTGCTCCACCACCATCGGCACCATTGTGACGGCACTCGTACCAGACGCGCGCAAAGGCGAGGGCGTGGGCTACTACATGCTGTCCGTCACATTAGGCGCGGCCATCGGGCCGTTTCTGGGGATGTTTCTCACGCAGAACGCGGGCTTCTTTGTGCTGTTCATTACGACGGCGGTAGTGGCGGCGCTGTGCTTACTGGCTTCCGCACAGCTGCGCGTGCCGGAAGCCAACCAGACAAGCGATGAGCGTATCGAGGAAGCCGCCGAGGACATTGCACGCGACGAGCGCACCGAAGGCGCTGGTGACTTCCGCGTGCCGCGCTTCGACGTGAAGAACTATCTGGAACCCAGCGTGCTTCCTATTAGCGCGGTATGTGCGCTCTTGTTCTTCTGCTATTCGAGCCTGCTTGCGTTTCTGACGCCGTTTGCCGCGGAGAACGGGTTGGCGGAGCCGGCGAGTTTCTTCTTTGTGGTGTACGCCATTGCCACGTTCGTGACGCGTCCGTTTACGGGGAAGCTGTTTGACCGCAAGGGCGATCGCGTGGTGATGGTACCGGCGTTTATCGCGTTTATCTGCGGCATGGCGCTTTTGGCCACTGTGCACCGGGCGCCAGCCATGCTGATTGCTGCGGCGCTTTTGGGCTTCGGCGTGGGCACCGTGCAGGCAAGCGGCCTTGCGCTGGCCGTGCGCCTCGCCCCCGACGAGCGCCTGGGCCTGGCGAACTCCACCTTTTACATATTATTGGATGTGGGCGTGGGCATTGGCCCCCTTGCGCTGGGCGCCGTGCAGCCGCTGTGGGGCTACCGCGGCCTCTTCGACGCCATGGCCGGCGTAGCCATAGTAGCTCTCGCCGCCTACCTCTTCGTAAGCCGCAAACGCGGCACCATGCGCCAGAAATTAAAGGCGCAGGAGCGGGAATGAGATACCATGAGCCCTACCCGACATTCTCGACGATTGGATGAAGCGATGTACGCCATAGCGTTCGACCTTAAAATAGACACCCTCAAGGACGCGTACGGCGAGCCGTACAACGGCGCCTATGCCGAAATCCAGCGAGAACTTGAAGATTTGGGATTCACCTGGGCGCAAGGAAGCCTGTATCTGACCGATGAGGGGAATGAACTGGTCGCGGTATTCAACGCTATCGAACGCTTGCGCCAGATTGACTGGTTCTGCAAAAGCGTCCGCGACATCCGCGCCTTCAAGGTAGAAAGCTGGTCAGACTTTACTCCTAAGTTCAAAGAGTAGCAGGGAACGTCCCTGGCAACCCACAGGTTGCCGTAAGACAAAATGTGACGCGCTGTCGCGCTGGCTAATAAGCCACAAGTTTTCTCGCATCCCTTGCCTTACGACGCGGGCTGACTGACTTGAAGGCGTCGACTTACAAGAAGCATAACCTCCGTAGGGGCTTTCTCCAGAAAGCCCGTTCGCGCAAAGCGCGAAAACGCAGATCATGGTTGAGTTCTCCGCCTTCGGCGGAGAGGGCGCTTCGTGAAGCGCCCCTACGAAGGTTACCTTTTTAGTTAGATTTATCGTACATGAATGAACCCTCGTCATAGTGATAGGGAGGGCAGTCGTCTCGTGGCGTAATCAGTAGCGCGATAGCGCGTCACACTTTTACGGCAAGGGGCGAAGCCCTTGCCGTACAGTCAACCTGGCGCCTGGTGGGTTAGGTTACTCGGCGGCGGGTTGGAAGGTGTCGCGGTCGGGGGCGAAGGATTGCATGGCTTCTATGGTGCGGGCGAAGAGTTCGTCCAACTCCCAGCCGAGCATCTCGGCGCCGGAGCGAATGACCTCGCGGCTCACGCCAGCGGCGAAGCGCTTGTCCTTGAACTTCTTCTTCAGCGACTTCACCTCAAAGTCCATGACGCTCTTGCTGGGACGCATGACCACCGCCGCGCCGATAAGGCCTGTAAGTTCTTCGGTGGCGAACAGGATCTTCTCCATCTGCAACTCGGGCTTGGGCAGCTCGGGGTTGAAGTCGGACGTGTGGCTTTGAATGGCGCGAATGAGTTCGGGAGAACCACCAGCGGCCTCAATGTCCTTCGCGGCATAGATGGTATGCAGCTCAGGCTCGTCGTCGTGCTCTTCCCAGTCGAGGTCGTGCAGCAGACCCACGATGCCCCAGAATTCCTCGTTCTCCGGGTCGTACTCGCGCGCGAAGTAGCGCATGGTCTGCTCCACCGTTTCGGCATGCTCAATGTGGAACGGATCCTTGTTATGCTCCTTCAACAGCGCAAACGCATCCTCGCGAGAAATCCCCGCCTCCAACGTAGCCATAACGCCCTCCTTTTGATTCCAACAGCACATAACTTTTGTCACGACGTACTATAAACCTTACCGACCTTGGAGAAACCACTTCCATGCAGGCACTACGGAAATGCGCCCTTCTGGTACCTCAATTTCCCGCTCTTCCGTTTTCGTAATTACCGTACCTTGGCTCAACTTTGTCAGCTGCATGGCTGTCCGAAGGTTCTCGATCTCTCGTTTGTAGCGCTTCGAGGGTAGTGAGTCCAATGAGCCGAGGTCAGCATCTACTGACACCTGAATTAACTGATGCTGCTCGCAAAGAGCCACATCGCCCACAACAAAATCCACCTCAGGACATCCAGCAGCGCTATAACTTGCAATGGCGTTCATTCGGTTCTGGCCAAAGCGCCTCTTCAATTCAATAAATACTGCCGTCTCCAAACGCTGGCCCTCGTCAAGATGACTGGCTGGAGCCACCGCGAGAGATAACCCGGGATCGACCGAATATACCTTGTAGGAAGATTTCGGATTGTCCTTAATGGATAAGGTGTAGTCACTCACTTTGAACAGGAGGTGAGCATCCTCTAAATCATCCAAAAGTGCATATAACCGCTCGTCAGAAACAGCGATGCCCGCGCTGCGTAAATCTTTCACTTGCTTATTTACCGAAAACTTGAGCCCTGTCGACCTGAGAGCAGTGCGCGCAAACCGATCTGCCACGCGAAACGACGCCGTTCCAAAACGCTCAAGCACGTCCTTCGTGACAATCTCAGACGCATAACCTTGCAGAAGTCTGACGCGTTCGAGAACTGGTTGTTCCTGAACAGCAGGAAAACCCCCCACTTCAAGATACCTGTCAAATGCCACCTCAAAAGTCCCACGCTCTTCGGCGGTATAAACCCCATCGCGTTTTTTTGTGCCAATGCCTTTGAATTGACAAAACTCGCGAAAACTCAGCGGCCACATCTCCCACGAGAGAGAACGACCCCTAAAGTTAGTGGGAATATCAGAAGAAAGCATTTTTGACGACGACCCCGTAAGCACTATGGTGACGTTGTGCTGCTCAGAAATCCTCCGTACAAAATTTGTCCAGTAAGGAACATCCTGTATTTCGTCAAAAAAGAGATAGCAACCCTCACGTGCCTGCGGCACAAGTTTGTAATACGCATCAAGCAAATCGGAAAGCACTTGGTCTGAAAAGGGCATGATGCGCTCGTCGTCGAATGAGAAGTGGAACATCCGCTCTTGGCTTACACCTTTACGCTTGAGTTCGTCCATAAGCTGATACATGAAGAATGTTTTTCCGCAGCGGCGTACACCAATGATGGAGTGGATGATGTTGTGACGCCCCGGTTCAGGGAGCGATAAATCAAACCCCTCCCGTGGTGAATAGGGAGGCAACGTGAATTCAAGGTATTCCGCTACAAGCGACTCATACATATTTGTCCAATCTTCTTCGGAAAGCGAAGAAGATTATAGCTTATCTTCTTCGGAAAGCGAAGAAGATATGGGTGGTTCTTCTTCGCTTTCCGAAGAAGATGGGGTTAAAACACGATGCCGAGAGCGTTGGCGAGGAGGCCCCAGATGACGCCGGTGGCGTAGAGGCCGGCTACAATGGCGAGGTTTTCTTTGACGTGGCGGTTCGTGCGGAAGAGCACGAGCAGGCCCACGCCCGCCGACACGAGCAGGCCCGCAAGCATCGCACCCGAACTGAGCACGCCTTCCACGTACAGCTGCGCCACCACGATGCTGGCCGCACAGTTGGGTACGAGGCCCACCAGCGCCGCGCCGAACACCGCAAGTACTGGGTTCGCGCCGAGGAATTCGCCGATGACGTCCTCCCCCACCACTTCCAGCACGCCGTTCAGCACCAGCGTGATGATGAACACGAAGATGGTCACTTGAAGCGTGTGCTTGACCGCGCTTTTGAAGATGCCGCCCTCGCCGTCGTGGCAGTGGCAGTGCTCCTGCTCGCAGAGGTCGTGGATATGTAGCGGCATGTCGATGCGGCGCGCAATGCGCAGGCCCGCATCCACGAGAAAGCCCATCACCATGCCAATGATAATTTTCACGCCGAGAATTTTCAGAATGACCACGAGCGGCACTTGCTCGGCCAAGAAAATGGGCAGCATCTCGTCTGACGTGGACAAAAACACTGCGAACAGCGTCCCCAGCGTAATGACGCGCCCCGCCCAAAGTGTTGCCGCCGCAGCGGAGAACCCGCACTGGGGCACCACGCCCACCACCGCACCAATAAACGGCCCCGCCGCGCCCGCGCGCTGAATAGCCGCCTCGGTTTTGCCGCCAGTCTTGTGCTCAAGCCACTCCATTGCGAGGTAGGTAATAAGTAGAAACGGGATAAGGTACAGCGTGTCGGCAATCGAGTGCTCAAGCACGTGGCCGATGATATGTAAGGCTTCTTCCATAGCGATTCATTGTATCCCAACGCGCGCCCAACGCCCGGCGCGTCGCCGAACGGTCATCAAACCCAAACGCACGCGGGGCGGACAAAGCGACCCCGGATGTTCATCGACACCCAGGGTCGCTCGATTATTCCGCGAGGGTCTGCCTCAAGGCCGTCCATCGCAGGACTTTGTCTTACCTCAGCTTAGGCAATTTCGTATGCGTCGCTGAAGCGATGCAGGATGGCAGCTGCCTGCTCGCGCAGCGTAGAGCCCTGAGGCACAAGGTTGCCGTCATCTGTGCCACGGATAAGCTGTTCAGCGTTAGCCCAAGCCATCACGTTCGCTGCCCAGTCGCTTACGCTTTCAGCATCGCCGAACTGAGACAGATTGGCGCTGCCTGTTACATCATAGCCCTTAAACGACGAATAGTTGTACAGGATAGCCGCCATCTGCTCGCGGGTAACCGGGTCGTTCGGGCCAAACGTGTTCGTGTCATCATAACCGTTTACCACACCATTTTCGGCAGCCCAAGCAATTGCGTTGGAGTACCACATGCCAGCCTCCACATCGCTAAAGGTTGAAGCAGCCTCAGGTGCAACTTCGCCTTCGAGGCGATGCAGAATGGTTACCAGCATGCCACGAGTAAGCGTTTCCTTAGGCGCAAAGGTGGTGTCGGAGGTGCCCACAATCATGCCCTTGCTAAACACAAATGCGATGTCGTCAAAGAAGATGTTGTCCTTCTCCACGTCGACGAACGGAAGAACGGTTTCCGTCCACTTCGCATACACCGTGGTGTCAGCCGTCAGCTTGACAGAAGTTACCTTGGTGGAAAGCGCCTCATCAGAATACCAACCCTCAAACGTATAGCCTTCACGCGTAGGCACAAATTCTGCGAGGTCAACGGTGGTACCAGACGTTTTACTGACAGCATCAATGCTGCTGCCACCATTGGTGTTGAAGGAGAGCTTGTAGGTGGCAGTCACGCCGCCCGTGCCGGGAACAGAGGTCTTTTTTTCTGCCGCAACGAACGTCGAGAGATGTGTAGTAGAACCCGTAATGATGCCAGTAATACGGTCATACTTAATAGTTTCGACGCCCGCATCGCTCAAGGCGTCATTACCCTCAACATAGAACATCTTGGGGTTACGCGCGCCCGTGCCGATATTGAAGGAGAACTGGATGGGTTTTTCGGTAAGGCCTTCGATAGGAACCGGTGTTGGGTCGGCGGCGTCACCTGTTACAATGGTGACTTCGATAGCACCAAACTTTGCGCCTGCACTAGGGGCAGATGCGTCGATGCTAGCCTTATCAACCTTGCTCACGTTTACGATTGCAGAAGAACCTGATTTAACCTCTTTTGCGATCTCCTCAAGAGCCTTGCCTGAAAGCGATACGTTAGCAGCATTGGTCTTGAGTACGACAGCTTCAACCTTTGAAGTACCAGCATCGACAAGCGCGTTTATCGTGGCCTCGGGAAGCGTAATCACTGCCTTAGTGACATTCTCTACAGGATTACCAGTGTTTTCATCTTCGGCTACGGCATCAATCTTAATCGTAGGTTTGTTTTCTCCCCCATTTGTTTGAGGAATAGAACTTGAATCAATTGTTACTTCTGCCGTCGTCCCATCGTTCACGGTGACTTCGTTGTCAGTAGCCTTCTTGACAAAACTGACCTCGTTTTTGTATGTAGCAGTACCCGTATGCTTTTTAAAAGTATCAGCGTCAAGGGTACTCGAAGTAGTGCCATCGGCTACCTCGACAATGCTAATCGTGATATCACCAGACTGGCTTGAAACCAGGAAGTCGAGGCCCTCCTTAAGAAGGGTTTCACCCTTATACACTCCCATCTTGGTATTATCAGAAAATGCATTCGCACCATAAGCATAGTTCAGCGCTGGATTTTTTTGCATGATTGCATAGGATTTAGCGCCGTCAAGGTTAGTGAAGTCCAAGTGAGCGAAAGCAAGTTCCTTGTCACCCGCCACCTTGTATTGGGTCGTACCTTCAATCTGGCTAAACAGGGTGCCGAAGTCACGTACTATATTGAATTCAGTAGAACCCTCTTCGCTGTTATCCATTACATAGGTAGCAGGATCCACGGTTCCTGATAGTGGAGTATCGATCGTAGCACCCTGAACTGAACCAACCATACTCGGTTTGGTTTCCCCGAAGTACACCTCATTGGCATTCGCTACGACTGATTTGCCGTCGCTCTGATAGGCTGCGCAGTTTTCGGCAATATAGTCACTCGGGTCAGACGTGAACGTGCCACCGGTGATTGAAATTTTGCCAGCTTTTTTTGCATCGACCGTATTGTCTTCGGCAATAGCGACCAATCCAGTATAGGTGCCACCTTCGATTGTCACGCTCGTATTGCCCTTGTAGGCGCTATTATCAACAACCGCGATTGCGTAACCTTGTGTGGAGGTACCATTGGAGTTGGCCTTATGCGTAGGTTCACCCTTATGATTACTGGTGAATGTTGGGTCGCCTGTAATAGCGATTGTACCCGACTTCGCCTCGAGGGCCGTCGTACCTTCAATCCTGCCGCCAGAAATATTCAGGGCACCCTTCTGAGGATGATAAATACTTACATCCTTCTTAGATTCGACGACTGCGCCGTTATAGATGTTGATTTCCGTTTCCTTATACTTAGCAAGACCGTTGCCACTAATTGCGGTTGCTTCGCCCGCCACTGAAATAGTACCGGACAACTCAAGCACCTGTTTGTTATTCTCACCGATGAGTGTAACGCCGTAGCAATGCTCCGAAGATATCGTGACATCGCTCCCAACGACAAGCTTGGCTACGCTATCGTCGCCGGAAACGAGAATGACTGAACTGCCCGACGCAAATTTGCTGTCTTCCCCTCCCTTATTGGCAGACACCGTGCCCTGGCCGGTAAGGGTTAAGGTACCGCCATTAACGCGGATGGCGCGACAATCTGTACTCGCAATAGCATACTTGTTTAGATCGATAGTAAGATTTTTGGTGGTCGTGATGGTTTCGCTCAAAGCTATATCAGCTTGCAAGCTAATGGTAGCGCCGTTTTCCGCTTTATCGATAGCTTCCCCGAGGCTCGCATAGCCAGTACCACCAATCATGGCAACAGGTTGCCCTGTAACTCCGTCCTCAGTCGCACTATCAAGCGTTTCTAGTGCACTAGTGCTTTGAAGGCCCCCCCCCCCCGGCGTTCGCAGCGTAGGCAGCCATGGGCGTTAGGCTCATGAGCATGGTCACGCTGAGAAGAGCGGGAAGTGCTCTACTTCTAAACTTCATGTTTCTCCTTCCATTGATTCTGCTCCAGTTTCTCCCCTACATGACATACCCCAGACACATCACCTCCTTTGAAAAGGGTGTAACAGGCATGAACTCATTTAAGTATACTCCATGCCTGACGCTTAGCAATAAGTGGTGGTGGGTTTCGGCATTGAGAAACAGGTGAACATACGCACGCGGGGCGGCCGAAGCCGCCCCGCATTCCGAGTTAGTGTTGTGCGCCCAAGCGCAAGACGCCTGCTGACCACCCCCAGGTTGTTTGATAATTCTCCCAGGTCGTTCGTAGTGTCAGCGAGGAGCGTTCTGGCGCCGAAGATTCGTGGGATCGCGAGGGCGCCGCGTACTTTGGTACGCAAGCCCTCGGGATCGCGCGAAGATTCGGTGCCAGAACGCTCCGCAGCGTCGAGTCGTTCCGCCGGCCGGAAGGCCGGCGGAACAAAATTACATCATGCCGCCGCCCATGCCACCGGCTGCGGCGGCGAGAGCTGCGGGATCGGGATCCTTGGGGATGTCGTTGATGGTGGCCTCGGTGATGAGGATGAGGGCCGCCACGGAGGCTGCGGACTGCAGTGCCGTACGGGTCACCTTCACCGGATCGTTCACGCCCATCTCAATCATGTTGCCGTACTCGCCGTTGGCGCAGTTCAGGCCTTCGCCCTTCGGCATGCCCTTCACGCGCTCCACAACGACGCTACCCTCGAAGCCCGCGTTCTGGGCGATGGCGCGCATCGGCGCCTCGATGGCCTTGCGGATGATGGCAACACCCACCTCTTCGTCCTTGTCGGCCACTTCAAGCGCCTCCAGCGTGGGCAGCGCATCCACCAGCGCCACGCCGCCGCCAGCAACGATGCCCTCTTCCACTGCCGCGCGGGTTGCCTGCAGAGCGTCCTCAATGCGGGACTTCTTCTCCTTGAGCTCGGACTCGGTCGCAGCGCCCACCTTGAGCACCGCCACGCCGCCGGAGAGCTTCGCCAGACGCTCCTGCAGCTTCTCGCGGTCGAAGTCGGAGTCGACGCGCTCCAGCTCAGCGCGAATCTGGCTGATGCGATCCTCGATGTCCTTCTTGTCGCCCGCGCCGTCAACGATAAGTGCGGTGTCCTTCGTCACCTTCACGGTCTTGGCGTGGCCAAGCATCTCAATCTTGGCGTCGGCCATGGTCATGCCGAAGTCCTTGTCGATGACCTGGGCACCCGTGACAGCCGCGATGTCCTCCAAGATGCGCTTGCGGCGGTCGCCGAAGCCGGGGGCCTTGATGGCGACGCAGTTGAACGTGCCGCGCAGCTTGTTCAGCAGGATGGTAGCCAGCGCCTCGCCCTCAACGTCTTCCGCGACGATGAACAGCGGGCGACCGGAGCGCATGATTTCCTCCAGCAGCGGCACCATGTCCTGGATGTTCGTGATCTTCTGGTCGGTGAGCAGGATGAAGGGGTCGTTCAGCACGGCCTCCATCTTCTCCATGTCGGTGGCCATGTAGGGAGAAATGTAGCCGCGGTCGTACTGCATGCCCTCAACAATGTCCAGCTCCAGGTCAAACGACTGGGCGTTCTCTTCCACAGAGATAGCGCCGTCGTTGCCCACGGCGTCCATGGCCTCGGCAATCTTCTCGCCGATCTCGGCGTCGCCGGCGGAAATGGTGCCAACGTTGGCAATCTGCTCCTTGGTGGACACGGGCGTTGCGTCAGCCTTGATGGCGTCAACGATGGCGTCCGTGGCCTTCTGAATGCCGCGGCGAATGCCAAGCGCGTCAGCGCCAGCGGTGACGTTGCGCAGGCCCTCGCTCACAATGACGTCAGCCAAGAGCGTAGCGGTGGTGGTACCGTCGCCCGCCACGTCGTTCGTCTTGACGGCAACCTCGCGCACCAGCTGGGCGCCCATGTTCTCTACCGGGTCCTCCAGCTCAACTTCCTTAGCCACGGTCACACCATCGTTGGTGATGGTGGGCGCGCCGTAGGACTTCTCAAGCGCCACGTAGCGGCCCTTGGGGCCAAGCGTCACCTTAACAGCGTCGGAGAGCTTGCTCACGCCGGCAGCGAGCGCGCTGCGTGCATCGGCGTCGAACTTAATGTCTTTAGCCATGTTCTCTCTATCCTTTCAACTGCGTTGTTGTTACCTGAGGGAATGTTCGGCTGTGTGCCGAAAACGGGCGGCGCGATGGTCGCCTTTACGCTTCAACCTGCGGATTTATTCGAAGACCGCGTACAGATCGTCGGCGCGCAGGATCATGACATCCTCGCCGTCGATGTGCACTTCGGTTCCACCGTACTTGCCGTACAGCACCTTGTCGCCCACCTTCACGGGCACAGGCACCAGCTTGCCGTCCTTGTCCATCTTGCCTTCGCCCACCGCGAGCACTTTGCCCGTCTGGGGCTTTTCCTTCGCCTCGGTCGCGAGATACAGACCGGATGCCGTCGTCTCCTCAGCCTCGTCCTGCTTGATGATGACGCGATCACCCAATGGTTTCAAATTCATAACGCTTCCTTCCTTCCGTCCGTCTCATGTCCGAAACTGGTTGAACACGTTTGCTCATTTAACCACTCGATTGTCTTGACTGCTAGCACTCAGAGGTAACGAGTGCTAAACAGTGCGTTATCATAGCAGCCCTGTCACTGAATGCAAGCGAATTTGAGAAAATGTGAGCGTCCTTGACTAAGGTTGTACCGAATCGCCAAACTTTCGCCACATTTCGTTCGAGCGGGCGAAGGCTAGCGGGGTTCCTTTGCGTACGCGAGAAGCGCGCCCGAACCTGAGCGCAGATTGGCTACTACCTTCCCCAGCTCCTCCGCAGCGGTGAGCGCCATCTCAGCGCCCTGGGGGGTGAGCCCAACTTTCTGTACGTAGTCTTCGCTGACGTATCCCGCGCTGAATCCGGCGAAGAGTTTGTTGCGCAAGCGCGTCACCAGTTTGGACACTTCCGCAGGCTCAACGCGCAGGGCGTCGGCCATAAACTCGAAGGAAGCGGTAACGCGGTGGAGCCTCAGCAGTACGAGGCATTGGGCTTCCGTGAACGCGAGGCCAGTGACGGGCAGACCCACCTCGTCCCAGCGCTGTATCAAACCCATGAGCGCGATGAGACACGCGGGGGTGAGCATCGTATGACAGCAGGGGTCGAATTCCAGATCACTCACACCCAAGCGGCCCGCCGCCAGACTGAGCGCCTTGGCCATGCCTTCCACCCCTTCGAGCAAGCGGGCGCGCTCGGCGGCCTCTTCCAGGCACTGATACGCCACCTCAAACCCGGTGGTAAGTGTTGCGCTGGCCCGGTCTGTCTCACGCAGTTGCAGATTTCGACGACCGGCGTGGGCGTAGGACTTTTCCACCAAGCCGTTGTGCGCAAGTTCGCTGGCCGCAAGGCTGGCGGCGCGGCCCGAGACGAAGACATGGGGCGGAAACGCCGCCAAGGGAAGCGTTCCTTCATGCGAATGCACGGACGCCAAGAGGCAAAACGCTTTCAGCGAAATGCCGCACGCCTGATCGAGCCCACGCTGAAGCGACCGGCGTGCGTCGTCCACCGCCGTAGCCGCGTGCAGCGTCACTTCCATAGACGCTTCGGCTTGCTGCGTTTCTTCGTCGCGTTTGACGGCCGTCTCCTCTCCTTCGGTGCCGCTTTAGCTGTGCCTTATGAAACTCGGACTATATCACACACGCATATAATTATAGCTGAGGTTAGCAAAAGATGAGTGATAAACGATGGTATACCGCCGAAGGCCGGTGCCTTTACCGTATAGAGGGGCGAACCAAACCGCCTTCGTAAGCCCTCACCACGAGCTGTGCGCGGTCGTGAGCCTCCAGCTTCGCCATGACGCGAGCCAGGTGGGTTTTCACCGTGGCGGGAGAGATGAACAGATCCTGCCCTATTTCGTCGTTCGTGAGGCCGCGCGCCACCAGCGTGAGGATTTCACGTTCGCGCTCGGTGAGCGCAGACAGGCTTCCGGCAGCGGTAGCGGGCGACACCGCGGGGCGCGAGCGCACGAAGGTTTCCACGAGGCGGCGCATGACCGAGGGCTGAATGAGCGCGTCACCTGCGGCTACTACGCGCACGGCCGAAGCGATGTCATCGGGTTCGGCGTCTTTCAGCAGAAAGCCGCCTGCGCCCGCGGCCAGAGCGTCGTACACGTATTCGTCGATGTCAAACGTCGTGAGAATGAGCACGCGCACGTCGGCAAGCGCGGGGTCGCTCGTGATAGCGCGCGTGGCCTCGATGCCATTTTTGTGCGGCATGCGAATGTCCATGAGCACCACGTCGGGGTGCAGACGCCGCGCCAACTCCACCGCTTCCTCACCGTCGCGCGCCTCGCCCACAATGGTGAACCCGTCGTAGGACGACAGGATGAGACGAAACCCACTGCGCACGAGGTCTTGATCGTCGGCCACCACCAAACGCAGGGGCTGCTCATCCGCGGCGCGGGGCCACGTATCCTTCGTCTGCGCGTGCGCTTCGCTCATACGACGTTCCATCAGGAGGTTCCTTTCTCCGCTGCCAGCGGCAGGCGCGCCTCAACACGAAACCCGCCAGGTGTGCGCGGCCCGGCCGAGAACGTGCCGCCCAACAAACTGACGCGCTCGGCCATGCCGGCGATGCCGTGGCCGCCGGTGCGGCGGGCGGCCTCGGGCGCGGGGCCGGGGCCGTGCTCAGGTGCCGCCGCCGCGCCAGCTCCGTCATCTTCCACAACAAGGTGTGCCGCCGTGGGCTCAACCGTGAGGCGAATGGTGGCCGTGTGCGCGTTCGCGTGACGCACTATATTTGTAACTGCCTCGCGCGCGATGCCGAAAAGCGCCACGTCCACGAACGCGGGAACGAGCGCGCGGTCGTAGCCTTGCGTGTCAAGCGTGGCCTGCACGCCGGCGCGTTCCAGGTAGGCCGCGAGATCAGCCAGGCGCTCGGTGCCCGCGGTGGGTTCTGTTTCGGCCGCGTCGTCGCCGTGGCGCAGCACGCCAATCATGCCGCGAATTTCCTCCAACGCGTCTTTTGCCGTGGTGCGCGCCGTGGCAATGGCCTGCTTCGCGGCCACAGGGTCGCGATCAATGAGGCGCTCGGCTGCGGCAGCCTGAATGCTGACTGCGGACAGCGAGTGGGCCGTGATGTCGTGCACCTCGCGCGCAATGCGCACGCGCTCCTGCTCAACGCGTCGCGCGGCCTCTTCCTCACGCGTTCGCTCGGCCTCAAGCGCGCGCTGCTCGGTGGCCGCCACGTAGGCCCGGTGCGTGCGGTACGCGTAGCCGCCAAGCGCCGCCGCCACTACAAGCGTTATGTTCTGGAAGCGCGTGAAGAAGGCGAGACTGGCCGTGCGCGAGGGCGCGTCCGCGAACAGCAGCCCCACCACGGCAAGCACGACCGCCACCACCGCCTCGGTGCGGCCGCGCTCGCACGCAATGGTGTAGAGCGCCACCACGGGCCCCACAATGGTGAGCGAGAACCCGCGAAACGCATCTTGCAGCCCCAGGAAGGTGACCAGCACAAACAGAAACACCGGCCACGGGAACCGCCGCCGTACCGCCAGTGGGAGCGTGGTCAGCGCCAGCGCCACAAACACCGACAGCGTGGGCACCACGTTCACCATGCCCAGATACTGGCGCAGCGCCATGTCGGGAATGACAATGGACGACGCCGTGAGCATGAGTTGCCCGCAGCCAAACAAAAACGCCGCCACGGCCACGGCAGCGTCGATGGCCCAGTCCTTAGGCGCGAGGGGGCGGTTGTGTACGAGGAAGTTCTCCATGGGCCCATGGTACGCGACCCACGGGGCGCGCGCCATACCCTCGGCGGTGTATTCTCGCGCTTCGTTGGTTCACGCGGGCACGCCTCAGTGGGTGCGTTCGGCCTCCACCAGGTCGATGAGCTGCTGGCGCGTGTGTACGTCCAGCTTCGCGTAGAGGTTGCGCACGTGGCTGCGCACGGTGTTTTCGCTCACGAACAGCGTGGTGGCAATGTAGGCATTCGTGCGGCCGCGCGCCAAGTAGCCAAGGATTTCGGCCTCGCGCTCGGTGAGCCCACCGCGCTCCGCCAGCCGCGCACACCGCGCGTCGAAGGCGGCGTCATCGGTGGGTGCTGCAGGGGAGCTTCCTTCCGCAGCGATTGCCGGCGCTTCGCCGGTTGCCCCGCCGGCGGCAAGCCCACCGGCGGCACCTTCCCCACCCTCCGGAAGGTTACCCCGGGCGGCTCCCCGCGCCTCTCCGCCCGCTCCCTCGGCGCCGCGGCGACGGCGACGGTCACGCGACACCAGCACGGCTGCCAGCGACAGTGCATAGATCACGGCCATGATAACCACCAGGTAGCGCATGGTGTCCTCGGCCTCACCGAACAGCCCGCCCGGCGGCAGTGACCCAAACGTGTAGCCCGTCACCAGCGCCACCGCCAAACACACCCGCGCAAGCGCCGCCGCGGCTCCCATCAGCACATAGGGCGACACGCGCCGCTCGTGCGCCGTTTCCGCCACCACGTAGGTCACCAACAGCGCAATAAAGTAGTAGCTGCCCAGAAGCACCAGGCTGAAGAACAGGTTGTACTGCTCGCCCAGAAATGGCAGGAACACCAGAAGCGACGCAATCACGGGCATGACCAGGCGGAAGGCCGTCGACACGCGCGGTATGCGCTGCACGACAAACACCACAATGCAGAAGGCCGCCACGCCCGTAAGCATGCCCGCCACCGACACCGTGTCCGACCCCGCAAATTCAATGGAACCCGCCAGCATGAAGCTGTTGAGCAACCCGATGACGGCCTCCATCACGCAGAACGCCACAATGGAGTTGCCCAGCTCCAAGAACGCATCGCGATACGACCCGCGCCCCGCCGGGCGCGCCGGGCGCACGGGGTGCACCTTCGCCCGCTCGCCCCCGCCAGCAAGGCCGCCCACTTCCCCGCCGCGCTCGCCTTCCGCCTGCGCCCGCAGCACGCGGCGCACGTAGTACGCGCACCACGCCATCACCGCCAGCACCACGCAGCTTGCCACCATGCGCGCGCCGCTGGAAAGCGTCGACAGTGACGAGGACGTCACCACGTTCACCAGCATGCTGAGCGCAATCTGCGTCACGATGGCGCGCGGGTCTTGGCACGCAAGCACCTCCACCCACACAAGCGACAGCATGACCGATGCCACGCCGAACAGCACCCCCGGCAACAGCAAGGCAAAGTCCGACGGCATCCACGAGAACACGCCGAAGAGTGAGCACACGTTCGCCACCAGCAGCAACACGGTGGGCACCACGTAGGGCATGGACAGCGGCGCCAGGCGGCCGCGCAGCGTGAGCGCAATGAGAATGAGGGCGCACACCACTACCGCACACGCCACCACCACGTTGAAGAAGAGGTCGGACACGAACAAAAACGGCGCTTCCACCGACGCGAACGCCGACAGATAGGAGTTCGCGTTCACACCACGAAACAGCCCATACCCCAACACCACCGCAACGGGAAACCCCCACGGCAGGGCCGGGCGCGGCTGCGCCTCTCGCGAGCGCTCGTCCGCGCGCCCCTGCACCCCGGTTGCGCATCCTGCGGTGCGCTGTTCCTTCCCCTGTTTGTTCATGGGGGACATAATAGCGGATTCGCGCCCCCACGTGGGAAAAACCGTGCGTCCCATCCGGCAGAACATCAATATAGTCCGAAACGGACGGTGACGAAATGCGGCGCCGGACGTATGGTGGGGCCACACCGCGCGGAGGGCGCGGAGAGCAATAGGGAAACCGCGAACGGGGCGCACGCAGCCGGCACGCAAAAGGCGGCGCGCGAACGTGGGCGCGGGCCCAGCGAGAGGGAGGATCACTATGAAATCCAATGGACTGAATCGCCGCGACTTCTTGAAGGCGGCCGTCGCCTCGGGCGCTGTACTGGTGGCGGGCGGAGCGCTCGCCGGCTGCGCGCCAAGCGGCGGCGGTAACGCCGGCGGCTCGGGTGACGCAACGGGCGCTGAGAACCTCGTGGGCGTGACGCCCGTGTCGTTCGAAGACGAAACCGACGTGCTCATTTTGGGCACGGGCATTGCGGGTTTGTCGGCCGCCATGGACCCGGTGGAAGCCGGGCACAAGGTGATGCTGGTGGACAAGCTGGACCGCGTCGGCGGCGAGAGCTTCATCGCCTGCGGCGTTATGAACGTGTCGGGCTCCAAGATACAAAAGGCCGCCGGCATTGAAGGCGACCCCGAGGAAAAGTGGCAGAAGTACTTGCCCGTTCTCGAGAAAAAGGGCGAAACCGACGACATGGACTACAAGCACAACGTCTATGTCTACCAGACCGAATGGGCCGACCGCGTGGCCGATGATTACGGCGCCAAATTCCAGCCGCTTGAGGCCTACAAGGATACGGGCGCTCCCACGTCTATGCTGCTGCCCGAGCACGGCATTGGCGACATGACCACGGTGCTGAGCCCCTTGCAGAAGGGCCTGGAGCAGAAGGGCGCCACCTTCAAGCTGAACCTGCGCGCCACAAACTTCATCGTTGACGCTGCGGGCGACCCGGTGGGCGTGCGCTTCAACGACGAAAAGAACGGCCGCAGCAAGGACATCAAGGCCAAGAAGATTATCGTGGCTACGGGCGGCTTCTCCTGCAACCAAGAAATGGTGTCGATGTACGTGCCCAGCCAGCAGCGCCTCGGGCCGCTGACCGTGAACTCCATGGGCGAAGGCCATCAGATGTGCAAGGCACTCGGCGGCTCGTATATGCACATGGATATGGAAGCGAACCTGATGAGCGACCTCGCACAGGTCACCGTGTGGGGCTACTTCGGCCCGAACGTGCAGGTGACGCCCCAGGGCAAGCGCTTCATCAAGGAAGACCAGAGCCACGACTCACCCACGGCATGCTACGAAGGCGGCTTCGGCTACTGGTGGACCATCTTCGACAACCAGCTGATGACCGGCAGCCAGGCGTGGAACGTTGAGATGAACATGAAGAACAACGCCGACCGCCTCGTGGGTCCGTGCGAGACGCTGGACGACCTGGCCGCAGCCATGGCCGTGCCCGCCGACGCGCTGAAGGAGACATTCGCGAAGCACGACGCCGCGGTGGACGCCGGCGAGGACACCGAGTTCGGCAAGAAGCTGTTCCTGACGAAGCTTTCCGCGCCGTTCTACGCGATGAAGCACTTCCCCTACCGCTACAAGACCCATGGCGGCATGAAGATTACCACGGATAGCCAGCTCACCGACAAGGACGGCAACCCCATCGCCAACGTGTACTGCTGCGGATCCACCGTAGCCGACAGCGGAAGCGACCTTAGCCCCAACGCCGCCAGCGGACTGATCAGCGGCAAGGCCGTCGTCGAAGCCCTCAAGGCGTAAACCCTCCCCCGACGACTCGGCTCCTCCTCTCGAACGCTCCCGGACCTGCAAGTTCGGGGGCGTTCGCCTGTGTGGGGAGGGGTGTGGGCAGGTTGACCGTAGGGCAAGGGCTCTGCCCTTGCCGGCAACTGCGTTGACCTGCACGTTTCCTCATGCTGAGCGGCAAAGGTAGAATCTTTGCCCTACGGAATAGTAATACGGAGCACGTTGGCTAGGACGCTGCGGTGTCGGCCTCGTCGAGCGCTTTTGCCACGGCGCGGCCCACGATGAGGCCGAAAGCCCCGTTCGTGGCCAGGCCCGCCACGCTGCCCGCCGCCACCGAACCGCAGCAGTACACGTTCGGAATCACCGAGCCGGACGCTTTCAGTAAGCGCCCGTCGCCGTCGGTGCGCGCGCCGCCGCGCGTCTTGTAGCGCACGGGAAATTGCTTCAACGCATAATAGGGCGGCTCGATCTTCTGGAGGTACGCCACGCGGCCGAAATCAGGATCCTTGCCTTCGCTCACCAGGTGCTCGTACTGGGAAAACGCGTCCTTCAGCGTGTCGGCGGGCACGCCGAGACCGCCTGCCAGGGCCTCCACATCGTCGAAGGGCCCCACCAGACGCTTCGCGTTTTTGGCCGTGACCTGGGCGACGCTGTGCGCCTGCGCTCCGGTGGAGAGCCCCTGACCAAACACCGTCCACCAGTATCCGCGCTCGTCGGCCGCGCACGCGTTGGCGGCGGCATTCACGTCGTCCTCGCGCGCGAAGCGATGCCCCAGCGCATCCACAATGAGCACGGGGCCGAAGAGCCCCCAGGCTGCCACCTGCGGCAAGTCGCTGGTGAGCGGCGCGGCCTTGTCCATGTCGTTTAGCTGGCCGCCCAGATACGCGCAGAGTTTCTGCCCTTCACCCATCGACGCGGTGGTGTAGCAGCCGATGCGCTCCTGCGACGGCACATTGGCATGCACGAGCGGCTGACTGCTGGCAAACCCACCCGTGGCCACCACCACCAGGCGGGCGCGCACATCCACCGGGGCGTTTGTCTTCACATCGCGAAAGCGCATGCCACAGACGTTGTCAGCCTCATCCAGGATGAATGCCGTGCCGCGCACGCCGGTGGAGAACGTCGCGCCTTTGGCGGTGAGGCCGTCGCGCAGCGGGGTCATGACGCTTTCCATGTCGCCGATGCCACGTTTGGGAAGCAGAATGCCCGACGGGCCACCATTCTGCACGTAGTCGCGCGGGTCTTCGAACTGCGCGCCGTAGGTGTCCACCACATGGTCAACCCAGTCGGGTGCCGCCAAAAACAGACGCTTGGCGAAATCGAAGTCGGTCACGCCCGCGTCGGCGAACTCCTGCTTGCGGGCATCCCATGCCTGATCAGCTGTTACGCTGATGCCCGCTTCTTTCTGCACGGCACTACCCGACACGTGCATCACGCCCGTTGAGGCATAGCTTTCGCCCCCGAGTAAGTCCAGCTTCTCCGCAATCAGAACCGAGCGACCCGCCTCAAGCGGAGCCATGGCCGCCGACAACCCGGCAATGCCGCTGCCCACCACGAGCACGTCCACATCGGAGGTGAAGGAAACCGCCGGGTCGTCGGCCACCTGCGATGTGGCGTTTTCTTCCTCGGACGAGGGAGGCGCAAGTGGCGCGGGCACATCGGTACCGGAGCAGGCGGCAAGGCCCCCGGCAGCAGCCAGGACGGCAGAGGTGCCTGCAAGCTTGAAGAAGGCCCGGCGTTCCATGAGGTAAGCGCTCCTTTGCGAAGAGGGATTTTGCGGTGTCAGCGCCGAGTATAGTGACGCGCGCCTCCCCCTACCGCGACACACCGCCCTTGTCACGCAATCTTCGCAACACGGCAAGCGATTGTTGCAGAACCTCTCGCCCGCCAGGTTGGCGCGCTCCCGCTGAACAAGAGTGTGACGCGCTATCGCGCTAGCTAGTACGCCAGGAGGTTATGCGTTTCCCTTTTATCATGACGAGGGCATGTACTTCTCTGATTAACGTACTTGTTTGGCTATCCCCGTAGGGATGCACTCTAGTGCATCCGCTCCGCCGCAGGCGGAGAACACGACTCTGACCTGCGTTTTCGCGCTTCGCGCGAACGGGTGCTCTGGAGAGCACCCCTACGGAGGTTATGCCTATTGCTAGACCTTGCCTACCAGTCAGTCAGTCCTCGTCATAGTGGTAGGGAGGGCGGTTATCTCGTGACGTAATAGCTAGCGCGTAAGCGCGTCACACTTTTATGAAGCGAGGATGGCTAGCCATAAAAGGGCGCTTGTGGGCAAGGGGGCTCTAGGGCGCGTTTGAAGGCGGTGGCGCGTATGAGGGAAAGCACGTGGTCAACCAGTGCGGCGTCGAATCCCTCCGCTTTGAGCGCGGCGGCGTCGAGGCCTCGTTCCACGTGGGCCATCAGCAGCGCATCGAGCGTGGCGTAGTCCACCCCGAGGCTCTTCTCGTCTTCCTGGCCAGGAGAAAGTTCGGCACTCGGGGGCTTGATGAACACAGACTCCGGAATGGGTGCCGCCACGCCGCGCGCCACTGCTTGCTCGTTGCGCCAGCGGGCGAGCGCGTACACGTCGGTCTTATACACGCCGCCGAGCGGGGCAAACGCGCCCGCCATATCCCCGTAAAGCGTGGAGTACCCTGTGTAGGCTTCACTCTTGTTGCCGGTGTTCACCATCAACCAGCCGTGCGCGTTCGAAAGCGCCATCAGGCACACCATGCGGCAGCGCGCTTGCGTGTTTTCAGCCGCGAGCCCCGCAAGCTCCCCGCCGCACGCCTCCGCCAGCACGTGCGCAAACGCCTCATACGGCTCGCGAATGGACACCAGCTGCGCCTCAATGCCCAGGTTGTCGGCCAGCACGCGCGCATCTTCCACCGAGTGCTTGGTCGAATACGGCCCCGGCAGCAGCACGCCGTGCACGTGCGACGCGCCAAACGCGTCTACGCACATGACCGCCACCAAGCTGGAGTCCATGCCACCCGACAGCCCCAGCACCACGTCAGAGAAGCCCGCGCCCTCCACGAACTCCTTCAACGCCGCCACACACAACAGGTATTTCTCACCCGTTTCCATGCCCAGCCTTTACTGAATCTCGCGGATTCGCGCAGCCAGCCACTCAGCCCACTCTTCCACGCCTTCGCCCTTGGTGGCGGCAATCGGGAAGATGGGGGCCGTGGGGTTGAGCTGCTTCACGGCCGACTCGAAGGCCTCGCGGTCGAAATTGAACACGGGCATGGTGTCCACCTTGTTCAGCACCACGGCCTCGGCCACCTGGAACACGCCGGGGTACTTGAGCGGCTTGTCGTCGCCCTCGGGTACGGACAGAATCATCACCTTGGCGTTTTCACCCAGGTCAAAGTCTGTGGGACACACGAGGTTGCCCACGTTTTCCACGATGATGAGGTCAAGGCGCTCCAGGTCAAGCACGTCCACGGCACGCTTCAGCATGGCGCTTTCCAAATGGCACGCGCCACCCGTGTTAATTTGCACGGCGGGAATGCCCTGGGCCTTGATCTTTTCGGCATCCACGTTGCTGGCGATGTCGCCCTCAATAACAGCAATGTTGAACTCGTCGCGCAGCGCGTCAATGGTAGCCAGGATGGTGGATGTCTTGCCCGACCCGGGGCTGGCCAGAAGGTCCAGCACAAACACGTGGTTCTCGGCAAACCGCTTCCGCAGGTCAGCGGCCAGCTGGTCGTTCTTGTCGAGAATGGGCTGCTTCATATCAATCTGCATACGGGCTCCTTATTCGTCGTCCGGAATATCAACCTCGATGGAATCTATTTGCAACTCGCGCCCCGCAATAAGCTCGGTGGCGAAACCGCCGCACTCAGGACATAGCATGTGGAAGCGGTCGTGCTCGTATTCCGCGCCGCACTCGTGGCAGCGGCTTTTGGGGCGCACCATGGTGATGATTAGCTCAGCATCGGCACAAAGCGCGTATTCCTGCTGTTCAGACAGCGCTTCGAACGCGAAGCGCAGCGCGTCTTCAATAGCCTCGGTCATCTCGCCCACCGACAGACTCACCTTCAGCACCTTGTCGGCACCCGCGTCCTTCGCCGAAGTAATCACCGCGTCCATGACGCCAGTCATAATTCCCAACTCGTGCATAGGGCTCCTTTGTCATAACCCGTGCTCGTCTTTGCTCGCGTCCATGGTAGCCCAAAGCGGCGTCGGCTGCGTGCACCGATGCGCTAACGGCAAAGAACAACCGCCCGGAATACAGAAACGGCCCGCCGCAGTGCGACGGGCCGTAAAACAGCGGTTGAAGCGAGGGGCCTCATTGCGCGAGCCTCGCGCGGACTACCTGCTACTTCGCCTTGGACTTCTGGTAGGCCAGTTCCTCGGCGGCCTCGGCGGCCTCTTCGGCATCCAGTTCTTCATTCTGCTTCTTGATGCGCTTCGCCAGCACAATGCGCGAGATGAGCAAGCTTCCCTCATACAGCGCCACCATGGCGGCGAACATCAGCAACATGGTGATGGGCGAGGCGTCGGGCGTGGCCATGGCCGAGATAACCATGAGCGTGACATACACCATACGCCAGCTGCCGCGCAGCTTCTTG
Source organism: Candidatus Gordonibacter avicola (assembly GCA_019113915.1). Classification (GTDB taxonomy): domain Bacteria; phylum Actinomycetota; class Coriobacteriia; order Coriobacteriales; family Eggerthellaceae; genus Gordonibacter; species Gordonibacter faecis. The sequence continues at coordinate 28,140 of DXGM01000035.1, forward strand.
TACGGTACCACGTCGAAAATGACCAGGTAAAACACGATCAGCGGCAACTCAAACGCAATACCGAAGCCCAGTTCGAACTTGATAATGGTGTCAATGTAGGAGGACATTCGCGGCGCCACCGTACCAAAGCCGGCGGCCTGGTCGGTGAGCCACTGGAAAGCCGGGTTCAAAATAATCAGGTAGCAAAACACCGCGCCGAACACGAACAGCGCCACGGCGGCGGCAAACGTCGGGATGAACCACTTGCGCTCGTTCGGCTTGAGCGCCGGCAGGAAGAACGCAAGAATCTGCCACAGAATAACGGGCGAGCACACCACCAGCGATGCCCACAGCGACACCTTGAAGCGTGTGGCGAAGCCTTCGAACGGGTCAAGCGCCAGCGTGGCAGCCATGCCGTTCGCATCTTTCGGAAGAAACTCAGCGATAGGTTGCAACAGGAAGTAGCCGAGCGTCTCCGATGCCAGGTAAAGAATGACGACCGCGACGGCGAGGCACGCCACAATGCGGACGAGGCGCATACGTAGCTCGCCCAAATGGTCGAACAGGGGCATTCGTGCCGGTCCGATAGGCATGAGCTACTCCCCCTTCCCGGTCGTCGCAGCAGCGGCGGCATCAGCGGCCTCCGCAGCCTTTTTCTTGGCGGCGCGCGTGGCAGCCGCCTTCTTCGCCGCAGCTGAGCGCGCGGCGGCCTTTTCGGCCTCGGTCTTGGCGGCAGGCTTTGCGGCAGACTTGGTAGCGGTCTTCGTGGCCGTCGCCTTGGTGGCCGTTGTGGACTTCGTGGCAGTCGCAGACTTGGCGGCCGTCGTGGACTTTGTCGCCGTCGACGCCGGCTTCTTGGCCGCGGGCTTTTTCGCCACGGGCTTCGTGCCGTAGAGTTCGTCGGCCGAGGGCTTCGCCTTCGCAGGCGCGGCCTCCGTCGTTGCCGATGCGTCAGCCTTCGCGGCTGGCTCCGCCTTGGCGGGCTCGGCTGCCGCTGGCTTGGCCTCTTCGGGCTGGACAAACGACCCGTCAGGGCGCGCGATAGGCTTGGGCTTCGCCGCCTCAGCCGCCGCGGCCGGAATCGCTGCCGCGGCCGCAGCGCCCGCAGCAGCCGTGGCTTCCTTGGCCTCGGCAGCCTTCTTCGCAGCGCGCTCCTTGTCGTAGCGCGCCTTGCGCTCCGAGAAGCTTTCCTGCTTCACCTCGTTTGCCGCGTCCTTGGCGGTATCACCCACCTTGGCCAGCGCCTCAAGCGGATTCTTGAACGGCTCGTCGGAATTCGGATCGTACACTTCGGTCTTGATGACCTTATTCATCTCTTCCTGCGCGCTGCGGAACTTCGCGATGGCCTTACCAACGGTTTTGGCCATAGCCGGCAGCTTGTCGGGTCCCACAATGAGGAACCCGAACAACAGAATGAGGAAAAACTCAAATGGACCTATACCAAACAAAGCTAACCCCTTTGCACGGCGTCTCTCTCAACTGTCCCGCGCCCCATGCGCGGTAACGGTTTATGGTAGCACAAACCCACCGCCCGAGACTACGCGACATGCCTCTACAGAAAAAGCATGACAGGAAGGTAACACGTACTGGTTGGCGTAGTAAGTCAGCGAGAAGGGCTGAGGTACGTCGAATTCGTGGGATCGCGGAAGTGAAGCGTACTTCGCTACGCGAATTTCCGGGATCGCGCGAAGGCGGCGTGCCTCAGCCCTTCGCAGCGTCGAGTAGTTCCGACGGCTGACAAGCCGTCGGAACGTTACGCTCCGCCGCCCAAAAACGCCAGCGCCACGGTGGGAATGCCCAACGCCAGCACCAGAATCACGCAGATTACCACGGTGAAAATGCGCTTGGTTTTCTCGGCGCGCTCGCGTTGTTCTTGGGCGCGACGTTCGCGCTCCTGAGCTGCTTTGATGCGCTCACTCTTCTGCTTCGCCGTGAGTTTTTGCTGCTTGGCCATGCCCTACACCCTCAGCTTTCCGCGAATCTCAATGACGCGGGCGATGTTCTTCGCCACTTCCACGTCAACATGCCATTTGTTCTTCTCGTACAGCGTTTTGCCGTCCACCATGGTCATGAGGACGTCGGCGCCGCTGCACGTGTTCACCACGGCCGAAACGGGGTCGGTCGTGGGCGTTTGATGCGAACCGGACAGGTCGATGGCCACAATGTCGGCGCGCTTGCCAATGTCGAGCGAGCCAATCTTGTCGTCCAGCTTGAGCGCGCGAGCCCCGCCGATGGTGGCCATTTCCAGCATGGTGGCCGAGTCGAGGAACTGCCCCACGTTCACAGCACGCTGCACCAGCATGCCAATGCGCATTTCGGTGAGCATGTCGGTGGAGTCCGTGGCAGCCGGCGAATCGGTGCCCAAGCCCATGCGCAGCCCCGCGCGCAAGAACTCGGTCAGCGGCGCCACACCCATGCCCAACTGCGCGTTGCAGCGCGGGCACACCGCCACGGCCACGTCGTATTCCTTGAGCTTCTTCACGTCCTCTTCGTCCACGTGCACGCAGTGAATGGCCAACACGTTGTCGGATTCGAAGGCGCCCCAGTTCAGCGCATAGTTTACCGGCGTCACGCCCGTGGGCAGCCACGGCGGAATTTCCACGTAGCCGCGCTTTTGGTCCATCGTGTGCACCGAGAACGGTGAGGAACCATACTTAATAAAGTTGGTTTCTTCGCGGTTGCCCGCCAGGTGCATGGCAACCGGAATGCCCTCGCGACGCGCGAATTCCGACACCTTGCCGTACACCGAGGGGTGGCACACATACATGGCGGCCGGCGCAACGCCAATGGTGATGCGAGAGGGGTCAACCTCTTCGCGCCAGTGCATGATGTCGTTTTCGGCCACGCGCATGGCGTAGTCGACGCGACGCTTGTCCATGGCGCCCACCTCGCGGTAGATGACGCTGCGCATGCCCAGCTTCTGCGTGGCAGTGCAGGCCGCACCCGTGGTGGTGATGTCCGCCACCGTGGTGATGCCGCTAGACAGCGCCTCCAGGCCACCGAGGATGGCGGAGTCGTACCAGTCGCCCACGTCCAGCTTCGAGCTTTTCTCCAGCATGGAGGTGACCCACGTGGTGTAGGGCACGTCGTGCACAATGCCGCGCATGACGGAGTTCTCCAGGTGAGTGTGCATGTCCACCAACCCCGGAAGGAGCGCCGCCTTACCGTAGTCGATGATTTCCTCATCCGGATAGCGCAGTTTCAGCATGTCAATGGTGCCGATGTCGCGAATCACTCCATCGCGCACAAGCACGGCGCCTTTTTGGAACGGCTCGGAGGTAATGGGAAGAATATATTGTGCGCACAACAGCATGATGGGGCCCGCCTGTCTCCCGAATAATCGTGTGGTGCGTATGATAGCATTCCGCGCCCGCTCTCCTTCAAAGACACAGAGCCCAATCGGCCGAGGGAAGAGGTGCGGCGCGAGCCGACCGAGCAAGGCGACTCGTGCTATACTCGCTGGCATTATGCAAACATTGGATATGACCTACATTCACGCGCCCGCCACGTACGATTTCCGCGAGCGTTCCATCATGTACGGGCCCGTGTCTGACATGGTGCCTTCCACGCCCATCTTCGAGATGTACCCGCTGGGGCTTACCACGCTGTGCGAGTATCTGGAACGCCACGGGCTGCGTTCGCGCATCTACAACCTGGCGTCGATGATGCTGCACAAGAAGAACTTCGACGTGGAGAAGAATTTGGCGCGACTCGATTCGCACATGTTCGGCATCGACTTGCACTGGATGCCGCACTGCCACGGCTCCATCGAGGTGGCGAAAATTCTCAAGCGGCTGCATCCGGGTGTGCCGGTGTCGTTTGGCGGGCTGTCGTCGTCCATTTTCCACGAAGATTTGATCAAGTACGACTGCATTGACTTCGTGTTTCGCGGGGATTCAACTGAAGAGCCCATGCGCATGCTTATTGAGCGCGTGGCGCGGGCGGCGCGCACGCACACGCCGCTGGGCGACTTGTCTGACATTCCGAACCTCACGTGGAAGGACGCCACGGGCGCCATCCACATTAACCCCCTGAGCTGGGTGCCCGACGACATGAACGCCATCTCCATGGACTACGATTACCCCATGAAAGGCGTGCTGCGCCACCACGATATGACCAGCTACCTGCCCATGAAGGGGTGGCTTTCCTACCCCGTGACGGCCAGCCTCACCTGCCGCGGCTGCGCGCGCAACTGCGCCACCTGCGGCGGCAGCGCGTACGCGTTCAAAAACCACTTCGGCCGCCGGCGCGTGGCCTGGCGCGACCCGCAGCTGCTCATTCGCGACATCGAGCACGTGCAAAACCACGTGTGGGGGCCCATCTTCGTGCTGAACGACTTTCTGCAGGCCGGCGAGGCGTACACGCACGAATTCATCACAGGGCTCAAAGGCAAGGTGCACAACCCTATTGGCTTTGAGTTCTTCGGCCCGCCGCCGGGAGGTGACGAGTTTTACCAGCTGCTCGACAAGAATCTGGGCAACTGGTCGGTAGAAATTTCGGCCGAAAGCCACGACGACGACGTGCGCAAGGCGTTCGGCAAGGGCCACTACACCATGACCGAGCTGGAAGACACCATTGTCGACGCGCTGTCGCACCCCAACTGCGAGCGGTTCGACCTGTACTTCATGACGGGCATCCCCAAGCAGACCGCGGCTAGCGTGCGCGAGACTGGCGCGTACGTGCAGCATTTGTATGAGCGCGTTGGGTACGACCCGCGGCTGGTGGTGTTGACCTCGCCCATGGCGCCGTTTTTGGACGTGGGGTCCATCGCGTTCGACAACCCGGAGAAATACGGCTACAAACTGCGCGCCCGCACGTTTGAGGAACATCGCGAGCGCATGATTCTGCCCTCGTGGAAGCACATCATGAACTATGAGAGCGAGTACATGAGCGTGGACGAGATGGTGGACGCCACCTACGACGCGGCGCTTGACCTGAACCGCATCAAGGGCGAACACGGCATTTTGGACGCGGGCATGGCGGCGGCCACCGACAAGCGCATCCGCGAGGCACGCGAGCAGATGAACCGCCTGGACGACGTGCTGTATAACGGCACAGGCCGCATCGACGCGCGACTGGGTGCACTGAAGGCCGAGTTCGAGCGCCTGTCTGAGAACACGGTGGCCGAGAAGTCAGAGTTGAACTGGGCGTTCGACGTGAAGCCGACACATGCGAAGCACTTGGCGAAGCTGTGGCTGACAAACGAGCCCGCCAACTTTGCGGCTAAGCTCACCGGGAAGTGGCGCTCGGCGGAAAGCGGCTTTGCGTACCCTGACCAGGAGAATGGCACGCTGTCTCCCGCGTGGAACCCGGATGGCACGCCCAACTGCACGTTCAAGGGCATGGCCGTGGACGGCATCGCCGACGGCCGGGCGCTTGCCGACGAGACGGGTGCCCAGGTGGCAGCCTTCGGTAGCGTAGTGGCCCCAGGCTTTTCGCCGGAGAACACGAACGAGGCCTTCGACGCCGCGAACGCCCAGCTAGAAGCCGGCCGCGCCGGCACAGGCATCGAGGCTGGCGTACACGCCGCCATCCGCGAGGAAGCCCTGCGCACCGTAGAACGCGACCCGTTGCTTGAGCAGATGATGGCTGAAGAACGCGAACGAGAAGCGGCGCTTGCCCGCGGCGAAGTGGCCCGCACCGTCCCCCGCGACGCCGGTGGCCTCCAAGGAGCCGGCGGCCTAAAAGGCGCCCGCGAAGCCCGCAAACTGGAAAAGTTGCGTGACCGCAAGGTGAACGATGATTCTCAGAACTAGTACAGGGTGCAGGGACGTCTTCCGCACGAGTCAACAAGAAAATCCACGCAAAATGGCAGAAAATGCCGTTTATGTACGGATTTTCGCGCCCAAAACCTTGGTGGGTCGTTTAGCTCATAAAGAAACCCCTGATCGCGCGTTTCGCACGCGGATTTTAGAACATCCAATCCGTACACAAACGGCATTTTCTGCCATTTTGAGCCCAATCGCATGTCGCATGTCGCGACCACTTTCAGCACCTCTCAGCAACGCGACATATGCACACGCAAAGGGCCTTTCCTTCATGACCAAACACGACTTCAGGAGAAACCCGTGAGTATCGATACTGCTACTGGCCAAGAGGCGCCTGCGGAGATTTCTGCGGAGCGGGTGAAGGAGATTTTTTCTGCCATTGCGGCGAAGTATGAGCGGTTCAACGCCGTGTCGAGTTTCGGCGCGTACAAGGCGTGGCTTGCTGGCATGATGCGGCAGGCTCCCATCAGCGCCGATGCTGACATGCTTGACATTGCGGGCGGCACGGGCGACGTCACTTTCACCGTGGCGCGCGCGAAACACCCGCGGCACATTCAGTGTACCGACCTCGTGAACGAGATGCTGGATGTTGCGCGCATGCACTACGACGAGGGCAAAGCCGATGGCGTGCCGGTGGACTTCGAAGTGGTGGACGCGCAGGACATTCCCTATGCCGACGCATCGTACGATGTCATCACTATGGCGTACGGCATCCGCAACATGCCCGAGCGCGACCGGGCGCTCGCCGAGATGTTCCGCGTGCTGAAGCCGGGCGGCGCGCTGGTGTGCCTGGAATTCTCCACGCCGCCGAACCGCATGTGGCGGGCGCTCTACACCTTCTACCTCAAGCACCTCATCCCCTTCTGGGGCGGCCTCATCACGGGCGACCGTGAGGGCTTCGTGTATCTGTCGCGTTCCATCCAAGCCTTCCCCAACCAACAAGGCCTCGCCGCCATGATGGAACAAGCCGGTTTCGTGGACGTGACCTGGAAAAACTACACCGGCGGCATAGCCGCCGTCCACGTAGCAAAGAAGCCGGAAGCGTAGGCGGCTCTTCGCTTTAGCGCACCCAACTCAGAAATGATAATTACGATTATCATAATCGTAATTATCATTTCTCCCTTTCTACCTTGTTACTCTACGCGGAGCATGCGGTAGCCTATGCCTACGTGGGTTTGGAGGTAGACGGGGTTCGTGGGATCGGGTTCTATCTTTTTGCGGAGGGTGGCCATGAAGACGCGGAGAGACGCGCGGTCGGAGGCCAGCGCGCTGCCCCACACCTCTTTCAGCAGGTAGTTATGCGTGAGCACCTTGCCGGTGTTGCGGGCGAGCAGGCAGAGCAGCTTGTACTCCGACGGTGTGAGGTGCACCTCTTCTCCGTCGCGCGTCACACAGGCCGAGGCGTAGTCGATACGCAGCGCGCCGTTTTCATACACCGCTTCCTCGGGGCCGCCCTTGAGCGCGCGTTCGCGGTCGAGGCGACGCAGTGCCACGCGCAGGCGCGCGAGCAGTTCTTCCACGGAAAAGGGTTTCACCAGGTAGTCGTCGGCGCCGGCGTCGAGCGCGACCACCTTGTCGGCATCCTCAACGCGCGCCGACAGCACAATGACCGGCAACGCCGACCATTCGCGCAGCGTGCGGATAACATCCACGCCGTCGCCATCGGGCAGTCCCAGGTCAAGAATAACCAGGTCGGGCGGCTGCGACGACAACTCCAACAGCGCCTGAGCCACCGTCTTAGCCTCGCGCACCGCATACCCGTGCACATCAAGCGTCGTGGTCACCAGGCGGCGCACCGCCGCGTCGTCCTCCACCACGAGTATCCGGTATTCCTCAGCCACGCCGTTCCTCCCGCCGCTTCTCGCCCACCACATCATCTGCATTCACCGCCGGCAGCGAGAACGAAAACTCGCACCCGCGCGGCTGCACGTTGCGCACCTCAAGCGTGCCGCCGTGCACCTCCACGATGGAGCGGCACAGCGGAAGCCCCAGGCCCATGCCGCGTTTGAAGTCGCCACTCTTGCCACTCGGCTTGCCGGTAGACCCATTGTAGAACAGGTCGAACAGGTGCTCGCGATCCTCCTCGGAAATGCCGGGACCCTCATCGGTCACCGTGATGCGCACGCGTGGCTTCCCCTGCTCACGCACGGCGGCCGCCTTCACTACCACGCTCCCCTCAACCGGCGAATAGGCAAGCGCATTGTTCACCAAGTTCACAATCACCTGAATGATGAGGCGCGCGTCCATGTCGGCCATGAGCAGATCGTCGGCCACTTCAGCGTGCACACGGCCTTCGCCGGCGCGCCGGTCGATGTGCTCTAGCGCCTCGTGCACCACCTCGCCCACCATCTCGGGTTGACGGTCAATCTCCATGGTGCCGTTGTCGATGCGCGTGATGGACAGCAGGTTTTCCACCAGCGCAATGAGCCAGTGAGCATCATCGTGAATGTCGCGGTAGAGGCGTTCACGTTGGGCACGCTCCATGGTGTCGCCATCGAGCAACAACATATCCGCATCGCCGGAGATGCTGGTGAGCGGCGTGCGCAGGTCGTGCGAAATGGTGCGCAGCAAATTCGAGCGCAACGTTTCTTTCTCCACCTTTACTTCCATGGCGCGGCGCTCTTCGGCCGAGGCAATCTGCTCGGCGGCTTGTCCGCACTCGTGCACAATCATGAGCAAGAGGTTCTTCTCGAACGCGCCAAAATCGGCGTCGTCGCTGGTGTCGCTAGTGTCGTCCATCACTACGCCCACCACGCCGTACACCACGTTTTTGGCGCTGACCGGCAGATAGAGGCAACGCGCGTCGGCAAGCGTACCCGTGGTGGCGCCGGCTCGCTCGTTGTTCGCGGCAACCCATGCGGCCACGGCAGCCTCAGTCGACGACACGAGATCGGCCGCTGACGCATCCGCGCCCTTGGTGCCAGGAACGTCGTGCACCTCCCCCTCACCCACATGTTCGTCGGCGTACAACCGGTACGTAACCACCGGGCGGTTGAGCAGTTTCACCACCTGGCCAGCGGTGGAGCGGAAGCACTCGTCCAGCGTAACGGCCGACTGAATGGTGCGGCTCGATTCCAGCAACACCTCCATGCGATACGCCCGGCGGGCGCTGCTTTCAGTCTGGCTCTTCATGCGCACGGCAAGCGAGGTGGCCAACAGCGTGCCCAGCAGCAGGAAGATAAACACAAACGACGAGTTCAACCCATAGGCGTGCAGCGTGAAGCGCGGAATGGTGAAGAAGAAGTTGTACGCGAGCATACTGCCAAGCGAAACCAGCACTGCGAAGAAAAACCCGTCGGCACGCGTGGCGAACAAAAGCGCCACCAGCAGATACAACATGAGCACCATCGAACTTGCCATGCCCATGCCGTAAATGAGCAACCCGATGGCCGAAGCGATGGCCACCGACGCCGCCGCCTTCCACGCATCACCCAGCGTGAAGCGGAAGCCCCGCTCTTCGCGCAGGCGCCCGTACTGTGCTGGGAGATCCTTCACTGGCACCACATCCACCACGGCGCCGTGCGCGAGCCGGGTAAGGCGGCTCACCAAACCCTCGCGAGCGAGCAGGCCCCCGCGCAGCCCGGTGGCGTTGCCCACCACAATATGCGTGACGCCCGCCGCCTGGGCATACTGGGCAATCTGGCGCGCGATGTCGTCGCCGTGCAGCGTGACCACACGTGCGCCCAGCTCTTCGGCCACGTCGATGTTCGCCCGCAGCGTGCGGCGGCGCGCTGCATCAAGCTTGCTGCTACGCGACGTTTCCATCACCAGTGCCGTGAACGTGCCGCGATATGCCTCGGCCATGTTCGCTGCCGCGCGAATGGCCTTCACGTTGCCGGCGTCTTCGGTGACATACACAAGCACGTCTTCGCCGGCTTCCACGCGCGGCCCCGCCTGGGCGCGTTCGGCCTTGCGGGAAAGCCGCTCGGCCATGCGGCGCAACGCAATTTCGCGCAGCGCCGCGAGGTTTTTCTGCGAGAAAAAGTTGCCAAGCGCCGTGCGAGCGCGGTCGGGCAGGTACACTTTGCCAGCCTCAAGACGCTCGATGAGATCGTCCGGCTCGATGTCCACCAGTTCCACCGATGCCGCCTCGTCGAACACGCGATCGGGGATGCGCTCGGCCACCACCACCTGCGTGATGGCGGCTATCTTGTCGTTCAAGCTTTCGAGGTGCTGCACGTTGACCGTGGTGAACACGTTAATGCCGGCGCGCAGCAACTCTTCGACATCCTGATAGCGCTTACGGTGGCGGCACCCGGGCGCGTTTGTGTGGGCAAGTTCGTCCACCAGTACAATTTGCGGGCGACGCGCGAGCACAGCGTCGAGGTCGAACTCCTTCAGCGTGATGCCGCGATGAGCTACCTCGCACGGCGAAATACACTCAAGGCCCTCCACCAGCGCCATGGTATCGGCACGTGTGTGTGGCTCCACATAGCCAACTACCAGGTCAAACCCTTTCTCCAGCACCGCGTGTGCCTCTTCGAGCATGGCATACGTCTTGCCTACGCCAGCTGCGTAGCCGAAGAATATCTTAAGCTTGCCGCGCGTGTCGCCTTCCGCCGCCTCTGCCTCGGCAATCTGCCGGAGAATAGCGTCAGGGTCGCGGCGCAGCGCGTAGTGATACGTTGAATCCGCCATGGCCGCCCTTTCCTTTCCGCTTACAGAATACCATCGAGCATAAGGTTCACCTTGAGCACGTTCACGCGTGCCTCGCCAAGGATGCCGAACTGCGGCTGTTCGGTGCAGGCGTCAATGATGGCGCGAATTTCGGACGCACTCTTGCCCGTAGTACGCACGAGGCGCTCCACCTGATACTCGGCTGCAGCTGGGGAGATATGCGGGTCGAAACCGCTGCCGGAGTTCGTCACGAGGTCGCTCGGGATGGGCTGGTTACCCTGCTCGGGATGGGCAGCGCGAATGCGGTCGACGCGCTCCTGCACGATAGAGGCGAACTCATCGCTTGCGGGACTTATGTTGGAAGGCGCGTACCACAGTACAGGGTTACCCGCGTCGTCGGTGAACGAAGTGGTATTTAGGCTGGTGGCGCGGCCCCACAGGTGCTTTTCATCCGTGAACTGCTGGCCGATAAGTTCACTGCCATATACGGTACCATCCACTTCAATGAGCGAGCCATTTGCCTGATGCGGGAAGAACAGTTGCGCAACACCCGTGACAGCTGCGGTATACAGCACACCGCACAGCACGGTGGCAACAAGGAAGAAGAGTACCCCGGTAATCCAGGTTTTTGCTTTGGTCATGAGAGTTCCTTTCCTTTCCAAGCGCACGCGTTATGCCACGCCAAGCGCGGTCAGCCCCATGTCAAGCAGCTTGATGGCTACGAACGGCAGCACCATGCCGCCCAGGCCATACACCAACAAGTTGCGCGTGAGCAGACTCTGCGATGAGGCTTCGCGATACTTCACGCCCTTCAGCGCCAGCGGAATGAGCGCCACAATAATGAGCGCGTTGTAAATGACAGCCGCGAGGATGGCCGTGGTGGGGCTGGTGAGGTGCATGATGTTGAGCGCCTCAAGCGCCGGGTACAGCGGCACGAACAGCGCGGGCACAATGGCGAAGTATTTAGCCAGGTCATTCGCTATAGAGAACGTGGTCAGGCTGCCGCGCGTCATGAGCAACTGTTTACCGATGCGCACGATGTCGATAAGCTTCGTCGGCGACGAGTCGAGGTCCACCATGTTGCCGGCTTCCTTCGCCGCCTGGGTGCCGCTGTTCATAGCCACAGCCACGTCGGCTTGCGCGAGGGCAGGTGCGTCGTTCGTACCGTCACCCGTCATGGCCACCATATGGCCCTCGGCCTGGTACTGACGAATGGCGGCTAGCTTCGACTCGGGCGTGGCTTCAGCAATGAAGTCGTCCACGCCGGCCTCGGCCGCTATCGCGGCGGCTGTCAAGGGATTATCCCCGGTAATCATGACGGTTTTGATGCCCATGGTGCGCAGGTCGGCAAAGTTTTCCTTAATGCCCTGCTTCACGATATCCTTCAAATGGATGACGCCGAGCACGCGATGGTCGCGCGCCACCAGCAGCGGCGTGCCGCCCGCGCGCGATACGCTTTCGACAGCACGGCCACATTCGTCACTGTAGGTGCCGCCGGCCGCTTCCACGTAGGCGCGCACCGCATCGGCCGCACCCTTGCGAATCTCGTGGCCCTCGAAGTCCACGCCGCTCATGCGCGTCTGCGCCGTAAAGGGGATAGACACCATACCCGAACCCTCAAGCGAGCGGGCGCGAATGTCGAAGCGCTCTTTCGCCAACACCACGATGCTGCGACCTTCGGGCGTCTCGTCGGTGAGGCTGGCCAGCTGCGCGGCATCGGCCACTTCTCGCTCGGTGGCGCCGTCCACCGGGATGAACTCGGCCGCCTGACGATTGCCGAGCGTGATGGTGCCGGTCTTGTCGAGCAAAAGCACATCCACATCTCCCGCCGCCTCCACGGCGCGACCACTCATGGCCAGCACGTTTGCCCGGTTCAGACGGCTCATACCGGCAATACCAATGGCCGACAGCAGCGCTCCAATGGTGGTGGGTGCCAGACACACGAACAGCGCCACAAGCGAGGTGAGCGTGGTTGGATTCGCAATGCCTTCAAGGTTCGCGCCGAAGCCGCTGAACGCAAAGAGCGACACCGACACCACGAGAAACACAATGGTCAAGGCCACCAGCAGAATTTCAAGCGCCACTTCGTTCGGCGTTTTTTTGCGCGCGGCCGACTCCACCATGGCAATCATCTGGTCTAGGAAGCTGTGGCCAGCATCGGCCGTCACGCGCACCACCAGCCAGTCGGACAGCACCGTAGTACCGCCCGTCACGGCCGAGCGATCGCCACCCGCCTCGCGGATGACCGGAGCAGACTCGCCCGTGATGGCGCTTTCGTCCACCGAAGCCGCACCCATCACAATTTCGCCGTCAGCGGGAATCTGCTCGCCCGCCGCCACGTAGAACAGGTCTTTCTTCTTGAGAAGGGCCGAGTTCACCTCATCAGCACGCAGGCGGAAGAATTCGGCTGGGTCGTCGACGTGCGTACCCTTCGCCACAAGGCCCTCGTTCAGTTTATGAGCCGCCACGTCGCGCTTCGCCGCACGCAGGGCGTCAGCTTGCGCCTTGCCACGACCTTCGGCCAGCGCCTCCGCGAAGTTCGCGAACAACACCGTGAGCCAAAGAATTATCGACACCGCCAACGTGAACGCCGGATACGTGTCGGCAATGCCGAATAGCGACAGGATGAACAGTACAAACGTGAGCACCGCCGAAAGATACACCATGAGCATGACCGGGTTTTTCGCCTGCTCACGGGGCGAAAGCTTCGCAAACGCGTCCCTTACGGCGCGCCTCGCGAGCGCGCCGGCGGCCCCCTGCCGCAGTGTGGTAGTTGTCATTTCTTCACCTTTCTACAGCACCATCATCAGGTGCTCGGCCACCGGACCCAGCGCCAGCGCCGGGAACATCGTAAGCGCGCCCACGAGCAGCACCATGAGGATGAGCAGAAACACGAACAGAGCATTGCTGGTTGACAGCGTGCCAGCACCCACTGCCACTTTCGGACGTGCACACAGGCTACCGGCGAGCACGCACACTGCCGCAAGGGGTATGAACCGGTTCGCGAGCATTTCAAGTGCCAGCACCACGTTGATGTAGGGGGTGTTCGCATTGAAGCCCGCGAAGGCCGAGCCGTTGTTGCCGCCGGTTGACACAGCCGCGTAGAGCACCTCCGAGAACCCGTGCGGGCCTGCGTTGTTCACGCTGGCAGCGGTGGCCGGGTCGAGGCAGAGGGCGGTGCCGCCTATCAGGATGAGCAGCGGCGTGGTCACGCATAGCACGGCGGCCATGCGCATTTCCTTCGGCCCCAGCTTTTTGCCCAGATACTCGGGCGTGCGACCCACCATGAGACCCGCAATGAATACCGTGAGCAGGACAAACCCAATCATGCCGTACAGGCCGCAGCCCACGCCGCCAAACACCACCTCGCCAAGTGCCATGAGAATCATAGGCACCATGCCGCCAAGCGGTGTGAAGCTGTCGTGCATAGCATTCACCGCGCCGTTCGATGCTGCCGTGGTAAATGCCGCCCAAAGCGACGAGTCGGTCACACCGAAGCGTGTCTCCTTGCCTTCCATGTTGCCACCAGACTGACCGTCGAGACCCATGTACACCTGCCCGTCGGCCGCCAGTTGCGGCGTGCCAAGCTGCTCAGCCACGGCGATGGCTACAAGCCCCGCCACCAGTAGAATAAACATAGCCGCAAAAAGGGCACGTCCTTGGCGACGGCCCGCAACGAAGCGTCCGAAGCTAAACACGCAGGTCACTGGTAAAAGCAGCAGCGAAAGACACTGGATGAGGTTCGTAAGCGGCGTCGGGTTTTCCAGTGCACTGGCCGAGTTCACACCGTTATAGCCGCCTCCGTTGGTGCCGAGCTGTTTGATGGCCACCTGGCTTGCTTGCGGCCCAAGGGGCACCACCGCCTGGTCAATAGTATCAACGGCAGCCGGATCGTCGGCAGCCACCACATCGCCTTCAGCCGTTACGCCCACCGGCTCAAGCAGTTGTACTTCTTCATAGGGCGCAAGGTTTTGCGGTGAACCCTGCCATACATCGGCAAGCGCCACCACCAGTGAAAGCGGCAGCAGCACGAACAGCAGGGCGCGCGTCACGTCCACAAAAAAGTTGCCGAGACCGCGCTCACCTTCGCTTACCAGGCCGCGGAACAGCGCAAACAGCACTGCCAGACCCACCGCCGGCGTCACGAAGTTCTGTACCGTCAGCCCGAGCGCCTGCGAAAGGTAGCTGAGCGCCGCCTCGCCGCTGTACGCCTGCCAGTTCGTATTCGTAACGAAGCTGACCGCCGTGTTAAACGCGAGGTCCCAGCTGAGGCCCGGCAGACCTTCCGGATTGCCCGGCAACACACCTTACAGCATGAGTAGGGCGAACAACCCCACCAGCGACACGGCCGAAAACGCAAGCGCGTTTATGAGGTAGGTTTTCCACCCCATGCTTTCGCGCTTGTCCACGTGGATGCCCCGGTAGATGAGGTTCTCCACCGGCACCAACACGCGCGAAAGCACCGTGCGCTCGCCAGCCATTGCTCGATTGAGGTACGCCGACAGCGGGAGGGCCAGCGCTACCAACAGCGCCAGGTAAACGCCGTATTCCAACAGTTCGTCCATCACCGCTCATCGCCACCTTTCAGCAGCACGGCGAACAGGTAAAGCGCAACACATACGCTCAACCCGCCCACAACCGCGGTCACGATTTCCATTGTCCTTCCTTTCCTTGAACGTGCTTACTTGAGTGGCGCCCGCAGCCTGCGTTCGCCACCACGCAAACCAGCATAGGAAGATGCGTGTGAACACGGCATAAAGATGCGCGCGGGAGTATTAAGATGGTGCAAAGATGGGCATGGGCGCGCGAGGCGAGTGGCGACGCGAGAGACGGGAAGGCGCGGGGCGGCACCTTTCATAAACGTGGCAACAACTTTCGGGCGAAAATAGAACAGGGAGTATGATTGCGCGCAGGGGTAAAAGGCGTAGGATGAGGATATGAATCAGGAGCTAACAGAAAACGACGAGCGGGTAGACGACGCAAAGGTGCGCGAGCGCAGTGGTGCGCGTGGCGGCGAGCGTTTGTGGACGCCGCTGTTCGCACTCATTGTGGCGATGACGCTGTGCACCTTTATGGTGGGACAGGGGCTGAACTCGGGCACGTCGGTGTATCTGGCACACGCGGGCGAGGGCGCCGCGTTCGCAGGCGTGCTGGCCGCTGTGTTTTCCATTGCCGCGGCGGTCACGCGTATTGTGTGCGGGCCCCTCATTGATAAGCGAGGGCGCTACCAGGCCATGTGCGTGGGCATGATGCTTTTGGCCGTGGGCACGGTGGCACCCGCGCTGGTGAATAACCCCGTCATGTTCGTGGCGTGTCGCGTGGTGCAGGGCATTGGGTTTTCGGCGGCCACCACCGCCTCGGCTACGGCAGCCGCCGACGTGCTGCCACTTTCCCGCTTGGGCGAAGGCATTGGCTACTACGGGTTGGGACAGGCGCTCGCCATGTCCATCGGGCCAGCGCTCGCGCTGTTTTTGGTGTCCACCGACCCAGCCGAGAACTTGTACTTTGGCCTAACCGCTATCTGCGTGACTGGCCTCGTGTTCACACTGTTCTGCCGCTACGAGCACAACCCGGCGCGTTTGCCCGCCACCTCGGCGTATCGCCGCAAGTGGGAGGCGCGCCGCGCAGCAGAAGTGGCGGGAATGACAGGAGAATTGGAGGCAGCGCAGACGGCAGACAACCCGGCCCCTGGTCAAAAGCCAGCCGCACGCAGCGCCGGCGACGAACCATCTCTAAGCGGTTGGCGCAGCGTTTTGGAGCCGCGCGCACTCCCGGGCGCACTCCCCATGCTGGTACTGAGCCCGGCCTTCGGTTTCGGCATCTTCTTCGTGGGGCTGTACGGCACGTCACTCGGCATAAGCAACCCCGGGCTGTTCTATACGCTGTCGGCCGTCAGCATGATTGTGGTGCGCCTGAATTCGAAATCGTTCATGGACCGCGTCGCGCCGATCAAGGTGTTCGCCGCCTCCACCGTGTGCGGCGTTGGCGCCTTCGCGCTTTTGCTGTTCGCAGGCGCAGGCGGCTCAGGTTCCGGCGACATGCCGTTCTACCTGGGCGGCATCCTGTACGGCGTGTGCCTGGGCATCAGTTCGCCGCTCAACCAGTCCGTCGCCGTGAAGAACACCCCGCCCGCCCGCTGGGGCGCTACCAACGCCCTGTTTCTGCTGGCCACCGACCTGGGCATTGGCATGAGCTCGCTCGTCTGGGGCCTCGTGAACGACTCCTTCGGCTTCGGCGCCACCATCCTCTGCGTCATCACCTGCATCCTCGCCGCCTTCCTAGTATCCTGCATCACCTACCCCCGCGAACGGTAAAACTCCGGTGCAACAGATGTCGATCTGGCGAACGATACCTTAGTACGGTTTGTCGAGGTCGGCGTGGGCTTGGGCGTCGGAGTTTAAGGGGTGGAATGCGCCCTGGCGGTAGCGGTCGAGGGCTACGAGGGCTATCATGCCGGCGTTGTCACCGCAGGCGGAAAGCGGGGGCATGACCAGGCGCACGTTCATGCGCTCGCACAGGTCCTCATACGCTGCGCGCAGAACGGGGTTGGCGGCCACGCCGCCTCCCAGGCAAAACGTGCGGGCACCCGTCTGCTCCAGCGCGCGCTTCGCCTTCGCCACCTGCACGTCAACCACGGCTTGCTGGAAGCTGGCGCACACATCGGGTACATTCGGCTCACGACCGGCCGCGCGCTCGTTGTTGATGTAGGTGACCACCGCCGTCTTCAGGCCCGACAGCGAGAAGCGCAAGTCACCCGAATGCAGCAGAGCGCGCGGGAACGCGATGGCATCCGCCTTACCCTTGGCCGCCTCGCGCGAGATGACGGGACCGCCGGGATATCCCAGGCCAAGCGCCTTCGCTACCTTGTCGAACGCCTCGCCCACCGCGTCGTCGATAGTGGCACCCAGCGTTTCGTAATCGCCCCAACCACGCATGTGTACGAGCAGCGTATTGCCGCCCGACACGAGCGACACCACCGCAGGCGGCTCGAAGTCGGGCGCGCCAATTTTGTTCGCGTAGAGATGCCCCTCCAAGTGGTGCACGGCGATGTAGGGCTTGTCCGCCGCCCACGCCGCACCCTTGGCGAAGGCCACGCCCACCACGAGCGCGCCTAGCAGCCCCGGCGCATACGTAGCGGCCACGGCGTCCAAATCGGCCCAGGTCAACTTTTCAATACCCAGGTGGGCGGCCGCCGTGTCAAAGCATTCGTCACACACGCCGCAGATGGCCTCAATGTGCTTGCGGCTGGCAATTTCTGGCACCACGCCGCCGAAGCGCGCGTGAAAATCAATTTGCGAAGCCACCACGTCGGACACCAGGTTGCCCTCGCCGTCCACGATGGCGGCAGCCGTCTCGTCGCAGGACGATTCTAGCGCCAAAATAAGTGGGCGTGTGGGCGCCTTTCGCGCAGCTGCACCTTGCGCGCACGCCGCCGATGCCGCCCGCGCGGCGTCAATCTGCAGCTCCATGCCCGCCACATCGCGCTCGGTTACGGGCAGAGGCCCTTCCATGATGACGGCATCTTCGCCGTCGGAGTAGTAGCGTGGACGGGTACCGAGCGAGCGGAACCCCAGCGACTCGTAAAGGGCCTGCGCCCCGCCGTTTCCTGCGCGCACTTCCAGCGAGCACGTCTGCGCACCCAAGTCGCGCGCATCGGTTGCCACACGGGCGAGAAGTTCACGCGCGATACCGCGCCTTCGCTGCGCCGGATCCACGCCCACCTTGAGAATTTGCACCTGGCCATCCACGATCCACCCGCCGGCATAACCCACCAGCGCGTCGTCCTCGTAGGCGGCCCACCAGGTTCTATCGCCCCGCGGCAACTCATCGACCACAAGGTATTCGTTCCAGGCATCGCTTCCCATAACGCGCGCTTCCAGCGCGGCCACATCAGCCGCATGCGCCGCATCAAGCGGCTTGTACGTGATGCCGTCAGCAGCAGGACGCGCGTTCAGGATGGCGGTATCGTTCATGCTCGCCCGCTGGTCGCGGCGCGGAGCCACATCCTGCACGCCCGTGTTCAGATTCTTGGGATCGTTCTTCGCCAGGCGAATGCGCTCGTTTTCCTCGGCGTCAGACAAGCGCGTGTACACGGGCAGCGCAAACGCCGGATCATGCCGACGCGCGTCGAACGGGTTAGCCTCCCCCGCCTGCCACGCGGCTTGCAACGCCAACAGAAGTCCACGACCCGTCGGCGTCCACAGGGCTTCGTCTAGCACCTCGCCACACGACGCAAACAATTCCCCATATTTCTTCAACGCATCGCCCGCAAGGCGCAATTGAGGAAGTGAACGTTGAGAACAACCTGTCCGGGGCGCCAGGGCAGAGCCCAGTCGCTCAGACAGTCCTCGCTTCGCTGCGGAACTCGCTTGGTGGGCCCCGCCCCGCCCCCCCTGCACAAAAAGGGTGTCGTCGACCAGCTCCTCAGCAGCAACTTCAGCCTTCACCACGCGGTCAGCCTCAAGGCGCTCCACGCCGGCATTAGACAGTACGTAGCGCACGGGATACACTTCCTTGCGCATGGCGTCGGCCACCACCGCTAGCTGCCCACGCACGCCCGCGACCTGGGCATTCCACGCCACCGCGTCGAGCGACGACACACCAACCAGTGCCACCTCAAGCGCCGAGGCAATGCCCTTCGCCGTAGCCATGGCAATGCGCACACCCGTGAACGACCCCGGACCGCGGCCCACCACCACGCACGCCACCTCATCGCGAGACACGCCCGCCTCGGCCAGGAGCGCGTCAACGCGCGGAAGCAGCTGGGTATTTGAGGCCCGATGCGCGGCAGCTTCCGCCGACGCAACCACCTCTACCGTGCGCTCTTCGGCATGCAGCGCGCCCAGTCCAATGGCAATGATTTCGTTTGCGGTATCGAATGCCAGCGCAAAACGCCGCCGCGCGGCCGCAGCGGCCGAGGCCACGGTCGGTTCGCCCTGCGCGTGCTCCGACCGCGGATGCTGTTCGCTCACGCGCCGCCTCCCGCTGCCTTCATCAGACGTGACTTCGAATCGTTCGCCCACACAAACAGAAGTTGCCGCGCCCTATCGCCACACGATTGCGCGCGAACGTGGCGGTTTCCGTCCGTGTCCAGCATGATAGATATTTCCAGATAGCTAAACGGCAGCGCCGAGGGGAACTTTTCGCCCCACTCGACAAACGACACGCCGTCGCCCTCAATAGTTTCGAAATAGCCGATGTCTTCCAGCTCAGCTTCGTCCTCAAGTCGGTAAAGGTCGAAGTGACGCAGCGGCAGCCGTCCCTCGGGATATTCAAGAAGAATATTGAACGTGGGGCTGGTCACCTGGTCGCGCACGCCCAACCCGGCGGCCACGCCCTGCACAAACTGCGTCTTACCGGCACCCAGGTCGCCCGAGAGTACCACAACGTCGCCCTCGTGAAGGTAGGGCGCCAGCGTGGACGCCAGCTGCTTCGTCGCCTCGGGCGAGGTGGTCATACGTGTGTAAGCAAGTCCGTTCATAATGGCGCTATGATACGACATCGCGCCCACATGGGCCAGGGGAGGCAACCGGAAACGGGAATCCTTCATCTGCGTGCGGTCGTTTTGCTCTATTATCGCTACAAACGTGATTTTGTTTGCATCCGCCGCCGTTCAAGGAGAAGCCTATGTCTGCCACCGCCACGCGTATCGAAACTGTCATGCAGAACCTCGCCGAGCGCAACCTTTCGCAGATGCTGGTCTGCGACCCGCGCTCTATTCAGTACCTCACAGGGGCGTATGTGGAACCCGGCGAGCGTTTTCTGGGATTGATTTTAGCGAAAGGTGCGGAACCGATGCTGGTGCTGAACGAGTTGTTCACAGCACCGGATGATTGCACCTGCACCGTGCGACCGTACTCGGACACGGACGACCCACTGGCTTTGGTGGCTGAGCTGTGCGATGCCGACGAGGCGCTGGGCTGCGACAAGAACCTGGCTGCGCGCTTTTTGATTCCCCTGATGGAACGCGGTGCCGCAGCGCGCTTCGTGCTGGCCTCCGATGCCGTTGACGACGCCCGCGCACTGAAGGACGAAGCGGAACGTGCCGCCATGCGCGCTGCCTCGCACACAAACGATGCCGCCATGGCTCGCTTCCGCGAACTGGTGCACGAGGGTGTCACTGAGTCGGAAGTGGCTGGTCAGCTGGAAGGTATCTACCGCGATCTGGGCGCGCAGGGCCACTCGTTCACGCCCATTGTCAGCTTCGGCGCGAACGCCGCCGACCCGCACCACGAGCCCGACAACACGCGCCTTGCCCCCGGCGACGTGGTGCTGTTCGATGTAGGCTGCCGCCAGGACGAATACTGCGCCGACATGACGCGCACCTTCTTCTTCGGCGAACCCACTAACCAGCAGCGCGAAGTGTACGAAACGGTGCGCCGCGCCAACGAGGCCGCGCGCGCCTTGGTGAAGCCCGGCGTACGCTTCTGCGACCTGGACCGCGCCGCCCGCGCGGTCATTGAGGAAGCCGGCTACGGCCCCTACTTCACGCACCGCCTGGGCCACCAAATCGGCCTTGACGTCCACGAACCTGGCGACGTCTCCGCCACCCACAACGCCCCGGTGGAGCCCGGCATGTGCTTCTCCATCGAGCCCGGCATCTACCTCCCCGGCAATTTCGGCGTCCGCATAGAAGACCTGGTCCTCGTAACCGAAGAAGGCTGCGAAGTCCTCAACAGCTATCCCCGCGAACTGACCGTGCTCTAGCCCCTTCCCCAACGCAAAGCGCGACCCCCGAACAAGTCCGGGGGTCGCTGGGAGGGAGGGAAGAAGGCAGATGTTATTCTGCCGCACAAGCCTGAAGAGCCAAAACCGTTAATCCCACGGCTCCTCAGCAGCGGCGTTCGTGCCAGCAGTGCGGGCGCCTAACGCCTCCGGCACGTTGCCAGCTCCTTGATAGAGCCAGCAGTACAACGAACCGAATTCACCACCCGCATACAGACGCGGTATGGGATTCCCCTCAGTATCGAGCACGTGATGTGCGCCATCGCGGACAGGGCCACCCTGGGTGTTAATGATGCCCAGGCCAAGTTCGCAGCCATAATAAGGAGGCTCGCTCACCGGCGAGAGCGCATCGGTTCTGCCAAATGCCGCATCGGCACCCGCCGCACACGCTTCGTTGTAAGCCTGAACAGTAGCAGCAAGCCCCGCCGGATCAACGCCAAGCTTACCTGCCAACTCTTCAATCGTGTCCGCTTTCACGAGCCAGCCCTTGTCGATTTCTGCCTGATTGTCATCACTCCACGTGTACCACTCATGGATGTTTGCCCAGTGGTTGCCCGCAGCCGATGAGCAGTTGTTAAACACCGGCCCCGCCTTCACTTTCGCGTTATCGCAGATGAAGAACATGGGCAGGTCCGCGTAGCTCAGCGTATCCATGCTGAAAGCGAGCTCGGGAATTTGAGACTTATCGTGCAGCGGACGCAGAATCTTGCGGTCGGACACCGTGCGTCCCGACTCGTTCACGAAGCGCTGGCCGCGTGCGTTAACCATAATGCTGTTGCTCCAGCACTCAAAATCGGTCCAGGTGAACCCACAAGAAACACCCACTTCTTCCGACGCCGGCTTGCAGCAGTGGCAGCCCCATTCAACCGAAGAGAAACCGCGAAGTTGTGCACCAATTTCGGTAATCATCTCAATGCCATCACCGGTGTTATACGGCGTGCCACAGGGATAAATAGGTACCTCGGGAGGATAGAAAGCGGTTTTCATCTGGTGGTTGTTCTCGAAACCGCCACAACACAGAATGACTGCCTTTTTCGCTTTGATAGCAAGTTGCGAGCCATCGGCGGCGGTGGCTAAGACGCCATACACTTCCCTCGTCTCAGGATCAAACACCAGTTTCGAAGCCGGCGTTTCGTAGCGCACAGACACTCCGGCGGAAGATTCCACCACGCCTTTCAGGAACGTGAACAGGCTGAATCCGTTTCCGCCCACCTTCGCGGAAGTGGGAAACGCAACAGCGGATTCAAGAGCACCATACATCGAGCCCTTCGTGGCGTTGGTTTCGACGTTCGCCCCATGATCGACCAGCCATTGCTGAAGCGTGGACGATTCTTCCAAGTAGCCCTCAATTTCTTCGTCGGTGGTTGTGTCGGGCATCTGATAGCGAATGAATTCAAATGCCGTATCAAGATTGTTGGGATCGGCCAAACACATAGTGCCACCCGACACGGACGTGTTGCCGCCGGCATCCTTCTCGGATGCCTTTTCAAGGATGATAACGCTCGCGCCAGCCTCCGACGCGTTGATGGCCGCAGCTGCCCCAGCGCCTCCGAAGCCAACGACAACAACGTCAGCTTCTTCACTCCACTCAACCGAAGACACCGCAGCGCCCCCGTTGCCTGAAGCAGCCGAACAGCCGGCCAGCGACAACGCCCCCAGCGAAAGGGCGGATGCCCCTCCCAGTACGAAACTGCGCCTTGATAATGATGCACTCATATCCCTCTTCCTTTCTCCTTGTTTCTTACCCACTCTGCACACGACTATCGGTGGTCGTGGCAGCTGTAGCACGATTCGAATGTTTTTGTGTGATGGCAGGAGTCGTAGCAGTAATCAATGCCTGCCGAAGCGCGATGCATGGTGTGGCACGTTGCGCAAGGAAGAGGCTCGCCCGTCACCTCGTGGGGGCTTTCGTCTTTCCCATAGTTTGTCGAGAACGTCATTTCATGCGGATTGACCGCCGTGTCCTTGCCTGCCGTATACGACGATGTTGCTTGCACGATGTCCTCACGCGTGTGACATCCGTCTCGCAGACAGAACTCATCGTCCGTATCCATTTTCGCCAGCGGCACGCGATAGTCGCCACTCAACTGAACTTGTAGTTCGGCAAGCTGGGTTTGCGGATCTGCCTCATGACAATCGAGACACACAACACCTTCCCCGGCATGCTGTGCAACCAAAAACTGATCGCCCTCATAGGTGTTCAGATACGAACCCATCGTGTCGTGGCACATGGTTCCGCAAAAGCTTGGCTGCTCATGCCACACCCAGAAACCTGCTCCGGCCCCTATGATCACCACCGCAATGACGGAAAGTACCGTGACCACGCGCCGCCGCTTCAATCGCTTGCGTGAATCGTTTTGATTCAGCGGCTCCGTTTGAGGTTCTTCGCAGCCCTGGCTCTGTTTTTCGGTCATATTCATCCTCCTTCCCTTCCTTCCCGGTGGCCCGTGCCCGCAGTATCGGCCCGTGGCGAACCAGTGGCTAGAGACATGAAAAAGGAAACGCGGCTCACCAGGGGGACATCTTTGATGTCTCTTGCCGAGTAGCGCAATCCATAGGTACGCTAGGGGGAATCTGTGGTAGCGTGCGACGGCAGGGAGCGTGCTTGGCTCGTTGGGGAAAGATCCGGGGGGATGTTGGCATGGCTGAAAGACGGGAACTGAAAGGGGCTACCAGCCGGCTCTCGCAGTTGGCCTCATCGTTTAACGTGTCGCTCCTTGGTATTGCCGGCGTGCGCATTTGGCTTGGCTGCATACCGTACGACCAACGAGTGCTGGGAGATGGCGGCTGGGGGCTGCTGCTGAGCACCTTGTTCCGCGGGCTGTTTCCTTTGCTGGTAGTACTCATACTTCGCGGGCGGATGCCAAGCGCCTCCGTGCTGAGAGCACTCAACGGAGGATGTACGATCGTTCTCATTGTGCTGGGAGAACTGCTGTGGATGGGAGTGTGTGGGGACGCTTCGCTGGTGGTCTTGATTGTAGCAAGCATGGCAGCCGGGTGGCTGTATGTCGAATGGGGCGAAGTCTACGTCAGACTCACGCTACAAAAGGCTACGCTGTACACGTGTCTTTCACTGGCCGCTGCGGCCATTGTTGTTATAGCGCTTTCTTTTGCGCCCCCATTTGTGACTGGCCTTGCCTTGCTGGCCTTTCCGCTCTGGGGATGTTTCGCGTTCACGCAGTCGCTCGCGAGGGCACGACGGCTGCCCGACGAGCGAAACGCACGTACGCCGCTCTTTTCACTGAGAGGAGATGCCAAGTGGATCGTCTCGCTGGCCATTTATTCAATCGTGTGGGGGATTATGCAGGCACTGCCTTTCGGAGGCGTGGCCGAGCCGACTTCTGTGTACCATGTGGTGTACCGCGTGGCTGGGGCGGCTATCGTTTTCGTGCCCATCGCGCAACTCTACCTGCTGAAAAGCGATTTCAATCTTCTTTCCATTTGGTACATCATCACAGCAGCCACCACGGTGAGCTTCCTGATGGTACTGATGAGCAATGGAGAGCTGAACAGTGTCGCCCTCACGCTGTTCGCCGTGGCAAATTATCTTATCCTCGCCTATTGGTGGATTCGTATTATCGACTTCACTCAGCGATCCGACCGGCCAGCATACGTCATGTTTGCGTTCGGCTGGGCAGTTATGCTGGTGTTTTTGGCACTTGGTGAGTTCATTGCGAAGTGGATCAGCCATTTGGATAATGCGCTGGTCATGCTGGTGTCGCTGGGCGTATTTATGGTGGTAGTGCACCTGACTACGTTGCTCCGAACTGGGAAGACAACGTCGCGCAGCGCAGACGAGCCCCAAGTTATTACCGGACTCGACGAGCCAAGTGCTGATCTTCAGCAGGTTATCGAACGCAGCATTGAGCTTGCTTCGATCGATTACCACTTCACTAAGCGCGAGAAGGAAATTATCGTACTGCTCAGCCAGGGAAGAACGCTCCAGTTTACGGCCGATCAGCTGGGCATTTCGCTGAACACGGTACGCGGGCACATGAAGCGCCTCTACGCGAAGGTGGATGTTCACTCCAAGGAAGAGTTACTTGACCTCCTTGAAGCGTATCGCGAAACAACCCAGGCCTAGCCCTTGCGCTAGCGGTGGTGTTTCATGCCGGCGCGGCGGGCGGCGGCTTTGGCGTCTTGGAGGCGTTTGCAGTCGGGGCAGGTGGACATGAGGGCGCGAGCGCGGGCAGCGTCGGCGTGATCTTCCTGCTCGAGCAAGGTGTTTGCGAACTCAAGTTCCTTGTTCGTGGCGTAGTAGCGGCCACACGTTGCGCACTCGGCCAGGGTGAACAGGCAGCGTTTCGGCAGTTCGGGCTCGTCGGCAAAGGCGGCGTCCTCGATGAGGGTCATGGCACCCGTGGGGCACACGGGCACGCAGCGGCCGCACTGGGTGCAGTCGAACAGGTCGAGTGTCCACACGAGCAGGCCTTCGTCCTCGTCGATGAAGATGCGGATGGCGCCTGCGTCGCACGCCACCGCACAGGCGGCACACGCAATGCAGGCGGAGAAGTTGTGGTGCGGCTTACCCTCCGCCACGCGCCTGGTGCGGTCGCGGCTGGAAATGGGGTTCGGAACGCGAGGTTTCACGGTTGCCATCAGCGGTTGACCTCCCCAAAGTCGTCGGCGTCGAGCAGTGCGCCGCGCATGGCTACCTCGGTCATCTCAATGGCCTCAAGGCGGCGGTTCTTCCCAAGCGCTTCCAGCATACCCTCATCAACCAGGTGCAATGCCTTGGTGGGGCACGCGTCCACGCACCGCGGACCATCTGCGGACTTCGCGCAGAGGTCGCACACCACCACGCTCGTGTAGGCGCCCGTCTCCTTTTGGCGCAACAGACCTGATGAGCGAGCCGACGACGCGCGGCTATACGGTGCAGCCTTCACGTGGGCCGTCGAAGGCGCGGACGGATAGATGGCACCGAACGGGCACGCGAGCGCGCACAAAAGGCAGCCGGTGCAGCGGCCTTCGTCCACCTGCACACGGTCGCGCTCCTGGTAGATAGCGCCCTCGGGACACACCGACAGACAGGGGGAACCTTCGCACTGGTGGCACGTCACCGCCGCCGACACCTCGCGCGTCTTCACGAGCGAGATGCGCGAAGCCGGACGCAGCGCGCGGCGGCGATGACTCTCGCTACAGGTGACGCGGCACGCGCCGCAGCCAATGCAGCGTGCAGGATCGGAAACGACGAAGCGGTTCATACGAGCGTCTCTTCCTCGCCGTCGGCGTAAAGGGCGCGGCCGGCCACTTCGGCCTCGTGCGGGGCGAAGGCGAGGGGGATGGGTGCGGAAGCGGCGTCCTCGGTGGACACGTCCTCAGGCGCTGGCGCGTCCACCGGTTCCGGCTCCGGCGCGGGCGGGTTCTGCCGGTCGGCCTCGGCCGCCAGCTGCGCCTTCAGTTCGGTATAGCGCTCCACCAGGTAATCTTCAGCCCAGCGCTGATCGGGGATGAGTTCCACCTCGCACGCGCTGTACTTGTCCTCGGGCGTACCGGACTCGCCGTCCACCACGTGCAGCGTGAGTTCGTTGCACTTGCCGATCCACCACTGGTAGGTCATGTACACGGCGCCGTCGTTCACGCGCTCGTCCACGGCGGCGCGCGCGAGCACCTTGCCGCGGCGCGACGTCACCCACACCAGCTGCTCTTCCTCGATGCCGCGCGCGTCGGCGTCGGCGAGGCTCATGCTCACGTAGCCGGGCTCGTCGGCGAGCGCGGCCAGCGCCTTGCAGTTGCCGGTCATCGAACGGCACGAGTAGTGCCCCACCTCGCGCACCGTGCACAGCACCAGGGGATACGCGTTGTCTGGGCGCTCCGTGGGCGGCTGCCAGTGCGCCGCCATCAAATGGCCCTTCCCATCAGGCGTGGTGAACGCGCCGCCCGCGTACAGCTCAGGCGTGCCGTTGTTCGCGGGATCATCCGCCGCGTCGGCAAAGATGGGCCACTGTGCGTAGCCCGTGCCTGCCATCTTCTCGTACGTTGCGCCGGCGAACTGCGGGCAGAGCGAGCGCACCTCGTCCCAGATCTCGCGCGTGTTTTGGTACTTCATGGGGTAGCCCATGCGCGTAGACAGGTCGGCGAAGATCTCCCAGTCGTGGCGACACTCCCCCTTTGGCGGCAGTGCGGCCGTGGTCAGCTGGAACGAACGGTCGGACGCGGTGTACACAGCATCATGCTCGGCCCACGAGGTGGCGGGCAGCACCACGTCGGCGAGCGCGGTGGTCTGCGTCATGAAGATGTCCTGGCTGATAAGCAGGTCGAGGCCTTCAAGCGCCGCACGCACCTGCGCGGTGTCGGGCTCGGTTTGCAGTGGGTCCTCGCCAAAGTTGTAGAACGCGCGAATTTTCCCCTCAGCCACGCCGTGCGGCAGGTCGGTGAGCTTCCAGCCGGGCGCAAGCGACAGACGCTCCTGGGGCACGCCCCACGCGGCGGCGAACTTCGCGCGTGCCGCCGGATCGTCCACGCGCTGGTAGCCGGGATAGAGGCTTGGCCACATACCCATGTCGCACGAACCCTGCACGTTATTTTGGCCGCGCACGGGCGCAAGACCGCTGTTCGGACGCCCAATGTGGCCCGTGATGAGCGCAAGCGCCGCGATGGCGCGCACGGTTTGCACGCCCTGCGCCTGCTGCGTCACCCCCATGCCCCAGCCAATGATGGCCGTCTCGGCCGTGGCGTAGCAACGCGCCGCCTGCCGAATGACCTCGGACGACAGACCCGTAACCTCTTCCACATCCTCGGGCGCGTAATCCTGCACGACTTCCCACCACTCGTCGAAACCGGTCGTGTGGTCGTCGATGAAGTCGAAGTCGGCCAGTTCTTCGTCGATGATGGTGTAGGCGAACGCGTTCAGAAGCGCCAGGTTGGAGCCGTTTTTGAGCGGCAGGTAGAGGTCGGCGATGCGGGCCGACTCGATGATGCGCGGGTCGCACACGATAAGTTCCGCGCCGCGCTCCTTCGCCTTCACGATACGGCGCGCCACGATGGGGTGGCTCGCCGCGGGGTTGTAGCCGAACAGCAAAATGCAGTCCGTTTCCTCAAGCGTGGGAATGCTCACGCTCATCGCGCCCGAGCCGACGCACTCCATGAGCCCAATGACGCTGGCCGCGTGGCAGGTGCGCGCGCAGTTGTCGATGTTGTTCGTGCCGAGGCACGCGCGCGTGAACTTCTGCATGACGAAGTTGGCCTCGTTGCCAGCACCGCGCGAGGAACCCGTGAGCATGACGGCTTCGGGGCCGCTTTCCTCGATGATGGCGCGCAGCCGTTCAGCCGTAAAGTCAAGTGCTTCGTCCCAGGTCACACGCTCAAGCGGCGCGCCTTTCGTGCGGCGAATCATCGGGTGGTAGATGCGCGGCGTGAGGATTTTCGTATCGTTCACGAAGTCGTAGCCGTAGAGGCCTTTCAGGCACAGCTCGCCCTCATTCGTGATGCCGGGCAGGCCCTCCGCGTCGATGACCTTGCCGTTCTCCACCACGAGGTTCATCTTGCAGCCGGCGCCGCAGTACGGGCACACCGCCATATGCTTTTCCATGAGGCTACTCCCCCTCGTTCAGTTCAGCGTTCAGCTTCATGCTGGCGTACGACGCCGTTGCGCGAGCCGCGGCCTTGCGCTTGCTCTGCCGCGCACGCTCCATGAACTCCGCGTCTATCAGGCGCAAAGCGTTGGTCGGACAGGCGGCCGCGCACGCCGGGCCGCGCGCACAGTCCAGACACAGGTCGCACTTCACCACCGTTGACTTCGTGCGCTTGCGCTTCTTTGCGCGCGCTCGGGCCCGCGCGCCCTTGGCGGACTTGTCATCCTTGGCGGCGGCTTCGGCCGCGGCCGCTTCCTCGGGCGTGGGCTCAGGTTCGGGCGGCAGCTTCTCGGTGACGATTTCCACCGCGCCATAGGGGCAGGCCAGCACGCAGTTTCGGCAGCCGATGCACTTGTCAGGATGCACGCCCACGTGCTCGTCATCGCTGTAGAGGCAGCCCGTCGGACACGCGTCCACGCACGGCGCCTCGGCGCAGTGATGGCAGCCCACGGGTGCGGAAATGGTGCGCGTGGTGACTAACGTGAGACGCGGAACAGCCACATCCTCTAGCTGGTCGTGGCGCATGAGGCACGCGGCCATGCACGTTTTGCAGCCGATGCACACCGACGGGTCGGCGATGATGAACTTCCGGCCGACGGGTATCGCAGCGCGCACGCTACCGGCCTCCCTCGCGCGCAGCAAGCGCCGCCTCGGCCGCAGCCACCGTGTGCGCCATGGTGACACTGGTCGTGACCGTACCCAACCCGCCCGGCACCGGCGTGATGGCTCCCACCACCGGTTCCACCGCTTCGAAGTCCACGTCTCCACAGATGTTTCCCTGTTCGTCGAAGTTGATACCCACGTCGAGCACCGTCTGACCAGGGCTGAAGAACTCCGCACCGAACGCGCGAGCGCGCCCCGTAGCACAAATGACGATGTCAGCCGAACGGCAGAGGCTCGCCAAATCCTCCGTGCGACTGTGGCACATCGTGACGCTGGCGTTGCGACGCAGCAGCATCATGGACACCGGCTTGCCCACCACCAGGCTGCGCCCCACCACCACAACGTGCTTGCCCTCAAGCGGCACGTCGTAGTGCTCCAGTAATTCAATGCACGCCGCAGCCGTGGCCGGCGGAAAACCTCGGTCACCATCGGTGAACACTGCCGCAAGCGAAGCAATCGTAATGCCGTCGATGTCCTTTTCCGGTGCCAGTTGTTCGCACGCCTGCACCTCGTCAATATGCGCAGGTAGCGGGCGGAACAGCAGGCAGCCGTGAATGCTGGGGTCCTGGTTGACCTCGTAAAGCGCGGCTTCCAGCGCCTCTTTCGGCGCGCTCTCATCCAGCACGAAGAGCCGCACGGCAACGCCGAGCGATTCGGCGCGCTTGCGAGCGGTGCGCTCATAGGACAGGTCGTCAGGGCGCTCACCCATGCGCACGATGGCGAGCGTCGGTGTGACACCGGCCTGCTCAAGTGCGTTAACGCGCGGCGCGAGGTCGGCCGCTAGGCGCTCAACGACGGGTTTTCCGGTAAGAAGGGTTGCCATGAAACGGTACGCTCCTTTTAAGAGACGGAAGTTTTCACGAAATCGAACAGCTCGTCGCAGCGTTCGCGCGTACGCGCAGCCAGTGACTCAGTTTCGCCCCGGTAGTGCGCGGCCAGCGCCGGGTCGTCCATTGAGGCGGCGTTGATGAAGATGTTGAGGCTGGCACCGTCCGAGGCCGCACGGGCGAAGGCCGCGGCAACGCCCGCGTCCGAGCGCGCCATCACGCTGCCGTGATGAGCCAGGTAGTCGGCTTCATCCACCACTTCAGCCACCGCGCGCATGATGGCAAGCGGCACGTCGCACGCGCCAACAAGCGCCTGTTGAAGTGCGGCGTTTTTGGCCGCCTGCTCTTCGGGCGTAGCCTTAGGCAGGCGGTAGGCGGCCGCCAAAGGCTCAAACGCGCGGGCATCTTCGTCCGCCAACGCAACGAGACGCGCCCTCAACGTGGCAAGGCACGCGAGCGAGGCCTGCACGTCATCCTCCACATCGGCGTAGCGCTTCTTCCCCACCGTGAGGTTGCCCACCATGGATGCGAGGGCCGCAGCAAGCGCGCCCACGTACGCCGACGCTCCGCCGCCGCCCGGCGTGGGAGCGGCGCTGGCCAGCTCATCAATAAACGTGGTGTCCATAGGCTGCTCCTTAGCTTCTTGTCATCACTTAAGCGAGACGCGCGAGCACATCCTTCAACGCCGCGGCTCCGCCTTCGACAGCGCAGGCGGCCAGCTGCGTTTTGAGGGCCGCGAGGTCCGCCATCTGCTCGTCGTGCGCCTGCATGTCGCGCACCTTCACCTGACCGGCGGCCAGCTCGTCGGGGCCCAGCACCACCACGGCGTGTGCGCCCAGCTTGTCGGCAAGCTTGAACTGGCTCTTCAGGCTGCGGCGCTGATGATCCATCTCACCCACCAGGCCGCCGTCGCGCAGCGCCTGCACGAGCGAGAACGCCTCGGCGCGCACCGAATCATCCACGCAGGCCACAAACACGTCGCAGCGCTGCGCCGCGGGCAACGTGTGGCCCGCGGCTTCAAGCGCCAGCACGCAGCGCTCGTAGCCAAGCGCCCAGCCGAATCCCGGCGTGGGGCGACCTCCCACTTCTTCGGCCAACTTGTCGTAGCGCCCGCCGCCTCCGATGGCGTTTTGGCTGCCCATACCTTCCGTGACCTGTACCTCAAACACCGTGCGCGTGTAGTAATCCAGGCCGCGCACCAGCGTGGGATCTTCCACAAACACCAGGCCCGCGCCCGTGAGGTACGTCTTCACCGCCTCGTAGTGCTCTCGGCAGTCGTCGCACAGGTGATCGGTGATCTTCGGCGCGCCCTCCATGACGGCAGCGCACCCGGGGTTTTTACAGTCGAACGCGCGCAAGGGGTTGGTTTCGGCGCGGCGCTTACATTCGTCGCACAACTCGTCCGTGTGCGTGTCCATGAACGCCTTCACCGCGTCGCGATACGCCGGACGGCACACGTCGCAGCCCATGGAGTTCACCAGCAGGCGCGTTGCCTCCACGGGAATGCCAATGGCCGCATAGAAGCGCATGAGCATGATAATGCCCTCGGCATCCACGCTGGGTTCCTCGGCGCCCAAGCACTCGATGCCTACCTGGTTAAACTGGCGCTGGCGACCCTTCTGCGGACGCTCAGCGCGAAACATCGGGCCCGCGTACAGCAATTTCGCGGGCGCGGCCCCTTGCGGCACCAGGTCGTGTTGAACCACCGCGCGCACCACACCGGCCGTGCCTTCGGGGCGCAAGCTCAGGCGGCTCTTCGCCTTCACCGTGCCGCCATCCAGGAGTTTCTTCAGGTTCTCGCCCGAGATGGCTGTGAACATTTCCTTCGACACCACGTCGGTAGCCTCGCCGATGCCGCGCACGAACAGTTCCGTCTGCTCAAACACGGGCGTTTCGATGGGCAGGTAGCCGTAGCGCCCAAATATCTCGGTCGCAATCGCCTTAAACCGCGTCCAATACACGGCCTCATCAGGAAGCAAGTCTTTCGTACCTTCAGGTGCTTGGAGTGCCATAGGTGCGTCCTTCGTGTCTCGGGATGTGGAATTACGCTATTGTAGCGCATACCGCGCACGCCCTCAGGCAGATGAAACCTCCAGGGAGCGAAGGACGTTGACGAGGGCGTCATCGGAGCGGTGGTTGAGGCGCTGCGCTAAGAGGTTGCGAGCCACGGAGAACAGGCCGGCGTCGGTGGCGGCTGCTGCGGCGGCGTCCAGCGTGTCGAGCACCTCGTCGGTGGGGGAAAGCGGGATGTTCGCCTCGCGCAGGATGCCGTCCACCTCTTCACGTTCGAGCGCTTCGATGCTTGTTTCGGCCACCAGTTCCTTGAGTTCGGCCATGGCTTGCAGCGCCACAACGGGCGCGGTCATGACGGACTTGAGGTAGCACGCGGCACCCGTGCGCGGCTCGCCGGCCTTCCAGAGGGCGTAGGCCAGCTGATAGTAGGCCACGGACACGTCGTTGACCTGGGTTGCTACGCGCAGGCACTCTTTTAGCACGGCCGAGGCGTTGTCCATGTCGCCCACCAGCATATAGGCGCGGCCAAGCTGGCGGTAGCCGGCCGCCGTGGCGGGGGCCAACTCTATGGCGCGCTGTCCGTAACGCAGCGCATCGTCCACCCGTTCGAATGAACGCTCCAGCAGGCTGACTATCTCCAGGTGGCAGAGGTAGAACGAATCGGGCACCAGCTGGACGCGACGACCCGCGTCGGCCTGCGCGCGCTCGGCGAGTGTGGGCACGGCAGAGGCAGAAGTGTCGGCCGGACGCGTGGATGCCTGCGTTTGCGCCTGCGCCGCTTCCCCGCCGTCGGCTGCCCGAAGCGCCTGGTTGTACAGCACACGCGACGCGTAGCTATCGAACGAGCGGAACACCGTGGTCGCGCCATCCACATAGCCATCGAGCGCCGCGGCTTCCGCCACCGCATCCATGAGCACGGCCACTGCCTCCTGCGGGTCGCGCTGCGCGAGCGTGCGGGCGCGGCCGAGTGCAGTTAGGCAACGGTCCTCGCCCAAGAAGCACACCACCACAGCGTTTTGGTCCTCGGTATCAAGCGAGCCTTCCGCAAGCGCGGCCATCAGGCGCGTGCATGCCGACGCCGTGAGGTCGTCGCCTCGCTTTTCGGCCGCATCCTGCTCTTCGCGCACCACGCGAATAGCCTCGGTCGCGCTAGCCGCACACGCAATGCGGTCGGCCAGGCCCTCGCCGATGCGCCGACGATACGCGTCAGCCACAATGCGCACGTCAGCCGCTCGCGTCGCGCCAAGCGCCTCCTGTGCTTCAGGTGGAAGGGGCGCATCCTGAGCCTCGGGCAACTCGCGGCGCAAGGCGGTGGCAGGCAGGGCGTTTATCAGCGCAAACGGGTCGGCCGCCGGCAGATCCCATACGGCGCCGCACTGCGCAAGCAGCGCGAGGGGGTCAGCCTGCGGCGCAGCGCGGAACTGCCCCGACGCTTCATAAGCCGCGCGAGTCAACGTCACCAGAAAGAACGCCGGCTCGTGCGCATCCTCGGGGAATTCCCCACCGCGCTTTACGTCAATCTTGCGGTCACCTGCCGCCCCGCTGCCCGCGTGCGCCGCGGCCGCACCGAGCGGTCGGGCCGCCACATCAACGCGCTGGATCTGCGGCGACGCCTCAAACGCCACCGACGCCAGCAGCAGCCCCACGCGCGCAGCGTAGCGACGCGCCTGCGCGTCACGTTCGGCCTCCCCCATCGGCACCCAGCCCTGCTGCGGCGCATCCACCCAGCGCCACGCGGGCATGAGCGCCGCGTCGGGCACCGTCATGTCGAAGGCCACCACGCCTTCCGCCACGTTCGCCCGCATCTGCGCCTCAACGCGCACGGGCAGGCGCAGGCGCTCCAAGACGGCACCCAGACGACAGCGCACCTCCCATTCGCCGCCTTCCGCGCCCGCAGGCGCTCCAAGAATGCTCGCGTCGGGAAGTGGCTGAGTTCCGGCCGATTCAAGCAGATAGGCTTCCCAGCGCGCGCAGTCGATATCGGTGGCCAGCGACGCGCGGTCGCCAAACGCCTCCTCCATCAGCAAAAACCGGTTGAGCGCACTCTCAAGCGCCCACACGGTGCGCCGCGACACGTTCGCCCCTTCGCTCTCGCGCGCCACGTAATACGTGTTGGCATAGCGAACGGTGCGCACCAGGCGGAGCGCGTCGTCAGGCACAGCGGGTGCCTTCAGCTCATCCAGCCCCGCGTCGGACAGCCAGCGCGCCAGGCTGCGCGCAAGTGCGGGCGCGTGCACCACCGGGTCGTTTTCCGCGTAGCGCACGTCGTCAATGATGGAGCGCAACCCCGGCAAGAGCCAGTCCGCCGACAGGCGCTCGTGCACAAATTCCAGACCGCGTGTGGGAATTTCCGCGCCACCGGCCATTTTCGGCCGATAGACGAACGCCAAAAAGGCGCGCGCCATGGCATCGTCGTACGAAAGATCGACGCCATACGGCCCGAAATCGTACCAGGAATCCTCCAAGGTGTAGCGGCCGTGCGCGCACGTGTACCGCGTCACCTCCCGCGTATCACCCTCCGGGGTGCGCACCTGCACACACCCGCGCTCAACACCGGGAGTGTCCTGATCAGCGAAGAAGGCGAAGGAAAGATCGGGCTCGCGCGCAGGTGGCGACACCGACGCAAAATTCTGTGCGAACACGCGCCCGAAGCGGTCGACATAGGCAAGGATGATGAACTCACGCTTCCCGAGGAACTTCACAATATAGTGGTCGCCCTTGTTGGGTGCGGCGCACGCACCGGTGATCCAGCCGAAGACGGGCGCGGATTCAGGCGTAGGCGCGGGCACAGCCCCGGGCGATCCCGCAACCGCAGGCGTCAGCTCAACAGGAGCAAGCGGCGGCACCGCATCGGGAAGTTCACGGCGCGCCGCACCAAGAAGCGACGCCGTCGCCGTCAACGTATACACGCCATCCTTTTCTCCCGCCTGCCGCACACGTGCTCCTTTCTCTTTAAGCAAGCAGCATAACACGACCCCCGCATGTTGTCAGAACGAAGAAGCGCCCCGCCGCTCGACCGAAGTCGCGCTGCGGGGCGCCTCATTGCTGCGTGTGGAAGCGAATCAGTGATGGTGATTGCAGGCCTCGGCGGCGCTCATGATGGGCACCTCACCAGCGGCAACAAGCTTCGCCACCTCGCCCACCTGCGGCGTGCGGTTCTCGAAGTACACGGTGATGCCCGCCTGATTGAAGCCCATCAGCGGGCGCATGCCCATGCCAGCCGCCACGATGGCGTTCACACCGGCGTCGGCCAGAAGACCCACGGGGCGCAGGCAACCGCCCTCTTCATGCGGCGGGTTTGCCACCTCGGACGTGCCCTTGATCTCGCCGTCTGCAATCTCCACAATAGTGAAGCAATCGCAGTGGCCGAAATGGCCCGCGCGCTCGGACTCTAGCCCGGCGGCGCCCATCGTTGGCACCGCAAGTTTTATCGTTTCTGCCATGGTGACCCTTCTTTCCCGAGGCGCGTAACGCCCCGCATTCTGTCCTCCGGGGATAAACCCCGACGCTTGCCTCTCGTTGTTGCCGCCGGCCCGCTCACCCGCTAGCTCGCGTGCGAACCCGCGTCTTCCTCAGACGTGCGTCCCACCTGGGCGAGGCCGCCTTCCAGTAAACCCACCAGCAACTCGTCCAACCGCTGGCGCGCCCGCAGCGCATCCAACCACTGTTCGGCCAATTCCATGCCCTGCTCGGTAAGTTCGTACTCGCGCCTGCGCGGGCCGGACGCATCCTCACACCAGCGCGACACCACGGCGCCCTCTTCCTCCAGCCGCCGCAGGGACCGATACAATCCCCCCACGTCAACGTCCACTTCGCCATCGGTCATCTCCAAGATGGTACGGCGCATGTCGTAGCCGTAGCCTCCCGCGTACAGAAGCGCCGCCAACGCGGCAGGCTCCACCAGCGCGCCGCCGCCTCCGCCGCGCCTGCGGCAACATGGTTGCCGAGCACCAGAACCCTCACAGTCACCTCGCGGCATGGGCATCGCCTCCTCGTATGCGTGCGTCAGCTATATGACGTGAACATATATACTCCCAGAGCATCTATGTTGTCAACATATATCGGAAAGAAAACGTGCGAACGGAAGGGGAAGCAAAGGAACGTTTTGCGCGCTGCGCCACGCGGCACGCGCCGGGAAGGTGCGAACGCGCCCCTAGCGCACCTTCGCCGCTATAAACGCGAAGGTGGCTACCGCGAACACAGCCGAGAACGCGAACGCCAGCTGATACGGCAGCGCCGGCACCGCAGTTGCCGCAGATGAAGCGCCCACCACGGCAATAAGCAGCACCATTGCCGACGTCCCCAGCGACGCGGCCGCCTGCCGCCCCGCAATGGAGAACGACGAGCCATCCGTCACCAGGCGCCCCGGCAAGCCCGCAAGGCTCCACGAGATAAGAGGCCCCATCAGGCCCGACACGCCGAAGCCGCGCACCGCCTGGCAGAGCGTGGTCACCGCAAGCGGCGTACTTTCATCGAGAAACACCATTGACACCGATCCAACCGCCAAAAGCGTTCCCGACACCAGCGTCACCGGGCGCACGCCAAAACGATCGGTGAGCGCGCCCGCAAGCGGATTCAAAAACAGGGCCGCAATAGTACCCGGCAAAAGCACAATACCCGCATCGAGCGCCGTACCTCCGCAGAGCCCCTCCACATAGAGCGGAATAACCAGCGTCACGCCCATAAACGATGCATGGAGCAAGCACAGCACCACAAACCCAACGCTGTACTGCCCGGATGCAAATATCCGCATGTCAATAAGTGGGTCGGCCACACGCTTCTGTCGCCGCACAAACAGCACCAGAAACAACGTGCCTAGAACAAGCGGCCCCCACACAAAGGGGCTCGAAAGGGCGAAACTGCTTGCCTCGGAGAATCCCAAGAGCAAACCGCCAAAGCCGAGCGCCGACAGGGTAAAGGAACGTGCGTCGAACCGCTCCGAAGGGTTGCTCACTCCTCCGCGCACCATCAGCACCGTGACCACCGCCAGCAACGCCGCACCTACAACCAGCAGCACAAAGAAGCTGCGCCACCCCAGCGAAAAACTGAGCGCGCCACCAATGGTGGGACCAATGTTCGGCGCGAAGCCCATGGCGATGCCCGCCACACCCATGGCCGTGGCGCGGCGTCCCTCGGGAAAGCGCGTCATCGCAATAGTCTGCATGAGCGGCAGCAATAACCCCGTTGAAACCGCTTGGCACACACGCCCCGCGAGCAACACCGCAAAGCTTGAAGCAAGGCAATCGGCAAGTGCTCCCACCAGGAAAAACGCCAATCCTACCAGGACATGCACACGCGTGGAGAAGCGCTTCGAAAGATACGTAGACACGGGCACCGTAATGCCCAGTACCAACATATAGCTGGTTGTAAGCCACTGGCCAAGTCCCACGTCGAACGCGAACTCTTCCATGATCTCGGGAAGCATCGCATTGACGGCAGTCTGCGAAAGGTTTCCGAAAGCCGAGGCAAACATGACAATAACGAACAGCGCATACACCTGCCCGCGCTCGCTCCTAACAAACCCGCGCACAACATCCTCCTTCGATCTTTGTTATTGTTGAGTAGATGCTGTCGCGTTAGTTGAACGCTTGTTGCGTTTTTTCGAGGCCGGCCGTTACCAGCGAAAGCGCTGCTTGCGCGCCGCGGTCGACCGCGTACGTGAAGTCCTCGGCGGCTTCCTTTTTTGGCAGCGACAGCACCCAGTCTACCACGGGCATGCGTCCCGGGGGGCGGCCGATGCCCACACGCACGCGGAACCAATCGCGCGTGCCCAGTTTATCACAGATGGAGCGCAGACCGTTGTGGCCCGCGTGGCCGCCGCCGAACTTCACGCGCACGGTTCCGGGGTCGATGTCCAGTTCATCATGGATGATAATCAGGTGCTCCGCGTCCACGCCGTAGGCGTTCATGAGCTGCTTCACCGGACCACCCGACGTGTTCATGTAGCTTTGCGGCTTGGCTAGCACCAGGTCAACGTCGCGGTAGGCGCCCTTGGCCGTGAGCGCGCCACACTCGGTCTTCCAGTAGCGCGCACCCACCTCTTCCGCAATGGCGTCCACCGCGTCAAACCCGGCATTGTGTCGCGTATGCGCATATTCGTCGCCCGGATTCCCCAGGCCCACAATGAGGAACATCGTCACGCGAAACCCCTACTCGAACAACGACGCAACCGAGCCGTTGTTGTATACGTTGCTGATGGTTTGGGCGAACAGGGGGCCCACGGACAGCACCTTCACCTTGCCGGTCTGGCGGGCCAGCGGCACGGGCACGGTGTTCGTCACCACCACTTCTTCGATGCTGGAGTTCTCAATGCGATCGTACGCCGGGCCGCTGAACAGGCCGTGCGTGGCGCAGGCGTATACCTGCGAGGCACCTTTGGCTTTCAGCGTGGAGGCGGCCGCCACCAGCGAGCCGGCCGTGTCAATCATGTCGTCGTTCAGGATGCAAATTTTGTCCGTCACGTCGCCGATGAGCGCCGTGATTTCGGCCTGGTTGTGCTTCGGGCGATCCTTGTGCATGATGGCAATGTCGCAGTCCAGCATCGTGGAGAACTTCTTCGCCGCCTTCGCGCGCCCCACGTCGGGCGACACAACGCACAGGCGATCCTTGTCCAGCTGCATACTCTTGAAATAGTCAACGAAGATGGGCATAGCCGTCATGTGGTTCACCGGCAGATCAAAGAAGCCCTGGATGGCATCTTGGTGCAGGTCGATGGTGATAACGTTGTCCACGCCCGCGGCGGCCAGCAGATCAGCCACCAGCTTGGCAGTGATGGGCTCGCGCGCGGTGGCCTTGCGATCCTGGCGCGCGTAGCCGTAGTGCGCCACCACGGCAGATACCGAGCGGGCGGAAGCGCGCTTGGCGGCATCGGTCATGATGAGCAGCTCCATGAGCGCGTCGTTCACGTCGTAGCCTTCGGCCCCGCACACCGACTGCACGAGGAACACATCGGCGCCGCGCACGCTTTCCAAGTAGCGCGCGTAAATCTCGCCGTTCGCGAACTTTTCGAGCTTGACGTTGCCAAGTGAGACATCCAAATTCTGGGCAATCTCATCGGCGAGCTCGGGGTTGACCGACCCCGAGAACAGAGCCAGGCTCTTCTGCACTTCCGTCATGACATGCTCCTTCGTGTAGCTTGCTTCTCGTCTCTTCCCCGCGCCGCACGAATGCGGCGATTGTTCATTCTACCTTGTTCGGCTACGAGCGGCCCTGCTGGGCGCGTCTTTTTGCGGCCCAGCCCTCAATTTCGCGCTGATCAGGGCGTGTGAGAGCCAGCGCGTCGGGCGCCACGTCCTTCGTGATGGTGGAACCCGCGCCCACCACAGCACCCGCACCCACGGTGACCGGGGCCACCAGCATAGTGTCACTGCCAATGAACGCGCCGTCGCCGATGACGGTGGCGTGCTTGTGCGCGCCGTCGTAGTTGCAGGTGATGGAACCCGCGCCCACGTTCACGTCCTCGCCGATAGTGGCATCGCCAATGTAGGACAGATGCGGCACCTTGGAGCCCTTGCCCACCGTCGACTTCTTGATTTCCACGTGCGTGCCCGCCTTCGCGTTCTCGCACAGATGCGCGCCGGGACGCAGGTAGGCGCGCGGGCCGCACGTGGCGCCGTCGTCGATGCGCGCGTCAACGGCCACCGTTTCGTCCACGACGCAGCCCTGACCCACCAAGGTGTCGGTCAGGCGCGTGTTCGGGCCGATGACGCTGTCTTCCCCCACGCTGGTTTCGCCCAGCAGATACGTTTGCGGCAGCAGTTCCACGTCGCGCTCGATGCACACGTCGGGGCCAATCCACACCTGATCAGGAGCCATCATGGTCACGCCGGCGTCCATATGCGCGCGATTGATGCGCGCCTGCGCCTGGCGAGTGGCCTCGGCCAGCTGTGCGCGCGAGTTCACACCCAGGCACTCGGCGGGCTTATCGGTGGGAAGCGCCACCACGGGACGCCCCGCGGCGCGGCAAATCTCCAGGACATCGGTGAGGTAGAACTCACCCTGGGCGTTGTTGTCGTCCACCTGCGCCAGCGCGTCGAACAGGGCGCGGGCGTCAAAGCAGTAGAAGCCGGAATTGCACTCGCGAATGGCAGCCTCGGCGTTCGTGGCGTCTTTCTGCTCCACGATGCGCTCGACGGCACCCAGCTGGTCACGCACAATGCGGCCATAGCCGTACGGGTCGTCCAGTTCCATGGTGA
Organism: Candidatus Gordonibacter avicola; assembly: GCA_019113915.1. Lineage (GTDB taxonomy): Bacteria > Actinomycetota > Coriobacteriia > Coriobacteriales > Eggerthellaceae > Gordonibacter > Gordonibacter faecis. Next base: position 68,501 of record DXGM01000035.1, read on the forward strand.
GCACCACCACAGCGGCGTTGGCTTCCTCGCGCGTTTCCACCAGGCGGCGCACGGTGTCGGGCGTAATGAGCGGACAGTCGCCCGAAAGCACCACCAGCGAACCGTCGAAATCGGCCAGCGCATCTTTGCACACGGCCACGGCATCGGCCGTGCCGCGGCGCTCGGGCTGCACCACCACGTCGGTGTCGGCGGCAACCAGCGGTTCCACCTGTTCACGCTCGTGTCCCACCACGGTAACGACGCGCTCGATGCCCGCACTGCGAGCCGCATCCACAACCCAGCGCACGAGGGGCTTTCCCAGTACCTCGTGCACCACCTTCGGCTTCTTGGACTTCATGCGGGTTCCAGCACCCGCAGCCAACACGATAGCGGCAGCTTCCATGGCGTCCCTTCAATCCCTCGACAGTTTCGACGGTCAGTATAGCGCACGGCCCGCGACCTGCGCCCGAACCTCACGCAGAAGTCAAACGCACGAACTAGCGGTCTTGCCCGCCGCGCGTGGCATCTTCGTTTGCCTGCTCAGGTTTGTCGCTTGGGCCGCCCGACATACCGGTGGTGTCTTCGGCTTCGCGGTGCAGGGCGGCGCGCAGGGCTTCTTCGCCTTCGCTGCGCAGCGCTTCTTCCACGCTCACCAGCGGCGGCTCGCCTTCGTGCTCCTTGAACTGGTCCTGCACCTTTTCCAGCAGCTCGTCCTTGCCCTCTTCGCGCAGCACGCGCACCACCTCGTTGCGCACCGCTTCGCGCACATCCCCGATGGAGCCGCCGCCCAAAAGGCCGCTCTCGCCCAGGTCAACCACAATTTCGAACACGCCGGAGCGCTTCTTCGCTTCCTCGATTTCCTGCTTGATGAGGGGGCTTTCGATGTCGCGCATCATCTCTTCGCTGTCGCGCACGGCATCGCGGTCGGCCGTTTGCAGCAGGTCGTCATCCTCGTTGGCCGGCGTGGACAAATACGCCACGCCGCGCTTCTGAGCCGCCTTTGCCTGCAGGAAGAGGAACAAGAAACCCAGCACGCCCGCCAAAAGCGATGCCGCCAAAATGCCGGCCTTTGCGGTGGTGACCAGCGCCTCGTCGGTGAACGCAAGGTTCGCCACAAAGATGGCCATGGTGAAACCCACGCCGCCTAGGATGGACGCGCCCAGCATGTGCATCCAGTTCACGTTCTCGGGCAGCGACGCCACCTTCAGCTTCACCACAATAAAGCTGAACAGCATAATGCCCAGCGGCTTGCCCACCAGAAGGCCCAGCATCACGCCATAGAGCACCGGGTCGGTGAGGAAGGCACCCAGGTCGGCGCCCACCAGACTTACGTCGGCGTTCGTCAGCGCAAACAGCGGCAGAATGCCGAAGTATACCCACGGGTACAGCCGGTGCTCCAGGCGCGTAGCCGGCGGCACCACCTGGCGCGCGACGCGGCTTAGATCCTGCACGGTTTCAATGTAGCCACCCTGCGCGATGACAGGCGTTTCGGGCTCGTACACCGCGCGCGCCTCGCGCACCTTGTCGCCCGACCAGGTGAGGAAGCTTTTGATGTTCACGCGCGAACCCGACGGAATGACGAAGGCCAGCAGCACACCCGCGATGGTGGAGTGCACGCCCGACATGAACACGCAGTACCAAAGCACGGCTCCCACCAGCAGATACGGAATGAGCGAGTAAATGTGGTTGCGGTTCATCAGCACCAGCACCAGCAGCACCACGGCAGCCGCACCCAGCCACACAAACGAGGGGCTGTGGCCGTAGAAGATGGCGATTACCAGGATGGCAATAATGTCGTCGGCCACGGCCAGCGTGCTCAAGAACACGCGCACGCCGTTCGGCACGCGGTTGCCCAGCAGTGCCAAGATACCCAGAGCGAACGCGATGTCGGTAGCCGTCGGCACGCCCCAGCCGTGCGCAGTTTCGGGGTTCGTGGCGTTAAAGGCCAGGTAGATGGCTATAGGCACCAGTACGCCACCCACGGCGGCAACAATGGGCAGCAGCGCCTGGCGGATGTTCGTCAGCTCGCCCACCGTGAGTTCGTACTTCACTTCCAAACCCACCAGCAAGAAGAAGATGGCCATAAACACATCGTTGATGACGTGCGCAAGCGACATCCCCGCAAACGCGTCGCCAAAAAACACGCCCACTTCGGTGTGCCAAAACTCAAGAAAGCCCTCGTAACCACCCGTGTTCGCCACGATGAGCGCCACCACGGCCGCCACCAGCATGGCACCTGCCGCCTTCGTGGATGAGTGTGTGAACTGGATGAGTTTGCGGTAGCGGGCCTGGTGACCCTGCACTTCGTTGATAAACAGCTTCTCTTTGCCTGATGCATTTGATGCCATAGGTGCCCTATCTGTTGGTTCTTCGCCGGTTTTTCTCTTACCGGTATTATCACTCAAATGCCCTTGTCGGCGGCACAATTGACAGGCGTTTACAACTCGATTTCACAACGTGAGGAGAAATACCCTGCCGCAACTCAGCGTTTTGCGCTATGCTGTACCTGTCAGCTTCGGCGTGAGGAGTCGGCCCCAGGACAATGCATGAGCGGCATATCGGATCCGCCCGCATGGTCTGAGGCGGCGCCCGCACCAAGCTGTTTTTTATTCGCCACGAGGTAAGAGGTGGGTGCTATGAGCATTACCGTAGCCGGACGCAAAATGCCTGTAACTGATGCACTGCGTCAATACGCCGAAGAAAAAATTGGGAACTCGATGAAGGTCATGGACATCGACCCTCTGGTTGCCGAAATTGTCCTGTACGTTGAGAAGAATCCTTCCAACCCCCGTCCGGCCTGCTGCGAAGTCACCCTTCGCACGAAAGGCCACATCATCCGCGTGGAAGAGTACGAAGAGGACATGTACGCGGCCATCGACGTGGCCGCCGCCAAGGTGGTTCGCCAGCTGCGCAAGTACAAGACGCGCGTCATCGATCGCAAGCTGCGCGCCGAGGGCGAGACCATCCGCGTTGAGCCCGGCCCCGTGAGCGAGCTGGATGTTGACGGCCTGATGAACGAACTCACGGCCGACGAAGAAGTTGTGCGCGTGAAGGAGATCGAGTTCGAGCCGCTGACCGAAGAGGAAGCCCTGGTGAAGATTGACCTTCTGGGTCATGACTTCTTCGCGTACACCGACCGCGACTCCGGCATGGTGAACGTGCTGTATCGCCGCTCCGATGGCGGCTATGGCCTGCTGAAGCAGAAGGAGGACTAGCCCTTATGGCTACTATCGACACCGTCAAGAACATTTTGAACGAGAACCTCGACATTGATCCTGCCGAGGTGACCGAAGAGTCCACGTTCGAGTCGCTGGGTATTGATTCGCTGGACATGGTGGAACTCATCTGCGATTTGGAAGAGGCTTGCGAAGTGGACTTCGGCGAGCCCGAAGGCCTGAACACGGTGGGCGAACTGGTGAGCTACATTGATTCGCTGTAAGCTTTGCTGCGATAGCTGATTGGACGGACCCGCGTTGTGCGGGTCCGTTTTTTTGTGGGCTGGTTTGGCGGGGCTGCTGGGGGGGGTGGCGCGGGCTTTGGGCTTGTTGTGCGAAGCCTGGGGTTTTACGCTTCCGCGGCGGCTGCTTTGAGGGCCGCCACGGAGTAGAGGCTGCCGAACGCGCAGATGAGGCCCTGCGCACCGGCGAGTTCGCGGGCGCGTGTGAGGGCGTCGGCCATGTCGCGGGCAATGTAAGGCTTCACGCACGCCGAGCAGCCCAGCATATCCTGGCCGGTCCACCTAATTGCGCGCGCCAACTTGTCGGCGGTTAGGGCGCGCGGGTTGTCGGGCGTTGTGCACACGAAATCACTGCCGTGCGGCAAGATGGTTTCGAGCATGGTGGGATAATCCTTATCCTCCAGCACGCCGATGATAAACACGGGCTTCTGGCCAGGGAATACGTCTTCGAGCGAATCGACGAGCGCGCGAGCACCCTGCGGGTTGTGCCCGCCATCCACCACGATGGTCGGACGGCCCTCCCCTGCGTCCACCACTTCGAACCGGCCAGGCCACGCGGTGTTCGCAATGCCCGTGGTTATCGCTTCGTCGCTGATGTTCCAGCCGCGTGTGCGCAGCGCCTCCACAGCTTCGAGCGCGAGCGCGGCGTTCGCTGGCTGGTAGCTGCCAAGAAGGCGCGTGCGCAGGTGGCGGCCCTTGTAGTTGAATGGGCGCGAGGGGCCGCCGGGTGCGTTCCAGTCGACGGGCTCCACAATCAGTTGCGCCGGGTCGGGCATGGTGAGCGTGCTGCCGCAGGCTGCGGCAGCTTGTTCGATAACTGCGAGCGCTTCGGGCTCCTGCGGCCACGACACCACGGGCGCGTCGGGCTTCACAATGCCCGCCTTCTCGCCCGCAATGGCAGCAAGCGTCGTGCCCAAAAGCTTCGTGTGATCAAGCCCGATGCGCGCGATAACGGACACCTCGGGCGCTTCGATCACATTCGTGGAATCAAGCCGACCGCCAAGGCCCACTTCCAGCACCACAATGTCGCAGCCGCTCCGCGCGAAGTGCTCAAGCGCAACGGCAGTCATCAGCTCGAACTCCGTGGGATGGTCGGCCATGGCTTCGGCCTGCTCACGCACCGCAAGCGTGACCTCGGTCAGCTCATCCAGCGTGATGTTCTCACCGTTCACACGAATGCGTTCTTCGAACGTAATAAGGTAGGGGCTGGTGAACAGCCCCGTGCGATGCCCTGCCGCCTGCAACACCGACGCCAGAAATGCGCAGGTAGAGCCCTTACCGTTCGTACCCGCCACATGCACGAACTTCAGCCGATCCTGCGGCCGCCCCAACCGCTCAAGCAACTCCCGAATCCGCTCAAGCCCCAACCGAGACGCCAACCACCGCGGCTCATTGATATACCCCACCGCATCAAACGCCATGGCACCCCCAAACCTTTTCATGTGCTTACGAGCTTTGACCTTATTCCTTCGTCAAATACTCGGCGATGCCGGTGGCGGCTCGTTTGCCGGCACCCATGGCGAGGATGACGGTGGCGGCGCCGATCACGGTGTCGCCACCAGCGAATACGCCGGGCTTTGAGGTGGCGCAGGTGCCCTCATCAGCCACAATGAGGTTGCGCGACGTCACTTCCAGGCCGGGTGTGGTCTGCGCGATGAGGGGGTTCGTCTTTGAGCCCACGGCCATAACCAGCATGTCACAGTCGATGACGAACGCGCTGCCCTCGACCGGCTGCGGTCGACGACGGCCACTCGCGTCGGGCTCGCCCAACTCCATGCGTACGCATTCCACACCGGTAACCCAACCCTTGTCATCGCCCAAGATGCGCGTCGGGTTCGTGAGCAGCTGGAAGTCGATGCCCTCCTGTTCCGCATGGTGAATCTCTTCCGCGCGAGCCGGCATTTCCTCGCGGCCGCGGCGGTACACCACCGTGACCTCGGCACCCAGGCGGCGCGCCGTGCGGGCCGCGTCCATGGCCACGTTGCCACCACCCACCACCACGCACTTCTTGCCGGCATACACGGGCGTTTCGTATTCGGGGAAGCGATAGGCCTTCATCAGGTTCACGCGGGTCAGAAGCTCGCTAGCCACCATGGAACCGTTGAGACCCTCGCCTTCGATACCCAGATAGCCCGGCAGACCAGCGCCCGTGCCCACAAACACCGCGTCGAAACCGCGTTCACCCATGAGCTCGTCGATGTCGTACAGCTTGCCCACCAGGGCATTCATCTCGAAGGACACGCCACTGTCGCCCAGCTTCGACGCCTCACGCTCAACGATGTGCTTCGGCAAGCGGAACTCGGGGATGCCGTAGGTCAGCACGCCACCCGCCTTGTGCAGCGCCTCGAACACTGTGACCTCACAACCGCGTTTTGCCAGTTCACCCGCGCAGGTAAGCGACGCGGGGCCCGAACCCACCACGGCAACGCGCTTGCCGATGAGATCCTTCGACACCGCGCCTTCCGCGTTGCGCCAAATGCTGCAGGCAACCTCGTCGCCCGCGGCGCATTCCTCGCGCAACTCGTCCATGGCCTTCGCCGCCTCGGCCGGATGCGTGAACGCCCAGTCGGACACGAAGCGCTCCAAGCGGCCGATGCCCACCGGCTCGCCGTTCTTGCCGCGCGTGCACACGCCTTCGCACTGCGTTTCCTGCGGACACACGCGCCCGCACACCGCGGGCAGTGCGTTTGCGCCCTTCACGATGGCGTAGGCGCGCGCGAAGTTGCCTTGCGCCACCTGCTCGATGAAGCGCGGAATAGGCACGCCCACCGGGCAGCCGCTCACGCACGGCGTGTTCGGGCACTGAATGCAGCGGCGCGCCTCGGCAACGGCCTCTTCCTCGGAATACCCCAGCGCCACCTCGTCAAACGTCTTCGAGCGCTCGACCGGATCCAGCTCGGGCATGGGCACCATCGTCTTTTGCTTGTTCGCCTCGTAGCTCATACGTGCCATTGCTAGGCCCCCTTCCGCTCGTCGGTGGCGTGCGCGGCCGCATCGCAGTCGCGCGCCTCCGAGGCCAGCCGGCCCTCTGTCGCTTCGCGCGCTGCCGTCTCGAACGAGCGGTACATCACGCCGCGACGCATAGCGTCGTCGTAGTCCACCAGATGGCCGTCGAAGTCCGGCCCGTCCACGCACGCGTGCAAGTACTCGTCGCCCACCTTCACGCGACAGCCGCCACACATGCCCGTGCCGTCAATCATGAGCGGGTTCATGCTGACCAGCGTCTTAATGCCGTAGGGCTTCGTGGTGGCCGCCACAAACTTCATCATGATGACGGGGCCCACCGCAAGCACTATATCGTAGTTCGCGCCCTCGTCGATGCGCTGCTGCAGCGCGGCCGTCACCAGACCCTTGTTGCCGTTGGAGCCGTCGTCGGTCATGATGATCTGGCGCGTGGAGTGTGCGGCTATTTCGTCTTCCAGAATAACCAGGTCGACGTTGCGGAAGCCGGTGATAACGTCCACCTCGCAGCCGTGCTCAAACAGCCACTTGGCCTGCGGATACGCAATAGCCGTTCCCAAGCCGCCGCCCACGACGCACGCCCGGCGCGCGCCCTCAAGTTCGGTGGGATTGCCCAGCGGCCCCGCGAAGTCCAGCAGCACGTCACCCGCCTTCATCTGCGCCAGGCGCATGGTGGTAGCACCCACCGCTTGGAAGATAATGGTGACGGTGCCCGCTTCCGGGTCACAATCGTTCATGGTGAGGGGGATGCGCTCGCCCGCTTCGTCGATGCGCAGCATAATGAACTGACCTGGCTTTATCTTGCGCGCAATCTCTGGGGCGCGCACGACCATGCGGGTGACCTCCGCGTTGAGCGGCTCAACTCGTTCGATGGGATACACGGCTCCTGCCCTTCTTCGTTATAAAAGAAGCAGCACCGTTTCTGCCCGATGCCGCTTCCCGTGAGGTGTCAGTGGCATTATACCGACACTTGCGCGGTACCAATGTTTCGATTGTGTTACCCGCCGGTCAAGGGCACGAAAACGCCCCGGATGCGCCGCTTGCCTATAATCGAAGGCGTCCGCGGCAGGCGCAGGAGCGAAAAATGGCGAAAAAGTACGTGTTACGAGAGCATTTGACGGCGGTACCCTTCAACGAACCGATGAAGCCGGACGAACCCGTAGTGGAGGTGCTCACGTCAGCCGAGTTCGCACATCTCAGTTTCGCCGACCGCCAGATGCAGGATGCAGTGCGCACGCTGGCCACCGTGGAGAACACGTACCTGGATGTGTTCCCGGACTGTCTCATTGGGTCGTTTGCCGTACCGAGCAAGGATTGCGTGCTGTGCGACCTGGAGTGTTTCGCGTTCTACCTGGACAAAACTCACCTGCTGTTTCTCGATGAGCAAGACACGTGTATTCGTCTGCTTGACGCTATTGCCAAGCAAGGGTTCGTGAAGGAGCCCACCGTGGCCCACTGCCTCTTCGAGTTCATGAAGCAGCTGGTGAAGGGTGACTTGGCGTTTCTCGCCGACCTTGAAGACCGCATGGAAGACGTGGAGGAAAGTATTATCGACCGCGGGCTGGAGGGAACAAGCCGCCAGATGCTGTGGTATCGCCGCATGCTGCTGCGCATCGACACCTATTACCAGCAGCTGGTCGACATGGCCAGCAGCCTGGCGGACAACGAGAACAAGCTGCTCACTCACGAGGAAAGCCGTCTGTTTCTGGTGTTCGAACGCCAAGCCGAGCGTCTGCTGAAGCGCTCGCTCACGCTGAAGGAGTACAGCCTGCAATTGCGCGAACTCTACCAGACGCAGATTGACATCAAGCAGAACGACACTATGCAATTCTTCACGGTGATCACCACCCTGTTCGCCCCGCTCACGCTTCTGACCAGCTGGTTCGGTATGAACTTCACCCACATGCCCGGCCTCAACTGGCCCTGGGCCTACTACGTAGTAATAGCCGTCTCCGTTGCCATTGTGACCCTGGAACTCATCCTCTTCCGCCGCAAGAAGTGGCTGTAGAAAATAACGAAAGAAAAGAGCGTTTTTCTTTCACAAAGGGGTTCTAACGAAAGAAAACACGCATTTTTTTCGTTAGGAGGCGAAAAACTAACACTAACGAAAGAAAACTTTCATTAGCGTTAGTTTGTGGGACGCGTGATGGTGGTTAGAGGAGCGTTGGTTGGTCTATGGCGGGGGTTGGGGTTGGGTCGGACGGCTCTTGCGGGGCGGGGTCTGCGGCGGCCGCTTGGGCGGCGTCGCTGGCTCGCAGGAGTTCACCCAAGGTGGCGAAGTCGTTTTCGAGGGCCTCGCGCTTTGAGCCATCGTAGATGGCGGCGGCGGGGTGGAAGATGGGGAACACCTTGAACTTGCCGGCGCGTTGCAGCGTGCCATGCAAACGCGTGATGCCGATCTCCGTTTTCAGGATGAACTTCGTGGAGAAGTTGCCCAGCGTCACGATGAACTCGGGGTCGATGGTGCGCGTCTGTTCGCGCAGATACGGCGTGCAGAGTTCAATTTCCTCCGGACGCGGATCGCGGTTTCCCGGCGGACGACATTTCAACACGTTCGCGATGAATACGTCGTCGCGCTCAAGCCCTGCGATGGCCAGCAACTCGTTGAGGTACTGACCGGCCTTGCCCACGAACGGCACACCCTGCAAGTCCTCATTCTTGCCGGGCGCCTCGCCCACAATGAGCACGCGCGCCTTGGGGTTGCCCGCCCCGAACACCGTCTGCGTGCGCCCATCGGCCAGGGGGCACTTATGACACCCCTCCACCTGCGCCCGAATTTCCTCCAAAGGAATATGCGGCTTAGGCATAACTTTTCCTTCCTTTTACCTTTTTTACTCGCGACTCGCAACGCGAAGGGCCGGGGGTACTCACCAAGTGGGTTTCCCCACGAGCCTCGCGTGGCAGACATCTTGTCATCCTGAGCGAACGAAGTGAGTCGAAGGATCCCGTGTGGTGCCAACAGTAAGGCTTCCTGCTATCGCCGCTCGGGATCCTTCGACTACGGCGGCTTCGCCGCCTCCGCTCAGGATGACAGATGATTGCGCCTTCTACCTCTTCTCCGATCAGGTTACACATACACCCTCGGCATGCGGTGCGAAAAGCCGATGGACAGTTCGTAGTGAATTGTCCCCAGCGTGTTCGCCATGTCGTCGAGCGTTACCACTGAGTCGCCCTGGCGACCCACCAGTAGCACCTCGTCGCCAATTTGCGGGTCGATGCGGCGGCGCGTGCCGTAGATGCGCATGTCCACCTCGAACATGCACTGATCCATGCAGATGTTGCCCACCTGACGGAACCGCTGACCAGCCACGATAAAGTCCGTGCGCCCCGAAAGCCCGCGGCGCAGGCCGTCGGCATACCCCACGGGGATGGTGCAAATCTTCACGCTGCCGGGGCTGCGGTAATTCATGCCGTAGCTCACGCCCTCGCTCATGGGCACCAGCCGCGCATCGGTCACGCGCGCGTGCACGCTCATGACAGGATGCAGTTCAATAAGGTGGCGCGTCTCCTGACACGGATGCAGGCCATAGAGCGCAATGCCGGGGCGCACCATGTCAAAGTGCACGTCCGGATAGCGAATGGTGGCAGCCGAGTTTGCCGCGTGTATGATGCCGGGGTCCACGCCCGCCGCGCGCATGCCCGACAGCGCCTCCAAGAAGCGCTTCGTCTGAATATGGAAGTCCAGCGTTTCGGCCGCGTCGGCTGTGGCGAAGTGCGTAAACGTGCCCACCAGATCGAGCGCACGATGGAAGCTTACCTGGTTGAGGAACTCCACCACCTGGTCGTAGCGCACGCCAATGCGGTTCATGCCGGTGTTCACGGCCAGGTGATACGGCGCGCGAATGCCGTACGCGTCGGCCGCTTCCGCATACTGAATGGCGAAATCGGGCTCGTAGATGCTCGGCATCACCTTGTAGCCCAGCAGCAGCGGAATGGCCGAAATGGGCGGCTGCGACAGTACCAGCACCGGCGCGTTCACCAGCGCTTCGCGCAGCTCAATGGCCTCTTCCACCGTGGCCACGCCCAGGTACTCTGCGCCGGAATTGAGCGCCGTCTTCGCGCAGCGCACCGCCCCGTGGCCATAGGCATCGGCCTTCACCACCGCCATGACGCGCACGCCGTGGCCCACATGCTGCTTAATAGCGGTGACGTTGCGCCGAAACGCGTTGAGGTCGATCTCAGTCCAGGCCCAGCGCCGGTCGGTGGCGGGAATCAGGCGCAGCTTGTCGGGGTCGAAGTTCGCCGCACCCCCGTTCGGCCGCGCGTGATCGCGCGCGTACTGAAACGCCCCTTGCGCCCCGCGACTGTACGGAGCCGGCGTGCCCGCCAGCGCTGCCGCGCCCGTGGGGCCGTAGCCGCCGACGGGCGTGTGCCCTACCGTCGCGCTGGCGGGCTCAAAACCAGGCTTGCGTTTCGCGAATCCGGTGAACCCGTTGGGAAGCTCTTCTGCCATGCCGTCCTGTCCTCGCCGTCGCCTTTCGTTTTCGCGCACCAGTATAGCACTGGGATGCGGCCCTCACGCGGCTTCCCTCAAACGATGCTCGGCAACAGGTGCAAGGTGAGTATATTCGTCACTTTCCCGAAGAGGCACGCGAGAATACCTCCGACGGGGTTGTCTCAAAGAAGGTAACCGTGCTGCCCGGAGAAGCATAGACAACATGGTAATCGCCGAACGTCCACACGCCCATGGTCCTCGCTCCGTCCAGATCGGTTTGAACCCCCCTTGAACCGTATGTTTTCATGCCCTTGGGGCCGATGTTCTCAATGGTGTAGCCCACGTTGGTGTAGCCGCTCGTCAGTTCGCCCCATTGCGCCGACGAGAAAAAGAGTGGCACGACCTCAGTGTCGGCGAACGTGGGAGCATCCGCCTTGCAGATGAAACTCCTGCCCACCAGACTCTCGGGCGCCGCGCCTTCACTCATGGTGGTGTCGAACAGTTCGTTCATGAGATCGCTGCCGTAGTAGCACACTGTTTGATCGCTGAACTCCTGCTTCTTGAGTTCGGGCTTACCGTCCGCTCCCGGGGTTATGAGCAAGGAGGACGCAAGGTACGGTAGGGTGGCCTCTGGGGCTAAATACCACAGAGATGAGGGGTTTGCCATAGTCGCCCATTCCGCTTTATCTTTCATGGTTAATGCCAAAATGCGCGAGAAGCCTTGCGGCATTGCAGTCGGTTCACCAGGATCCTGCGCATAAAGCAGCATGACATCGATAGTACCAGCCTCAGCGCATACTTCAGCAATATTGTTTCCATCGTAGAACGTCGCCCACATAAAAGGCTTTTCGATGATGTATTGATCCATCGGCTCAGGCAGCCCTGTTTCCTGCCACATATACTTCACCAATGCCTCATGTATTTGCGAAGCCTGGCGACTATCGCGTTTCGCAATTCCATCCGGCACATCAACAGCGAATTGCTCAATATCATATTCAACGAAAACCGCTGTCCCATTTTCGTCTTCGGCAAAACCAACTCCTTGGACAGGGAAGCCGTCAACAATATACTTATCGTTGGCCAACTTCACCTCAATGCCGTATTTGTTTTGACAATAGTCAATGGCAGCCTTGCTCGCCGCGCTCTTTTGTTCCGGCGTGAGAGCCTTGTTGCCGCTTGGCTTATTGAAGGACATGTCGCCATCCGTGTTCACCACAAGGCTTGCGATTATCCCATCGTAATACTCCGGGTCGGCATCATACACAGCCTTGGGAAGCGCTAGCTGAACAGCCGCAACGACCTGGCCATCAATTTCAACGTAATATTCGCGCATCATAGAATTGTTCAGATCTATACCGTAGACGAGCGCATCATGTCCATTCAGCTTGAAGCGTTCAGGGTCCAACCGCACGGCATTTTTGGTGGCCTCTAACATCATGCGCTGCATTTCATCCATATCATCAGGATTCCGATTTCTCGCTTCTTCATACTTGGCTTGTATTGCATCAAGCCCACCGCCATTCGGATCGGTCACCTGCGAGACAGTGAAAGATACCGTCATGTCTTTATTCATAAGCGTTGAAGTTATCAAATCCATGCCTTCGGGCAGGAAGGGACCATTTCTATTCTCACCAAACACGGAAAACTCGTCAGGATACCCCATGGACACGGGACCAACGGTTATCGTGTTGGGAAAGTCTTGCTTTTTGTCGATGTTGTTTGTTTCGGTGGTGGCGCACCCGGTGAGTGCGAGAAGAAGGAGGGTGGCAATGCCCAGGAGGAGTCCCTTCGCCGCCCTGCTGTGCCGCCGTCGTGCGAATGCGATCGTGCTCATGATCTTCCTCCTTAGGGTCGCCCTTACTGCGCACCTTGCGGTACGCTCGAACCCCCTGAACCCTTAGTATATCATGGAAAACCCCTCGTCGTATGGGGCACACAGAGTGCGGCATGCGACGTGGCCCGCGCGCTCGCCAGCCTACAGCAGCGACTTCTCCGGAAGCTTCGCGCTTAACTTCCCGGGGGTCTACCCCTCCAGGTCGGCCAGCATGTCTAGAAGCTCTTGGCGCTTGTGAATGTCCAGCTTCGTGTAGATGTGCTTGGCGTGGGTGCGCACAGTGTTCTCGCTGATGACCAGGCGCTCGGCGATGCTTGCCATGCTGTTGCCGCGCGCGATGAGTTCCATCACTTCGGTCTCGCGCAGTGACAGCCCATGCTCGTGTTGCAGTTGCAGGCACTGCTTCGACACGCGGTCGCGAATGGCGCCGGCATCGGCGGTGGCCGAGGGACGGTTGCGACGCTTCTTGGGCGGCTCGGCCCCCTCACGCGAAGTCTTCCCGCGCGTCTTCTCCTTCGCCTTCGCTGCCTTCCCCGTCTTCACCGCGCTGGGCTCGGGCATCATGAACTCGATGGGCTCGGCCGCCAGGGTTCCCCTCGACGCCAGCGGCTTGAACAGCGTGCCAGTGGAGGCCAGCAGCGTCAGCCCCAGCACCCAGCTGGACACCATGGCCACGGCGAACAGCGACTCAAGCCCGTCGAGCGAGGCGAAGTCGCTCATCCAACCCAGCAGGAAACCCGCGCTCTGCATGAGGTAGGCCACGCCGCCGAAGAACCCGTAGATGAACACGGGGTTGATGCCGCGGTCGCGCGAGATTTGCGCGCACTGCATCATCATGAGCATCTGCACGAGCGAAAACACCAGGTAGGTGAAGGCCGCGAACAGGTTGAGGTAGCCCGCGCCCAGCCACGGCAGCAGCAGAAACCCGGTGATGACGAGCGGATACACCACGCGAAACACCGTGGTCATGCCAAAGCGGAAGCTCATGCGGAACCACAACACCAAAAGCACCGCCGCCGAGGCCAGCGCGCCCAGCATGGAAGCGCTGTTCACCACCGCAGCCAGTTCTTGATGTAACAGCGCCACACCGCGGATGACGCCGCTGGCAAACGCCAGCGCACCCACCGCAAGCGCGCTGCGCCAGTAGTCCACCACCACCTGGCGATACACGCGTGGATGGTCGCGCGGCACGTCCTCGAACATGGGTTGATCGAGCCGCATCTCGCGCACCGAGAGCGCAATGCACAGCCCGCACAGCGGCACAAACACCAGCGGCACCAGAAACGCCGTGAGCGCGATAGGCACCAGATACAGCGCGAAGTAAATGAGTGGTGCCAGCGCCGAGCCCACGATGAGTCGGAAGTTCCCCTGCGTGGGCGAGAGCGACGCAAAGTAGCGCTGCCACAGCATGAACATACCCGCGCAGCCTATTCCCAGCAGCACGCCACCTCCGGCCACCAGCGCCAGCGCGAGCGCTTCCACATACATGGCGCCAATGAGGCACGCCGAACCCGTAAACACCAGAAGCGCGCTCAACGCCACCAGCATGCGACGCGCGCCGCGCGGGAAGTAATACGACCCCAGCATGCTGGCAACGAACGCCCCGCCAAAAGCGAGCGCCTGCGCCAAGTAAAAGGTGAGCGTGACTTCCGCCGTCTGAAATTCCATCGGCAAAAACGGAAACACCCCGCCCCAAATAGACGTGGCATTCACCGTAAGAAAGCACGCATACCCCCAACTGGATACGTGCGTTTTAAGCGCACTTGACGCCACGTGGCTTCGGCCCCTCCCGCCTCGTCCTCGATAATCTCTTAGTTTCATTATAGTATGAAGCGCCGCTGGGCACGTTGAAGGTTTAGCGAAGCAGCACGCCTTTTCACCCTCACATGCCCCTCATCACCCTTTTCTGAACAGGTAATACGCTTAAATCACATGCAAAGTGTGATCAAGCGAACCGCCTATTAAAGTAGGCTTTCCCACGGAGGAGTTACCAAGAGAAGGAGGGAATTATGGCATTGAACGAAGCAGCGACGCTGTCGCGCCGCACGTTCGTGAAGGGCTCGCTCGCCGGGCTCGCGCTGGCCGGAGCGGCTGGAAGCGCGCTCTACGGCTGCGCGCCCAAGAGCGAGGGCGGCGCTAAGAAGGATGAACCCACAACGGCTGCCGACGAGATCGTCTGGAGTCAGTGCGTCGTCAACTGCGGCGGTTCCTGCGTGCTGCGCTGGCACGTGCAGGACGGCAAGATCCTGTACGCCGAAACCGACAACGTGGGCGACCCGGAAGGTCTACAAGCGCGCGCCTGCCTGCGCGGTCGCACCATCCGTCGCTGGATCAACTCGCCCGACCGCCTCATGCACCCCATGAAGCGCGTTGGCAAGCGTGGCGAAGGCAAGTTCGAGCAGATTAGCTGGGATGAGGCCTACCAAGCCATCGCCGACAAACTTAAGAGCGTCATCGACCAGTACGGCAACGAGGCCGTGTACATGAACTACGGCAGCGGCGTGTCTTCAGCCACGAGCCGCCTGTTCCCGCGCCTTGCCAACCTCATGGGTGGTTACCTGAAGAGTTACGCCGACTACTCCACGAACATGATGCAGTCTGGCATGCCCTTCACCTACGGCGATGAGTGCAACCCCTACGACAGTGTGTTCGCTTCATCTATGTCCGAAGCCGAGAACTCTGACCTGGTGGTCATGTTCGGCAACAGCCCGGCCGACACGCGCATGGGCGGCGCCAACATTGTGTACGACTTCGAGAAGGTGCGCGAGGCCGGCGCGAAAATTGTGAACATCGACTACCGCCTGAACGAGACCAGCGCAGGCCATCCCGACGAGTGGCTGCCCATTCGCACGGGTACCGACGCTGCGCTCGTGAACGCCATCGCCCACGAGCTGATTGCGAATAACCAGGTGAACAAGGAGTTCCTCGACAAGTACTGCGTGGGCTATGACGACGACACCATGCCCGAGTCCGCCAAGGGCCAGAACAAGTCCTACAAGGACTACATCATGGGCACGGGCTATGACATGGTGGAGAAGACGCCCGAGTGGGCCGCCCCCATCACGCAAATCCCCGCCGACCGCATTCGCCAGCTGGCCGCCGACATCGCAGCTTCCAAAGCGCTCTTCGTGGTGCAGGGCTGGGGCTCGCAGCGCCACAACAACGGCGAGAACACGTCGCGCGCCATCTGCATGCTGCCCATCCTTACCGGCATGATTGGCAAGCCGGGCACGAACACGGGCATGCGCGAAGCCGAGCCGTCTGGCATCATTGGAAGCATGCCGAAGGGCAAGAACCCCGTGGTCACTGCCATCAACTGTTATCAGTGGCTCAATGCGGTCGACCATGGTGAAGAGATGACGGCTGCCAAGGACGGCGTGCGCGGCGCCGACAAGCTGTCCACCGGCATCAAGTTCATCTGGAGCTACGGCGGCAACTGCATCACGAACCAGCACTCCGACATCAACCTTGTTCATGACATCTTGCAGGACGAGAACAAGCTTGAGTGCCTCGTGGTTATCGACACCGTCATGACCGACACGGCCAAGTACGCCGACTTCCTGCTGCCCGACGCCATGCGCGCCGAGCAGATGCACATGGCCGGCAACGGCTACGCCGAGTACTACAACGGCGTTTTGGTGGGCGGCCCCGCACAGGATGCTCCGGGCGAAGCGCAGAAGGAATACGACATCGTATCCGGTATTGCCGATAAACTGGGCATGAAGGATGACTTCACCGAGGGCAAGACGCAGGAGCAGTGGATCGAAGAGATTTACAAGAAGTCCGCTGAGGCCGATGGCAACATGCCCAGCTGGGACGAGATCAAGTCTCAGGGTCACTACAAGCGCGAGCTGGAGCCCGTCATTGGTCTGGCCGACTTCATCTCTGACCCCGTGGCAAACGCCCTGGCAACGCCTTCCGGCAAGATTGAGATTTACGCCGAGCGTCTGGCCGAGACGGCTGCGAAACTGGAGCTGGCCGAAGGCGACGTTGTTACCCCCATCCCCGTATTCGACCCGGGCTATATGGGCTATGGCAGCACAACCGACGAGTTCCCGCTGTACTGCTCTGGCTTCCACTACAAGAGTCGCACGCACTCCTCTTACGGTGGAGTGGACGAACTGAAGCAGGCATGCCGCCAGCAGATGTGGATCAACCCCTTGGACGCCGAAAGCCGCGGCATCGCCAATGGCGATCAGGTGTCCGTCAAGAGCCCCGTGGGCGAACTGCGCATCGAAGCGAAGGTTACGCCGCGTATTATCCCTGGTACTGTGGGTATTCCGCAAGGTGCGTGGCACGACGCCGACATGTCAGGCGACCGCATTGACAAGGGCGGCTGCATCAACACCATCACACCCTACCATCCCTCGCCGCTCGCGAAGGGCAACGGCGTACACTCGCTCATCGTCCAAGTAGCGAAAGCGTAAAGGAGGAACGCAACCATGACCCAGTACGGTTTCTATTTCGATAGCGCACGCTGCACGGGCTGCAAGACCTGCGAGATGGCGTGCAAGGATTATAAGGATCTGCCTTCGACCATCGCCTTCCGCAAGGTGTACGACTACGAAGGCGGCACGTGGACCGACGCCGGCAACGGCACCTACACGTCCGACACCTTCGCCTATCATGTGTCGCTGGCTTGCAACCATTGCGCCATGCCGGCCTGTATGGCGAAGTGCCCGTCGGGTGCCATTGAGAAGGACGGCAAGACGGGGCTTGTACGCATTGACCAGGAGAAATGCACGGGCGTGGGCGTGTGCGTAACCACGTGCCCCTACAACGTGCCCATTTTGGATGCAACCACGAAGAAGGGCGTGAAGTGCGACGGTTGCGCCGATCGTGTGGCCGAGGGCATGAACCCCATCTGCGTAGAGTCGTGCCCGGTGCGTGCGCTGGAGTTTGGCGACATCGAAGAGCTGCGCTCGAAGCATGCCGGCACCGTAGCAGGCATTGCGCCTCTGCCCTCGCCAGACGAGACCACGCCGTCTCTGGCCATCAACCCCTGCCCTGCCGCTAAGGAGGTAGGCGACACCACGGGTGCCATCATGAACGAGAAGGAAGTTACGGACATTCCGGCGTAAAAGCCCAACACGCACCTCCCTTTTCAAGCAGCCGCGCCGTCCCTCCCGGCGCGGCTGTTCTTTTTTCGTATAATGGCACGAACGACGAAAGAGGAAAGCAATTTCATGGCGTTTGGGTTCTTCTTCGATAATGCGCGCTGTACGGGATGTAAGACCTGCGAGATGGCGTGCAAGGATTACCATGACCTCGGTGTTGAGGCCACGTTCCGGCGCGTCATTGATTACGAAGGTGGCACGTGGCGGCCCGCCCATGGTGCGGGAGGCGTAGAAGAGGTCGAGGGCGTGTTTGCCTACCATGTGTCGCTTGCGTGCAACCACTGCGGAAACCCCGCGTGCACGAAGGTGTGCCCTACTGGCGCCATGCACAAGGACGAAGCCGGGCTTGTGTGGCCTGACGAGCGCAAATGCATTGGTTGCGGCTACTGCACGATGGCGTGCCCTTACCACGCTCCCTTCATTGACCAGCGCCTCAAGCGCAGTTCGAAATGCGACGGGTGCCGCGAACGACAGGCCGAAGGCAAGCTTCCGATATGTGTGGAAGCTTGCCCCACGCGAGCGCTCGACTGCGGCGAACCGCTTGAGTTGGCGCAGCGGCACCCGGATGCCGTGCGCTCGATTCTGCCACTGCCGGCCGAGGACGCCACCTGGCCCAACCTGCTGATAGCCCCCTCCCCCGCCGCGCTGCTTGCGGCCGAGACCGGCCAGGGTTCCATCGCGAACTGGGAGGAGATTTAGATGTCCAGCGGCTTCGACGAGTTCTCGCTTGCCGTGTTCACCACGCTTGCGCCGGCGGGCGCGCTGGCGTTTGTGGCGGTGGCGCTTGCGCGGCTGTTCGCGCGCGACCACGATGCAGCGGTGCGACTGGATCGCATAACCGCTCTGCCGTTTTCCGTGATGCTGGTGGGGTTCATCGCCTCGGCCACACACCTGGGGACACCGGCCAACGCGCTGCATGTGTTCTCGGGCGTGGGCCGCTCGCCGCTGTCAAACGAGGTGTTTGCCGCGGTGATGTTCTTGTTTTTGGTGGGGTCGTACTGGATGTGCGCGTTCAAGCGGCACTTCCCCGACGCAGTGGCGCGCCCATGGCTGGTGCTGGCCAGCGTGGCGGGGCTCGCGTTTGTTGCGTGCACGTCGCTGGCCTACTCCGTGGACACCGTACCCACGTGGAATACGCTGTTCACGCCGGTGAACCTGTGGCTGTCGGCGCTTTTAGCGGGCCCGACGCTGGGGCTGCTGTTCTTGCGCGTGGCGCGCGTTGATGCGCGCAGGCTGAGCGCGGCGCTGGTCGTTGTGGCGGCGTTAGCCCTGGTAGCGGGCACTGTCATGCTGTATCTACACCACCAAAGCTTGGGCGGGATAGCGAACAACGAACTGATAGCCAGCGCGCTTGTACCCGACTACGGCTCCGCCATCATCTTCCACACCCTCACCGGAACCGCCGGCTGCCTCTGCGCCGCCCTGTCACTGCGCCGCTTCGCCAGCCCCCGCACCGCCCTCGCCCTCACCGGCGCAGCCTCAATCCTCGTCCTGGTAGCCGTCTTCGTAACAAGAATAGAATTCTACCAACTACATTTGACTGTAGGGTTTTGAGGAAAGGATGGCAAGTTTCGATGATTGACAAGCTGTCGAAACTCTAGTGTCCTCCGCCGGCCATCATTTTGGCGGCGTGGGGGAGGGCGGCGGCTATGCCGTCCCAGTTTTCGCGGGCGGCTTTTTCGCTACCAGGGAGGTTGATTACCAGGTGGCGGCCGCGCTGCATGCACAGGGCGCGCGACAGCATGGCGAACGGCGTAATGGCCAGCGAGTGGGCCCGCATGGCTTCGGCGATGCCGGGCACGTTGCGCTCGCACACATCCATCGTGGCCTCGGGCGTCACGTCGCGCAGGGACAGACCGCTTCCGCCGCACGTCAGCACGATGTCCACGTCCAGTTCGTCGCAGGCGTGCACGATGGCAGCGCCAATATCGGCACGCTCGTCCTTCACCACCACGTGGTCAACGCACGTCCAACCCTTTTCGGCAATGAGCGCCTCCAGTGCGGCGCCAGCCGTGTCTTCCTTCATGCTGCGCGTATCGGAGCACGTGATAATAGCGAAGCTAATGGGCTGGTCTTCATGGGAATGCGACATATTCGTTCCTTTCCCGCAGGTTGGCGTTAGTAAGTCAGCGAGAAGGGCTGTGGTGCGTCGAATTCGTGGGATCGCAAGGGCGAAGCGTACTTCGTACGCGAGTCCTTGGGATCGCGCGAAGGCGGCGTGCCACAGCCCTTCGCAGCGTCGGGTCACTCCGGCGGCCGTTAGGCCGACGGAACCTATAGACTTACTTCCTCGGACACATCTAATAGCACGCACTCGATTACCGAGCCGGCTGTGCGCGAATCGAGGCCTTCGGGCATGATGGCCATGCAGTTGCTGCGCTGGATGACGCCGAACAGGCCCGAGCTCTGGTTCTTCGCGGGAGCCACCACATACTCGCCGTCCTCGTCGCGATACAGCGTGCCGCGCAGGAAGATGCGGCGCGGGTCATTCTTCTTCACGTCGCGCGACAGCTTGGCCTTCACGCGCGGACGCTCGAAGTGATGATATCCCTGCATCTTGCGCAGCGCCGGGCGGATGATCATCTCGAAGCCCACGTAGGCCGCCGCCGGGTTGCCGGGCAGGCCAAACACGGGCGTACCGCGCACGACGCCGAACGTCTGGGCCTTGCCAGGGCGCATGTTCACGGTGGTCATCAGGAGTTCGCCCAGTTCATCCACCACGGGCTTGATGAAGTCGAAGTCGCCGTTGGAGGCGCCACCGCTCGTTACCACGAAGTCGTACTCATCCACGGCGGCCGAGACGGCGGCCGCAAGAGCCTCCATCGTGTCCTCCACGATGGGCAGGATGACCGGCTCCGCACCGGCAGCCTGCGCGCACGCGGCCAGCGCGTAGCTGTTCGAATTGCGAATCTTGCCGGGCGTGGGCACCTCAGTGGGGTCAACCAGTTCGCTGCCGATGGAGATAATGGCCACACGCGGACGCCGATGCGTGGGTACCTCCACCACGCCGCAGCCCGCGAGGAACCCGACGCCAGCCGAGCCGATGACCTCGCCCTTTTCCACCACTGTCTCGCCCGCCTTGGCTTCCTCGCCCGCCTCGCGCACGTTGGCGCGCTCCTTGGCGGGTGCGCGGAACGCCACGCGGCTGCCAGGCTTGCCGTCGCCATCCACCACGTCAACAATTTCGTACTTCACCACGGCATCGGCGTCGTCGGGCAGCGGCGCGCCCGTCATGATGCGCACGCACTGACCAGCCTCAATGGGCCCCTCGTACACATCGCCAGCAGCTACCTCGGCAATGACGTCCATCTGAACGGGCGCTTCGTCACTGGCCTCAGCCAGTTCAGCCGCGCGCACCGCAAAGCCATCCATAGCCGAATGCGCGAACGGCGAGATGTCGATATCGCTGGTGAGGTCGGCGGCGGCCACGCGGCCCACGGCCTCCAGCACCGGCACCGTTTCCACCGGCAGCACGTCCACGTGCGCCAGCACCAGGTCGCGAGCCTCTTCGACCGAGATCATTTCTTTCATCGGTTCCCCTTCCGTGAAAAAGCGCGCCTTCCATCCTGCGCCTTCAAGTGACAACAGGCCCGGAGGTGCGCGTTATGGCATGGGGTTTATTATAGCGCTAGAAGTATAGTTCAGGCGGGCGACTTTAGCACGAGCCCACGCGCGACTCAGCCCGAGCCCACGCCCGGAAACACGGAGCAGCCACGCCCCATGAAGTTCCGCTGGTGAAGCGCCCCCGCCCCGTGCTTTTGAGCAAGCGTGGCGCGTGCGTTGTTTATAATGGGGAGCCACATTTTCACACGGGAAAGGAATTCCGCATGTCTCTCACCGATACCATATGCCCGCAAGAACCCCAGCCCAACCGCTACCGTCGCGTAAAAGCGCATCCCACGGCGCGCCTTTCGCCTACTGCCAGCATCATGGGCGACGTCACCCTTGGGCGCGATGTATGCGTGCTCGATTTCGCCTGCCTACGCGGGGACGACGAGGCCATTTTCATTGGCGACGAAACGAACATCCAGGAAGGCGCCATCGTGCACGTGTTCGAGGGCTTCCCCGTCACCGTGGGTCAGCATGTGACCGTGGGCCACCGCGCGCTGCTGCACGGCTGCACCATTGGTGACAATACGCTGGTAGGCATGGGCGCCACCGTCATGAACGGCGCGCGCATTGGCTCGGGATGCGTGATTGCAGCCGGCGCGCTGGTGTCGGAGGGTAAGGAATTCCCCGACAACTGCCTGATCATGGGCGTACCGGCGCGTCTGAAGCGCATGCTTTCACCCGAGGAAGTACAGCGGATGTGCACCGACGCGGGCGACGAATACCTCCGCGTAAGCGCAGCCATGCTGGAAGAAGGCCTCCTGTGCCACCCTGCGCCCGACATGAACGTGCACGTGCCAGAGGTGGGCGCGACGCAGGAGTAGAAGTTGCGCCCCTCCGGCAGGTGGTAGTGCTCGCGCGTCAGGGGCGAAATGACGCGGCCTCGTATACTCCAACCAGGGCTTTTAGGTTATCCCTCAACGGTGTTGCCAGGCCCGCCATCAGCCCCTCTGCGCTGCCGCGTGCCGCCCTCACGAAACAAAGGGCTTGCCCGAAAGCGGCGACACCACACTCGACAGGGGAAGAACCCGCTTGTCCTCGCCTTCCGGCAACTCGTTAATGAGGGAGCAGAACCGCTCCGGGTCAAACCCCGGCCCCTTACAAAGCGCCTCGTACACGTCGTCCTCGAAGCACACCGTGTAGCCGGTAGGCTCAAAGCCGTTGCGCAGGTAGAACTCCCGGCGCCGTTTCCGCTGTTCAAGGTTTGGTGCTGCTTCGTCTATGGGCTCGATGTCCAGCATGAGCGTTTTTCCTGCGCAGCGCTTGCTCACGTCCGCGAGGATGCGCGCGCCGTAACCCTTCGACCGCACGCGCTCGTCCACGGCCAAGTACAGCACGTACGCCATGTCTGCGCCCTCAATCATGAACACGAAACCGCAGAACTGGCCCTCGTCGTGGTATGCCAGCAGCGACACCTCGTCGCGACGTGCTTGCTCGGTCAGAAACGAGTACGGCACCAACTCGTACGCGGGAAACGCGGCCGTCAGCAGGCGCTCCACGTCGCACGCGTCGTCACTTCCCTCAACTACTTCGCATGCTGTCAGCATGTGCAAAACCCTCTCTCTCACCACCAACGCAAAGCGGGCCAGGCCGCCCTTCCCCCAGGTCAGCCCAGCCCGTTCACAGCAAATTCAGCGTCTAGCGGCTGATGTTGTAAAACGCATTCATGCCGGCATACACGGCGGCGGTGTCCAGCTCCTCCTCGATACGCAGCAGCTGGTTGTATTTCGCCACGCGATCGCTTCGGCAAGGCGCGCCGGTCTTAATCTGGCCAGTGTTGCAGGCCACGGCCAAGTCGGCGATGGTGGTGTCCTCGGTCTCGCCGGAGCGGTGGCTCATGACGCAGGCATAGCCAGCCTGCTTCGCCATCTCAATGGCCTCAAGCGTTTCGGTGAGGCTACCGATCTGGTTCACCTTGATGAGGATGGCGTTTGCGCAGCCCATTTCGATACCCTTGGCCAGGCGCTTCGAGTTTGTGACGAACAGGTCATCGCCCACCAGCTGCACACGGTCGCCGATGCGGTCGGTGAGGGCCTTCCAGCCGTCCCAGTCTTCCTCGGCCATGCCGTCTTCAATAGAGATGATGGGGTACTTGTTGACCAGGGCCTCCCAGTAGTCCACCATTTCCTCGCTTGTGAGCTCGCGGCCTTCGCCCGCCAGCACGTACTTCTGCTTGTTCACGTCATAGAACTCGGTCGAGGCCGGGTCCATGGCGAACATGATGTCCGTACCCGGGGCGTAACCAGCCGCTTCGCAGGCCTTTACAATGTACTCAAGCGGCTCTTCATTCGTCTTGAAGTTGGGGGCGAAGCCGCCCTCGTCGCCCACACCGCCGCCGAGGCCGGCGTCGTGCAGCACCTTCTTCAGCGTGTGGTAGATCTCGGCGCACCAGCGCAGCGCCTCAGCGAACGAGTTGGCACCCACCGGCATGATCATGAACTCCTGGAAGTCCACGTTGTTGTCGGCGTGCACGCCACCGTTCAGGATGTTCATCATGGGCGTGGGCAGCAGGTGCGCGTTCGCGCCGCCTACATATTTATAGAGCGGTAGCTCGGAGGACTCGGCCGCGGCCTTTGCGCAGGCCAGCGACACGCCCAGGATGGCATTCGCGCCGAGGGCACCCTTGTTGTCGGTGCCGTCCAACTCTAGCATAATGTCGTCAATGGTGCGCTGGTCGTCGGCCTCAAGGCCCACCAGAGCGTCGGCGATTTCCTCGTTCACGTGCGCCACGGCGTCGAGCGTACCCTTGCCGAGGTAGCGATCTTTGTCGCAGTCGCGCAGCTCCACGGCCTCAAACGCGCCGGTCGAAGCGCCCGACGGCACGGCGGCGCGACCGAACGCCCCGTCCTCCAGCACAACCTCCACCTCAACGGTAGGGTTGCCGCGCGAATCCAAAATCTCGCGCCCGAACACATCGATGATGACGCTCATGAATGCCTCCTCAAAGTTTCATCCCGCTTCGCCGTTGCCCGTCGAAGCCTTGACTTCGGCAATCATAGCACGCCAGAGCCTCGCCACCAGATTCTACGGCCGTTTCCCACAACCCCGCCGACAAACGGTTACCGACTGCGACAGCCAAAAGGGCGCTGCGTGCAGGCGCGAGGCGGTTACTCTTCGAGGGGACGTTCGGAAGCGTCCGCGGCGAGGTCTTCACGTTCGCGCGCCAACAGGTCGGCGAGTTCTTGTTGGGAGTGAACGGCCAGCTTGCGATAGATGCTGCGGACGTGTGTTTTAACCGTGTCGGGCGACACGGACAGCTCTTCACACACGGCGCGGCGCGACTTACCTTGCGCCAGAAGCAGCATGACTTCGCTTTCGCGTTGGGTGATGCCGCGTTCGGTGGCGACGAACTTCACGATGCCAGCTAGATCGCCCGTCGCAAGGCTGCTTTCGCCCGGGCGCACGGTTCCCCAGCCGTATTTCAGGTTGCTACCGCTTGAAAGCAGCAGCGCCGCTGCCAGCACAAAGCATGCCACGAGGCTTGCAAGCAGTGCGGCATCGGAGGACGCAACACCGCTCAAGAAGGCCAGGGTCACGCCGCTGCCTGCCACCGCCCCACAGAAGAGCGCTGCCCCCGGACAACTGGCAATCCACGTGGCTGGCAGACCCATGTTCTTCATGAGGCAGGCACCAAGGCTCCAGAGCACCAGGTCGAGGAAGCAAAACGCCGCCGCAAGCACTGCGCCGCCCACCGCCGTGGTGTCTGGTAGCAACGCCAGAAGCACAAATCCAGCAGCCACGAACGGAAACGCCACCTTATACACCAGCCGGTTGAAGTCCAGCCGCAAAAACACCAGCGTAGCGAACAGCAGCCCCACGGCCACCATTTGCCCCACCGCGCGCAGCAAGACTTCGGCAGAAGCCGGCACTGCAGCACCGACGCCAACCATGCCAGCCACGCCGGCCGCACCTTCCACGGCTCCCGTACCTCCCGCAATTCCCAGCGCAAACACACCGGCGAACAGCACGCCCGCCGCCGCGCCCTGCACAAACGACGTAGCAACAAACTTCGCCGGAAACGGCAGCGGTACATCAAGCCCGTGCCCAAAGTAGCGCACCCGCGGAAACCCGCTCACCACCGCGCGCAGCAGCGCCATACTCGCAAACGGCAGCACGAGCGCCACCACCAAAAGCGGCGTTTCGCTCGCCCCCGCAGCATCGCCTACCAGCGTCAAAACCGCCAACGCTGCCGCCGCTATTAGC
The DNA here is from genome assembly GCA_019113915.1 of Candidatus Gordonibacter avicola. GTDB lineage: Bacteria > Actinomycetota > Coriobacteriia > Coriobacteriales > Eggerthellaceae > Gordonibacter > Gordonibacter faecis. Next base: position 94,096 of record DXGM01000035.1, read on the forward strand.
GTGGCTGCCATGCCCTGCGAGAGCGTTTGCTGCGTACCAATCCAGCCGAACACGCGGTCAATTTCCACCCGGAACAACGCACAGCCCGCACCCATGACCACACTCGACAGCGCATAGAGCGCCCAACGTGCCGCGACGGGTAAACCCGTATCCAGCGCCCACACCAAATGAAGCGCCGCCGCCAGCGTCATGAGCGAGGCAAGTGCCACCATCCACGACGGCGTGCTCGGCACCTTCCGTGTCTTTTTGAACCACACGGCAATAACCACACTCGCGGCGGCCATACACGCAAGCGGGCCCATCCAAGCGGGCATGAGCAGCGCCAACCCTGTCTCACCGCCAGCACCTTCGGCACTCAGCGCAACAGCTGGCCCCGTACAGCAGGCTATCATCCACACCAGATAACAGGCCATCGCAAACGCAATGCGCGGCTGCCCCGCGACAGCATGACCAAGACCGACGCGCACACGCACGCGATCGCCCGGCTCATTGAACAGATGACGAACGTGACTTTCCTTCATGGGCCCTCCCCTTCCCTTCTCTCAGGATACCGTGTCTCGCCTCACCCCCCGGGGTGAAAACAGGCGAATCGGCATTTTCCCTGGGATGGGCGAAGAGGCCCACCCGCCGCGCGTGCTAGGGTGCAGGCAACGCACGGCGCGGAGGGCGCTGGGCCGCGACAGGCACCGCCGTCGCGAAGGAGGGAAGGGGTTTTCAATGGAAAACGAGAAACTGAGTATGGATCGTCGTAGCTTCCTTAAGGGAGCGTTCGCCACCGGAGCCGTGGGTGCGGCCGCCGTCACCGGCATGGGCGCGCTGGCCGGATGCGCGGCGCAGCCAAAAGAAGGTACGGCCGGCGCGTCGACCTCGGACAACAAGAAAACAGGCGGCACGTACGACTTCGAAACAGCACCCGATCCTATTCCTGAGAGCGACATCAAGGAAACCGTGGATGCTGACGTCGTGGTCATCGGTGCCGGATTCTCCGGCCTGTGCTGCGCGCTTTCGGCGGCCGAAAACGGCGCGAACGTGGTCATGCTGGAACGCATGGACCACGTAGTAGGTCGCGGCGGCTCCATCTACGCCATGAACTCGAAGCTGACGAAGGAAAAGGGCTACGAGTGCTCCGTGGAAGAAATCGCCCAGCGCTACAAGCGCATGATGGGATACCACTCCTACCGCGTGGACGGTCGCAAGTGGATGATGCACTTTAACCGCTCGGGTGAGGCCATGGACTGGCTCATCGACCGCATGACCACGGCCAGCTCCGTGGGCGGCGACGACCTCACGCCCGTCATGGAGCACTGGTACGAGGACCCGGAGAATATCAACGGCGAATTCCCCGGCACGCACGAGTTCCTTGATGGCCCGAACGGCAAGGGCCCCGACGACAACCCGCAGCAGGACGTGTGCGCAAACATGGCGCTGTACTGCGAAAAGGCTGGTGTGGACATCCGCTATCAGACGGACGCGCAGCAGCTGGTGAAAGAGGGCGACAAAGTGATTGGCGTCGTGGCGAAATCCGGCGACGGCTACGTGCGCTTCAACGGCAAAAATGGCGTGGTCATTGCCACGGGCGACTTCGGCCAGGACAAGGACATGCTGGAGAAGTACATTCCGTGGGCGGCACATCAGACCGAGTTTGGCGGCATCTGGAACGGTTCGGGCCACAAGATGGCGTACTGGGCCGGCGCGGCAGTGGACAAGAACGAAACACCCACGCCCATGATTTTCTGCTTCCAGTGGCGCTCCATCACGCGTCAAGTGCGCGCGTTCCAGGGCCTCATGGTGAACGAGGACGGACGCCGCTACGACAACGAAGACAACGTCATCTCGCATGGCGGCCTGGCGCTCATGCACGAGAAGGGGCATCACGCGTACGCCATCTGGGACGATGACTACGCGAACGAGCCGGGCTGGCAGAACCATCGCTACGTGGATGGCCCGAAGGTGTTCGACACGCCCGATGACGTGCGCGCGTACTGGCAGACCGTCGTTGATGGCCCTGGCACCATCAACATGAACGGCTCTGGCGACATTCCCGTGAAGATGATCAAGGCCGACACGGTGGAAGAACTGGTGGAGAAGCTGGGGCTGCCGAAAGACGAGGCGCTTAAGACCATCGAAGCGTACAACGGCTACTGCGAGAAGGGTGTCGACGAAGAGTTCGGCAAGCGCAAGGAACTGCTGCTGCCCATTAAGAAAGGCCCGTTCTACGGCATTGAGTGCACGCCGTGGTTCCTCACCACGGTGGGTGGCATTCGCTGCAACGAGGACATGCAGGTCATGAACGAGGACAACGAAGTTATCGAGGGCCTGTACTGCCTCGGCTCCACCGTAGGCGATATGTACTGCAACGCGTACTCCACGCACTTCCCGGGTCACAACCTGGGCGGCACATGCCTGACCTTCGGCTACGTAACCGGCCGCAAGCTAGCAGGCGCCGAGAAGTAAAACTATTCCTCCCTCCCCATACGTACGGAACGCGGCACCCCCCAGGTGCCGCGTTCCGCGTTGGGGTGGTTTTGCTAAATCGTACTTTGCTAAATCGTAACTTAGCAAAGTACGATTTAGCAAAACGGCCTCGTTGGATAAAAGACAAAGACTCAGCTAGGGTTTTGGCTGAAGCTTGTATCATGGGAGAATGAGAGTGGCCGGGAGGAGAGGTGACTATGATGCGTTGCGAGAATGGATATGTGCGCGTGTTTGCGGTAGCAGTTGTGGTGGCATTGGGGCTGGGCGCTTGCTGGACGTTGGCGGGATGCTCGGGGGTCTCGGGGGTGAGTGAGGCTGACGTGCAGGCGGCTCGTGAGCAGGGGTATCGTGAAGGATTTGACGCGGGACGCGACGAGGGGTATCAGGCCGGCTTCGACGAGGGCACAGTAAGCGGGATGCAGAAAGCGCAGGACGAAGCCGCGGCTGCGGCTGCGCCCGAGCAGCCGGCGGTTGCCGAGGTCATCGACACGCCGTATTACAGCATAGCCATCCCGGCCGCCTGGGAGGGGACATACTACTACGAGTACACCGAGGGTTTCGGCAACCAGACGACCGTTGCCGGAGACCGCGGCGAACTGGTTGAGGTGCGCAACAAGGCCGACGACAAGCTGCTGTTCTCTGTCGCCTGCGGGAGGAATGGCTACGACGGCATTGGCAACGGCCTCATTGAGGAAGAGATCGGACGCTCGACGGTAGAGCCGGGATATGCCATTCTCATCGGCCGAAGCATCTCAAACAATTACGGCGACGAAATCAAAGGCTACGGTTTCAGTTCCGCGTTCGGCCCGAACCGCAATGCGGAATACGTGAAGTACATCACTATTAAGTAGGTTGAAGGGTGCGACGGCGCGCGTTGATGTTCGCAGGCAGGTGCATCTGCGCTGCTTGCGGATGAATGCGCTCGCTTCGCCTTCCCCATCGCCCCTACAACCACGCGGCGAGGGCGACGCACGTGGCGAGTCCAAGCGCCAAGACCGCGACGCTTCCTCCCGTGAGACGCTGGGCAGCAAGCGACGTGCGTTCCACCTCGGGCGCCCCGTAGCAGCGGGCGTCCATGGCTATGGCCAGCGAATCAGCGCGGCGAAACAGGCCTACGAACAGGGGAATGAGTACCGTTTGCCACGCGCGCAGCCGCTCCCACAGGTTCCCTTCCGCAAACGCGGCACCGCGCGCCCACTGGGCGTCGTGTACGCGACCGAATTCCTCGGCCGTCACGGGAATAAAGCGCAGCGCCAGCGAGAACACCATAGCCACATCATCCACCGGCACGTGTAGCCGTCGCAGCGGACGCAAAAACGCCGCGAGTGCATTGGTAAGCTCGGTGGAGGTGGTGGTGTACGTAACCACGAGGCTGGCCGTAACCAACAGCACGATACGCACGGCGAAGAAGCACCCGCGCGCCAACCCTGCCGGCACCAGGCCAAACGACCCCATAAGCGCCACGGGCGGCACGTCGGCCAACACGCCGGAAGACACGTCCCCCAAGCCACCGGGGGCTCCTGCCGCCGCAGCCGCAACCACATCGAGCGAAAACGCGTTGAACACCACCGCAAACGCCGCAATCACATACACCGGCACCAGCAGCGCGAAAAACCGCCGCACCGGTATGCCCGACGCAATCACCGCCGCCGCAAACAGCAGCGCGCACAACCCCAATCCCGTCCACGTGCGCACGAAAAACAGCGTCAGCGAGTACGCCAGCAACAGCAGCACCTTCACGCGCGCATCGCACGCATGAACAGGCGAAGTTCCAGGAATGTAAGAGCTCACAGAGATACGCATGCAGGCAGTATGCCACAACCACCCCACCCCGTAAGCACCCAGGTTGACAATTCCGCGCGATCAGCGGGCGATTACACCACAACGTTGTTATCTTCGCCATTATCAGTTTGGGAGGGGCATCATGGCATTACGGAGACAGAGGCGCACGAAAGCAAGGGTATAATGCGTCCATGGCTTCCCCAACGAACGAAACTCCTGCCGCTGACCACCGTTGACTACTGCCGCTAACCGCCACACTATTCCGGGCCTGCACCCCGCACGAGGAGCGAAAACAATGAAACTTGATGAACTGCTGCAGGAGATAGTGGACGCACATGCGTCCGACCTCTTTATTGTGGCGGGCCTGCCCCTGTCCTACGTGGTGAGCGGGCGCCAAATACGCATGAACTCCGCACCGCTTATGCCCAAGGACACCGAGACGTTTGTGCAGGCCATTTACGAGGTTTCGGGCCGCAGTTTTCAAAGCTTCTTGGACAACACCAACCACGACGACGACTTCTCGTTCGCCCTCGCGGGCGTTGGCCGGTTCCGCGCGAACATTTTCCGCCAGCGCGGCTCGTATGGCGCGGTGGTGCGCGTGATTCCCTTCGGCCTGCCCGACCCCTCCGACCTGCATATTCCCGAGGAAGTGCTGCGCCTGTCGCGGCTGCAGAAAGGGTTGTTGCTAGTCACCGGGCCGGCTGGCGCGGGTAAGTCCACCACGCTTGCCTGCATAGTTGACCGCCTGAACCACGAGCGTATGGGTCACATTATTACGATGGAGGATCCCGTTGAGTACGTCCACAAGCACGGAACCTGCATCGTTACGCAGCGCGAGGTGCCTACCGACATCGCCACGTACGGCGAGGCGCTGCGCTCGGCGCTCCACGAAAGCCCCGACGTCATTCTACTGGGCGAAATGCGCGACTACGAGACCATCGCCACGGCCGTCACCGCCGCCGAAATGGCGCAGCTGCTGCTCAGCACGCTGCACACCACCGGCGCAGCCAACACGATAAGCCGCATCATCGACGTCTTCCCCGCTGCGCAGCAGTGCCAGATTCGCCTTCAGCTGTCCATCGCGCTGCAAGCAGTGGTGTCGCAGCAGTTGGTGCCCACTGTGGATGGCGAAGTGCTGCCGGCGTTCGAAATTATGGTGGCAAACAGCGCCATCCGGACGCTCATTCGCGAAAACAAGACGCATGGGATAGAAAGCGTGCTTGCCCTCGGCAACTCAAGCATGCGCACCATGGATCAAAGCCTGTTCAACCTCGTAAAAAGCGGCCGCGTAAAAGCAGAAACCGCCCTCCACTACAGCATCTACCAGGAAGATTTGGAACGCCGTTTTGAGGAAGAGGGTTTTTAGGCGCTCTCTTTGCGCAGGTTGGTGCAACGAAAGCCCAGGTTGGCGTAGTATGCCAGCGAGAAGGCCTGAGGTGTTCGAGATCGTCCCGTTTCGCGGCCGCGCGTGCTTCGCACGTAAGGGCAAGCGAAAAAGGGGCGAGATCGAATGTCTCAGGCCTTCGCAGCGTCGGCTCGTTTCGTCGTTCGTCAGAACGACGAAACTTAGTATACGTTGTGGACTACTTCGGCGGAGCCTTGGAGGTTTGCGATGCGGAAGGGGGTGCCGTCGTCGAGGGTGACGGTGCCGTTGAAGGTGCCGAAGACCTGGTGCTGGTCGGTGCGCACCACAAGGGCGTTGATGCAGTCGGCGCGGTCGATGGCGGGCGTGAACAGGAGGTCGAGGCGGCCTTCGTCGTCGGTGACGTGCCAGGGCGCCATGAGGTCGTAGCGGTCGGAAACCGAGCGCGCAGACGCGGCACCAGCCTTTTCGGGCACACCAAAGTCAACGTGATGGAGCTTGTGAGCAGCACCGTCGACGAACACCATGTTCTCAGATGCAGCGGAGGTGTCGCCGAACCCGTACCCCAGGTTCAAACCAAAGCGGCGCGCGTTGCGGCCCGGTTCGCAACCGCCGCGACCATCCTGCCAGCCTTGCGCCACGCCCCAGTACCAGGTATTATCACGCGTCCATACACCGCGACCCCAATCGAGCAGCCCGAACGAGGTATCGGGGCTAAACCCATGCACAAGCAGGCCTTTCTTGAAGCTGCCGCGGGCGCGCAGGGCCACAATCTTGCGGTTGTAATAGAACGCGAGCCTATCTTCGGCCCACGGCGTGGCAATGACCATGGAATCCACGGGCTCGTCATCCAGTACGGCATCGAACACGAGGTCGTCCGAGCCGTCGAAGTTCGCGAACCGCGCGCTCAGGCGGCGCGTGCCCCCGGCCACTTCAAAGCGGAAGGAGACACGCGCGTTCTCAAACGTAGACACGCCATCATCGGATGAAGCAGGCAACTTGAAACGGCCGAGCGGAAACGGTGTGATGACGCTCGTGGTTTTGTACGCCCCCTGCGCGAAGTCGATCACCGAGGCCGAAATCATGCCAAGGTAGCCCAAATCGCCCAGCGTGAGCGCCACCGCATAGTCATTGTCGTTCACCAGGTAGTAGTCCCACTCCTTGATGCGCCAGCGGGGAGCTTTGATGCGGCTGCGGTCGTAGGACAGCAGCGGCTCGGTAGCCCAGCCGCGCGCGGCAAGCGAGCCGTCGTCGGCGTGAAGCGGGCCAGCGTCGAGGATGCGCGTTTCCAAACCCATCATCGTCCCTTTCCTTGGTTAGCGGAAGTGCCGTCGGGCGCGGAAGCAGGCGTGTCGGTGCTGGCGTTTGCGGAGGAATGTGTGCTGGTGGAGGCCTCGTCGCCCTCGCCGCTCATCTGTGCGCTCGCAGCAACTTCAGCACCTTCCTGGGGCGCATCGGCCCACAGGTCGGCCGCCGGGTGTTCTTCCGCTTCCACTCGCTCGGCACCGGCTTGGCGTGTGAGGGGCGCCACGGCGCGCACCACCGCATCGGCCGCGCGCGAAGCGGTGCGGCTGTCGGCCACCTTGAACGAGATGGAACCCTTGAAGCCGTCGCCATCAATTTCCGTGAGCAGAGCGGTGGGATCCTTCGTCAACTTCGCCACGCTATTGGCCGCCTCAAGCGCCGCGTGCTCGATGGCATGCACCACCTCGTCGAGGCGCGCGCCGTCGGCCGTTACCACAAAGGCCACGCTCACCTGGTTCGTCGGTGGCAGGTGCGTGAGTGCCGTCTTATTGATGATTGAGTTGGGAATAATTACTTCCTCGCCCTTCGCATTCTTGATGGTGGTGTGTCGCCACGTGACATCCTTCACCACACCGGTGGAGGTGCCCACCTGAATGTTGTCGCCCGGCTTCACAATGCGCATGAGCGACACCTGCAAGCCGCCTATCAGGTTCGATATGGTGTCCTGGAAGCCCAACGAAATGGCGATGCCGCCAATGCCCAGCGCCGTGATGGCCGCGCTCACATCCACGTTGAAGCTGGTGGACAGCATGATACACACGCCCAACACCCATACGGTGCCGCGCGCGATGTTCACGAAGATGGAGCTGGAGGGCAGATTCTTTTCCTCGTTGAAGTGGAGAAGGTGGCGCAAAAAGCGGGTGACCAGGCGCGCGACAACCGCTGTGACCGCCAAAATGATGACCACCGAGAGGGCCGTGTTGATCCAGTCGGCGCGCACGAGGCTGTCGATATGTTGGAGAAGTTGCTCCATAACGCTATCCTACCATGTCAGGTGCGCCGTCGTCTCGCCGCGTGCCGAAATGGCGAACGGCGCGTGTCACCACGACGCGGGTTTGCGGGGAAGGTAGTCCTCAGTTTCCCATAGAACCACGTGCCCTGCGCGCTGCGTGGCGGGAACGTCGATCAACCGTTGGTTGGAGGAGCCGCGCCATTTGAGTTCGAAGGAGTGGCACGCCTGCACGAAGGGGCCGTCTACGAGGACGTCGGTTTGTTGGAGCAGGTCGCGCGCCGCAGGGTCGGGCACGCCGGCGGCCAGTTGCTCGTAGGTGTAGCCGGAGTACGTCCACACGTTGAGGCCAAGCACGCGGCACTGGCGTGCGAGTTCAGTGCAAGCAGCGGCCTGCTCGAACGGCTCGCCGCCTGAGATGGTGATGCCCTGCGCCAGCTTGTTCGCGGCGATCTCAGCCACGAGGTCGTCAATGGCGCGCACCGTCCCGCCCCCACACGGCTGACTGTCGGGGTTATGACATCCGGGGCACCCATGCGAACACCCCTGCACAAACACGGCAAAGCGCAGCCCTGGCCCATCAACAATGGAATCCGGAGCCGTACCATAAAGCCGAATGGTGGTGGGGGTGGTCACTTTCAACCTGCTACATTTGGTGTTTTACTCTGTCGGCTTCTTCGGCGCGTTTGGCGTCGTTGAAGCGGTCGAGGGTTCCTACGAGGTAACCGGTGATGCGGCGGATGCGCTCGAAGGACTGGCCGTGCTCTTCTTCGGTGCGGCCGCACTTGGGGCACACGTCGCCGATGATGCCGTTGTAGCCGCAGACCGGGTCGCGATCGACCGGGTGGTTCACCGAGCCATAACCGATGCCAGCTTCCTTCATGTGACGGATAACGGCCTCAAACGCCTCCAGGTTGTCGGTGGGATCGCCGTCCAGCTCAACGTAGGAGATGTGGCCCGCGTTCGTCAACGCATGGTACGGCGCCTCAATCTCAATCTTGTCGAACGCGCTGATGTCGTAATACACCGGCACGTGGAAGCCGTTCGTGTAGTAGTCGCGGTCGGTGATGCCCGGCAGTGAGCCGTAGCGCTCGCGGTCCATGCGCACGAAGCGGCCCGAAAGCCCCTCAGCCGGCGTGGCAATGAGGCCGTAGTTCAGCCCGCGCTCGGCCGAGATGCGGTCGAGGTAGCTGCGCATATGCCCAATAATTTCCAGGCCCAAATTCTGCGATGCCTTCGACTGGCCGTGATGCTGGCCAGTCAGCGCCACGAGCGCCTCAGCCAGGCCGATGAAGCCCACCGACAGCGTGCCGTGCTTTAGCACCTCGCGCTGCTCGTCGCCCGGCGCCAGTTTCTCGGAGTCAATCCACACGCCCTGCCCCATGAGGAACGGTGCGTTGTACACCTTCTTGCGCGCCTGAATTTCGAAGCGCTCGTCCAGCTGGCCCACCGTGAGTGCCAGCTTCGCGTCCAACAGGTCGAAGAACAAATCGATGTCGCCCTTGGAGCGGATGGCGAGGCGCGGCAGGTTGATAGACGTGAACGAAAGATTGCCGCGACCAGGCGTGATCTCGCGGTCGGGGTCGAACACGTTGCCCATGACGCGCGTGCGGCAACCCATGTAGGCCACTTCCGTCTCGGGCGTGCCCTTGTAGTACTGGATGTTGAACGGCGCATCAAGGAAGCTAAAGTTGGGGAACAGACGCTTCGCCGAGCAATGCATAGCCAGCTTGAACAGGTCGTAGTTCGGATCCTCGGGGTTGTAGTTCACGCCTTCCTTCACGCGGAAAATCTGCACGGGGAAGATGGGTGTTTCGCCGGAGCCCAGGCCTTCTTCGGTGGCCAGCAGCATGTTCTTCACCACCATGCGGCCTTCGGGGCTGGTGTCCATGCCGTAGTTCACCGAGCTGAACGGCGTTTGCGCGCCGGCGCGGGAGTGCATGGTGTTCAGGTTGTGCACGAGCGCTTCCATCGACTGGAATGTGGAGCGATCGGTGTCGGCCTGGGCGTTTTTCGCGGCGTAGGCGAGCGTCTTGGTGGTCGTTGCCTCGTTTACGCCAGCCTCCACGAGCGCGGCGTGCAGGGCGGCCTCAAAGCCTTCGTCCATCGTAAGGCTGGCCCACACACCTGTCTCTTCTTCAACGCGCGCAAGCGTGTCCTGCGCGAAGGTGCGGGCGTCTTCCACCACGCCATCGGCCAAGAGGTCAAGCGCCTCGGCCAGGTGCTTCTTGTACAGGCGGCGATACGTCTTGCGCACGCCCTCGGCCAGACCGTAATCGAAGTCGCAGATGGCCTGCCCGCCGTGCTGGTCGTTCTGGTTGGACTGAATGGCAATGCAGGCAAGCGCCGCGTAGCTGGAGATGTCGTTCGGCTCGCGCAGCACGCCGTGGCCCGTGGAGAACCCGCCCTTGAAGAGTTTGCGCAGCTCAATCTGGCAGCACGTGGTGGTAAGCGTGTAGAAATCCATGTCGTGGATGTGGATGTCGCCCTCGCGATGGGCGCGCGCGAACTTCGGGTCGATGACGCACATCTCGTAGAACTGCTTGGCCGATTCGCTGCCGTACTTGAGCATGGTGCCCATGGCGGTGTCGGCATCGATGTTGGCGTTTTCACGCTTCATGTCCGAGTCGCTGGCCTTGGAAAACGTGATGTCCTTGAGCGTTTGGATGAGGCGGCTGTTCACGTCGCGGGCGCGGCTGCGCTCGGCGCGATAGAGGATGTAGGACTTCGCCGTCTGTACGAAGCCAGACTCGATGAGCGTTTCCTCAACGAGATCCTGGACGCCCTCAACCGTGGGCGTGCCTTCGATGGCGCCAGCCTCCAGCTTGTCGACCACCTTCTGCGCAATTTCCTCGGCCGCCGCGCGATCCTGCATGGCGCCGCATGCCTGGAAGGCGCGCTCCACCGCCTCGGCAATCTTGCTCTGGTTAAATTCCGCCGTGCGGCCGTCGCGTTTGATGATGGTGGTGACCATGCGTCGTATCCCTCCGTGTCGGTTGCGTTGTGTGCGTTGTTCCGTCGTCTGTGTTTTCGCAGTATGAGCAGTGCGTTTGGGAATGTTATGCCCACGGTTTCCACTGCCTATGAGTGCTTTTTCCACAACATGTTGTGGTGCAAGCACGTTTTAGCGTGGACATATAGTACCGGGAGGATGCCGAGAAAACAAGGGGGATAATTGTTACAAAAAGAGTTCCATTCGTAATCACGCAGGGCAACCACCGAATCTCCACAGGAGACGGAGGGCGTATGAGGGTGAGCGGCTGGAGCGTGAGCGAGGCCCAGCGGCGGGCAGCGGGCGAAACGCGCAGGGAAGTCACCGAGGGCGGACAGCAAGCGAAGCGCGCGGGGAGCCGGGGGCGAAGACGGCTCTACTCCACCGTACCGTAGACTTGGCCCCAGGCGTGACCGCCGATAGACGAGTTAATTTGGTCGCACAGCCGCTGGCGAGTGTACGACCCAGGCGGCAACAGACGCACCACTTCCAGAAGATCCTCCGGCAAATCAGCCGCCTCGGCCGCAATGATTACGTCCAGTCGGCGCACACTTTTCTGCGTGGGGTCCGCGAACAGACCATCCACCACATCCTGCAGCGCGCCGTAGAAGGGGCTGCGCTCAATGTTGGAACCCTTAGCTGCAGCCATGCGCTACCTCCCCTCGGCAAGAGCCGCGGCAACGCTCTCGCGAGCAGCAGCCAGGCGCTCTTCTAAACTGGGCTCAACCTCGCCCGACACCGACGTGCGGTCTTCGTCGCAGCGCCGGGCCACGTCCAGACCATCGACCGTCGCTGCAAGAGCACCCGTGTAAGCAGGCGTCACATCACCCACGGCGCGCAGGAACTGCGCCCCGGCGCTGCGCAAACGCACAGCGGCACCCACCAGGGTGTCCGGGCAGAAGTAAGGGTTCTCCGGCGTGACATCTCCCTGGCGCGGCGCGTGTGAAGCCACCCGCAGCTGCACCAGCACAGGCAGCGAGCACGCCTGCACGGCGCGTTCACAGAGCGCCACAGCTTCGTCCTCGGGTGCACCGGTGGTAAAGCCCGCCACGCATGCGCCAAACTCTTCCATCACTGCCACAGCCTCTTCAAGCGTGGTGCGGCCGTCGGCCAGCAGCCCGTCGGGTTCCACCTGTATGGACGCGAAGGCGGGGTGGTCACTCATCTGACGCACGCCCATAAGCGCACACTTCAGGTCAACCGCGCTCGTAAAGCCCTCAAGGAAATAGGCGTCGAAGGTGCCGCCTTCGAACGCGCGAGCCGCGCGAGCATACTGACTGCGATTCTCGTTGAGCGAGGCAGCGCTTGAGCCATCGAGCGGCAGCCCGCAGGGGCCGATTTCAGCCAGCACGTGCTGAGGCTTGAGTTCAGCCACTGCATCGAGCGCCGCATGCGCCACCTCAGACGCGCGGTCTTCCATGCCATGATGCGCCAGCCGAGCCGGCGCAATGCCTTCCGTCGTGGTGACAAGGCACTTCGCCCCGGCGAGCGACTCCAAGCGCAGGGCATCGACCACCGCCTCGGGCTCCACCAGGTTGAGATATTCCAGGTCACGTCCCACATCCACACCCTGGCGGGCGAGCACGGCAGTGAGCGGGGCGGACAGCACAAGCATGTCCTTGTGAAGGCGCAGCGTGATATCAGGCATGACAGTTCCTTTCGTCGAAGCCATGATACCGAAAACGCCGCGCCGCCGCGCCCGGTTCCGCCGAATTCCCGCACGTTTCGACAGAAGGCCCATCGGCCGAGCCCCTTCTTCCCTTTTTGTCAAATCTCACGCCGCCGTGAGCGGAGGCGCTGACGGCGCGAGCGGAGAAAAAAGCAGGCGGCTGTGCATTTCACCGATCATGCACGGCCGCTGCACAAGACGAACACGCTTGCGCCATACGTTTTTCAACGTCGGACCCTATAATGGGCCCTGCAAGCGAAAGGCTCCCCTCCTTTCAACTTGCACTGCTTGTACCCCTTACAAAGCAGTAGCGATGCCCCGAGCATCGCATCATCCCCTCCTTGTGGCCCGGTGGAGCTCCCCTCTCCCCCGGGCCGATCTGTTTGTTGCGCTGGCCTGCCGGCCACCGGAACTTCTCGACGCTGCGAAGCTTATTGGTTCCGGCGGCCTGCCGACCACCGGAACTTCTCGACGCTGCGAAGCTGTGTAGCGCCCCATCTTGCCGCTTGTGCGCTTACCCTCGCGTACCCAAGGTACGCTCGGCCGCGCGGCGCGACAATCTGGAGCACCACACAGCTTCTCGCTGACTTACTACGCCAACCAGGGAGAGGGTGTTCAACCTGAAAGCGGGTGTTTCGACCAGGGATAAGCGAGCATCCTTCAACCGCCGGGGTATTTCCCATTGCATACCTGGTAACTCGGATTTATGATGGCGGTATCTTTTTGCGCGAGAAATGAGGGGCACCATGTACCTGAAGGATAAGGTGTCGAAGCTGCCGTTGCCGGTGGTGCCGGCGACGCTTGGCCTGTTTGTACTGAGCGGCGTGTACGATGCGCTGGGCTATCCCCTCGTGCGGTGGCTGGCCGCGGCGGTGTCGGTGGCTGTGGTGGTGCTGTATGGACTGAAGATTGCGTTCCATCTGCGCAGTGTGGTGGCGGCGGAGTACGCGAACCCCATGTTGGCTGCCCTCTACCCCACCCTCCCTATGCTCATCATGGCACTCTGCGCGTACTTCGCGCCGCTTCTACCCGGCGCATGGGGGCTGTTCGAAGGCATATTCTTCCTGATGCTGGGCATATTGTTCGTGCACGTAGCCGTGTTTTTCGTACGCTTCTTCGTGCGCCGCTTCGAGTGGAAAACGTTTATGCCCAGCTGGTACGTCACCACTAACGGCGTGATGGTGACCACGGTGGCAGGCATGGTGTTTATGCCGGAGCCGCTGGCCGTGGGCATTGTGGTGTGGGGCATCGCCATTTATGTGGTGGTGACGCCGTTTATGCTGTGGCGCATGAAGCGTTGCGAGGTAGCCGAGGCCATGATGCACTCTCAAGCCATTATGCTGGGACCGTGCAGCATGTGTCTGGTGTCGTACGTGAACGTGTTTCCGGAGCCGAACCTGGTGGTGCTGGCGGCGCTCTTTGCGTGCGAGGCCGTGTCACTTATATATGTAGTGTGGAAGTTGCCGAAGTTTTTCAGCGTAGCGTTCCACCCCGGCTATGCGGGCATGACGTTTCCCATGGCCGTGGGCGTGCTGGCTACGCGCTTGCTGGCTTCAGCACTGGCAGCAGCAGGGTACGGGGAGCTGGCGGCAGCGGTCCAGCAGCTTGCCGGCTTGCAGCTGGTGATGGCCACGGTCATTGTTGCTGTGGTGTGTGCGCGGTTTGCGGGCATGTTGGCTGCGGGATTGAAGGCCGACCGTTCTTCCGGGGCGCTTGCGCCCGAGCACCTGGCAGCACTGCGGGCGGTGCGGGCGTTCTTGCGCAGCGGATCTGGCGATGTGGCTGCGCCAACTGAAGATTTCGTACCCGTTGCGGCCGGCGTGGCCTGTGAGGTTGACTGCGAAGAGGTGGCAAACGCGAAGGCGTAGAAAACGGCTGTGGCAGAGCGGACGGGTTGTTTCGCGGACGGTTTTACCTAATTGTTACTTTCGAGGCCCCTGATTCACAAAACATGCACGTCGCGCTCATATGTTTTTCAAGGCCAACTTTTATACTAACGTCAGCAAACGAAAGGCTCCCCTCCTTTTCAGTTTGCCTCTGCTTTAACCCCTTAAAAGCAGAGCGGTGTCAAAGAACACCGCATCATCCCCTCCTTGTGGCCCGGCGGAGCTCCCCTCTCCCCGGGCCGATCTTTTTTTGTTCCGGCGGCCTGCCGGCCGCCGGAACTCCTCGACGCTGCGAAGCTGTGTGGTACCCCATCTTGCCGCTTGTGCGCTTGCCTTCGCGTACCAAAGTACGCTCAGCCGCGCGGCGCGGCAATCTGGTGCACCACACAGCTTCTCGCTGACTTACTACGCCAACCTGGGAGTGGGATGGATTCACCAACCTGGGAGGTAATGTTTTCAACCTGTGGGGCCATGCTTCCTCCTGGTTACCTTGTTGTGGCGGTGGGCGAGCGGGGGTGGAGGCGCGCGTGGGGGCTGATACAATCGCGAAAAAACCATTTGGCTCTCGGAAGGAGCGCGCTATGAACATTGTTATCCTTGAGGGGTGTGTAAACAATCCGGGCGATCTGAGCTGGGATGCGCTTTCGCAGTTTGGCCAGGTGACAGTCTATGACCGCACGTCGCGCGACGAGTTGGCGGAGCGCGTGGCCGAAGCTGAGGTGGCGGTATCGAGCAAGGTACGCTGGGATGCCGAGGCGCTTTCGTGGGCACCGAACCTCAAGATGATCGCTCTCACCTCCACCGGCTTCAACGTGGTTGACCTGGACGCAGCGCGCGAGCGCGGCGTGGTGGTGTCAAACGTGCCGGCCTACTCCACGCCCGATGTGGCTCAGATGACCTTCGCTCTTCTGTTGGAGCTGTGTCTACATGTAGGCGAACACTCCGAACTGGTCATGGACGGCGACTGGACGCGCGCAAAGGATTTCTCGTTCTGGAAAACTCCGCTGATTGAGCTTCAGGGCAAGACACTCGGCATCGTGGGTATGGGCAGCATCGGCCAGGCAGTCGCCCGCATCGCGCGCGCCTTCGGCATGCCGGTAGTGTTCGCGAACCACCGCCCCAAGCCCGAGGCCGAAGGCGACGGCATCCGCCAGGTACCGCTCGACGAGCTTCTGACCATGGCCGACTTCGTATCGCTACACGTACCAGCCACGCCCGAGACAAACAACATGATGAACGCCGAAACCCTCGCTCGCATGAAAGATGGCGCCATGCTCATCAACACCGCGCGCGGCACTCTGGTCGACGAGCAGGCCGTCGTGAACGCCCTCCACTCTGGCAAACTGGCCGGTTTCGCCGCCGACGTAGTATCCGAAGAACCCATGAGCCCCGACAACCCCCTCCTCCAAGCAAAGGGCGAGAACATCGTAGTCACCCCCCACATAGCCTGGGCCACCCACGAAGCAAGAGAGCGCCTCCTGTCCGTAGTAGCCGCCAACGTAAGCGCCTTCGTGGAAGGGAAACCACAGAACGTGGTGGATTAAAAAACAACGGGTCGTTCGTAACGTCAGCGAGAAGGGCGCTGGCGCCCGAGATTCGTGGGATCGCGGCAGCGAAGCGTACTGTGGTACGCGAGTTGCCGGGATCGCGCGAAGCTTGGGTGCCAGAGCCCTTCGCAGCGTCGACTAGTTCCGTCGTTCGGCAGAACGACGGAACAAGATGTTGTTGGTTTCGAGCCAGCTTTCTACGGTACCGGTGTCGAAGCCGTCGGTGGGATCGATGATCAGGGCATACATCTCTTCTTCTTTGAGTACGGCGTCCAAAGCGTCGGTCAGTTGAATCTCGCCACCCACGCCGGGCTGCACGTCGGCCAACAACTCCATCACGCGGGGCGACAGCAGGTAGCGGCCAAACACAGCCAGGTTCGACGGCGCATCCTCAAGCGCCGGCTTCTCCACCAAGGCGTCCACCTTCCACACATCGTCGGCCACAGCCGCACCGGCGATGACGCCGAAGCGGCTCACCTGATCGTCCGGCACCGGCATGACAGCAATCACACTCGCGCCGCCGTGCGCGTCGGATACCTCCTGCATGCGAGGCAACATCTGATTGTCGGGCACCAGCACGTCACCCAGCAGCACGTAGAAGGGCTCGCCAGCCGTCTTCACAGCAGCGCAGTGCACGGCGTGGCCCAGGCCCAGTGCCTCGTCCTGGTACACATAGCTCACGTTGTAGTTCCCCACCTGTTCCACCAGGTCGGCGTACTTATCCTTGCCGCGAGCGCGCAGCGTGGCCACCAGCTCCGGGTTCGGCGAGAAGTGGTCCTCGATGGCCTTCTTCTCACGGCTGTTGATGATAACCACCTCGTCGGCCGCCGACGCCAAACCCTCCTCCACCACGTACTGGATGGCCGGACGATCAACCACAAGCAGCATTTCCTTCGGCTGCGCTTTCGTGGCGGGCAGAAAACGCGTGCCGAGACCGGCGGCAGGAATAAGAGCCTTCATGGACGGGTGCCTTTCTCGCAAGGTACAGGGACAAAAGCGAGGACGCCGCGATCGGGCGGCGTCCTCAACGAATCGCTCGCGCTATTGTAGCACGAGCGAACAGGTGGCAGGCGACCCTACGGCGAACCTGCACGTAAGCGTAGCAGTGGCGCCTACAGCGTCGTATTCTTCTGCTCCGCGATGGCCTCTTCCAGCACGGCCATCTGCGCCTCGGCCTTCTTGTAGCCAAGCATGATAATGAGCACGTACACCAGCAGCGCCACCCACATGAGCGCATACGCGCCAATGATGAACGGCATCGACGGAGCAACCGTGCTGTAAATCTCGGTGAGAATGGGATTCATACTAATCAACCAACCTTTCGCATGCTCAACCGCACATCGGCGGTCAAACCCTTAATCTTCCAACTGCTCCTTCAGCGCCTCGACGCGCTCGGTCAGGCGCACCTGACGGAAGCGCAGGCGATACAGCGCAAAGCCCACCATCATGATGCCCAGCAGGCAGAACATAAGCGTGATGCCCATGTCGCTTGACATGCCGCCCTCGCGCACCACCACCGGGTGGATGCTTGAGGGGATGAGGCGCGTCACCATAAAACAGATGGGTACGTCGATGAGCGCGATAATGGCAAGTACGGCTCCGTAGGTGGCGCGGCGTTCGGGCTCGTCGATGGCGTTGCGCAGGATGAAGTACGCGATGATGATAAGCATCAGAATAAGATAGGTGGTCAGGCGCGGATCCCACGTCCACCACACGCCCCACTCGAAGCGCGTCCACAGGTCGCCCGTGATCATGGTGCACGCCACGAACAAAAGCGCAATTTCCATGGCAATCTTCGAGCATGTGTCGAAACGGCGGTTCTTCGTCATAAGGAAGCGCACCGCGTAGTAGCCCGCGAACGCCAGCGCCACAAACGACGTGATGGCCACCGGCATGTGGAAGTAGAATATTTTCTGCGACAGAAGCAGCACATGAGTGACCATCTGGCCGCCGATCATTTCGACACCGCTCACCGCCGCGCCGTTCACGGGCGAGGCCCAGAGAAACGCCAGCAAAAAGCCAATAGTCGATAGCACGATGCCCACCACGAGCACCACCGGCGCAATCCGGTCGGGCCACTGCCCCGCTTCCGGCAGCTTAAGCGCCTTTTTCTCCTTCTCGCTCATATAGCCCCTTCTCTCTTTAAGCGCTTATCACAAAATCGTACAGTACCCAGCTAGCGAGGATCATGATGACATCGTAGCCGGCACCGAGTGCGAGCGACGTCAGCATCACATCCGCGTAGCCCTCCGCGCCCACGATGGCGGCGGTCGTCGCCGACACGCACGCGTACAGCAGCGGGAAAATCAGCGGAATGAACAGCACCGCCAGCATCACGTCCTTGCCGCGCGTGTTCACCGTGATGGTGGACAGCAGCGTGCCGATGCCCGCCACACCGATGGTACCCACCAAAAGTGGGATAATCAGCAGCCAAAAACTTTCGGACGGCGTAGTGGTAGTCAGGAAGAAGAAATAGAACAGCGGCACTGAAATCACTTCCACCACCAGCAGAAACAGGAGGTTGGAAGTAGACTTCGCCAGGAACACCACCGAGCGATCCATCGGCACCAAGAGAATGCCCTCAAGGCAGCCCTGCTCCTTCTCGTGCGCAAACGAACGGTTCAGGCCAAGCAGCGACGTAAACACGATGAGCGCCCACAGAAGGCCGCCACTCATCTGCAAGATGTCGGTGGTCTGCGAGGTTTGCGCCAGCGCCGCGCCGTACACAATGAGCACGAGCAGCGCGTAGATGCCCATGGATGTGAGCATTTCCTTCGTGCGGAATTCCTGCTCGAGGTCTTTGCGCAGCAGCGTCTTGTACTGCTGGAACGTCGAGGGCTTTTTCAGCGCGACTGCCATTTACGCCACCCCCATGCCAACCGTCGTGCGATACAAGGCCGCAAACTCGTCGAAGTCAAACGCATCCTTCTCGTCAAACGCTACCACTTTGCCCTTCGCCAACACGAGTGCATGCGTGCACATGGCGAAACCCTTCTGCAAGTCGTGGCTCACCATGACGAAGGTGCGTCCTTCGCGCTGCTGCTCGATAAGTTCGTCGAAGATTTCCACCGCATGCGGGTCAAGACCCGAGTACGGCTCATCCAAAAACACCACGTCGGGGTCATGAATGAGCGCCCGAGCGATGGAAAGACGCTGCGTCATGCCGCGCGAGAACGTGCGCACCACATCAAGCCGGCGGTGCTTCAACTCCACCGCCTCCAGCAGCTCCATAACGCGCGCCTCGGGGTTCTCCACTCCGTAGAGGCGCGCGTAAATCATCAGGTTCTGCTCCGCCGTGAGGTCGGGATACAGCATCGAGTTGTGCGAAATGAGGCTAATATGGTCGCGTGCCTTGTCGGGATCCTCCTTCAGATCAACCCCCATAAGCGTGGCCTTGCCCGAAGTCGCCCGCGAAAGCGTTGACAGCACGCGCAGAAGCGTCGTCTTCCCCGCCCCATTCGGCCCAAAGATGGACAGAAACGCCCCCTGCGGAACCTCAATCGACACGTTGTCAACCGCCCGGCGGTTCCCGAACACCTTCGAAAGCTTATGAGTCTCAATGGCCGCAACCACAACAACTACGCCTTCTTCTCGTCTGTCAAATTTTTACCGCCGTCTTCGCAGGCGCCATCCTCCGAAGCTCCCTCGGAGCGAGCGGGGTCGGCGGCGTCCACCAAGCGAGTTCCGCAGCTCTGCGAGGACTGTTTGAGCGACTGGACGTTGCCGACCCCGCTCGCGGTCTCACTGGTAGAATCATCCGACTTCCGCTTAGCCCCACGGCGCCCAAGCGTCGCCACCACGACGCCCACCATCAGCAGCCCAAACCCTATCCACACCTCGGCAATCAACGGGTTCACGCGCACATCCATGGAGAAGTCGCCGTCTTTGTTCACACCCTTGTATACCACGAACAGGTCCTCCGTGGGGAACGAGATTACACCCGCCACCAGCTTTTGTTGCTGCGTGGACTGCACCAGCTGCACGGCCGGCGACACCGAGCCCACGAACTGACCGTCTTTGTACACGTCGTAGTTCACGGTGTACAGAATGTCGTCGCCGTTTTCCATCTCGGTAATGTCGTTCGACGTGTACTTCAGCGTGAAGTCCTGAATGGTGAAGTCTTCGGCCGTATCGGCAGCCTCGTCGTAGTTCACGTAGGCAACCTTTTCCGTGACGTACATCGACGAGCCGATGAGGCCCACCAAAATCACGGCCATGGCCAGGTGCGATAGGAAGCCGCCGAACGACGAAGCACGGTTCACCAGCATGCCCAGCGTGGCGCCGAACACGTTGCCGCCGTGCTTCTCCTTGTATGCGCGAATGCCGCGCCCCAACATGAACAGCGAGTTAAAGAACAGCAGGCTGGCCACCAAGAAGCCTACCACCGCAAGACCGTTGTAGTACCACGACGGCCCCTCGTCGGCCAGGCCCTCAGCGTTCGTGCCGCCAGCCGCAATCATGGCGTCGTAGCTGGGAAGCAGGTACGTCACGAAGTACACCATGAGCACGGCAAACAGCACCAGCGCGCACACGCCGGGAATGCGCGCGCGCTTCCAGAACTGCTTGCCCTCGGTCTTGCCCCACGAAAGCAGCGGACACACGGCCAGAATAAGCAGGTAGATAACGCCCAACGGACGCGCAATAGCATTGTAAGTGCCGGCCGACAGCGACTGGCCGCCGAACGGCATCCACGCAGGCAGCGCGGAAGAAATGGTCATGTACGCCAACAGGAACGTGAACACAATCATGATGACGTTGTTAAAGTAGTAAGCGGCGTCCTTCGACAGCATGTTCTCCACGTCGTCCGCGCCCGCCTTAGCCGGGCCAAACGACTTCCAACGCACCACCAGGCCCACGATGCCGGCCAACACCGACGCAATAATAAGTGCGCCGAACAGCACGAGCGACACCGGGTCACCCTCGAACGCGTGCACCGACTGCACCAACCCCGAACGCGAAATAAACGTACCCACAATGACGAATGCCAGCGTGAGACATGCGCACATCACCGACCAGCGCTTAAACGCGCCGCGCTGGCGATACACCGTGAAGCTGTGGATGAGCGCCACGCCCACCAGCCACGACAGCAAGCTGGCGTTCTCGACCGGGTCCCAGCCCCAGTAGCCGCCCCAGCCAAGCACCACGTAGGCCCACACGGCGCCCAAGCCAATGCCGAAGCCCAGGAACAGCCACGAGAACAGGGCATAGCGCTGTGAGCGCACCACCCACGTCTTCGACGAATCGTTCACAATGAGCGCCGCAATGGCGTACGCGAACGGAATGGTGAGGCCCGCGTAACCCACGAACAGGGTGGGCGGATGAATGGCCATAGCCCAGTGCTCCAGCAGCGTGTTCATGCCCCAGAGCGCCGCCTCGCCACGCAGCGAGCCGTCAGCGTTGAAGTACGACGCCGCCATGGCGGTAAACGGCATATTGCTCTCCGAGAACAGCAGCACACCTACAAACGCTGCCAGCACAATTTGCGACACCAGCAGTGCCATGGAGTCCAGTTTCTCCAGCCGCTTCATGTTGCGCACCGCCACCACCGAGTTGAACACGGCAATAAGCCACGCCCAGAACAGCAGCGAGCCTTCGCGTCCAGCCCACAGGCCTGCCAACTTGTAAAGCCAGCTAAAGTCGCCCGAAGCGTTGCTGTGATAGTGCACCACGTATTCGATGGACGTGTCGCCCGTCATGAAGCAGTACACCAACACAGCGCAGCACGCCGTCAACCCTATGGCGGACACCAATGCCGCCACGTGGCCACCCCAGGTGAGCGTGGCTCCAACGCCATCGGGGTTCTTGCGACGCATAAGGCCGCCCACAACCAAACAGATGATGGATACCGCAACGGCCGCAAACGACACGAGCAGCCCCATCAGACCGAAGAGAGACATAGAGGTTCCTTCCGAAGCGGCCGCGCGGGGCGGCCGCCTGTATTCCTAGGGATGTTTCCGGCAGCGCGTCGCGCTAGCCCTCAAGCGCGACATTGGTCGCATGGAACTTGCCATCGGCGTTGATTGAGCCGGTAAGCACGAGCGACGAGCCATCCTTCACCTCGTCAGACAGCGCGTCGTCGAACACCACAGGCATCTCGGTGGTGCCTTCGGCATCCACCAACACGAAGCGGTCGCCCTGCCCCGCGGCAGCCAGCGTGCCCGCTTTCACGGTGCCCGCCACCTTCACGGTTTTGTCCAGCACGCTATCGCCGTAGTCCAGCAGCTGCGCCACGCCCAAGGCATCGGTGGCATTTTCGTACTTCGACGGACACTTGGTCACAAGCTCACTCGCGCGCAGCACGCCGTCAGCGCCCACTTTGCCGGTGCAGATGGCCGTCACGTCGTTGCCAAACGTGGCCGCCACGCCACCCTCATAGCTCACGCGCACATACTGCATGGGGTCCCCATCGGGGTCGTAAATGTCGAACGTGAGAACGTTGCCCTCTGTCTTGAAGGAGTTCTCCACCACGTTACCCGACACCTGAATCTTCTGGTCTTGATACTGGCCACTGACTGCGTCGGCCACCGTGACGGCCTTCGCAGACGAGCTGCCGCCCACCACTGCCAGAACAACGACCAGCACAATAATGATGATACCGGTCACCACCACCAGGCGCCGTTTCGTTTTCGCGTTCACGTTCGCCTCCTCCTCATATAATCTCCCGACAATTGTCACGTACTCCAAAGTTCCGAAGGACGGAAGCGGGGTGAATTCAAAGATTCACCATGTTGCCTCCCGTGTGTGCCCATCTGGCTGCGAGAGCCCTGCTCACAAGGCGCCCTCTCTCTCAAAGGGGCCCGTTTCCATTCTTCGAGGCTTTGAAAAGGAAGCCCGTCCAAGCGTTTTTTAGTTTCGCTTGAGGCGGGCTTCCTCTTCGTTATGCAATTGACGCTTGCTGTGCGCTCGCACGCACTGCGGGTCTGGCGCTACGAGTTCAGGCTGTTCGCCTGGCTGTAGGTCAACCAGCCTTCCGGCACGTACGCATCGGTGTGGCACTGCGTGCAGGCGTTCACCGACGCACGGTGAGCCTTGTGGCAGTTGCTGCACGCCTGCTCGTTGTGCTGCGGCGTGTGCGGGTTGTACTTGCCCAGCTCAGACGTGGCCGCAATCAGGTCGTCACGCGTCTGCGTATGACAGGCCTCGTTCAGGCAGAACTGATCTTCCTCAAGGCCGCGCGCTGCAACCAGCTCTTCCAGGTCGCGCTCCTCCAGCGGGTAGTAGTAGTTACCCGAAATCCAGCTCATGCCCTCGGACACCTGCTCGCCGATGGTCGGAACGTGACAGCTCATGCACGTAGCCTCGGCACCGCCCTGATCCTTCGACACGCGGTGCACGGCGGCCATCATGCCGCTGGCATCCGCCACGTCGTTGCCCCACTTGTCAACGGCCGGCTGGCCCGGTTCCGCCTCGTACGTCGGCAGATACGGATCCATCGGCGTGTGGCAGATTGCGTTGCAGAAACTCGGCTGCTCATGCCAAACCCAGAAGCCGGCACCGGCTGCAATCAGAACAACCACGACAACGCCAACGACGATGGGCCACTTCTTCCCCTTCTTCTTGGGAGCGGGCTCATTGGTCGTGGAGCTTTCGGTCTCGGACGTCTCGGCGGCGGCTTCCACTTTGGCTTCCTCTTCGCTCATTCTCCTTAACCCCCTTTCATGCTGACTCGATTCGCCCCGCCTTGCGCGCGGAAACCGAAGGCTTCCGTCAAGGCGCGGCACGTTACTTGATGAATACTAGCCGTCGCTCGGCCAAAAACCTATCACCCATTTGGGGGGAAATAGCCCGTTTTACCCCCATTTTTCGTGTGAATCAGCCGTGACACCATGGAGCGAGGGCTTGAAGTGGCAAGAAGGGGAAGCGGCGTGCTTCCCCTTCCGCACCGGAGTGGAGAGACCGGTTGCCTTGCGGCTAGAACATCGCCAGAGCCTTGTCCACGGCGGCCTCGGACTTGTTTAGCGTGTCCTGAGCCAGCGCGGAGTTGTGGGCGCCGTCGCTGTTCTCCACCATGACCCAATCCCAGTAGAACTGAGCCGTGCGGTTAAGGTCGCGGATCTGGTTGAGCTCGTCCTCGCTCTTGGAGCCGTTGTTCACAGCGTCCGTGAGCTTGTTGTTGAGCGTGACCAGCTTGTCGCCGATGCTGTTGACGCGGGCGATAGCGACGGCCTGCTTGGCCTTCACAGTCGCCGTGATGTCCTCGTGGCACTTGGAGCAGTCGTTGGCGATAAGCTCCTGGTTGTCCAGCGGACTCGTCCAGTTGTGGTTGTCGAACTCTAGACCGTCAGCGCTCTTCGTCGTGCCCATGTGGCAGTCGGAGCAGCTGTAGCCAAGCTTGGCCATGGGGGCCATGTCGCCACCATACATCGTCTCGAACTCGGGGTGCTGCACCTTGATCTGCTTGGTGCCGTTCGTCGGGTTGGTGTGATCGACGTAGTTGATGGAGTTCTCGTACGCCAGCACCTTTTCCGGCGTGGCCTCGGCCAGGCCCTTCCACGGGTTCTCGGCCGACTTGTTCTCATTCGGGAACAGGTACTCGTTGTGGCACTGGCCGCACGACATGGCACCTTCGGGCACCTGGGAAATGTCGTCGCCCACGGCATCAACGAAGAACTGGCGGATGGCCTTGGAGCCGTCGGCCGGGCTGTTCTCGTGGCAGTCGTAGCAGCTGATAGGCTCAGTGACCTGGGCCTCCATCTCGTGGATGTCGGACTTGTTCAGCGTGGGGTCAGCGTCCTGCTTCAGGATGAATTCCGAAGACTTGCAGGTCAGGCAGTTAGCCGTCTTGGGGTTGCGCCCCGTCTCCTGAATGTCCGTCAGCGAGTACGTGTGACCGTTCGGCTCGGCGTAGAACTTCGAGAAAGCGGAGCCGGCCCAAATGGTTTGGATCTGCGGGTAGATTTGTGTGTAATCGCCCGGATCCTTGTTCTCGTCATTCATTTTGTACGTGGCATACTCGTTCGGATACACGTCCTTCCACGCCTCGGCCGTGATGATGCCATTATCGTTCGGTGCGGGGATTTTGATGTCCACCGCGCTATCACTTTCCTTCGTAACGTTTTCGGTCTGCTGGGGCGCGCACGCCGCCAAGCCCAAAACCAAAACGCAAACGCACGTGAGGGAAAGCCATAGATGAGTCTTCTTGCTTGCAATGATAGATTTCATCAAAGCATCTCCTCCCTTCGACCTTCGACCTTTGACGATCTCTCCTTCACGAAATATACACTTTTTTTCGCGCAATAGTGACGCTGCAGCCCGAGTTCGGGAATTCCCATTCCAGCCATAGGGAAAAACCCTCCCCCCATTTATCCGCAGATCAGAATGCAAGTGGAGGGAGGGCGCAAGGGCTGGAGGTGGCGCTTACTGCACGGTTACCTTTCCCTCGTCGACAACCCAACGAATGGTGGTGCACGCGGTGAGGAAATCATCGTCGTGCGAGACGACGATGAGCGCGCCGGGGTAGGCGGCGAGCGCGCGTTCGAGGGCCTCGGCCGAGTGAAGGTCCAGGTGGTTGGTGGGTTCGTCCATGACGATGAGGGCGGGTTGGTTCAGCACGCCCTCCGCCAGCATGAGTTTGCGCAACTCACCGGGGCTGACATCGCGCCCGGCAAGAATGCGCTTTGCGTCCGAATTGAGCTGCGTGACCAGGGAAAGGATGCGCCCACGGCGCGCCTCATCGGCGGAGCGCACGCTGGCAATAAGGTGGCGCGCCGTGTGAGGCGGCACCTCCTGGGGAATGACGAGCGCAGGAATGTCCGCGGGCAACTGGCCGAGCAGATGCGTAACAAGCGTTGACTTACCTGCGCCATTGGGGCCGGAAATGCCTATGTGGTCGGTGTTGCCGAGGGCCAACTTCGGCAGGGCAAGCGTGCGCACGCCACAGGGAATGCTGTGCGCGTCTTTGAACAGGAGCGTGGCGCGAGGGCTTGGGGAGGCATCTAGCCACAGCGACCCATCGTAGCGCTTTGCCACGGAGATGCGGTGCGCTTCTTGATGGGCCCGTGCCTGACGTGCTTTTATGGTTGAGGCGAGCGCACCCGCCTTGCCATCTTGACCAGAAACCGCCGCCAAGCGCCGCTTTGCGCGCCCATCGCTGTCGTGCTTGTCGAGGTGCCGCGCGCTCAGGCGCGATGCCGTGCGAGCAGCCTGATGCGCCCGCGCGTCAGCTTCAGCAGCAAGCCGCGCCGCCTCGCGTTTGGCGGTTGCTTTCTTAGCCGCCGCTTCTGTCTGCTCACGTTCGTACTGGTTGTGCCCTTGGTCGTAGGAACCTGGCCGCAGAGTCCAAGTGCCGTTTTCGAACATGAGACAACTCTTAACCAGCCGGTTCAGGAGCATGCGGTCATGCGAAACCAAGAGGCCGATTCCCCGGTATTCTTCGAGTGCACCTGCCAGCGCCTCGCGACAGCGCGCGTCAACGTGGTTGGTGGGTTCATCGAGGGCGAGCACCTCCGGGCGTTGCCATAGGGCCACGGCCACCTGGATTTTCTTACGTTCGCCGAAGCTGAGGTGGTCAAAGCGCCACAGCATTTCGTCATCAATGTCCAAGCGTTCACGCAGCACCATCGCTTCGCGCGACCAGTCGCATGCGAAGTCTTCCAGCAGCGCGGGCGGCGCGCTGGCATCCTGCGAGCAATACGCGCTCGTACGGCGAGGAACCACCTCTCCCGCATCGGGCGTCACCAAGCCACACGCGATGCGCGCAAGCGTGCTCTTGCCGCAACCGTTGTCACCCACAATGCCGCACCACCCTTCGTCGAAGGTGGCCGAAACGTCGCTGAGTGCTGGCAGCGGCGAGCCGGGATAGGTATAGGTAATAGTGCGCAGGGTAAGAACCATAGCTAACCTCCTTAAACTACGGAGGCCCTGCTTGCGGAAAACTCGCAGAGTGAATGGCGCGATACGCACCAGTACGTCGAAACGCAGAAAGGGGCAAACCGTGAAGCTGCGATGCTTATCCGTGCAAGGCCAAACGCCCGCAGGCGCAAGGAATACGTCGGATGAAATGCACCACTAAAACTTCAAGTATCGCTCTCCTTCTCGAGCAGCCACGTGGCATAGAGGCAGCTGCAAACCAAACAACAACGGCGCCGAGTGTACCACGCATTTACTCGTGAGAACAAGAGAGAACCAAGGAGAAACTGAAATAGCAAAGCCCGGGAATAACTCCCGGGCTCCCAATTACCCGTTTAGAACAGTCCGGAAATCTTGCCGGTTTCGTCGACGTCGATCTTGAAGGCGGCGGGGGTTTTGCCGAGGCCGGGCATGGTCATGATGCTGCCGGTGAGGGCTACCACGAAGCCAGCGCCAGCGGACACCTTCGCATCGCGCACGGTGATGCGGAAATCGCGCGGCGCACCGAGTTTCTTCTGATCGTCGGAGAAGCTGTACTGCGTCTTCGCCATGCACACGGGCATGTTGCCGAAGCCCAGGCTCTCCAACTTGGCCAGTTCAGCCGCAGCTTTCGGCTCGAAGTCTACGCCGTCGGCATGATAGATACGCGTAGCAATGGCCTCAATCTTCTCGCGCAGCGACACGTCGTCGCCGTAGGCAAACTGGAAGTTATTCGGCTGCTCGCACAGGCGTACCACCTCGGCGGCAAGCGCCTGGCCGCCTTCGCCGCCCTTCGCCCACACCTCGGACAGCGCCACGTTCACACCCAACTCGCGGCACTTTTCCTCCACGAGCGCCAACTCGGCCTCGGTATCGGTGGGGAAACGGTTGATGGCCACCACGCACGGCAACTGATACACCTGCGTGATGTTCTCCACATGCTGCAGCAGGTTCGGCAGGCCCGCTTCCAAGGCCTCAAGGTTCTCCTCCCCCAGGTCGGCCTTCGCCACACCGCCGTGATTCTTCAGCGCGCGCACCGTGGCAACCACTACCACGGCGTCGGGCTTCAAACCCGCCAGGCGGCACTTGATGTCGAGGAACTTCTCCGCACCCAGGTCGGCACCAAAACCGGCCTCGGTCACGCAGTAGTCGCCGAGCGCCATTGCCATGCGCGTGGCCATGATGGAGTTGCAGCCGTGCGCGATGTTCGCAAACGGGCCGCCATGCACGAATGCGGGCGTGCCCTCCAAAGTCTGCACGAGGTTCGGCTTCAGCGCGTCCTTCAGCAGCGCCGCCATGGCACCCTCGGCGTGCAGGTCGTGCGCTGTGACCGGCTTGTCGTCGTAGGTGTAGCCCACCACGATGCGGCCGAGGCGCTCCTTCAAGTCGGTGATCGACGTGGCCAGACAGAAGATAGCCATAACCTCGGAGGCCACCGTGATGTCGAAGCCGTCCTCGCGCGGCACGCCGTGTGCCTTGCCGCCCAGGCCATCCACGATGTTGCGCAGTTGGCGGTCGTTCATGTCCACCACGCGCTTCCACGTGATTTTGCGCACGTCGATGCCCAGTTCATTGCCGTTGTGAATGTGCGCGTCAAGTAGTGCCGCCAGCAGGTTGTTCGCCGCGCCGATGGCGTGGAAGTCGCCTGTGAAGTGCAGGTTAATATCCTCCATGGGCACCACCTGGGCATAACCGCCGCCAGCCGCGCCACCCTTGATGCCGAACACGGGGCCGAGCGACGGCTCGCGCAGCGCCACCACCACGTTCTTGCCCTGGCGCGCCAGCGCGTCGGCCAGACCCACCGTAGTGGTGGTTTTGCCCTCACCGGCCGGCGTGGGGTTGATGGCCGTCACCAGAATCAGCTTGCCCGGCGTGTGTTCGACGTCGGTAAGCAGGTTATAGTCCACCTTCGCCTTATTAGTGCCGTACATTTCCAGGTACGACTCGGGCACGCCCGCCTTCTCAGCGATAACGCTGATGTGCTCCGGCTTCGTGGCCTGGGCAATTTCAATGTCGCTCAACACGTCGGGCCCTTCCTTTCCTCAGCTTCACAAGGGAAAAGCCACAGCCCTCCCCTTCTCTCGTCTCACCTCATTCTACTGGTTTTAACCCGCGCGTTCGCCCTCGTTCCCCCAAGTGCCAACAAATACCAGCAGCCGGAACGTGCCAAGCCGAAACGGATTCTCTTACTATATATAGTAAGAAGTTTAGGCCGCGTTGCCCTTGCGGGCCTCGTGGATGAGGCGTAGGCCTTCGAGGGTTAGTTCGCTGTTGATGGCGGTGATGGTGCTTGATTGTTCGGCCACGCGTGAGGCCAGGCCGCCCGTTGCCACCACAGGGGCTTCGTAGCCCAGTTGGGCGAAGATGCGACGCACCAGGCCATCTACGCGGTCGGCCTCGCCGTAGACAATGCCGGCCTGAATGGCCTCTTCCGTGCTGTGACCGATGGCCGTGTGAGGGTCAACCAGGTCGATGGCCGCCAAGCGCGTGGCGCGCGAGAACAGCGCCGCGGCGCTCGTGTCCACACCCGGCGCAATGACACCGCCGATAAAGCGCCCCTTATGGTCGATGACCTCGATATTCGTCGCCGTACCAAAGTCCACCACCACCACGGGCGCACCGTACAGCACGCGCGCTGCCACGGCATCCGCCACGCGATCGGCCCCAATTTCGCCAGGGTTCGCATACGTCGTGGGGAACAACTCACCTGCCGCTTCGGCCGTACACACCAGCGGCGCGGCACCCAGCATACGCTCAAGTGCGGCACACCACGCCTGCGTGAGCTGCGGCACCACCGAGGCCAACGCCGCACCGCGCACCGCTTCGCGCGCAATGCCCTCGGACGCCAGCAGCGGCTCCACTTTCACGCGCAACTCATCGGCCGTGTGGCTTTTGTTCGTAGCCACGCGCCACATGTGTTCCAGATGTTCGCCGTCATACACGCCCACCACGGTTTGCGTGTTCCCCACGTCGATAGCAAGTAACATGTTTTTGACAAACCCCCTCGAAAGCAGGCACTCTAGACGGGAACGGATATAGTTGCAGCTATTCATTATATCAAGCGGATACCCGCCCCATCGTCTGACACTGCGCTCGTAGAAAGGTATCACATGAACGATACACCCAACCGCATTCTCGTCGTTGACGATGAACCTTCCATCACGGAATTCGTCAGCTACGCGCTGAAGAAGGAAGGTTTCTATACCGATGTGGTCGACAACGGCGAGGAAGCGCTGGCCTTAGCGACTAAGAACCCGTACGACCTGTTTGTCCTGGATATCATGCTGCCTGGCATGGATGGCTACGAACTGTGCCGTCGTCTGCGCTCGAAAACTACCGTACCCGTGTTGTTCCTGTCCGCGCGCGACACAGAGCTGGACAAGGTCGTTGGTCTGGAAATTGGCGGCGACGACTACCTGGCAAAGCCCTTCGGCGTGCGCGAACTCATTGCACGCGTGCGCGCCCTTCTGCGTCGTGGTTCGGGTGGCGACTTCCCAGGCGCGAATCGCGCCATCACGGCCAGCGGCATCACACTGGACGAGGATGCCCACACCGCCTCCGGTGAGCAGGGCGAAATTGACCTCACGCCCCGCGAGTTCGAGCTGCTTGCCAGCCTTATGAAGAACGCCGGCAAGGTGGTATCGCGCGAAGACCTGCTGCGCGACGCATGGGGTTGGGAATACTTGACGGAGACGAAGACCGTTGACACCCACATCAAGCGCCTGCGTGATAAGATTGAGGGGGCCGGGTACGATCCCGGCTTGGTGGAGACGGTTCGCGGATACGGGTACAGGTTCAAACAATAAAACGACTGCAAACATACTTTTCATTGCTGGCAACGCTGTTGATGCTGCTTGCCGGCACCATCGTCATCCTCATATGCTTTCTCGCCTTCGGCACTCCGCCGGAGGCGTTTCTGCTTTTACTACCCACGGGCGTGATAACGTTTGTGTTGAGCCTGATCATTGGCCACTTTCTTGCTGAGCCGCTGAACGTGTTGGTGAAGAAAACGCAAGCCGTGCGCTCCGGCGCCGATGTGACGTTAGCCCCTGACGGGCGCCTGCACGAAGCCGATGAGTTGGCGCGCACTATCGACCAGTTGGTGCGCAAGACGAAGTCGCAGCAGGCCGACCTCGCGCTGAAAGAACATCGGCAGTCCGCGTTCGTGAGCGACGTGGCCCACGAGCTGCGCACGCCACTCACAGCCATCCGCGGCAACGCCGAAATGCTGCAAGACCCCGACCTACCAGCCGAATTGCACGCGAAGTTCTGCTCCATCATCATCACCGAAAGCGAGCGGCTGAGCCGACTGACGAACGACCTTTTGACGCTGCAGCGCATTGAGGCCGACAACGCGCCGATGGAGCTTTCGCGCGTGAACCTGAAGAACCTCGCCCACAACGTGCTGGATGCGCTTGAGCCCATTCTGCGCGACCGCGGCGCCCACACCCAGGTTGTCGGCGAGGCACCCGACGTGCTGGGCAACCTCGACCGCCTCAAGCAGGCCGTAACGAACCTCGTAGAGAATGCGAGCCGCTTCATTGAGCCAGGCGGGCACATTATCATTGAACTGTTCGGTCTGCGCGGCAACTCCAT
Source organism: Candidatus Gordonibacter avicola (assembly GCA_019113915.1). Lineage (GTDB taxonomy): Bacteria > Actinomycetota > Coriobacteriia > Coriobacteriales > Eggerthellaceae > Gordonibacter > Gordonibacter faecis. Next base: position 125,487 of record DXGM01000035.1, read on the forward strand.
ATTAGCCGTGAAGGACGACGGCCCCGGCTTCGGCGACGTAGACCCCAAGTTGCTGTTCGACCGCTTCTACCGCGCCGACGCCTCGCGCAGTCGCGGCACCGGTGGCACCGGACTCGGGCTGGCCATCGTCAAGTCCGTGGTGGAAGCTCACGACGGCACCGTAGAAGCCATCAACCTCCCCCAAGGCGGCGCCTGCTTCATAGTGGCCCTGCCCTCCATTCAGGAAGTAGCCGCGTAGGGGATAAGGCACCCGTGAGGCCTCGCAGCATCCGTCCTACTATTCAGCCGCAGCCCTCACCCAAGCGTGCCGAAAAGTTCGACTATAATAGTATTCTTGGTGTCGCTCGATCCCCTTCGAACGACACCTGATTCAGGGGAGGATTCGCACATGAAAGTAAAGAAAGCGCACATCCGCACAATGCTGCCCGTCGCTTCGGCGGGCTTCGCTTGCTTTTGGGCCTGGTTCTACCTGGTATTACTAAGCCCCTACCCAGCAAATCACGCCGGCGAGGAAACCTCGCTCTTGCTGAAACTGGCCTTTCTCGTGGGCATGCTGGCCGTCATGCTGCTGGTATACGTAAAGCGCGACCTGTTCGCCCGCACGGAACGCGACCCGCTACCGCGCGCCGCAGCGCTACTCACGCTACCACTCAGCCTTTTCAACATCATGGCTCACTATATCGCCGTTTCGCCTGTGGCGTTCTTCATTGCGTGGGCTTTGGCAGGCGGTGGCTTCTCGCTCATTTTTCTTCTGTGGCCGAAGGTGTTTATGGTGGGCTGGCAGAAGGATGTAGGTGCCTACCTCTCGGCCAGCGCGCTCGCAGGAGCCGTGCTGTATTTGTTCGCGTGCGAACTGCGCGCGCCCTACGGCGACGTGGCGCTTATCGCGCTGCCATTGATCTCGCTCGTTGTGCTTCAGTATGTGCGCACGCATATTGTCGGAAGCGAACAGGAGCCCGAGTCCCCGCTTGAGCAGACGCGTCTATTCCCCCTGACAGGTTTCACTGTGGCGGTGTTCGGCGCCCTGTTCGGCATAGCGTTGTACCTTTTGTGCCGCGATCTGAATGCGGTGAACCCGCTAGCCATAACATTAGCCATCGCGTGCGGCGCTGGACTACACTTAGCACTGAATGTACTGGTGAAGCGCTACCTGCCATTTGGTGTTGCCGAGAAGTTGTCGCTCCTGCTGCTCTTCGCAGGCTTCGCGGGGCTGGCGTTCTTCGGGCCCAGTCTCACGCTGGCGTGCTGCTTGTTTATCGTTGGTGTGTACGTATTCCTGGACTTTTCGAACATGGCGGCGCTGGTTGGATTTGCCAGCGGCCACCCTTCGCCGTTTTGGCGCATCGCACGTGGGCAACTCGTCTTGCCCGCCGGTATGATTGTGAGCTGGTCGGCATGCCTCATCATCGAGCGCGTGAACCCGAGCCTGTTCACCTACCTGCCCTATGGCGCGCTGGTGCTACTGGTGGCTCTGGCACTTCTGGCGGCATTCGTCCCCTTCAAGGACAACACCTTCGCCGATAAGACAGTGAAGGGCGAATTACTTGAAGGCGGCTATTTCAAACAGCGCTGCAACCAGGCCGCCCAGGACTACAAGTTGTCGAACCGCGAGCAGGAAATTTTGTATTACCTGGCGAAGGGGCGAAATGCTCAGTTCATCGCCGACGAACTGAGCATTTCCGCATACACGGCAAAGACGCACGTGTATCACATCTATCAGAAGATGGGCATCAATTCCCAGCAGGAACTTATCTCAATAGTAGACTCGACCGAAATCATGTACCAGTAACAACCTGCGCGCCCGCAACTGCCCGACCAGCAGACCACACAAGCAGGCCAGCCCGCCTAGTACCCCACCAGCGCCACCAAAGGCGCAAGCACCGTTGCATGCAGAAGTATCATGGCAGCCGTGGGCAACACGCCAGATTTGAAGAAATCGGTCATCTTCCAATACCCATAGCGGAACGACAGCATGTTGTTGCCATCCACGCCCATGAGGAACGTCGTCGAAGCGTTCACCGCCACAATGACGGTGAACACCACCGGGCTCACCCCGAAAGCCGTTGACAGCGATGCCAGCGGAATAAGACAAATGGCAATAAACGCCGGCCCCACGGGAATCACCAGGCGCAACAGGGGCAGCAACGCCGCAGTGGCACCCACAATAGCCCCACCGCTCACCGCAAGCTTGCCCACCGTAGATCCAAACAACCAGCTGGCTGCGCCCTGCTCCTTGATGCCGCCTGAGAGCGACTGAACACAGCCAATGAGCAGCACAATGTTCCACGAGACCGACGCGGTGTATTCGCGCCACGTAAGCACATCGAGCCCCGGCACAAAGAACAGCACCAGCGCCAGCACCGCAATAGCCGTGGCATCCCACCCCGTCCAGTTGCTGGCAATCCACAGCGCGAACGTTACGCCAATAATGCCCAGCACCTTCCAATCGAGCAGTTCCAGCTTGCCGACTGCCTGGCCGTTGCGTTCAATACAGTTCATCGTAGCCGGTGAGATGGGTTCAGGCTTGAATACCAGCACCACCGAAAGCCAGCACACCACCAGCAACACCAGCGAAATCGGAAGGCAAATGGCCGTCCAGTCGAGAAACGATATCTCAATACCCGTGTTCGCTGCCAGCACATTCATGGCCATGATGTTCATGGCACTGCCCGACGGAATGGACTGCCCGCCCACCACCGACGCATACGTAATACCAATCATGAGCGCTCGCCCCAGGTTGGAAGAACCCGGCTCGCACCCCTCAATTTTCAAGATGCTGGACACCGCAATGCCCGCAAACAGCGCTGTGCACGGCAAGTCAGAAATGAAGAAGGACAGAACCGCAGCCGACACCATAAACGCCAGCACCGTGGCCCGCGCGTTTCCCTTCGTCAGCCGCATGAGGGCAAACACAATCTTTGTGGGCAACTTCGTTTTCAGCAATGCCGCCGTAATACCAAACGACGCCAGAATGAAGAAAATCACACTGCTGATAAACCCACTCCACACGCCCCCGTTGAACTCCAACACGCCAAACACCGGCATGAGAATCATCATGACAAGACCCGAAATGGCCACCGGGATGGGCTCGGTCACCCATAAGAAGATACCCGACACCATAAGAGCGAGCGACATCTTCCCCGCAACCGTCAACCCCTCCGGCGTCGGCCCCACCCAAGCCGCCACAACAAGCACCACCGCAATACTCACGCACACCACACGACGTGCCACGGACGGTTGGCTGCGCTGCTTTTTAATCGATCCAGCCATACGATACCCCCTTGTGCCTTCCGCTGGGGAAGGTTCCTTGACAGACCCCAGGGACTTCGGTACTATCCCCGCGATACACGGTATCCCCTCTGCGGCTTCGCCCGAATCAGGCCCGAAAACTCAAACTGGCGACCGCGTATAGAAACCTGAGTAGTACGAGGTGAAAACGGGTCTTTACTACTCAAAGTAGTAAAGAGTTCAAGTCGGATAACACCCGTCGGCCAATGCGAGGCGGCAATTTTGCGAACATACTAGCAATGCGTCTTTCCGCCGCAGCTAGGAGGCGTTATGCCCGAGCAAAAAAACACGATCCCTAAAACAAGCGTGCGCGTGCTTCTTCCCGTAGCGGTAGCCGGCCTTGCTTTTCTGTGGGCATGGGTACTGCTTTTTGTGTTCGTCGCCCCAGGACCCGCGCTCGGAGGGATTTACGCCGTCCCACGTGCGATTGGTTTTTTCGCCGGTGCGGCACTCTGCTCAGGCGCAATCGTCGCGCGTGGCGCGTCATCTTCGCACATTCATCCCCTGCGATCCGCCCTTGGAGGTTTTTTGGGTACCGTGCCAGCCAGCGCAATCCAAATACTGTCAAACGAAACTACCCTACTCACAGCACTGCCCCCCACACTGAGCGTGAGTCTTTCGGTCGCGGCCTCCGCGCTTGCTGGCGTGTCGTTCGCATGGTGTCTTGCTAGCTACGCCGACCTGCTCTCCATCGAATGGCGCCGCGACGTGGGAGCACGCTACGGATTCGCCATGGCTGCGGCTGCCGTCGTGGCCTTTGTACTGGCTCATGTCAGCCTCCCTATTCAACCATCGGCAGTTGCCGCATTACCGCTGCTGGCCTACGCCGTGCTTATCTATTTGAAGCATCACGTGTTCGATCAGACTCCCTCCCCAAGCGAGCGCGAAGGAGAACGCATCGAATTCTTCCGCATCACAGGACTTACCGTGGTCGCTTATGGTGCACTGTTCGGCATGGTGGTGGGTTTCATCATGGCTCAACCAGCTTCAGACGCCTTTCTGACGCTGACCACAGTGGCGGTAGCCGTGGGCGCCCTCGCGCAGAATGTGCTCAGCCGCGCGTTGAAGCGCTACCTGCCATTCGGATGGGTAGAAAAGGCAATGCTCGTGCTATTGGTGGTGGGTTTTCTGGCCGTTTTGTTTGCACCACCTGCGTTTCACGTGGGCATTTGCCTGGTGCTGGTAGCCCTACTCGTGTGCTTCGACCTGGCCGACCTCTCAGCGCTCACCGCACTGGCCAGTACCGATCGCGCGCGGTCGGTACGCTACCTCGCCCGCGGCCGCCTCAGCATCCCGCTTGGCTTAGCAGCAGGAATCGCTCTTGAGGCGGCTGTTCGCGCGGTAGATCCTGGCCCCGCTGGCACGTTTCCCACCGCACTGGCGTCCGCCGCTTTGGGATTGTTGCTGGTGCTGGCCCTTGTAGCCGTATTCGTGCCGGTGAAGGACAACACCGTGGCGGAAGTGGTCACCCACCATCGTTCGGCCGATTCGCTGTTCGAACTGCGCTGCGCCGAGGTATCCGACCGCTTCAAGTTGTCCGCCCGCGAAAGCCAGGTACTTGTTTACCTGGCGCGCGGGCGGAACGCCGAGTACATCGGCAATCGACTCTGTATATCCACCTACACGGCCAAAGCCCACATCTACCACATTTACCGCAAGATGGGTGTGAACGCGCAGGCGGAACTCATGGACATCGTCGAGCAGTGCGAGGTGCCCCTCGTTTAGGCGCGCGTCGCCTTCCGACGATTAAAAAACACGATGCACCCCAACACCAATACCGTAATGGCGAACGCTGCTATACCGAAGAACAAGAACATAGCAGCCTGCGAAGAATCACCCATCACAAAATTGCCGAACTGCTGAAGGTAGGGGCATACAAATTCGCCCAGGTACATGCCACAGGTGATAACCGCTGTTGACATGTTGCGCTGCGCGGGCGACACAAGTTCGGCATTCTTTACAAAGATGCACGGCATGAGCACACCGTTGGCAAAACCGATGAGCACGTTTGACGCTAATGCCATCTCCCAGCTGGTCGCTTGCGACAGCAGCACGAATCCGCAGCCTGTTAGGAGGCAGGCCACCACCGGCGTGTAGGAACGGAACAGTTTGCGCACATACACCAGCACAAAACCTGCCACAAAGGCAAAGAACGTCATGGCCGCCATGGTTACACCCAAAAGTTCCGCTGGTCCGTGGAGAACGGTAAGGTAGTACTTCGCCATATTCGTGGGCGTGGTCAGGCCGTACACCTGCACAAAGAACATAGCGATGGCCAGCACAATAAGAAATGATGGCATACCTTTTGATGAACGCGGCGTGCTGGCAGTTACCGATTCAGCGGATGCAGCTCCCAACGATTCGCCAGCAGCCGCAGCACCATCATCAGCTACGTTTTCCCCGATTGAGCCTCCCTTGCCCACCGGCATCTTCGGCACACCGAAGAGCACAATGATGAAAATGACCAGGGTAATGGCGAACCCATAAAAGTTTAACGACCAGTCGATGGCTGCAAAGTAGCCACCCACCAAGCTACCCAGCAGTGCGCCGAAATTGGCAACACCTGTGGAGAAGCCAAGCATGCGCTCGCGTTTCTGCCCGTCAAACAGATCGACAATGATGGCCGTGGCTTGCGGAAGCAACAAACCACACCCCGCACCCATAATGAAACGATCGACGATAAGTAGCGTGAGGTCACCCAAATTGGCACCCACCAGAGCGGACACACCGTAGATAAGAAGTCCCACTTCAGCTATGGCTTTGCGCGAGAATTTACTAGCCAACGCTCCCGATACCAGGCTAAACAGTGCAATGGTTAGATACGATGACGTCATAACCAGCTGCACGGTAGTAAACGGCGAATCGGGAAATGATTCAGCAATGGCGTTGAGCGCGGGTGCCAGCAACGACCCCACTGCCATATACATAAATGAAACCGAAAGTATGGCCACAACGTTGAAGAACGTAATGCGTTTTCCAGACATAACTCCCCCTTTCACCGTACATTATGTCCGGGCTCTTGCGGCGCAGAGGGCACCGATGGCACACGAGGTATAGTTGGCGCCGCACCGGTCGGTGCGGAAGAACCATCTGCGGCCTCCTTTACTGCGGTTAAATCGGCACCGCACTTGAAGCACGTTTCCGCTCCATTGCTATTGGTGGTTCCGCACGCGGGACACTTTACGGGAAGCGCCGCTTCTACCGGTCTGAAGCACATGATGTATCCTTTCTCGCAAAGCTTGTTTAGTTTGTGCGCGTCAGCGGCAGATCGCCCACATTGACGCCATCAGTTACCACAACATGTTCCTCGCGCTGTTCATATCCCTCAGCCTCAAGGCGTAGCGCGTAGGTTTCCTCATCCACGTTTTCTATCCAAAAGTCACCAAATCCATCGGTGAGCGCCTCACCAGCAAAAACGCCTTCTTCGTCAAGCAAGGTTGCGCGCGCACCGACAATTACTTCTTGACAGGCTGGGTCGAAAAGCGTGCCTGCAACGAACGGTTTTTTCGCCCGGCGATAATAGGTGCGGGGGCCGCATGAGCCACAGTCACCGAGAGGTGCTGCATCGGGAAAACGCTCGCGTATGTCATCTTCTTCCAAAAACTGAAGAGCGTCTGTTGCACAGGCCTCAACACAGCGCGGCACTTCCCAACCCTCGTCTAGCAAATGGGCGCAGCCGGTGCATTTCTGGGGAAGGTCCAGCTCATCATTCCAGTACACAGCACCATAGGGACAGGCATCAACGAGAGCGCGCTGCCCCTTCGCCTTTATGGGGTCGATAATAACCAGCCCATCTTCGCGTTGGTAGACAGCTCCATCGCGGGCCACTTCAGCACAGGCGGGATGCGCGCAGTGGTTGCACAGAACAGGCGTATACGCAACGCGAACCTTTGGCGTGGAGCCATGCACACGTTCGTTAACCTTTATCCAGAATTGTCCCGTGTCCGGCTGCGGCGCTGCGTACGGTGCCCAATCGTTATCCACATGCTCGTCTTTGCACACAATCTGACAGTTATGGCACCCGTTGCAGCGAGCCAAGTCGATAAGGAATGCCTTCATATCACATCTCCCCTTCTGTCATCCACGCATCAATCAGCAAGCCAGCATCCTTGTCGTAGGGTCGCTCAAACGCCTCGGGGTGTTCGCTACGTAGGGTTTCCAGATCGGCCTTCCCAATAGTTACTAAGAAACTGCTGGTCACCTCACCGGCACAATGTTCAGAAATGACCGACGACGGGCAGATAAGGTTATTTGCCCCACCACGATCGACAACCCCCAGTTCAATGGGGTCGAGTCGCGCACCATGATCCTGATAGAGCGCACCCGGCATGATGCGCGGCGTCACATACGCACCACCCAGCACCACGCCGCGTTCATTCGAAAGCGCCACTACGTCTCCGTGCGCAATACCCAAACGTTCGGCGTCCACCGGATTGATCCACACGGGCTCATAGCGGTAACCATCAGGCCCCACTACCTTACAGGTGTCGATCTCGCGGAACCACGTCACGTCGTCAAGCTCGGCATGCAAGCGCCAGCGTGGATGGTTCGACACCAGCAAGAACGGGTAAGCACGGGCACGCTCGTGCAGCAAACTCTCTTGCTGGGTTTTGCCAAAGGGAATCCAGTGCGGCAGCGGCGGGCGCTCCTCGTCATCGGGGAACACCGTCTTCAGATTTTCGCTGACAAACTCTATCTTTCCGGACGGGGTATCAAGCGGATTGTTCTCCGGATCCTCATAGAACGCTCGCATGCCACGCGGTGTATCGGCCCACCAGCCCTCACGCGTGGGCACGGGATAGTAGCCCTTTTCCCGCAGCTCATCGTAAGAAACGAGTTCTTGCACGCCGGAGGTAGCAAACGCATACTCCATCCATTCATCAAGCGACTTGCCTTCCACGTAGGCATCGTACAAACCCAGCTTTTTCGCCACCTCACCAACGGCCTCCCAGTCACTCTTGGATTCACCGAGCGGCTCAATGCACTGATCTTCATACAGTACCGAAGCGAACTGACCCGAAAACACATCATTGCCGATATCACGTTCTTCAAACTTTGTGTTAATGGGCAAAATAATGTCAGCCATGAGGCAGTCGTTCTCCATCCAAATGTGCTGGGCGACCACCGTTTCAATACGCGGGTCGCGGAGCGCTTCCACCAACGCATTGCCATTGTTCCAACACGTAGTCCAGCAGGGGCTGTCGGTCCACACCATGTGGATAGGGCCGCCTCCCTCTTCCGAAGTTATCGGGAAGTGGTGCTCGACAAATTGGTCTTCTTTCGGCCAAGGGAAGAGCGTGGTACCGTACCAGGTAAGCTGCTCACCTTCAGGCAACGTGAGCGCTTCGGGCACCAGCGTCTTGGGTACAAATTGGGGTGGCACCGAAAAATGCCAGCCCCGGCCAGCAGCGGACAGGTTAGGATCGACAGCCGGACGCGGTCCGGGGAATTTGTCGCCATTCCACTCTCCCATTTTCAGCTGGCAGCGGCCGGGTGCCCCCACCGCCTGCATGGCGAGCAGGTACACCTCAAGACGTGCGGGTTCGTGCGAATATGACGAGCGAGCCATGCCGCCACCGTTGCCGCGGGCAATAGCGGTAGGCATCTTCGCCCATTCCCGCGCAAGCGCCTTAATGGTGTACTCCGGTACGCCGCACTTTGGCGCCGCCCAGGCCGGGCTTTTCGGTTCGCCATCTTCGTCACCGCGAACGTAGGCGGCAAACTCATCGAAGCCAACCGTGTGCGTGCGCACATATTCCTGATCGTACAAACCCTCATCCAACCACACATACGCAAGAGCCAATTGCAGAGCAGCGTCCGTACCCGGCAGTACGGGTATCCACTTGTCAGCATGGATAGCTGCCGCATAGTTGAGATCGGGGCAGATATACACACTCTTTATGCCCAGCTCTTCAAACCAGTAGCACGTACGTGAAGCCATCAGGCCGCTCCAACCCCATGAGGTGGTCTCAGGATCCGACCCCCAGAACAAAATGAGATCGGTGTACTCAGCTACATCAAGCCACAGATTGTTTTGCGGAGACTGTCCCAGCGCCTCAAACCCCCAGGCGTGCTTTGAGCCCCAGTACCACCCTTCCCAACTGTCGGGATTGCGCGCTTGCAACGTATAGCCGCCCATAAGTTCCAGCAACTTTGTCTGACACCCGTGCGGGCCGTGTACCACTTTTGTTTCACCGTGACCGTCGCCCTGTACCAGCACGGCGTACGGACCGTACTCTTCACGAATGCGCAGCAACTCCGCAGCGATGAGATCGGTGGCCTCATCCCAAGAAATGCGTTCAAACTTACTTGTGCCACGCGTTTCAGGATGTCGGTCGCCCCGCGGATCCCAGTCCACCCGTTTGAGCGGGTACAAAATACGGTTTGGCGAATACACGCGCTTTTTGTAAGCGTAGGTATAGGGCGGCAGCAAAGAGCACATTTTCGGCTCGAACACTGTACCGCGCGCTTCGATGCGCCACGGGTTGAGATCCGCACGCTCGTATGCCTTGTCAAAACGCAAGGGGCGAATCCGCAGGATTTTCCCGTCTTTTACATCAACCTCAGCAGCGTTTGACCCCCACGTAAAGTTGCAGAACCCCGTGTTCTTAAAACACGTTTTAACGCCTTCTTCCATTCCTCCTCCTTTGCCGTGTGCCAGATTTTGCTTCCCGTTCGGCTGCGCCATGGTCACATACACTCCCCGCATTGCGAATCGGCCGCGGCGCACTAAATACTCGGCAAAGCACCTCGCCTTTTCGGCTTCATGCGCGAAAACGCCCGTTGTACCGCGAGCATACCGTCGCAGTATCGCGTCCGAAGTTTTGCATAAGCCCTCGTAAAACGTACTACCCAGAGCAGTAGCGGCATCCTGGAGGCCCTTCATACGCTTTTTTCTATGCAGGCACACGTTTTTAGTAAACGCGTTCGGATTACGAGGGCAGCAAATTGAGCGAAAGTGAAGCAGTCGATGCGCCAAGGGGGCGTTACGAGAGAAAGGGGATCGGTCGCCGGATCGCGCAGACGGCACAACGGCAGTCCGCTAACTAACAAGGGGGTTGATTCATCTCATGTCAGACAAAGACAACAGTAAGCCGAAGGGCGCGTCGCTTGGCAAGCGGCTGGCGCTTATTGGCGTGGCTATTGCCATCATCGTCATTGCACACTTCCTGCCCACGCCCGAGGGGCTGAGCTACGCCGGCAAGATGGCCATTGCGCTCATGGTGTCGGGCATCGTGCTGTGGGTAACCGAGCCGGTTCCTATGGCAATTTCGGGTCTGGCGCTCATGTGCCTCATGCCCGGGTTCGGCATCTTTCCCTACAACGGCACACCAGGCGTGTGGGCGAACTTCATCAGTAACGTTATCTTCTTCATCTTGGCGTCGTTTGGCATTACGTCCGCGCTACTGAAGACAAAGATTCCGACGAAGATCGTGTTCGCGCTCATGCACGTGACAAAGGGCAACGCCAAAACTACGGTGCTCATGTTCATGGTAGCTACGGCCGTGATCTCGGCGTTTGTGTCGAACCTGCCGTGCACCGCGCTGTTCGCTGGCATCGCTATGTCCAGCATCATTGAGGTTGAGCAGAAGAACGGCACCGAGAAGCACGCCGCCAACCTTGGCAAGGCGCTCATGATCGGTATTGCCTACGCCTCTTGCATGGGTGGCATGATCACGCCGGCCGGCTCCGCGCTGAACATCATGACACTGAACATGCTGGGCGCGAACGCGGGCTTCACCATTTCATTCCTTGACTGGGTCATCATCTGCGCGCCTATCGCCATCATTCTTCTGGTGGTGTGCTGGCTGTCCGTCGTGTTCATCTTCAAGACCGACCGCATCTCCGACGAGACGATGCTCGCCATCGAGAAGTCGGGTGCCTCGGTGGGCAAGCTGGACACGTTCGATAAGAAGGTGCTGGCCATCCTCTTGCTCATGATTGTGTGCTGGGTCGCGAGCAACTGGACCGGGTGGGATGCCACCGCTATTGCCGTGGGTGGTTTGGCGCTGTTCTTCCTCCCGGGCATCGACGTGCTCACCTGGAAAGAGTACATCTCCAGTGTGCAGTGGGCCATCGTGCTGCTCATTGGCTGCGTACAGTCCATCGCAGGCGGCATCAAGGAGCAGGGCGCTGCGAGCTGGCTCTTCGGCGCAACCGTGGGCAAGATGGCTGTGTCGGCATTCGCCGTTATCGCCGCCACCGCCATGGCGCTGCCGCTCATGCGTCTCATTATTCCGGTAGGCCCGGCGCTCATCGCCATCAGCCTTATCCCGCTGGCAGCCATGGGTCCTGGCATGGGCGTTTCGGCCGCCGTGTTTGCCATCATCATTGCCTTCAACGCCAACACCACGTTCCTTCTGGGTGTGGACAGCAACAACATGATGACCTTCAAGCACAACCAGTGGAAGATGGGCGAGTTCTTCAAGGCCGGTATCGCACCGACCATCGCCATGATGATTCTCCACGCCACCATCCTTGCTCCCCTCGTGAGCATGGTGGGGTACTAAGTCCTACCGTTTGAGCTCTTCACGGGCTCGCGCTTTCTCGGGCCCGGACCCCACATGGGGGTCTGGGCCCTTCCCTTTTCCGCCACCCGACGAACGAGGCCGCCGCTGCGCCGCGTGTTTCTGCGCGCGACGCGACGTAGCGGCGGCTCCACTTGAACCTAACGAGAGGAAGGGGTGGCCATGGGCACGACCAAAGACCGATCGGTGTACAAGACCCTCGGATGGTGCGGCTTCGGTGCCGGCACAAACGCGGGCATCGTGGACGTGAAGGAGGGGAAAATTGCCCGTATCCGACCGATGCGCATCGACGAAAAGTACTCGGTCGATGACATCAAACCGTGGACAATCCACGCACGGGGGTCGTCATTCACGCCGGGACTTAAAACGACGCTACCGCCGTTGGCGTACGGCTACAAACAGCGCGTGTATTCGCCGAATCGTGTTCCCTACCCACTGAAGCGTGTGGACTGGGATCCGCAGGGCGAGCGGCATCCTGAAACGCGCGGCATCAGCGGTTATGAGCGCATCAGTTGGGACGAAGCTGCGCAAATCTGCGCCGATGAAATTGCACGCGTCATCGACACCTATGGCTGCTCTGCGGTGTTTTGCCAGGGCGATGGCCACGGCGAGACGAAGATCATCGGTGGCGGCCATGGCTGCAACACCCGTCTCATGGATGTGCTTGGGGGCTACACTTGCCAAGCACGCCAGCCCGATAGCTGGGAGGGATGGTACTGGGGCGCCAAGCACGTGTGGGGCATGGACCCGGTGGGCAAACAGACCCTGCAGAATAATGTACTGCGCGACGTGTCGCAGAACTCCGACGCGGTGCTGTTCTGGGGCTGTGATCCTGAAACCACACCGTGGGGATGGGGAGGCCAAATTGCCTCGCAGATTTGCTATTGGTGGACGGATCTGGGAATAAAGAGCATCTATGTGTGCCCCGACCTGAACTATGGCGCTGCTGTGCACGCTGACACGTGGATCCCTGTACTGCCAAACACCGATGCGGCTCTGCAGCTAGCCATCGCCTACGTCTGGATGACCGAAGGTTTGTACGACCGCTCTTACATTGACACGCACGCCGTAGGTTTTGACTGGTTTGAATACTACGTATTGGGTCGCGAAGATGGCGTGCCAAAAACGCCGAAGTGGGCGGAAGAGAAGTGCGGCGTGCCCTCGCGACGCATCAAGGCACTCGCTCGCTACTGGGCACAACATAACGTCTCCATTGCCCACTGCAACGGCGGCGGCTACATTCGAAGTTGCTTCTCCCATGAGCCAGGGCGTCTCGAAGTGTGCCTGCTTGCCATGCAAGCGGTTGGCGCGCCCGGACGCAATCAGATATCCATGATTGAATGGGGCTTATACGGCCAGCAAAACCTGCTCACCTGCCCCCGGCCGGCCGGCGGCACCTATTTCGGTGCAGCGTTCACCGGCCACCTGCCGGGTACGGGCCTTCGGTGGTCCATTCCTCAGACCATGGTACCCGACGCTATCTTGCTGCCGGAGGGCGAGGAACTTACCTGGTATGGGCACGTCATCGCTGGCCTTCCACGCATCGACCAGTTCGGTCAACACCGCTACCCGGAGCCAGGTGCCTCGCGTATCCATATGTTCTGGACTGATACACCGTGCTGGTCCACATGTTGGAACGGCGGCAACCGCATGCAAGACGCCCTGCGCGACCCCTCTATCGAGTTTATGTTGGTGCAGCACCCGTGGATGGAAAATGACACGTTGTTCGCCGACATCATACTGCCCGTATCCACAAAGTTAGAGCAAACCGACATCGCCACCTGCACCATGTGCGGGCACAACGATCTGGCCATTCACGAGGAACAAGCGGTCGACCCCGTGGGCGAGGCACGCACCGACGCTGAATGCGTGCTAGCCATTGCTGAAAAGCTGGGCGTAGCCGAACTACTCGTAGGTACATGGCTCGGCTCGATGAGCGTTGATGAAGCTCGCGCGCAACTTCCCGAGCAGTTCGCCGCGCACACCCTGACAGACGAAGAAAAGGTTGCAGCGTTTGAAGAGCTGAAACGCGTGGGATTCATGGGCGGCAATCCCAATCTCGCCAAGGGAGATGGACCGCGTTCTAAGCAACTGAGCGCCATGAAGGGCGGCATGTCTCAGTACCTACCTTTCGAGAAGTTTGTGGAAGTGGGTTACTACCCCTTCCCCACGGCTGATGACTGGGAAGACGATCCAGCCGGACTCATCCAGTTCCATGACGACCCGGAAGGCCATCCGCTGGACACGCCAACCGGCAAGATTGAGTTCTACGCCACCGGCATCGCTGAACATTGGCCCGGAGACGAAGAGCGTCCGCCCGTACCCCACTGGATTGAGGAAAGTGAAGCGCATCACGAGCGTCTGACCTGCGACCGCGGCAAGGATTATCCCTTCCTCGTGGTGTCGAATCATCCGCGCTGGCGCGTGCACGCCGAACACGACGACATCGCATGGCTGCGCGAGCTGAACGCCTGCAAGGTCATCGGCCCTGATGGCTATCGGTATGAACCCGTCTGGGTGAATCCGGTGGACGCCCGCGCCCGCAACTTACACGATGGCGACATTGTGCGCATTTTCAATGAGCGCGGAAACGTGCTGGGTGGCGTAGTGGTGACCGAACGCATCATGCCGCACTGTATCAGTCAAGATCACGGCGCTCGCGTGGATAGCATTGTCACCGGCACCGGTGGGCTCGATCGCGGTGGTGCGAACAACCTCATTTGCCCCGGTGCAACTACGTCGAAAAACGCGCCCGGCGAAGTGACCAACGGATTCTTAGCCAACATTGAGAAAGTGGACGTGCAAGCGCTTGCGGCGCAGTATCCGGAAGAGTTCAACCGCGACTACGATCCCGCTGTGGGCCTCATTGCCTCGGCGCGCATCGTCAAGGAGGCATGACACCATGGCGAAAACGTTTCTTATTGACATTGCCCGCTGCAACGGCTGCCGCAGTTGCCAGGTGGCCTGCAAAGATGAGCACTGTGGCGCCGACTGGGCCCCGTACGCAGCACCGCAACCCGACACGGGCCAATTCTGGATTGAAGTTGATGAACAGGTGCGCGGCAGTGTGCCAAAGGTAAAAATGGCGTATACGCCGCACAGTTGCCGCCACTGCGCGGACGCCCCGTGCCTTGAGGCCGGGCGCGACGGCGCCGTGTACCGGCGCGACGATGGACTGGTAATCATTGACCCTGAGCGCGCCCGCGGCCAACGCGCCATCGTGGAAGCCTGCCCCTTCGGCGCAGTGTTTTGGAACGAGGCGTTAGCCTTGCCGCAGAAGTGCACCGGCTGTGCGCACTTGTTGGAAGATGGTTGGAGCGAACCCCGTTGCGTGGATGCCTGCCCCACCGGGGCCTTGCGCTGGATTGACGAGGAAGATGCCATTGCCGCAGGAGGAGAAGCTTTGGGTGCAACAGACAGCTGCACCCCGCGCACGCGCTACCTGAACGTGCCGAAGCGCTTCGTGGCGGGCGAAGCGTACGATCGCGAAGCCGATGAAGAATTGATTGGCTGTACCGTGACGCTGCTCAGCGACGGCACCGAAGTAGCGAAAACAACGACCGATGACTTCGGGGACTTCTGGTTTCATGATGTGGAACCAGGGCTATACCGCGTGCGCTTTGAGTATCCCAACTACCTGCCACGCGAAGTAGAGGCAGACGTGCGTACTGAAGACCGCAACATAGGAGGCGTGGCTTTGGCCAGCGCGTAAGGTTCTTGGATTCTCTCCTAAGAATAGGCTCCCGTGAACGTTGCGGGAGCCTTTTTCATAAGTATACAAACGAGAAGGGCAACCGGAGACGGTCGGTGCCATAATGGTGAGCAATAGCGATTGGTAAACACTAGCACGAGGGGAAAGGGGAACGGGATGATTGAGGGTGTGGCGCTTGATGCGTATGGGACGCTTTTTGACGTGTACTCGGTTGAGCAAAAGTGCGAGGAGTTGTATCCCGGGTTTGGGCAGCGCATCAGCCAAACATGGCGACAAAAGCAGCTGGAGTACTCGTGGCTACGCACGCTCATGGGGCGCTATGAGAACTTCTGGCACGTCACGGAGGACGCGCTTCGCTACACGCTAGCCGAACTGGGACTAGCAGCCGACGCGGACAACATCGAGACGCTCATGAAGTCGTATCTGAAACTGGAAATGTATCCCGAGGTGCCACAGGCACTTGAGGCGTTTGGCAGCCGCAAGAAGGTCATCCTCACGAACGGCGATCTGGGCATGATAGAACCGCTCATGAATCGTACGGGACTGAATGAACACCTGGATGGTTGCCTGAGCGCTGACGAGACAGGAATGTTCAAAGTGCGGCCCGAGGTGTATCAGCTGGCCATCGATCGTATGGGAATTGAGAAGAGCCACATTTTATTCGTGTCGTCGAACGGCTGGGATGTGGCCGGCGCAAAGGCGTTCGGCTTCACCGTCGGCTGGGTCAACCGCCGTGGCCTCCCTCCCGAGGAACTGGGAGTACGCGCTGACTACGAGGTGACAAATCTTTTGGAGTTGGCGCTAGCAATTGAGGAAGAGCGCTAGGTCCACGTTTGCTTTTCATATGGTAAATATACTTCTATTGTCTATATGATACACTGATTCTATCTTGGAAAGGTAGGTATCATCATGCTGACCATCAACATGGACGATGAAGTGAAAAAGGAATTTCAGGACGTCGTGAATAAGCTGGGACTTAATGCCACTTCCGCCGTCAACCTGTTCGCTCGAGCTGTCATACGTGAGAAGGCAATCCCCTTCCCCATTACCTTACGAACGAGGGATGAGCAGGATTGGAATGATTATCTGAGCGGAACAATCGAAAAAAGCTGCGAAGACCTCCGCAGGGGCGACGTCATAACTGAAGAAGAGCTTGAGCGTCTCATTGATCAGAATAAGGCGTCCTAATATGAGCGATTATCAAGTGCTGGTGACGCAAACGGCGGCACTTATGATCGTTGATGCCAGTGAAACGGTAATCGAAAAGTACAAGAAAGCAGTACGCGTTATTGCTTCCCAACCTGAGTTAGGGCGGAAATACCTCCCAGAAAATGGCGATGACGAACTTCCCATTTCTTGCCGCGTATTCGCCTTACCGGGTTGCACCAAAAGTATCTACTACCACATTGATCACCACGAACAGACGATACAAATACTTGGACTCATAGATCAACGAAGAAACCCTGCGTATCGATTTCGCGATGTGAAGCGGGACGATGATCTGAGAAAGTAGCTTCCGTATGTTGCTCAACTAGCACCTCTTCGAATTCGAAGCCGGGTTTGGTGCAGGTGGTGCAGAAGGCGGGGCGGCGACCGGCAACAATGAGGCCGCAAGACGGGCAGCGGGAAAGCTGTTCGTCAGGGCGGGCGCCTTCGGCGAGGTCGAGGCAGATGCAGGCGGCGTTCTGCTCCACCTCCTGAAGACGGCGGTAGAGCTTGGCGATGTCACGGTAGCCATGCACGCGGGCGCGCGCGGCGGCATCGCAGCAGGCTCCCGTGCTCCATGTATCAATGCGTTCGGCCACCTCACGGAGCGCGTCGTTGACATCCGCAGACAGCGGCGGGCGCGCTTCGGCGTCCACCTTTTCGGCATGGAGCGGCTCGCGGAATTCCTCAAGAGCAGCTAAATGGGCCCGCTCTCCTTCCGCCAGCGCGTCCACAACACACGCATCCTCCGAGCGCCCAGCCGCACGCGCAGCATCGGCCAAAAGCCCGAAGCAGCGTTTTTCCGCCAGACACCGGGCGCGTACCTGCTGCAAGTCGTCGTACACGGCCCCCACATTCTCGCGCGTGAAAGCAGCCTCTTTGCGGGCGCGATAGCGGCGATACGCACGCATACCCAGCAGCTCTGCCGCCACAAAGGCAATCACAACTACAACCAGCAGCACCACGGTATCCATGGAATTCCCTCCTCAAAGGCCGATGCGCCCAGGCGTGAGCCGAGGCGCACCCCCCTCGCAACCAAGGCTGGCAAGCGGCGCAACGCACCAACCATGCACGCCGCTCAACCAAACAGGTTTCTACTTACCGAGAGCGAACACAGCTTGCTTCGACTTGGTGACCAGCTTGGCATTCAGTTCCTCAAGCGGGCCGAACTCCAGGCATTTCGCCTGGCAGTGCTGCACGCAGGTGGGAACCTTCCCCAGCGCCTGACGGGCGGCGCATAGGTCGCACTGGTCGGTGGGCACCGGCATGTAGGCCAGCTGCCACACGTCTTCGTCAATCTTCCACGGGCCAATCTCGTTCACCAGGATGCCCGTCTGCCCCACGGGGAAGCCGTGCTCCATCTGGCATGCGAACTCGCAGGAGTGGCAGCCCGTGCACCACTCGTAGTCCACCAGGATTCCATACTGGGCCATGAGCTTATTCACCGTCCTCAAGTTTGTACAGCCTGCAAATGCTTGTCTTGTAGTTGGAGCCGAAGCCGCTCTTACCGGGGCTGTACACCATCAGGTTGTTAATGTTGTATTCGAACACGTCGAAGAACTTCTCCGGGTCGGCCTCAGGCCGCCACCAGGCGTGGTCGCACGCCACGATGCGCGGGTCGGTGAGGATGGGCGTCGACTCAATCTTGATCTTGGCGCGGCCGTTTTGGTTCTCGATCCACACCCACTCGCCATCCTCCATACCCAGTTCGGCCAGCTTGTCGGGGTGCACCTGCACCACCGGGTCGGGATGCATCTTGCGCAAACGCTCAATCTGGCGGTGCTCCGAGTGGAAGTAGTTCCACTGGCGCGCGCCCGTGGTCAGCACGAGCGGGTACTGCTCGAACAACTCCGGCGTGGAACCCGGGCCGGGCTCGGGCTCTTCGAAGTACGGTAGCGGATCAAGCTCGGCCGCGTTGTAGAACGTCGACCACAGCTCGATGCGGCCCGTCGCCGTCTGGAAGCCGGGCTGACCGTCAGAGCGCATCCTGCCCGTCTTGTACTTGTAGTACTCCACCGGCAGATACACCGGCGCTTCCTCGCGCAGCTCTTCATAGGTGTAGCCCGTGGGCTTCAGCAGCTCCGTGAACATTTCCTCGGGCGTCTCCCACGGCCAGGCCTCGGGATTCAGGCGCTTGCCCAGCTCAAGGTTAATCTGCATGTCAGACTTACATTCGCCAATCTGTGTCACCTTATTGATGACCTCGCCGCGCTGCGGGCCGTCGCCCACGCGGATGCCGTTGCGCTCGGGGAAGGTAGCCGCGGGCAGCACCACGTCGGCCAGCGCCATAATGGTGGGCGTCATGAACAGGTCAACCGACACAATGAAGTCGCACTTGTTGAACGCCTTGTACACGCGCTGCGGGTCGGCCGCCATGCAGGCCAGACCGTTCGTCGTTTGGAAGTGGGCGCCGTGAATCTCATAGGGGTCGCCCGTTTCCATGGTCTCGATAAGCACATCGGGCGAAGACTGCTTGAAGCCCATCTGCAGCAGACGGTAGCGGTCAAGGCCGAGGCGTTTCGGCTCCTGCTCCTCGGGCAGCAAGTCACGTCCCCAGCCACCGGAGTACGCCATGATTTCCGCGGGAGGCACCAGGCCGCCCGGGCAGTCAATATTGCCCGTGATCTGGAACAGCGCAGCAATTGCCTGACCAGCAGGAATAGCCTCACGCGTCATATCGATGGCCAGGCCCCACTGCAGCGTGCACGGCTTGGACTCGGCCAGCATGCGCGCCGCGCGCACAATCTTTTCCTCGGGAATCCACGTGATTTCTGCCACCAGGTCGGGTGGGTATTCCTGCACGCGCTCGGCCAGCTGCTCGAAGCCATAGCACCAGCAATCCACGAATTCCTTGTCGTAAATCTCTTCGTTGATGATGACGTTCAGCATGCCCAGCGCCAGAGCCGCGTCGGTGCCGGGGCGAATAGGCAGATGCAGGTTCGCCTTCGCCGCAAGGAACGTCACGCGCGGGTCGATAACCACAGTCTTCATGCCGCGCTTCATGAGGTCGATAACCCAGTGGCCGAAGAAGCCGTCCGAGTTCGCCACCAGCGGGTTGTTGCCCCACACGAACATGGTCTCCGGCATGACCCAATCGGGATGATCGTAGCGGTCGGTGAAGTGCTGGGCCACGTCAGCAATCCAGAACGAGCCGGTGGTGGCGGCCATGCCAGCCACGCGCGGCAGGTAGCACGCGTTGCCCGACAGCACGTTGCCGTAGTTCGGGCTGCCGAACGACCAGCACAAACGCGACTGCCACGGCGCAATGTCGCGCCCGGTGCCGTGAATGAACACGACGGATTCCGCACCATACTTTTCCTTGATGGCGTTGAACTCACGCTCGACGATGTCGTACGCCTCTTCCCAGCTAATGCGCTCCCAGCGGTTCTTGCCGCGGTCGGCGCGGGCGCGCTTCATCGGGTACGTCAGGCGGTCCTTGTGGTTCACCACCTCGGGCATGTCGAGGCAGCGTACGCACAGGCGACCTTCCGTCATCGGGTTCTCCGGATCGCCTTCCACCTTCACCAGCGTGCCGTCCTTGTCGGTGTACAGCAGCACACCGCAGCCCAGGTGGCACCCCGGCCCCGACCACGCGCTACCGCGTGTCACCGTATACTCGCCCTCTTGGTAGCGCCACGGCTTCTCATGGGGGATGGTGATGCCCTCTGATTTCTCCATGCTTCGCCCTCCTTGATTCTCTCGTCACGAATAGCACTGGAGACAGCATGCCGCGTGGGGCGCTGGTGCGAATCGGCGCCGCGGCGTGAAAGGAGGCGAAGATCGTAGGAATATGGGATTGATAAGGGAAAAAGAACGACATACTACCCTCGGCAGTATGCACAAAAACCCGCTGACGAGAGCGAAGATTACCGCTGCGACCCACTGTTATCCTCAGCGAACACCGAGCCCTCTGTCATCCTGAGCGGAGCGCCGAAGGCGCGCAGTCGAAGGATCCCGTGCGGCGATAGCTAGAAGTCTCACGGTTGACACCGCTCGGGATCCTTCGACTCGCTTCGCTCGCTCAGGATGACAAACTCTGTCAATTCCCACCGTCTGTAGCCCGGGCTTCTCGGGCGGCGGTTACGAAGGCGGGGGGCCAAGTGGGGGATGCGAGGGCGTTGAGGTGGGTGTAGGCGGCTACGACGTTTTTGTAGCAGGCGCCGTCGCGGGCTTCGGCGATGCCGTGGCCGCGTTCGTTCGTGCAGACAAGGCGCACGCTTGGGCCGCGCTCGACCACGTGTGAGTGATGGTGCTCATGACCTTTCAGCACAGTGCCAGCCGGCAGCCAGGGGTGATCCTCCCCCGCCACCACAACGGCGTAGCCGTGGCCCTGTCGCTTTTCCTCCATGGCCACCACCATGTCGAGCGCGCCCGCCATGTCATACTCCTGGCCGTTGCAGCGCAGGCGGCGGGCGAGAAACATCAGGCCACCGCACTCGGCATACACGGGAAACCCCTGCTCAGCGAAGGCACGCACGCTTGCGCGAAACGATGCGTTAGCTTGCAGTTCTTCGGCGAAAACCTCGGGGAACCCGCCGCCGATGTACAGTCCGCACACGTCATCGGGCAAGGCCGTGTCCGCCAAGCTGTCGACAAAGACCAGTTCAGCGCCTGCATCCTCAAGCGCCTGGAGGTTCTCGGGGTAGTAGAACGAGAACACGCGGTCGCGCACGACCGCTATCTTGACGCGCAGCTCTTCTGGCACGCATGCATGCGGTGCCTCAGCCGCGCCCCCCTCTTCAACCTCAAGCGGCTCAGCCGACGCGGCAATCGCCCTCAGCGCATCGAGATCGACGTGCTCTTCCACCACGCGCGCGATGTCGTCGAGCAGCGCCTCCACGCCCTCGGCCTCGGTGTTCGAGGTCAGGCCCAAATGCCTATCGGGAATGTCCATGCGTGCGTCCTTCGGCAGCGCGCCCACCACGGGAATGCCGCAGTAGTGCTCTACCGCCTCGCGCACGAGCCGCTCCTGCCGGGCACCTTGCACCCTGTTGAGCAACACCCCTGCCACGTGCACGTCGGGGTCGAACTGTGCGAGCCCCTGCACGAGCGCAGCGGTCGTGCGCGTCATGCGCGTCACGTCCACCACCAGCACCACCGGCAGGCCCAACTGCTTGGCTACCTGGGCAGACGAGCTTGTTCCCTCCACATCCAGCCCGTCGAAGAGCCCCATGGCGCCCTCGACCACGCACAGGTCGGCTGCGCCACTAGCGCTGCCAGCGCCGCGCACGCCAGCCACCCGACCTCCTTCGGCCGCCTCCAGCAACACGCGTTGCATGACGGCAGGTTCCATGAAGAAGCAATCGAGGTTGCGGCTCTCACGCCGCGCCGCCGCGGAATGCCAGCCCGTATCGAGGTAGTCCGGCCCCTTCTTGAACGGCTGCACCACCACGCCGCGATTCGCCAGCGCACGCAAAAGCCCCAGGGTCAGAACGGTTTTCCCGCTCCGACCATGGGGCGCAGCTATCATCAGCCGAGGCACCGCCCGCAGCGGCACCTCGGTTGACAACGTTGATTTCATTTCGCTGTTCACACGTAACCTGTCGACAAAAGAGTTGTTACACGCACCAACCAAAGTTCTCCGCCTGCGGCGGAGAGGGCGCTTCGTGAAGCGCCCCTACGAAGATTACCCTTTAAGTTACATTTATTGTACATGAAGAAGCCCTCGTCATAGTGGTAGGAAGGGCAACTATCTCTTGGCGTCATCAGTAGCGCGAAGCGCGTCACACTTTTCGTCGAAAGGGGCTTACACACAGCCGGTCGGCTTCAACAGGCCGGCAATTTTGCAGGCTCCCTTGCCGGGGCCGCTTGGGAACAGCTCGTAGATCTCGGCGTTCGTCTTGCCGGTGTCCTTCAGCATCTTGCGCACCATGGGAGCCACGCCGAACTCGGCGTAGTAATTGCGCAGGTAGTTGATGACCTCCCAGTGCTCCGGCGTCAGTTCCACCTCTTCGGTCTCGGCCAGCTTTTCGGCTACCTCTTCGTCCCACAGCGTGGCATCCTCGAGGAACCCGTCCTCGTCCAGCGCAAGAACGCGGTCGCCCACATGCAGTTCTGCCATTGTTACCTCCTCAGGTTCGGTTATTACTTACTTCCCTTTTATGCTGAGCCGCCACGTGACGGCCGACATAACCCTGTTCCAACACGTACGTTTGCCCCGGCCACACAACCAGTCGGCAACACGACACACGCATGCCACACGCCGCGCGGTCACTCCGCCGCGTCGGCCGCGTCCGCACCTTCCGCGATCTCGCGATCCTTGCTGTGCGCAAACGCAATCCCGTGCTCGTGCACGTTGACGGCCACCTTGTACAGCACCGTCAGCACCAAAAATCCAATGCCGTACACGCCCACAATCACCAGAATCTCATTCAGATTCGGAATATAGTCCACTACCTGCTCAAACGAGTTCGGCACGAAACCGGCCAGGATAAGCCCCAGGCCCTTGTCAATCCAGCAGGCGAAAAACACGGCCACCAGCCCCACAATCAACGTCTTGTGATTGCGCCGCAGCTTCGGCACCAGCAGCAGGAACAATCCCACAAACGCCAGCACCACAGCCGTCCACATGAACGGCACCAGCTGCCCCGAGCCATCCAGCCCGAAGAACAGGTACTCAAGCGACGCCATGTGCGACGGAATGTTGCTGTAGAACGCCGTGAAAATTTCCAACACGAAGAAGAACACGTTGGCAATCATGGCGTAGCACACGATTTTCGCCAGCGTATCAATGGCCTTGTCAGATGCCTTAAATGTGGTGAACTTCCGCATGATAAAGCAGATGACGATGAGCAGCGCCGGGCCCGCCGCGAAGGCCGAGGCCAGAAAGCGCGCCGCCATGATAGCCGTAAGCCAGTACGCGCGCCCCGGCAAACCGGCAATCAAAAACGCCGTCACCGTGTGAATGCTAATGGCCAGCGGAATGGCGATGTAGCTCAAAATGCGCGTCCAGTTCGGCGGCTTCACGCCCTTGCGCTCCGCCCCCAGCACCGTCCAGCCAATGAGTATGTTCACCAGCAGATACGACGACAGCACACACATATCCCAGAACAGCATCGAGTGCGGCGACGGATACAGCAGCACGTTCAGCACGCGAGTGGGATACCCCAGGTCAACCAGCACAAACAGCACGGCCATGAGCACGGCAGCCACGGCCATAAACTCGCCGAAGATAATAATCTTGCCGAACTCTTTGAAGTTGTGCAGATACAGCGGAATGGCCACCATCACGCCCGAGGCCGCCACACCCACCAAAAACACGAACTGGGAAATGTAGAGGCCCCAGCTCACGTCGCGACTCATGCCCGTCAAGCCCAAGCCGTAATTGAACTGGTTGATGTAGGCGGCAATGCCCACGCCGATGCACACCAGCAGCACTATCACCCATGCCCAGTACAGCTTGGATCCGTGCAGCGCTTTCTCAAGCATGCGCCTCGCCTCCGTTCGCAATGTAGTAGACGCACGGGCCCGTGCCCAGCTCCACGCGCCGGCGGATGGTGAAGTTCTCAGACAGCGCCTTGCGCACCGGCGAATCCGGGTCGGTCAGGTCGCCGAAAATGATGGCCCCCTCCGATAGCTCGGCACATAGCGGCTCTTTCCCCTGGTCAATGCGCTCAGAACACAACATGCACTTCTCCACGACACCCTTTGAGCGCGTGGGATAGTCGGGGTTCGGGTCATCGATATAGGGCCGCGGGTCGAAGAAGTTTAGGCTGCGCGCGCCGTACGGGCAGCCCGCCATGCAGAAGCGGCACCCGATGCAGCGATGGTAGTCCATGACCACAATGCCATCCCCGCGCTTGAACGTAGCCTCGGTCGGGCACAGGCGCACGCACGGCGGTTCCTCGCAGTGGTTGCACAACAGCGGAAAGCCCAGCTTTACCACGCGCTCGCTCGCGTACTCGCTGTCAATGTCCGAAAACGAATGCTCGAAATCGTCTTCCCAAATCCACTTGATCTCGGTCTTCGGGTCGCCTGTATCGGGCACGTTGTGAGCGTGGTGGCACGCCTGGATGATCTTATCCATGACGCCGGAAGCGTTGAGTTTCTCCACGTCAATGACGAAACCCCACTGGCGCGTCTTCATCACCTTGTGCACCGTTTCGCCCTCGGCTCCGGCGGCGCCCTCGACAGTGCAGGCGCTCAGCGGAATCACGGCGGAGGCAGCCGCCAGCGCGCCGGCCTTCAAAAACGTCCGTCTCTCCATAGAACCGTCCCGGCTCCTCTCGCGATCTTCGTTGCGCGCGGCCATGCTAGTTCGCCTGCTTCGCGTCGGCCAGATCGTGGCAGTCCCAGCAATACAACTCAACCGACGAGTACTCATGGCAGCTGTCGCAGAATTCCTCGCGGTTCGAGTGGCACTCAAGGCACGTGTCGTCCAGGCTGATCTCATACACCTGACCGCTGGCGCTCTTGTAGTCGGTGGCACCGTCGCGCACCACATCGTTGCGCCATTCGTCGAGCAGCTGCATGTGTGAGCTGCGCATATACTCGGTCGATTCCACGCACTGCTTCTCGGAAAGCGCGTTGATGGCCGGCGTGTCCACGTTCGGCGTGGGTGCCGCCGTGGCGTTGCCCAAGTTCACAAGAAGCGGCACAGCCATGAGCAGGACGAACAGCCCCGCGAACAGGATGATCCTTCCGCCCTTATACATGGCTCCCCCCTTCGCCCGCGGCCGGCTCGCCTGCGCCCTCGGCCGCATCCGGCGCGGCCTCGGCAGGCTTCTTCCGGTTCGGCAATTCCTCCAAGCGCAAATCAAGCGTGCGCTCGCACTCGCCGTCGAGCACGAGCGCGTTGCCCACCAGCTCGTGCACACCCATCACGCGCGTGCCCGGCACCCAGTAGTCCATGAGCGCGGGGAACGACGCGCGGTCGAGCGCGCAGATGTTCGCCAGCGTGTTCACGCCGAAGCGCTCCTTCACCGACCGCACCGCGTCGGCGCGCGGATACCCGCCGCGCAGGCGCAGCTCCATGTTCTCTCCCGCATTCAAGCCGGCGCCGCTGCCGCAGCAAAGCGTTTTCTCGCGGATAGTCTCATCAGGCATTTCGTGGAAGTTGTTGCACACCTTGCTCAAGATGAAGCGCGGCTCTTCCAGAAGCCCCATGGCGCGCGAGGTGTTGCACGAGTCGTGATACGTCACCACCAGATGGTCGTTGCGGCTCGGGTCAAGCTTCACCTTGTTGTGATACAGCAAATCAGCGGTGAATTCCGTGATGTGCACCATCTTCGTGGACGCGGCGTTCTCAAACACCGTGCCCGTGATGGGCGACACCGGCTGCTCCAAAAAGTCGGCCGGGCCGTTCCACGTGTCCATGTACTGGTTCACGAGGCGCCACATATGCCCGCATTCGCCGCCCAAAATCCACTTCACGCCTAAGCGCTCGGCCTCGGCATACATCTTCGCGTTCAGGCGTTTCGCCATCTCATTCGAGGTGAAGAAGCCGAAGTTGCCGCCCTCGGAGGCGTACGTGCTCAGCGTGTAATCGAGCCCCAGCTGCTCAAACAGCAAGATGTAACCCATGAACGTGAACGTGCCGGGCTCCGCGTAGAGGTCGCCCGAGGGCACCACGAACAGAATCTCGGCGCCCTTGCGGTTGAACGACGGCTCAATGTGCTTGCCCGTGATGGTTTCCAAATCCTCCATGAGGAATTCCACGTTGCCCATGATGGTTTGGGGCTCCAGCCCCACGTGGTTGCCCTTCATGTAGCAGTTCGCCACGGGGCCAGCAATCCACTCGGTGTTCAGACCGATGAGATTCAACAGCTCGCGGCCCATGATAGTGATCTCGGCCTGGTCGATGCCGTACGGGCAAAACGCCGAACAACGGCGGCACTCGGTGCACTGGAAGAAGTAGTACCACCACTCCTTCAGCACGTCCTCCGTGAGGTCGCGTGCGCCGGCCAGCTTGCCAAACAGCTTGCCTGACGTGGTGAAATAGCGGCGATACACCGAGCGCAGCAGCTCGGCGCGCAGCACCGGCATGTTCTTCGGATCGCCCGAGCCCATATAAAAGTGGCACTTGTCGGCGCAGGCACCGCAGCGCACGCACACGTCCATGAACAGCCGAAACGAGCGATATTTCTTCACGCGGTCGGCCATGCCGTCAAGGATGATCTCCTTCCAGTTCTCAGGAAGGTTCCAATCCTCATCCGACGACGACCAGTCGTGCGTGTTCGGCATGCCCACAATCTCAAGCGTTTTGGGCTTCGCACCGTGGCAGTACATGCCGTCCTTGAATTCGGTGGGCGTGTCCATCCACGGCTTCTCGCCCACCCCAAGCTCGAAGTTGAGCAGGTCCTTTTTGTTCGGTAGTTTCGCCATGTCGAGTTACTCCGCATCCAGAGGCAGGCCAACTTTTTTCATCTTTTCCCCGAACTCAGCCTCGTACTCGGCGTACGTATGCACGTCAACCGGGTAGTTCCAGGGGTTCACGTGGCGCTTTGCGCGGTTGTTGTTCGCCAGGTTGCGCGTGGGGCTCAAAATGATGCCGCCCGCATGCATGAGCTTGCTCCAGGGAAAATACACCAGAAGCGCACTCACCAAGAACAGGTGCACGAACAGGATGGGGGCAATGCCCTCGGGAGCCACCGGGTTGAGCGTGGCCAGGCCCATAGTGAGTTCCTTCACGTCCACAATGTCGATGCGGAACCCGTAGCGCATCACGATGCCGGAAATGGCCACGCCCAGCAGCAGAAACAGCGGCATGAAGTCGGCCGGCAGCGAGATGTAGCGCACCTGCGGAATTACCACGCGGCGGATGAACAGAAACGTGAGCGCCCCCACAATGAGCACGTCGGTGATGTAGAGCAGCGGAAGCCCCACCTGCAAAATACTGTCGAGCCCCTCAATGCCCTGAATGAACGCGGGCACGGGCTCCAAAAACAGGCGCAGGTGGCGGAACACAATAATCAGCATGGACCAGTGAAACACGAGCGCGCCCAGCCACAGCCACTTTGCCGAGCCGAACGCCAGCTTGTCGTCCACCTTATCG
Organism: Candidatus Gordonibacter avicola; assembly: GCA_019113915.1. Lineage (GTDB taxonomy): Bacteria > Actinomycetota > Coriobacteriia > Coriobacteriales > Eggerthellaceae > Gordonibacter > Gordonibacter faecis. The sequence continues at coordinate 153,214 of DXGM01000035.1, forward strand.
GTTTTGGCGTTGCGGAACAGCGAACGGAAGCACAGCACCTCAAGCAGCATGCGGCCTACCACCCCGCCAAACGACGAGGGGTTCTCAAGCTTGTTCTGCTTGATCCACGGCAGCGACTTCTGCTGGCCGCACGTGGTGGGAATGCGAAACGGCACCGCAGAGGTGCCCCACTTGATGAGGCGAATGACAAACCCCATCACGAACAGGGTAAACGCCGCATACGGAATGATAATTCCGAACAGGGTGTACCACTGCAGGTACGCGGTGCCCACCCAGGCGAACGCCGCCAACAACACTACGATAAGCAGAGGGATCCCAATTTTCATACCGGTTCTTCCCCGTTCTTCTGAATGCGTGCAAGCTGTCTGCGGAGCATCTCTTCGCCGCGCAGCACCTCGTCCACGCGCAGCTGTGCAATCTGGTTGCGGCAGGCCACATAGCGGTCGAAGGCGTGCAGGGCGAGGGTGTCAATGCGAGCGTCGAGCGCTCGAAGGGCGGCCTCGTCGGCCGCGTCGCCCACAACGGAGCGAAGGGCGGGCTTGAGGTCGAACAGAAACGCAAGGGCGGCGGAAGGTGCAGCATCCTGCACGGCCTTCACGCGGCAGATTTCTCCTAAAAGTTCGGGTATATCCGAATTTTCTTCGTCAGCCAGCCACGTGAGAATAGCGTCCATCCCCTCCGCTTCATGGAAGGAAGCGGGGTCGGCAAATCGGCCTTTGGCCTGATGCGGGAATGAAAAACCCGTCTCCTGCGCAGGAAACGCAGCCTTTCGCCACGCTTCCAGGATGGGCCCCTTTCCCCTGCTTATCGCTTCAGTCAGCGCGCTCATCGCATCCCCCGGTGCTCTCTCGTCTCTCTTGCCACCCCATCGCTGCTCGCATCCGCGCTCTCCCGGCGCGGGTGCGCCCCGAACTGCGGGTGGAGGCGCCTATTCAGGCGGAGCAACCTTGCCCTTGAGAGCGATAAACGTTGTGGTGATGTAGAGATACTCCACCTTGTCCTCGAACGCGAGTTCTTTGACCGCCAAATCGACGGCCGACTTCTGCTCACCAATAGCCTTGGCAATTTCCTTGCTCTTGGCCTTTTCAATGGTGTCGAGATAGTCGAGGATTTTTTGCTTGATCTGAGGATCTGCGGGACCTTTATCCATGATAACGTCCTCCTTCGGCCCTTCGCGAAGAGCCTGTCACTGGTGCATGATTCCCACTGCACTTCATTTAATCACGGGGTTAGACACGTGTAAAATACAATGAATTCATCACCCCATCAAAAAAGACAATGACAGACTGTTTTACCTGTTCAGCTGTTAATTTCTGGCCGCCCACGCGCCGCAGTTTTCAAATAGTTGCACGCACCGTTTCCCCCAGGTGCTACAATCGCCGCACCGCTCCACAGGCGTTCAGAAGGGGGCGCAACGGAAGTTCCCTTTGCAGGTGCTCCGTAGGGCAAGGGTTCTACCCTTGCCGCTGGACATCGGGAAACCTGGAGGTCAAACGTGGTTGACGGCAAGGGCAGAGCCCTTGCCCTACGGACAACCAGGCAGATGGGAATGTTTTGTTACATCAGGCTCAATAATCATGCGTAGAGACGAGGTCGCGCTATGGCAAAAACGTATCCGGTTTCCCTCGTGCTGGAAGGCAAGCGCGCCGTGGTGGTGGGCGGCGGATCGGTGGCCACGCGCAAGGTACGCGGGCTGCTGGAGTGCGAGGCGCTCGTGACCGTGGTGGCGCCCGTAGCCTCGCCGAAGCTGCGGGATCTGGCCGACAACGCGCGCTGCACGTGGCACGCAAAGCCCTACGAAAGCGCCGACCTCGACGAAGCCGACATCGTGTTTGCAGCCACCGACGACGAAGACGTGAACCGCCGCGTGTACGACGATGCCACCGCCGCGCGCCTCATGGTAAACGTGGCCGACCGCCCCGAGGTGTGTACGTTCTTTTTGCCTTCGGTGTTGCGGCACGGCAAGCTTTCCATCGCCGTGTCCACCGAAGGCGCAAGCCCGCTTTCGGCCCGCCACATTCGCGAAGGCCTGGAAGCCCAGTTCGGCGAAGAATACGGCCCCTACCTGGAGTTGTTGGCCTCCTGGCGCCCGCGCGTATGCGCCGCCTTGCCCCCTGAGCGTCACTACGCGTTCTGGGAGCAAGCCACCGACGGACGCGTCCTGGCCGCACTCACCGCCGGCAACACCGCCGAAGCCGAAGCCATTTTGGAGTCCCTGCTCGGATGAGGTCTTTCTCCCACGTCACAAAAGTGTGACGCGCTTTCGCGCTGGCTAATACGCCACGAGGTTTCTCGCACCCCTTACCTAACGACGCGGGCTGACTGACTGGTAGGCGAGGTCTTGCAAGAGGCATAACCTCCGTAGGGGTGCTCTCCAGAGCACCCGTTCGCGCGAAGCGCGAAAACGCAGGTCACAGGTGTGTTCTCCGCCTGACGGCGGAGCGGATGCTCTGGAGAGCATCTCTACGTAGATTACCTTTCTAGTTAGATTTATTGCGCTCGTCTTTCTCAAGCCGGGCCTTTGCTTCCGTTGCGCACCAGGTGGTGCCGCCTTGCTCTGCAACCTGCACCAAGCGCGCCCGCCGCTCAGCTGCGTCGGCCAAGCAATCGGCCGCCTTCAGCGAGAACAGCACGTGGTGCACGGGCAGAGCCTTGGGATCATCGGCGACCTGCGCATAGTCGGCCGCCGCCTTGGATGCCTTGCCGTTGAGCTCCTTCGCCAGCATATCGCGCAAAGCCACGTGCTCGGCCACGTGCGCGGCCGCATCCTTCGGCAATCCCTCGCTCGACGAAAGCTCCTTCAACTCCTTGACCTCGGCCGTCAGCCCCTTAAGGTCGCGCTTGTCAAACGCACAGTACGCCAGCAGGTTGTGATAGAGAAACTGGCTGCGCGGATCCGCGTCGTCCTCCAGCGTGTGCATGAGCTTGGCCGCCTCGTTCCACTTCCCCTGCCACCGCAGCGCGTAGGCGTAGCTGAACAGCCCGCTGCGCGCATCGGCATTCTTCTTGTCCTTCTCAAGCAGCGCGAGCGTCCGCCGACCGCACAACACCGGGTCACAATCACGGTCAATGAGCCGCGTCAGGCTCCGGTTAATGGAGCCGCGCATAAACACGCCGAAAAACACCGCCACAATCATGAGCGGCAGCAGAATAAACGTGCTGATGGCAAACCACGGCGTACCCGACATGCCCATAATCATGATAAAGAACGCGAACGCCGCCACCCCAGCAACGCGCACCCGGAGCGTGTACGTGTGGCGCACCCATGCGCGTGACTCGTCGTCGGCCTCGTCGCCCAAAACGTCCGCAATACACTCGTAAGCTCTCATGGTGCTTCCTCTCCCCGTACAACATGGCGCCGCATTCCCGCGCGCCAGCCCCTAATAGGTACCACTCAACGCCTCAATACCCGCCCGATATTCCTCGCCCAAAGCGGGGTTCGCGGCAGCTACCAGCGCAAAGGCCGCACGCAAGCTTTCGTGGAACAGCGGTTCATCGCGCGCCGCGTAAAACACAAAGGAGAAATACTCGTCGAAGCGCGGGGTGGCGCCCGCTATCACTGCGCTGGCCCGTTCAGGCGCCGACCAGGAGTTATTGGCGCCCTCTTCATTCATCTCCCAGAGGCTGCGCCGAATAATCTCCAAAAAGAAGGACGGCATGCCGGCGCATCGCTCACGCGCAAGCAGTTCGAAGCACGCGATAACCGCAGCGTGGCACGCATCGTCAGGCGCAAACGTCAGCCGCGTCAAAAACCGCCGCACGCGCGCCGGGTCTTCGTCAAACGCCGCCAGAAGCGCCTGCTCATCTCCCGCTTCAGCAAGCGCCCGCAGCTCCGCTTTCGTGATGCCGCTCATCAGCAACCCTCCCTCCGCCACAAATGACCGCAGGCAGCCCCGTATGCGCGAGACTGCCTGCGGCTTCAAGCAGGAACCTGAGGGGCTAAATCATTCCCCATTTGCGCGTGTACTCGCTGTACAGCGCGTAGTCGTTTTCGCTGATACCCGCTCGTTCAAGCAGGGGAAGGATGTCCTCGTAAATCATCGTTTCCGTTTCCATCCACACGCCGTCTTTCTTGACGGTGATCTCCCAGTCGTCGTGGATACTCAGCAAAAACTCCATGACGGCCGCACTGTGCGTCATGCACCGGTTCGTATACGCCGCAAGCTCGCGAATGGCCTCCGGAGTGGTCTCAACTTTCTTGAGCGTCTTCCACGGCGACTTCCCCCTCCGGCGCCATTCCCCCGCTTCGAAAAACGGAAGGAAGAAACAGGCGCTTTGGATACACGTGTGCTTGAATTCAGTCGACTCAGCTGTCTCAGTCATGGTGCTTACCCGAGGCCAACGGCCGTCCAGTACCCGTTCAGAATCATGGTGGAGAACAGGAAGCCGAGCGCCACGTTAACCACAACGCCGCAGGTGAAGGCCGCGAAGGGCTTCCAACCGGTAGCGGCAAGTGCCTTGAAGCGGGTGGTCAAACCAATGCAGAGGAAGCACAGGATGAACGCCCAACCGCGCAGACCCTTGATGGGACCGAGCACCTGCTTGTCGATGGTAGCGGCAACATCGGGAGCGCTGGCCAGCGTCACGATGGTGATAATGATGGAAGCAATAAAGAAGCCTACAACGAACTTCGGGAAGCGCTCCCAAATAACGCTGGCGGACGGCTTCTGACGCGTGCCATCGGCGCTTTCGCCCTTTTCCCACATGGTGACAGAGATGATAGCCAGGATGAAGGCCCACACGCCCACGAAGATATCGCGGCCAACAACCTTCATCAGGGTAAACGTGGTGATAGCGCCATCGCCGAACTGAGCGGCAGCAGCCATACCGGCGGCATCGGCGAACTCAGAGGTGCCAATCCACGCGCCGGATGCGCCGTCGGACAGCCCCAAAGCACGGCAGATAATCGGAAGCAAGAACACCATAACGGTAGCCCAGATAACAACCATGGAGATGGACACGGACACGTGCTCTTTCTTGGCGTTCACGGCACTGCCGATAGCGATGGAGGCAGACACGCCGCAGATAGAACCACCGGTAGCAAGCGTTGCCGCGAACGGCTTCTCAAGCTTGAACAGGCGCGTACCGCAGAAATAAATCACCAGGAAGGTGGACACAGCAATAATGGTAGCCTGCAGAAGAGCAACCGGGCCAGACTGCAGAATCAGCGTGAAGGGAAGGGTGGCACCCATGAGGACGATACCAGTCTTCACATAAAACTCGGTGCGCATGCCCGCTTTGAACCAATCCGGAATCTTGACGAAGTTGCCCACAATCATGCCCACGATCAGGGCCATAACCGGCGCCTCGAGGCTGAACTGCTTGGCAATGCTCCAGGCGGAAAGAATCTGCACCAAGATAGCCATCACGTACAGAAGCGTGAAGCCCCCCAGGAACTTGGGAACGTTCTTGCCCATGATGCCAATAACGATGCAGAAGATAACCGCCAACACCACATACAAAATAATCGCGTTCGGGAAAATGCCCGTCACGCACGGCAGCAGCCCGGCGAAGTCGCTGTAGCCCGCGAACTTCACGTTGAGCACGCCCAAGATGCTGGACTGTCCAGCAGCCCAGAGGATGAGCGCAATAATCACGATGCCGAGACCGATCCAAACGGCCCACCAATCTTCCTTCAGATAGAGGCTCTTCAGGCCTCCACCGTTGGTCTTGGTATTGTTTGTTGACATAAATATCCCCTTCTCTTTGCTCGAGCGGCGGTATGGCCGCTCTTCCCTCGTGTATGCGATCAGCGGTAAGTGACCAATATCACCTATCGCTGATCAATCCGCGCCGACGGATTCCGGCAGTCCTGCCGACGCGGATTGAGAGCCAAAAGCGCTAGAACTTGAACGCCGAGGACGTTCTAAACGTCTCGCGTGAGAAGATGTAGTCGTCGATAAGTTTGTCGGAGAACGGAATTCCCGAAATGGAGAAGAAACGCTCCCAGCCGATGCGTTCGATCCACTCGCCCAGACGCTCCCCCTTGCGAGCGTTCTCGATCCACACCTCAACGATATGGCGCACGGCCTCGGTTACCTCAGGCCAACGCGGCGGGTTGTTCGGCAGGAACGGAATAACCATGCGCGAGAAGCTGGGGTCGGTACGGGCCGTGGACACCTTGCCGCCCACCATGATGGCCAGACCGTCGTTTTCCGCGTCCATGATGTGCATGCCCGGCGACATGGTGTAGCAGTTGCCGCAGTACATGCAGCGCTCGTCCACAATGGTGACGCTCTTGTTCTTGGGATCCGGGCGGATAGCCGCGGTCGGGCAGCACGCCACCAAGCTGGGGATTTCGGTGTTCTTGCGCACCGATTCGTGGTCGATACGCGGAACCGTGCGGTGGATGCCCACGATGGAAATATCGCTACAGTGGGCCGCGCCGCACATGTTCAGGCAGCAGGCCATGGCGATGTGCAGCTTGTTCGGCAGCACCTCGGAGCCGAAGTACTCGTAGAGGTCGTCCATGATGGCCTTCACGATGCCCGACGCGTCGCTTGCGGGCGTGTGGCAGTGCACCCAGCCCTGCGTGTGTACGATATTGCTGAGCGAGTGCCCGGTGCCACCCACCGGGTAGCCCAGTTCCTCGCAGCGCTCGATGATGGGGTCTACCTTGCTCTCATCAGGCGTAAGGAACTCAATGTTGTTGCGGCTCGTGAAGCGCAGGTGCCCGTCGCAGAACTCGTCGGCGATATCGCAGACGTCGCGAATGGACTCGATGCTCATGAGGCGCGGCTCACCCACGCGGATGCTGTACAGGGCACCCGCCGGGCCGACGTGCTTCAGCACGCCCGGTCGCGGATGCTCGTGATACTGCCACTTGCCGTAGTTCTCCTTGATGATAGTGGGGAGATACTCGCGGAAGTCCGGAGGGCCGTTATCAATCATTGCCACTTAAATCACCTCGTCTGTCTCTTTTGGATGCCGTGATCAGGCTTATTCCCAGGGGGAAAGCCCGTAGTGCGCTAGTTCTCTTCCGCGTCCTGCCCTGCCGCTTCCTTAAAGATTTCCTCCTGCGGCCAGAACACATACGGGTTCGCGCGCGGACGGTACACCATCTGCGGAACGGCCTCCAAGCCCACTTCGCGCAGGAACTTGCCCATGCCAATGCGATACACCGTTTCGCCGACGCGCTCGCGGGTCTTGCCGTTTTCGTCCCACCAGTCCCAAATGCGGTTCACCAGGTCTTTGAACTCGTCGTAGGGGGCTTCCATCTTCATGAACGGCACCAGCACCCACGACATGAAGGCGGACTTCACAATGGTGGACTTGGCGCCCAGCAAAATGGTGGCGCCCTTCTCTTCGCCCTGCTTGATGGCTTTGCACATCACGTTGATGCAGTGCATGCAGCGCGTGCACTCGGCGGCGTTCACGGAAAGCTCGCCGGTGGCGTCGTCGTAGGTCAAACAGCGCGTCGGGCAGCGGTCAACGACAGCTTCGCGAATGTCGAGGCCCTCTTCGACGTACTTCTTGACCTCGTCCTGGTCGATGATGAGCGAATCGCGCCATGTACCAATGACGGAGATGTCGGCGCGGGCAGCGGCAGCAACGCAGTCGTTCGCGCAGCCGGACATCTTGATCTTCGACTTGTAGGGCCACATGGGACGGTGCAGCTCGTCCTGGAACTCCTGCGTGATGTCGTAGCACATGTCCAGCGTGTCGTAGCACGCGTATTCGCAGCGGCCCGGACCGCAGCAGCAGCTAGGCGAGCGCAGGTCAGAACCAGAACCGCCCAGGTCAAAGCCATTTTCGGCCAGCTCGTTGAAGGTGGGCTGCAGCTCTTCGGTCTTCATGCCCAGCAAAATGAGGTCGCCCGTTGAACCGTGCATGTTGGTGATGCCGGAGCCGTGACGCTCCCAGATGTCGCAGATGGTGCGCAGCGCATCGGTGGTATAAAACCAGCCACTCGGCGAGGCCACGCGCATCGTGTGGAACTCGGCCACATTCGGGAATTCCTCGGGCAGGTCGGTGTAGCGCCCCACGACGCCGCCGCCGTAGCCCTTCACACCCACAATGCCGCCGTGCTTCCAGTGGCCGATCTTGTCCTCGTAGGAGCGCTCGAGCACGCCCAGCAGATCGGCGCTCATCGCGTTTTTCTCCGCGGACTTCTTTATCTCCGTAACGAAACTCGGCCACGGCCCGTTTTCCAGCTCGTCCAGCTGGGGGGTCTTGCTGTTCTCATCCATGTTCGCTCCTCCTATGGTTCCCTGTAGGAACCTGCTCGGCGCTACAGTTCCTGTACGGTAAACGCGCCTGCGGGACATACCATGACGCAGGCTTCGCATCCCATGCAGTCGCACGGGTCGCCTTTGATGACGGCATGCTCGCCGTCGAATGCCAAAATCTGAGCCGGGCAGCCAGCTGCGCACGAATCGCACCCGGTGCATTTCTCTTCATTCAAGGTCACCATATACATAGGTGTTCGCCCCTCCTCTCTCTCCTTCACCTCGGCTTTTCAGACCGTGGTCGCAGGTCAATGAACAGCTGCTTTCGATTTAATCACCGCCCCAGGGGGCTGTAAAATACCGTGATTTCATGGCGTCATTAACATTGGCTATGACGCGCTATTACGCTTGGTCAAACGCGTGAACGATAGGCAACACCTCCTTTAGGAATAAAAGAATCCGATGGCTGAACCGCGGCAGCCTCAACAAAGAGTTGCCTGATCAGTGAGGATTTTTGACGGTTGAGGGGACAGGTTGGCACCGCCCTCGGGTGTGAGGGTTTGTAGGCGGAATTGGTTGGGCCGGACCGCGGCCTCGGTCACAGGCCGGCCAGGACCCCCTCCACGCACGCAAGCGTGTGCTGAACGTCGGCCTCCGTGTGGGCGGCTGACATGAACAGTGCCTCGAACTGGCTGGGAGCCGTGTACACGCCCGCCGCGCGCAGGGCGCGATAGTACCGGGCGAAGCGGTCAGTGTCAGACGAGCACGCGCTTTCGTAATCGCGCACGTCCTGGTTAGTGAAGAACACGGAGAACATGGCGCCCACCTGGTTCACGCGCAGGGGCACGCCGGCGCGTTCGCCGAGTTCGCGGATGCCGTGTGCGAGCGCCGTTGTGTTCTTGACGATGGCATCATGTACGCCGGATTCGCGCAGCAGGCGAACCGTGGCCAGGCCCGCGGCCACGGCCACCGGGTTGCCGGCGAGAGTTCCCGCCTGATACACCGGCCCGAGCGGAGCGAGTTGTTCCAGGTAGCGGCGCTTGCCTCCGAACGCAGCGAGCGGCATGCCGCCGCCGATAATCTTGCCAAGGCACGTGAGGTCGGGGTCGATGCCGTAGTGTTCCTGAGCGCCGCCGAACGACACGCGGAAGCCGGTCATCACTTCGTCAAAAATGAGCAAGCTGCCGAACGCCTCCGTGAGGTCGCGCAGCCCGTTGAGGAACCCGTCGACCGGCGGCACCACACCCATGTTGCCCGCCACGGGCTCCACGATGACGGCCGCAATCTCTTCGCCATGCTGGGCGAACAGCTCGCGCACGCTGTCGAGGTCGTTGTAGCGGGCCACCAGCGTGGTGGCCGTAATGCTTGCGGGCACCCCTGCTGAGCTAGGCACTCCCATGGTGAGCGCGCCGCTGCCCGCCTTTACGAGTAACGCGTCGGCATGGCCGTGGTAGCAGCCTTCAAACTTCACGATGTAATCACGCCCGGTCACGCCACGAGCGAGGCGGATGGCGCTCATCGTGGCCTCGGTGCCCGAGCTCACGAGGCGCACCATCTGCATGGAGGGGAAGGCGTCGCGAATGGCGTGCACAAGTTCCGTTTCGCCCGGCGTGGGCGCGCCGAAACTGAGGCCGTTGCGCGCCGCCGCGCACACGGCATCCACGACGGCGGGATGCGCGTGGCCCATGATGAGCGGCCCCCACGACCCCACGTAGTCGATATAGCGATTGCCGTCGACATCCCAGAGATACGCTCCCTCGCCGCGCGCGATGAACGCCGGGTCGGCGCCCACGGCGAGTGCCGCGCGCACGGGAGAGTTCACGCCGCCGGGGATTGCCTCCGCGGCCTGGCGGTACGCTTCGCCGCTTTTCGGCAGGTCACGCGTGGTTTCCGTCTGCATAGCGCTTCCTTTCTATGCGCGGCCAGTCAGCCAGCGCGCCGCGTCGAGGGCGTGGTACGTGATGATGAGGCTGGCCCCGGCGCGCTTCATACCGCAGAGCGCCTCAAGCACCACCTTGCGCTCGTCGAGCCAGCCGTTCGCAGCGGCGGCCTTCACCATGGAGTACTCGCCGCTCACGTTGTAAGCCACCACGGGCAGGCGCGTTTCCTGCTTCGTGCGCCACATGATGTCGCCGAACGCGAGCGCCGGCTTCACAATGATAAGGTCGGCCCCTTCGGCCACGTCGGCCAGCGCCTCGCGGATGGCCTCGTCGCCGTTCGCGGGATCCATCTGGTAACTCTTGCGGTCGCCGAAGCCCGGTGCGGAACCGGCCGCCTCGCGGAAGGGCCCGTAGAAGCCCGAGGCAAACTTCGCGGCGTACGACATGATGGCCACGCGCTCCAACCCTGCGGCATCGAGCGCCTGACGGATGGCGGCCACGCGGCCGTCCATCATGTCGGAGGGCGCCACCATATCGGCACCGGCGCGCGCGTGCGACACGGCCGTCTGCGCGAGCAGTTCCACCGTTTCGTCATTTTGCACGTAGCCGTCTTTCACCAGGCCACAGTGGCCATGGTCGGTGTATTCGCACAGGCACACGTCGGTGATAACCACCAGGTTGGGGTAGCGCTCCTTGATGGCGCGCACGGCCTGCTGCACAATGCCGTCATCAGCGTAGGCCTCGGAGCCCACCGCGTCTTTGTGCGCGGGAATGCCGAACAGGATAATGCCGGGAATGCCCAGACCAACCACCTCATCGAGCACGGCAGGCAGCCGGTCGAGCGAATAGCGAAACACGCCCGGCATGGAGCCCACGGGATCTGCCACGTCGGTGCCGTGGCAGACAAACAGCGGGTAGATGAAATCCGTCACGCGCAGTTCGTGTTCGCGCACCATGGCGCGGATGGTTTCGTTCGCGCGCAGACGGCGCGGGCGCACGGGCAGGTTCACGATAATCCTCCCAACGATCCGAGTACGGCTCCCACCAGGCCGCTGATGGTGGACGAGGAAGCCTCGCCCGCCGGGGCAAGCCCCAGCTCTTCCATGGTGGCGGTGGTGAGGGGTCCAATTGAGAACAGCGACACGTCGGCAAGCAGACCGGCGTCGCCATCAAGCAGGGCAAGTGTGTTGCGCACAGCCGACGAACTGGCGAAGGTGAGTGCGTCCAGGCTCCCTGTGCGCAGGGCGTCCTGTAATGCTTCCTTGCCATCCTCGCGCAGCACGGTGCGATACGCGGGCACATCCACCAGTTCAGCGCCGCGTTCGCGCACCATATCGGCTACGACGGTACGGGCGTCCTCGGCCCTCACGAGCAGCACGCGCTCATGGGGGTCGAGTCGGCCCCTGAGGAGGTCCGCGACGCCTTCCGCACGGAAGGTGTCGGGTGTCAGCACGCTGCGCACGCCGCGTTCCGCGAGCGCCTTCGCCGTGGCGGGGCCCACGGCGACCACGGTGGCGCCCGCGAAAGCAGCATCGGGTAAGGTAAGCGAGGCGTCGGCACCCGCGTCAGCGGCAGGATCGGCGGAGGTGGAAGGTGCGGAATGTGCGGAAGGGGAAGCAGCGGCCGGGCTCGCGCCGTGTGCCGCTTCGAACGCGCGGAAGAACGTTTTCACGCCGTTTGCGCTGGTGAACACCACCCAGTTAACGGGTGTGGGCTGCGCAACGAACGCGGCAAGCGGCGCTGGATCGGAGGGTTCAGCCAGGCGGCTCACCGGAAACTCCGCCACGGTGGCGCCCAATTCCTCCAGTTCCGAGCGCAGCTCGGACACTTGGTGGCGGGCGCGCGTGATACCCACGGTCTTGCCCGTCAACGGACGGGGGTTAAACCACGCCAGTTCATCGCGCAGCGCCACCACCGAACCCACCACAATGACAGAGGGGTTCGCGAACCCGCGTTCAAGCACGTCGGCCGCAATGGTATCCAACGTGCCGGTAAGCACCCGCTGCCCCGGCCACGTGCCGCGCTCTACCACCGCAACCGGCGTATCATCCGCCATGCCGTAGGCCATGAGGCTTTCAGCAATAATGGGCAGGTTCTTCATGCCCATGAGGAACACAAGCGTGCCGCCCACATGCGCCAGCTGCTCCCAGTCGAGCGACGACGAGAGCTTCGCGGGATCTTCATGCCCCGTGACCACGGTAAACGACGAGGCCGCCGAGCGGTGCGTCACGGGAATGCCCGCGTAGGCGGGCGCGGCAATGCACGACGTCACGCCCGGCACCACGGCGAAGGGAATGCCGTGGGCGCGCAGTTCCTCGGCCTCTTCGCCGCCGCGGCCGAACACGAACGGGTCGCCGCCCTTGAGGCGCACCACCGTGCGACCAGGCGCGGCCTTCTCCACCAAAAGCGCGTTGATCTCGTGCTGCGGCAGCGTGTGGCGCTCGGGCGTTTTGCCCACGTACACCCGCTCGCAGTCCGGGCGCGCCCACGCGATGATGCGCGGCGACACCAGTCGGTCATACACCAGCACGTCGGCTTGTTCTACCAGTTCACGGCCCCGTACGGTCATAAGGCCCGGATCTCCGGGGCCCGCTCCCACCAAGTACACCTGCGCGTTTTGTTCCATGGTGTCCTGCCCGTTCCCTAGTGGTTTGTTGGTGCGTCGCCGGTGGCGCGCAGGATGGCATCCGCCCCCGCATCGAGCGCGCGGCGCGCGGCCGCTTCGCCCACCTGCTCGGGGCTGGTGCCCGTTTCCAGCACTCGCACGAGGTCGGCCCCATCAAGGCTGATCACGCTTCCCTCCAGGCGAATCGTGTCGCCTTCAACCGTGGCGAAGGCGGCGATGGGCGTTTGACAGCCGCCGCCCAGAAGCGTGAGGAAGCTGCGCTCGGCGCGCGCGGCACGTGCGGTGGACCGGTGATTGATGGCGGTCACTACCTCGCGCACGTCGGCGCGCTCCGTGGCGCTTTCGACCGCGACCACGCCCTGACCAGGCGCGGGAAGCACCGTCGCGCCGTCGAAGAACTGCGTGATGCGCTCTTCCCACCCAAGGCGCATGACACCGGCGGCCAGTACGATGCCGTCCAGATCGTCAGCTTCCTGCAACTTGCGCCAGCGCGTGCCCAGGTTGCCACGGATGTCCACGCACTCCACGTCGGGACGCACGTGGCGCAGCTGCGCCGTGCGGCGCAAGCTGGACGTACCCACACGCGCATTCGGCGGCAGGCCGTCAAACGTGCGACCGTCCTTGCCGAGGAAGGCATCGCGCGCGTCGCCGCGCTCGCAGTACGCGCTCACCTCAAGGCCCGCCGGCAATGTGGTGGGCAAGTCCTTCAGGCTGTGCACGGCGATGTCAAGCTCACCGGTGTAGAGGCGCGCTTCAATTTCCGCCGTGAAGAACCCTTTGCCAGCCACGGACGACAGCGGCACCTCAAGGTTCTTGTCGCCCTCGGTATCCATGGTGACCAGTTCCACCGCAAGGCTCGGGTGCGCCTCTTCAAGCAGCCGCTGCACAAAGCGCGCCTGCCAGAGCGCCAACTCGCTCTTGCGTGTACCAATGCGAAACCGCTTCATCGCGCACCCCGCTTCCCTGCCGCGTTGCCAGCACCCGCGTCGCCCGCCGCCTCCGCGCCGTCGCGCCGCCCCGCCAGTGCAGGCTCCAGCGCGAACAACTCTTGCAGCATGCGCGCGTAGTCCTTGCTTTTCGGCGAACCCGCCTGCGCGTTCAGCGACTCGATGGGCTCGTGCACGAATTCATCGGTAATGGTGGTGGCCAGCACGCGCACCTGCTTCTTTTGCGAAGCAGTCAAACCCGACATCCGCTCGAACGCCACCTCCAACCGCGCCTGCTTAATCTGTTCAGCATGCTGGCGAAACGCGGCGATGACCGGCGCAAACTCAAGCGAATGTGCCCAGCGACGGAAGTCGGCCACCTCGGTTTCAATCAGCTGGCGCACGGCCTTTTCGGCGGCTGCGCGCTTCAGGCGATTGCGGTCGGCCTCGTCGCGCAGCTCGTTGATGTTATACACACTCACGCCGGCCAGTTCCTCCACGGCCGGGTCTACGTCGCGCGGCACCGCCATGTCAACGAACAGCAACGGCCGGGCGGGACGCGCCCTCATCACGCGCTCCACCAGGGCGCGGTCAATCATGTAGGTCTGGGCCGCCGTCGCGGAAAACACCACGTCAGCCTTCTGTAGGCAGGGCTCAAGGTTCGCGATGGGATGCGCCTCGAAGCCGTAGCGGTCGGCCAGAAGCGATGCCTTGTCAAGCGAGCGGTTCGACACCATGACCACGGACACGTTGTGCGCCACGAGATACTTCATGGTGAGCTCGCTCATCTCGCCCGCGCCCAAAATGAGCACGCGCTTGTCCTGCACTCCGCCGAGTTCGGCCACCGCCAGCTCCACGGCAATACGCCCCACCGACACCGAGTAGCGGTTGATATCCGTCTCGTGGCGCGCTTTTTTTCCCAGATGGAGGGCGCGTTGGAACCATACATTGAGAAATTTGTCTGTGGTGTTTGCCCGGCACGCAGCCTTGTAGGCGCGCGACACCTGGCCAAGAATTTCCGCCTCGCCCACAATGAGCGAGTCGAGGCCACACACCACTTCAAAGAGATGCCGCACGGCCATGTCGCCCGCGTACGCGTACATGTGCTCGCGCAGCTGCGCACGCTCGCGCGCCGTGATGGTGGTTCCCTGCGAGGTGAAGTAGTCCCACACGGCTTCAACGCCGCGCTCCGAGTCTTCGGCCGTAGCGTAGAATTCCAGCCGGTTGCACGTGCTCAGCACCACGGCCGCACTTAAATCGGCTGTCGCTTTCAAGTCCTGCGCGCAGAGAGCATTCAGCGAATGATGGATGCTCAGCTTCTCCAACAGCTCAAACGGAGCGCTCTTGATGTTCAACCCCACAACCACGCTGTCCATGGATGACCCCTCGTCTGTTCCCCCGCGCGTGCGTTCGCGCACGCCCTTGCCCGGTCGCCCGCGCAGCCTGCCGGCCGCCCCGCGAAGTCCCTCCCGGCTTCACGGGGCTTAACGCCAGCAGGCCGCTCGCCCGCTATTCCTCCAGGAATTCCAGGTACGGCCGATCCATGCTGGCCAGGCCATTCACCATGAGTTCCACCAACCCGCCGTACTGCACGTTGTAGGTTGCCGTGGCCTTGTAGGCCGCCAGCAGTTCGCGGATGGTGCCCTTGCAGTTTGAGCACGGGGCGCACACGTACTTCACGATGTCCGGATTGTCGAAACTCTCGGGGAACGCGTTGATAATCTGGGCAAACTTCGTGCGCGCACTCACCTTGTCGCGGAACTGCCCGAAGTTGTAGGAACTCATGATGGCAAACCCGCTGCCGCCCCCGCAGCAGTAGTTATCCACGCCGTGCGGCGTCATCTCGCGGAACTGCGGCGCGATGGCCTTCAGAATGTCGCGCTGCGGTTGCACAATACCCATCTGGCGTACGATATTGCACGGGTCGTGCAGCGTCACGGGGAAGTCGTTTTTCGACGGGTCAAACTTCAGCTTCCCCTGCTTCACGAGGTCGGCCATGAGCGGCAGGAAGCTTTCCACCGGCACGCGCTCCTCGTTCGATGCCATGCGGTCAGCGCTGATGGCGATAGCCTTGTGCGCATGTCCGCACTCGCCCACCACAATGCGGCGCACGCCCAGCTTCTTCGCGGCCTCGAACTGGCCGAGCGCCACCTTCTTCGCCTGGAAGTCGTCGTACCAAATGCCGTAGTTCACGCTGTCGTAGCCCAGCATCTCAGAGCTGAGCGTCCAGTCGACGCCCGCCTCATCCAGCAAAATGGCGAAGGCGGCGGGGTTCTCCGGCCACGCAATGAATTCGCCGGCGTTGTGCATCAGCAGCACGTCGGCGCCCTTTTTGTCGATGGGGAACCTGATCTTGCGGCCGGTGCGCTCCTCGATGTCTTCCTCAATGAACTCAATCGTGTCGATGAGTGCCGGCTTCGTAAGGCCTGTTGACGAGCCGGTTTTCAGTTGCAGCACCGTGCCCTTCGTGTGCACAGGCGTGGGAGCAATGTCCATCTCCTGGCTGAACAGCTTGCGAATTTCCTTCGCAGCCAAACCGTTGTCCAAACCAAGCGGGCACACTTGCGCGCAGCGGCGGCATAGGTTGCAGCGGTAGGCCAACTCGCCCAAGCGCGCAATGCTTTCCCAGTTCACATCCACGTCGGCGCCCACAAAACCCGGCATGAGCTTGCCTCCGGGCGTGAAGTAGCGCTTGTACATGCGGCGCAGCACGTCCACGCGGAAGCTCGGACGGTAAATCTCACTGCCATCGCTGCCGTTGAAAATGTGGCACGCCTCGGAGCACGTGTTGCACTTGGCGCAAAACTCCATGGTCAACTTGAGTGGCTGCAGGGAGTTCTTGTTGCTGTCGGCAAACAGTTTCTCCAGGCCAGAGAGGAATTTGCGAACGAATTCGTCTTCCTCTTCCTTCGTCTGGGGGCGCTTGAGCGTATCGAGCGCAATAAAACCGTCGAGCGAGGCGCAGTGATCTTCCGCCCATTCGGGCTTCGGGTCTTTGAAAGCGGGCTCCAGCCCGTTGGTATCGTAGGGGGCCGGCAGGGGCGAAAGTTCGTCGACGGGCGAAAGGACGGCGTCGTTGTTCGCCATGTCGCGCGGCCGCAGCTGCTTGTTCTTCAGGCTCATGTGCTATCCCTCCAAAGTGTCGGACGAGGCCGGATGGGTATGCGGGGCCGCCCACTGCGTTTGAACAGGCCGCGCGGATTCGCGCTCGATGAGTTCGGCCACCTTGCTGCCGGTCACGTTGGGGTCGTTGTCCCACAGCACCTTGTGGAACGCGAAGAATTTGCCCACGTAGTGGCTCATTTTGCTCAGCGGGATGTAGAGCAGCGTTACGCCCAGCAGCACAAAGTGCGCCACCACGATGGGCGGTAGCGCCGTCGTGTTGAACGTGAACACGCTGCGGGCCACCTCAAACGGCGAGGCGAACAACGTCCACGACACTATGCCCGTCACCAGGGTGGCCAGAATGAGCAGAATGTTGAAATATTCCTGCGGCGGCGTGTACTTGCGCAGGCTTTCGTCGGCGAAGCGGCGCACGAGCAACAGCACCGCGCCCACCGTGGACAGCGCAAAGCCAATCACGCCCACCACCGTGGTGCCTATCACGAAGAACTCAGGTGCCCAAAACACACTTATGAGCAGGAGTAGGCTCCAGCCGAACATCACGTAAATGCCCAGGTGGAACGCGTACGAGGCCCACCATAAGCTGCGCTGATGCGTAAACAGCTTGCTGATGAGCAGCATCTCTTTCATGATGTCGATTACTTCGTAGACGGAATCGAGCTTGCGGGGCTTCTCCCACCAGTCCTCTTCCTCAAAGTAGGAGCCGCCGTACTTGCCGCGGCCGCCACCCTCCTTGGGCACGGGATAAAGTTCGACCCGCGAATGGACGGACAGGTGAGCATACTTCCACGCTTTGACGGCGGTTAAGATGATGAATCCCGCCAGACCGATGATGACAAAAACGAACGCCAGTGTAGCCGCAATCATCGCGAACACCTCTCCCCAACCTCATAATGGTTCCGTTCGGGCCAACTACCAAACTAAAGTACCGGGGTTCTGGTGTAAAATACCGATTTACGATGGCGCGATGAACATTTCCTATCCCCCAACGTCGCGCGCGAAACCTCTCCTTATGAGTTCTCATCACAGCTTTTCCGCACCAATCAGAGGAAGCCAGCTATAGCAAATATTTATGGCTCGATTGCAAATCGATATTTTACTAAAGTACCCTAGTACGATACTTTAGTATTTACGCGAACTGTTTGATGATCATGTTGATAAGGTTTGATGACCTGTTCAATGTCGCAGTTCGCAAGGGGAAGCGCTTGACGACCCGTGGTGGGGGAGCTGGTTCGCCCAGGGATTCCGAAAGCGCGCATGCGATAGGTGGCAGGGGAAGCATCCAATGTCCTGCGCATATCGTCCTGTCGGCACAGGAGGAGGTGGACCGTTTTGAGTTCGCTCGGACAGTTCGTCGTGTTCAAGGAAGTAGCCGATACCGGAAACGTCACCCAAGCAGCTAAGCACCTGCACATCAGCCAACCCAGCGTAAGTATTCAGATTCAGAACCTTGAACAGGAATACAGCGTTACGCTGCTCGAACGCACCAACCGTGGCGTGCTGCTCACGGAGTGCGGCGAAATTTTCTATCGCTATATTAGCCAGGTCATTCAGACCATGCGCGAGGCGCAGGAGGTCATGCTTGAGCACGCCGCCAAGCAGCACCGCAATGTGCACGTAGGCGCCACGCTCACCATTGGCGAGTACGTAGTGCCTTTTATCGCCGACGCGCTGTACCACGAATGTCCGCAGATCAACCTCAACGTCAAAATAGCGAACACGGCCAGCGTGGCGCAGGACGTGCTCGACAAGCAGCTGCACCTGGCGCTCATTGAGGGCCCGGTTCCCACGAACCCCGATTTGGTTATTGAGAACTTCTGGCACGATGAGCTGGTCATTGTGGTGGGCATCGACCACCCGTGGAGCAAGCGCTTAAGCGTGTCGTTCGAAGAGCTGGAGGCCGAGCGCTTCATCATTCGCGAGCAGGGTTCCGGCACACGCAAAGTCATGGAGAACGCCCTGGTGGAAAGCGGCTTTGACGTGTCGAAGCTGAACCTGACCATGGAACTGAACAGCACGCGTGCCATCAAGCAGGGTGTCATGTCCGGCCTGGGTGTCACCATTATTTCCGCCCTCACCGTGCAGCGCGAATGCCGCCAAAAGCAACTGTCCATGCTGCGCCTCGAAGGCTGCCAACTGTGCCGCCCCCTCAACATACTCACCCACAAGCGAGGCTTCCTCACCGCCGACGAGCAAACGTTCCTAAGCCTCATCCGCAACCGCAACCGCCTGAAGGAGATTCTGCCACCGCCACTGTTGCCGTGAGGGGATAGAGTAAACGCCAAACTTGGAACTTCTCTCAGTTTTCAGTCTGGAGGATAAGTGCGCACAAGCTGTTGAAGGCTGCTAATGCCTGATCCCAACCGACGTAGCCCACATAGCTATTCGCAGACGAATAGCTATCCCAACGTTTTGCGAGGACGGGACTTGTAGAAATCGATCCAATTATTTCATTAAACTTCTTTTCGTCGAGGTCGCTACCCCTCTTCTCGGAGGTCGCCCGAAGGGCCTGAGATAAAGCACTCCCGGATATGACCTTATTCACCTCGGCAAGCATGTAGATATCGTAGTAGTCGCGCATCCGCGTATTGAGCGTGCCGCGTACAAGCGCCGTTTCCATCTTCTCGGCAATCACGGTCTCTATGGGGTAGGCCATGATGCCAATACTCCTCTCTTCGAACATAAGGCGATAGCCATACTCAATCTCGCGGGGAGTGATGGCATCACCTGTCGAGATGTCAATCTTCATGGGAATGCGCGTCCGCTCAAGGCGCGCTTCCATGGGTACCCTCACGCCTCCGTACTCGGAGTCTTCCATAATCTCGTATGCCTCTTTGAGAGCAAACTTCATGCCATCTCCGAGTTCAATATCAGCAATCTCAGAGATGATTGCCTGAGCGCTCTCGATGTCGAGTGTCACACCCGTGAGAGTTGTGTCGATATCCATCGTCATGCGTGAGTCAATGCCGAGCATTGAGGAGATGAGCATCCCACCCTTCAAAATGAAGTTACCTTTGTAGGACGATACGGACACACGCTCCAAGAAGCGCTCCATGGCGTAGTGGCGAAGCAACGCTTGAGCTTTCGCGCTGTCGCCTGCAGCCCTGTTCTTGATAAGGTCTTTCACGCGCCTCGATCCCGTTATCACAAGAGCACCTCCATGGCTCTCTGCACTTGCGCCTCCACACCCATCTTTTGAGCATAGTGTCCAAGCCTTGCCGGATTCTTCTCCCTGGATGCAGCATAACGCTTGAGCGCATAGGCGTAAGCCGCAGGATCCAGCGCGGCCTTTCTTCTGATAATGTCAATGAGAGTACGCTCGCGATCGTAGACGCGCACGGCATGCCCGCCAGGTGACTCCATATCGCAGACCCCAATGCCATACCATTCAGGCTTTACGTAGAAGATACGAGCACCGCTGTCGGCGAGCGACCCCACATTGTAGCCGGAATCCACCGTGAGGGTTATGGGCACGGACTCACGCTCGGCCATGTCGTGCAAGTAGAGTGCGGTGTTATGAGAATATACGACCTTGGGGTATCTTGCCTGTAGAAGATAGAGTTCGTCGGGGAATTCATTCTCATCCAGGAAGATACCAGGCGACACCTTCTCCAGCCCGCGATCTTTCACGAACTGATAGACCGCGTTTCTTGGTACGCCCTGCTCAATCACTTCAGACGCGACAAGCACACCCCCGTTTCCACGGAGGATATCCTCAATTCTCTGTTCGACAGAAGGCTTCATAAAACATTCACGCTGATATTGTATCAGAAAATCAGCGTGAATGTTTACTATTGCCTTTAGTTCAGCAGCATTTCGAGCAATAAAATGGCGGCAGCGGAGTTCTCATGTCAGTAATTTAGGCGAGCGACAGAAAGAGCCAACGTCACTTAAGGTAATGACATTAGGTACAACACCCCCTTCGCCAGCGTGAGCTGAACGTCGAAGACAGTGCTTTGTGGACTTCACTTGGGATTCTGTTGGGGTTTGTTCGGCGTGCTATAATCCAAATAGTTTGATTATCGAAGTATTTTCCGCTGGCGGGGCGTGCCGCTCTGTCGTTCGTTGGCGGGGGTAGGAGCTTATCGTGGGTTGTGCGTTGGTGGGGTTCGGCAAGGCGGTTCCGGCGCTTGAGGTGGAAAACGACGAGCTGAAAGCGCTTGTCGACACGAACGACGAGTGGATTGTCACACGCACTGGCATCCACAGCCGCCACATTGCAGTGGCCGAAACGAACGCCGACTTGGCCGAAGCCGCCGCGCGCGAGGCGCTGGGCTGGACGGAAGGTAGCGCGTCCGAGCGCCGCTTCGACCCCAGCGAGATTGACCTCGTAGTGTGCGCCACCATCACGCCCGACTCCATTGTTCCCTCGCTCGCTGGCTTGCTGCGCCGCCGCCTGGGGCTTGAGCACGCCATCGCCTTCGACCTGAATGCCGCGTGCACGGGTTTCGTCTACGGACTCACGGTGGCTGAAAGCATGATGAGCGCTGCCGCGCCGGGCACTGCGGGAGCGGCGGGTCGCAACCCGGTGCGCCGCGCACTGGTGGTGGGTTCCGAGCGCCTGACCCGGCTCACGAACTGGGCCGATCGCAACACGTGCGTGCTGTTTGGCGACGGTGCCGGCGCGGCCGTGCTGGAGTGGAGCGACGAGCGCCCCGGCATCCTGGGCAGCTACATCGTGAACGAAGACGACGTGACGAACGCCCTCACCTGCCCGTCCGCTTATGATGCGCCGCAACCGTTCAACGAGCAGGGCGTCGCGCCCGAGGCTGCCGTTGCGCATGGCAGTGCCGAGGCGAGCACCGACGCTGAACTGGGCGTGACCGAACTCGTGGAAGCGGGCCGCCCGCGCCAGACCATCTACATGAATGGCCAAAAGGTGTTCAAGTTCGCCGCCGAGGCCATGACCGAGGCCGTGAACCAAGCGCTTGAGCGCGCCGGCGTAGCGCTGGATGAAGTGACGTGCATCGTTCCCCACCAGGCCAACGAGCGCATCATCAAGTACGCCGCGAAGAAGCTTGACCGCCCGATGGAGCTGTTCCAGCTCTCAATCGCCAACGCCGGCAACACCTCGGCCGCCAGCCTGCCCATGGCGCTGGCCGAAGCCTACCGCGCCGGCCGCATCCACCGCGGCGACAAAGTGGTGCTCGTGGCCTTCGGCGGCGGCTTCACCTCCGGCGCCATCGTGTACGAAGCGTAAGCTTTAAGAAAAAGGGTTGCCCTCTTGCAAACAGGGCAACCCTTCCCAGAGGACTCTTCCCTGCTTCGATTACGCCCTTGACATGCCCGAGACTCCGGGGGCGGCCGGCGCCTTCGGTGCCCCCGGAGCAGACGGTGCTCCTGGCGCACCCGGAGCACTTGGCGGAGCGAGAGCTGTCGGCAAGGCGGCACCACAGGCAGAACAAGTCTCGGCCGTCGTCACGTTACTCTCCCCGCACTGCGGGCACTTCTTCTCGGAATTCATTGCAGCAGGTCTGAAGCACATGGTGGAAACATCCTTTCTCGTCATTCACTTAGGCGGCGACAAACCGCCTCTTTCTTCATACTAGGAAGACCGGCAATTCGGAACAATCGCCGATCACTCCTCAATGCCACGCCCGCCGCAACACCGGCCTGTTCGCGTCCAAACCAGTTGCACAATGCGCGCAGTTTGTGCAACGTCACGTATTCGTTCAAATAAACAGCGCCTTTCTTCGGCCCCGTCCCCTCGGAACCCTTCTATACTGGTGACGTATCCTCCACGGCACCAGGTTTCATCGTTCAACAGGGGGCTGGTATGGACAATCAGTATGCGTCTTTGGGGTTCAACACCAAGATGAAAATCGTCGAGGCGCTCGACGATCTGGCGCAACATACGTCTTTCGAGCGCGTGAGCATCCTCCAGATATGCGAGCGGGCAGACATTTCCCGCTCAACGTTTTACCACCATTTCTGCGACAAGAACGCCGTACTACAGTGGCACGCGAGCGTGATCTACGAAGCGGGCATCGACCAGATTGGACGCACGCTTAACTGGTTCGAGGGTCACCTGCTCACCACACGCGGCACTGAGCGGTATAAAAACCTGTACTACCGAGCAGGGCACTCCACAGAATACGCGAGCATCAAACCATTTTATGTGCGGCACCGCATTGATACGCTAAAAGAAACGCTGACCGAATACCAGAATAAGCCGCTCACTCCCCTGCTCGAGTTCCAGATATGCGCGACAGCCGCCGCAGAATCAGCCATGGCAAACCGACGCTACGCCGGTGAACTGGTGCTGCCCACGAAGGAGTTCTGCACCTACATGGCAAGTATCGTGCCTCGCGAACTGTACAACGCTCTGAAGGATCCCGTGCACCCACACGACGACCTGCCTCCCTTCTTCTTGGGCGGCGTCTGGTAAACGGCGGCGCATCAGAGAAAACAAGAACAACGCCCGGTGTGCACCTGACGTTGTTCTCATTACAACTGAATTTATCGAATCTGCAAGCTTCGTGGTTATACCGGCGCGCTCATCAGTCCAACCTACGCTTGTGCAACCGTTTTCTTGACCGCACATTCAGCCGCCTTCTGTTTGACGAGATCGGTCAGATCCGTCTTGCAGAATTGGCAACGAATGGAGCCAGCCTCGGCATTCGTGTTCATCTTCTTTCCGCAACCGGGACACACAACGGCAAAGTTTGCCGGTGTGGTGACCTTCGTGTTCATAGATGCGCGCAAACGGGCCCACTTCTTCTCAGCTTCGGCACGCTGGGCACGGGCTGTCTCGGCTGCCGTCGGGCGAGCACTTCGGTCGTCGGTAAACTGCAGGGCAATGTCTCCCACGTACCGATCAAGAACGCGCACGTCAACCGGCATCGACACGGCAGCGTAGCCGTCGGCGGTCACGTCGATACGATAGGAGTCAGCCTCCACCTGATCAAATTTGAAGTCGCCGAAATCGTCTGTCAGCATTTCTCGCACGGTACCTTCCGCGGAGGTCAGTCGCACGCATGCTCCGACAACCACCTCTTCCACCTCGGGGTCGAACACCAAACCTGCAACGAAACGCTTTGGGTAATTCAGGTAGTACACGCGCGGGCCGGCACCGTCGAGTTCGGCGAGCGTAGTTGCAGCGCTTAGATCAACCTCGCTTTCCTCGACGTAACGAAGCGCCTCGGTTGGGCAGGCATCTACGCAGCGTGGAACTTCCCAACCGTTGTCCAGCAAGTGGGCACAACCCGTGCACTTCTGCGGCAGGTCGAGTTCCTCGTTGTAAAAAACGGCTCCCACCGGACACGCGTCAACCAACTCGCGCTTGCCCTTGGCCTTGTCGGGGTCGATGATCACAAGGCCATCCTCACGGCGAAACACCGCCTCCGGAGCAGCCTTCATGCAAGCAGGATCTTCGCAGTGATTGCAGAGCCACGGAATGTATGACAACCGCACCACCGGAACTTGGCCGCGCTCTTTTTCTTTAACCTTCATCCAGAACTGGCCTGTCAGAGGCTGCTCCTGCGAATAGGGAGGCCAAGGCTGGCCGCAGTGCTCATCTTTGCACGCCACCTGGCAGTTGTGACAGCCGTTGCACTTGTCGATGTCGACAACAAATACTTTACTCATGCTCTATTCTCCTTTGACCAGATACGCTTCGGGAATTAGGCCCGTGGCGGGATCGTAGTCTCGCGCGAATTCTTCGGGGTAGCGCCGAGCCAACTCGAGCACGTCAACCTTCTCAATGCCCACAAGGAAGCTGTTGGTCACTTCTCCCGCGCAGTTTTCTGACGTGGTCTCAGGCGTACAGATAAGATTATTTGCACCTCCGCGATCAAGACCCTTGCGCCCGCCAACAATAGCGTCGATACGCGAGCCATGGTCTTGGTACAGCACGCCAGGACGAATCCGCTCGGTCACATGCGCGGCACCAAGCACCTCCCCGCGCTCGTTAAACAGTTTCACCACGTCATGGTGCTTAATGCCCAGGCGCTCGGCATCTACCGGATTGATCCAGACAGGTTCATACTTGTACCCGTCAGGCCCGGTGATCTTGCAGGTATCAATCTCGCGGAGCCAGGGTACGTCGTCGAGGTTCGCATGAACGCGCCAACGGGGATGGTTCGACATGAGCGGGAACGGGTACATCTTCGCCCGATCAGACGTGATGCGCTCGTGATGGCGATCCGTTTCCTCAATCCACTGCGGATAGGGCGCGCGTACCTTGTCATCGGGGAAGTACGAGGCCAGCACCGTGGAATAGTACTCAAGCTTGCCTGTTGGCGTGTCAAGAGGGTTGCCCACCGGGTCATCATGGAAAGCGATAAGGCCCGCAGGTTCGTCCTCCCAGCCCTCCACCACAGGCGAACACCAGAACCGCTGCTCTTTGAGTTCGTCGTAGGTGATACGGTCGGCAACGCCGCTCTCTTCGAAGCCTTTGCGTAAGCACGCTTCACAATCCAGTCCATCGGTATAGCGCTCGAGCAGCCCCTCGTACACACCTCCGTACTGCTCCAATTTGCGGGCAACTTCGCACACAGTTTCGTATTCAGACTTTGCCTCGCCCACGCGATCGACCGCCTGTTCCTCAAGGTAGATCATCGCTGTTTGGCCGTTGTAATTGTCGCCGCTCAGGTCGGGGCACTCCATCATGGTAGCCGTGGGCAAGATGATATCGGCGAACAGGGTGTCATTCTCCATCCAGGGGTGCTGCATGACAATGCACTCCACATTCGGAGAGCGCAGCGCCTCTTCGAATTCGAAACCACCGTTCCAGCACGTCGACCAGCAGGGGGCATCCGACCAGATCATCTTCACGCCCTCGTGGCCAGGCAGGGGGAATTGAAACTTCTGGAGCTGATCCTCTTTCGAGTAGCCAGCAGCCGTGTGGCCATACCATTCAACCGTTGGGTTCAAAATAGCCTGCGGCAGCTTCGTCTTAGCGATAAACGACTCGCCCATATCCATATCGAAACCGTGATATACACTCTCGGTGGTTGGATACACCTCGCTGCGCGGAACCGGACTTTTGCTGGGCAGGTTGAACAGCGTCCACTCGATGAACTGGAACTGGTTGGCGCCAGGCTTGCCTAGTGCCTGCATGCCCAAAAGCGCCACTTCCAAACGCGCCGGCTCATGCGAGAAACAGGAGCGAATATAGCCGCCGCCGTTACAGTGCCCGATAGATACGTTCGACTTTGCCCAGTAGCGTGCAAGCGCCTTGATGGTATACGCCTTTACACCGCACTTCGCCTCAGCCCACTTTGGTGTCTTTGGCGTACCGTCTTCCAAGTTGCCCAGCACGTACTGCTCGAACCAATCGAAGCCGTCGGCATGGGTGGACAAGTACTCTTTGTCGTAGAGGTCCTCGGTCAGCCACACATACGCAATGGCCAGCTGAAGAGCCGCGTCGGTATTAGGAATGACAGGAATCCACTTGTCGGCGTGCACGGCATTCGTATAGTTCACGTCCGGGCAAATGAAGATAGACTTCACACCAATCTCGTTGAACCAGTAGCACATGCGCGAGGGAAGCTGACCGCCCCACCCCCACGGTGTGGTCTCAGGATCAGCACCCCAGAACAGCACTGCGTCGCCGTGTTTCGTGATGTCCTGGAAGACACCGCTTTGGTATACGTTCTGACCAACGGGATCCATGCCCCAGATCCACTTGGCTCCCCAGTACCAACCTTCCCAGCTGTCGGCGTTGCGTGCCTGAATCGTGCACCCACCCACAAGATTCAAAAGCGCTATCTGGCAGCCGTGCGACCCGCCGTAGTTCTTCGCCTCGCCGTGGCCTTCACCCTGACAATAGACAGAGTAGGGGCCATACGTCTCGTGGATGCGTTGTAGTTCAGCGGCGACCAAACTGGTAGCCTCATCCCAGCTGATACGCTCATATTTTGAGATGCCGCGGTTCTGCGGATTGCGCTCGCCGTTTGGATCCCAATCCACTCGTTTCATAGGATAGGGAATGCGATTCGGTGAGTACGTGCGCGTCTTGTAAGCCAAGCTGATGGGGGGCAGCAGTGTTTTGAAGCCGGGGTCGAACACGTGCCCATCCTTTTCGAGCGACCACATACGCAGTTCATCACGCGTGTAATGCTCGTCGAAGTGTACGGGCCTGATGCGGACAATCTTCCCGTCTTTCACGTCAACGTCTGCGGCGTTTGACGACAGCCCGAACCCGCAGAACCCAAGACTTTTCGTTGTTGTACGGTCGGCTATAGTTATCTTTGCCATAAGGTTTCTCCTTCTTGTAAGGTAGTGCGCGCAGCTATGCGGAGCGCGATACCGCTTCCAGTTCGGCTTCCTCTTCTTGATGAATCTTGCCTTTCAATCCTAGCTCGGGCGCCAGCATCATGGTGACGCCAGCCAAGATGACAGCCACACCGCAGTACACGAAGAACAGCGCCATATCACCGCCGCACAGCGGCGTAAGGATGAACGAAGGAATGATGAACGCGGCCAGATTTTGGAAGAATGTCTGAATACCGCCAGCCGTGCCCATGTACTCTGGCTTGATAGTGGGTATCATTCCGACGGAGCCCTTGATGAGCGCCACGTTTCCCCACGTCACGAACGCACCAATAAGGAAGAGCGGCAGACTGTAGTCGCCAACGGGCGCAACCCATGCTGCAATGAGCAGGGCGCTTCCCAAGAAGGAAGACACGGCCATGACGGGCTTAATACGCTTGATGAAATCAGCCACAGGACCAATGATCCAGTTTGAGGGCATGCCGCACAAATTGATGAGCGATGCCCATGCTGCCGCAGTCACAGGATCCAAGCCTTTACCTTGCAGGGCGATGGGCACATTGCCGGCGTATGAGGCGGAGGCCGTCATGGAAAACACCATGGCAAGGCTCACCAATAAGAGCGTTTTGTTGCTGAGCACAGACTTCACGGCCGTCATGCTGTACTCGTCCTTCATAACCTCGACACCCTTCGGCATGCGCGCAAACGCAAACCAAATGATGCATGCCACGGCGAACACGACCGATGCTCCCGTGAATGCCGGCCCAAGGTCAGGCACCTGAGAGGCCACTCCCATTGCTACCGTTACGCCAACACCAGCGCCTGACACATACAGCGTCATAGCGGTAGTGACCTGCTTCTCACTAAACCATGCACGCAAGAACTTGACCGAGTTCGCATTCATGCCGGCCAGGCCAATGCCCATGGCGAAGCAGCTTGCATACAGTGGCCAGAAGTCCGTGCAGAAGATACGAGCGATGGACGCCACAAGTGAAATAACCATGCCGATACCCAGCACCTTGGTAACGCCGTACCGGTCGGCGAGCATCCCCATAGGAATAGAGAAGATGGCGCCGGTCAAGAAGCTGATCATGGTAAGCTGCACGAACAACTCCTGCGGGACGCCCCATTCGCCTATAAACACAGACGCGTAGGCACCCGGAATCATGAGTGCTCCCATGAGCGACGCATGCATGAGCCCGATACAAATAACAGCTATCCAACGCTTGGGCGAGAGTGCCTGTTCGTTCCCTTTCATGGAAAACCTCCTTGTTGTGTTTGCGTTTCACGCGCGGGCGGCACGCGAGGTGCGTACCGCCTGATGACGCAGGGGCTTAGGGAAGGAAGATGACCGCCTTCTCGCCGATCTCGTCGGCAACCTTCGCCAGGTCTTCAAGTGTGCCGTAGCGCATGACTTTTGCCTGGCAGTGCTGCACGCACGAAGGCTCTTTACCCTGAGCCATACGATCTGCGCACAGGTCGCAGAGCTCGGTCGGCACGGGCACACAGTTCCAGTGCCATGTTCCGTCAGGCAGCTGCCACGGGCCGTCTTCGGCCACCTTGATTCCCCATTTGCCCAGAGGGATGTCGTGCTCGTTCTTGCAGGCAATCTCGCACGAGTGACACCCGGAGCAGTATCGGTAGTCGATCAGTAGTCCGTTTTTCATGGCTGTTCCTCCCCTCTATTCGTCCGTCACTTTGTAGATGGCGCAGATATGGCACTTGAAGGTGTTGCCGAAGCCCAGCTTGCCAATAACCTTGTGCGGCATGATCATGTTTATGTTGGATTGCCGGAATCCAAAGAGGTTTGGTTCCTCGCCGTCCTGTTCGGGGAACCACCAGCCATGATGAGCATGCACCACACGCTCATGGATGCCCTCAGTGAGATGCGCGACCTGCTTCACGCGGCCGTTCTGATTCTCTATCCACACCCAGTCGCCCTCAGCGATTCCGAGACGAGCGGCCGCAACGGGGTTAATTTCCACCGTCGGCTGTGGATCAATTTCGCGGAGACGATCAATCTGGCGGTGCTCGGAGTGGAACGACGTATACTTACGGCCTCCCGTTGTCAGCACGAAGGGGTATTGTTCAAACAGCTCGGGCGTGGAGTACGGGCTGAACGGTGGTTCCTGGAAGTAGGGCAGCGGGTCGTCACCAAACTGCTGGTAGGCGGTCGACCACAGCTCAATACGCCCAGTCTGTGTCATATAGCCTGGCTGACCATCGAAGCGCATGAGACCCTTCTCACACTTGCGGTACGTTTCCTCAGGCTGCACAACTACGTGCTCGCGAAGTTCCTCCCACGTCATATCTCCAGGCACTTCAACCTGCGTCATGTAGTCCTCCATGCTGGCGAACTGCTTCCAGTAATCGGGAAACATACGCTCGCCAATGCGCATCATGAACTCGAGGTCACTCACACCCTCAACAACGTCAACTGCCTTGTTGCACGCACCCTCGAACGCCACGTTGAAGCCGTAGTGCGATTCGACGAGCGTGTTATGTTCGGCGAACGTCTTAAGGGGAAACACCAGGTCACACAAGGCCATAGTGGTGGGATTATGGAACAATTCGGTGGCAACACAAAACTCGAAGCTCTCCTTCATGGCTTCAAGCCAGCGCTCCTGCGCGGCCGTGATAGCACCGCCCACTAGGTTCGAACTCTGGAACACGCCCATGCGCAAACGGTAGGGCTGCTGCGTCTCAAGCGTGTCCAGCACCGAGTCCGGATGGTTCGTGGACATGAGTTGACACACGAAGGGAAATTCAGCGGCACCGATACGCTTCTCGAACAGCTCCGGCGTAACCGTGCCTGCCTCCATAGCACGATTGATCATGTCAACATTTGTGTCATCCTCAATGGGGAGGCCCAACGTGTTGCCTCCAGGAACGTCAAGGTTATCGGTGATGGCCATGAGTGCCAGCAAAGCCTGACCTACCTGGATGCCGTTTGGATTCTGGTCGACAGAAAGACCCCACCCGATGGCGCTATGTTTGCTCGTGGCGTACCTGCGTGCGGCCTCAACAATGAGGTCCTCATCTACCCAAGTAATTTCGGCAACTTTCGCTGGAGGGTACTCTTTCACGCGTTCGGCCAATTCGGCGAAGCCATAGCACCACTTATCCACAGCGTCATGATCGTACAAATCTTCGGTGATGATGACGTTGAGCAGGCCGAGGGCGAGCGCTGCGTCGGTCCCCGGGCGCACTTGCAGATTGATCTCGGCACGCGTCCCGAGCCAGGTAATGCGCGGGTCAACACAGATAAGCTTCGTGCCACAGTTCTTCATGAGATCAATGACCGCATGACCCCACAGGCCGTCAGCGTTTGATTTCAGCGGCTCCTTTCCCCACAGCATGATATATTTGGGCGCTTCCCAACCAGGATGGTTGTAGCGGTCGGGGTAGCGGGCCGCATAGTCAATCTCCGGGTAGCCGCCGCCCATGAGGTAGGCCATTGACGAAACGCGCGGCGCGTAGCATGCCCAACCGCTCTGGGCATAACAGGCGTTAGGCGTGCCAAAGCCCATGAACGCCAGTTCGTTGTGGTACTTCGTTGCCTCGCGACCCGTGCCACAAAACACAACAATGGACTCGGGACCGTACGTTTCGCTAAAGTAGCGAGTTTTTTCTTCCAAGAGGTCGAACGCCTCATCGAGCGCAATGCGCTCCCACGCGTCTTTGCCGCGGTCCTTCGGGTCACGCTTGAGGGGATACATTATGCGATCACGGTGATACATGACATCTTTAAGCGCCAGGCACCGTGGACACAGCGCACCCCTCGTGATCGGATGCTCGGGATCGCCCTCTACCTGCACAACCTTGCCATCCTTAACGTGCAACTGGATACCACACCCTACCGGATGACACCCCGGAGGCGACCAAGCGCAGGTTCGAACGATTGTCTCACCGTTCTCTTCACGTTTCCATGGCTTACCCATACGCTCACTTCCCTTCTTCTCGGTCCTCGTCTAAAACAGACGCGACCCCGTGGGAAGGACCTCCCGCCTCGTCATGCGAATCCGAGATGCCGATCGCGTCCTGAGGACGATGATAGAGAGGGGGAAATGGGCTCGTCGACCAACAGTCGCTCAGGCTTATACAAGGCCATAAGTCGATGGATAACCACTGTCAGAAGCGATTGCACAATTCAGCCCGATTGTGCAAAGTCTTGGTCAGTTTCTGCGGGCGAAATACCAACGCCGAGATCTACTATTTGAGAGGCGGAAGAGGATGGACACGAAGGAGGGATAACATGCCCGGATCAATGCACGTATGCAACCCGTATTGCGGACGCTGCAAGCCGCCCAAGGAGCCGCTGCGCGTATGTCCCACCTGCGGTGCATACGACGATTCCGAACACAGCGAACACGGAACCTGCAAAGAGTGCGGAGGCATACTGCCCCCTCGCGTGCTGCCGCAACCCCTGCTCTGCAAGCGCATCAACCAGATGTGCGCCCGCCCCTGCAAGCAGGGCGAAAAACCTCCGCGGACACCGGTGGCGTCCTGTCGTTATCACACGCCTCTGTGATCAGGTTTTGCACGTTTTGGTTCGCGCCAGCTTGGATTCACTTGCGGCTCGGGAGAGCGCGGCGCACGGCGCGGGCGCAGATGACGGCGGCGATAGCTTTCAGCAGATCAGGGATGGCGAAGGGGGCGATGGTGACTGCGGCGGCGGCCGCGAGATCGATGCCAGCGACGAGGGCGTATTGGAAGCAGCCGCACGCGTAGGTTATCGCGATAAACACCAGGCAGCCGGCCAGGTCAATGGCGAAGGCTGTGGGGGCTGTGAGTGCGGTGCGCGTTTTGCGCGGGGATGCGCCTGTTGAAGAGGTTTCTTCCGCACGGCTGGCCAGCGTGCGCAACACCTGCAACACCAGCAAAGCTGCAGCCGCACCCACCAAGTAGCCCCACAGATAGCCGCCGGTGGGGCCCACCAGCATTCCTATGCCGCCGCGCATGCCCGAGAACATGGGCAGGCCTGCGGCCCCCAGCGCCAGATAGCCGGCAATGGCCGCGAGACACTGCTTGGGCGTGAGCACCAGCAAAGCAAACATGAGCGCGAACATCTGCAACGTCAGCAGAACAGGGCCAAGCGGAATGGCAACCCACGCTGACACCCCCATGAGCGCAATGGTGAGCCCCGCAAAGGCAATCGAGCGTGTACGAGAGCGTGTCGTCGCTCGCGCACCAGTGCGCCGGCCGCTCGCGACCGCTTGCCCGCCAGCACCGCCCGCGCCTTTCACCTGCTGTTCCCCACCTTGATCTGCCATTATTCGCCTTGCCTTTCCGCTGAGAGCATATGCCCACTCGTTTGCAACAGCGGAAAGCCTACCGCAGCAAGCACTAATTGTCCCACGGCGGCGTCACGCAGGGTGACAATCAAAGGCGCGGTAGCCTACCAGCAGACGCGCCCGCAAGCAGGTTCGGCGCTAGAACTTCGCCTTGATTTCGCCGCGCTCGAGTTTCTTCAGGCGGCGCATCTCTACGGCAATGAATATGGCCGTGGTGAAGATGGACAGAAAGTCGGCCAGCGGGGTGGCGAAGTACAGCGCATCCAGCCCCGTGAACTGCGACATTACGTGCGGCAGCACCTCGGGCAGTGCGAACAGCAGCGGCACCAAGAAGATAATCTGACGCGTCAGCGACAGGATGATGGACTTGAGCGGCTGGCCGGTGGCCTGGAAGTAGTTCGAGCCCACAATCTGGAAGCCCACGATAGGCAGCATAAACAGCTGCACCTTCAGCGCAAACACCGTGAAGTCCACCAGGCCTTCGTGCGTGATGCCGAACGCACCCACAATGGCCTCGGGGAACAGGTGCACAATCCCCCACATCACTGTGCCGAGCACCGTCGCGCCCGCAATGCCGTACCAGAGCGTCTTGCGTACGCGGTCGATGAGTTTCGCGCCGTAGTTAAACCCGAGCAGCGGCTGGATGGCTACTGCCACGCCCACCAGGGGCAACACGGTGAACATGGCCACGCGCTGCACCACACCGATGGAGGCCAGCGCGTCGTCGGCACCCACGGGGCTCAGCGCGCCGTACTGCACCAGCAGGTGGTTGATCACGAAGTTCACAATGGCCATGCCCGCCTGCACGGCGAAGCTCGCAAAGCCCAGCGACACAATGGTGCCGAGCACCTTCAGATGCGGCGCCATGTAGCGCAGGTGCAACTTCAGCGGCACATTCTTCGTGAAGATGAAGTACCAGAGCACTGCCACGCACGACGACGCCTGACCGATGATGGTGGCAAGCGCGCTCCCAGCCACGCCCCATCCCAGCTGAATGACGAACAGGTAGTTGAATATCGTGGCCACCACCAGGCCAATGAGCATGGTGACGAGCGCGCGATTCGGCGCGCCTGCCGTACGGATGAAGTTGTTCACACCCATGCCGATGCACTGGAAAATGAAGCCGAAGCAAACAATTTGTAAGAACACGTGCGCGTAGGGACGCACATCGTCGGTGGCGCTTGAGAGCGTGAGCAGGCTGTCGAGAATGACCGGGTTCGCCGCCGCAAGGGCCACGAGTACCGACACCACAATGCTGAGGAACATCGTGTTACCGAGGCTGACCTCGGCATCGACGCGCCGCCCCTCACCAAGGCGCAGTGCCGCAAGCGCGTTACCGCCGTTGCCGATGAGCATGGAGATTGCCATGAACACAATCATGATGGGGTTGGCTACCGTGGCCGCCGAGAGACCAATCTCACCCATGGCCTGGCCCAAGAAGATGGAGTCGACCACGTTGTAAGCGCCGTTCACTATCATGCCCAAAATAGCCGGAATGGCGAACTCTGTGATGAGCAGGGGGATGGACGCGGTGCCCATGCGGCTGACCTTGTTGTCGCGCGCGGGGTTTTTGGGATCTTTGCCGAGCGGGGCGCCCGTGCTATCTTCGTTCAGGTTCAGCGGGAGTTTCGCCTTCGCTGCTGCGGATGCTGCCATAGCTGTCGTGCCTTTCTCATTTTGCGGAACGAGATATTCTACCTTCGCGCTTAGGGATAAAAAAACAGTTTTGTGACAGCCGGAGGGAATTTCGCCGCCAAAGGGGGGATTTGGGTGATGGGCGGCTGGTGCGCTTGCGGGGGTGTGGAAATGTGGGCTGTGGGCGTTGTGGGTGGACAGGCAGGTGGGCGCTAGAAGGCGATGTGCGCTTCGCCGGAGAATACGCAGGTCTCGGTGCCCGTAGCGTCGCACAGCACGAGGGCACCCGTTTCGTCGACGCGCGCGACGGTGCCCGCAGCCAGGGGCTCACCCGTGCGATTTACCACCTGCACGAAGCGATCCGTCAGGCTGGCGTTGGCGTTGTATTCGTCGAGAAACGGAGCGATGCCTTGTGAGGCCCACTGCTGGTAGCGCGGCGCGAACGTGTCAAGGAAGGCATCGAGCATCACATCCGGGGTGAGGGCATCGGGCGGAGGTGTGACCAGGTCAGCCACGTAGGCTGCTCGATTCTTGCCACCCACAGCGGGCCGCTCTTCGGGCGGCAGGACGTTCACGCCCACCCCTACGCACACGCCACCCGCGTGGGCCTCACACGAGATGCCGCAGAGTTTCGAGAAGGGAGGTTCGCCTTGAGCAAGCACAACATCGTTGGGCCATTTGATCTGCACTAACCGTGCGGCGGTTTCGCCCACAAGCGCCACAACCGCTTGGCGCACGGCAAGGCCCACTACCAGGCTTAACGTGGGAAGCCGCGCGGGTTCCACCTGCGGTCGCAACAACAGCGAACAGTAGAGACCACCTTCGGGGCTCGTCCACGTACGCCCCTGCCGGCCATACCCCGCCACCTGACGATGCGCCCGCACCACGAGACCTTCCGCCTCGCCTGCCTCAAGCGCACGCTTGACCTCGTCATTCGTGGAGGTAGTTTCCTCAAGACACACCACGCGGAACATGGACACGGAAAAGCCCCCTTCGCAGCGGCGAACCTCTACAGGCGCACGGCCTTGCCTACTGTCACGTTTTCACTGGTGACAGGCGTGCCGTCGGCCAGCACATGGGACGGCAGCAGTTCAAGCAGCGGCTTCACCACGAAGTCGCGCTCAAGGGCGCGCGGGTGCGGCAGCGTGAGCACGTCGGCATCTACCACATACATCTGGTAGTCGATGATGTCGATGTCGCAGGTGCGGGGCCCGTTTTCGATCTCGCGCACACGGCCGAGGCTGTTCTCGATGGCGTGCAGATAGCCCAGCAGTTCCTTCGGAGGCAGGCCGGTGCGCATGAGCACGACCGCGTTCACGAACGAATCTTGGTCGAGATAGTACGCCGGCTCGCTCTCGTAGAAGCTGGAGATGTCGACAATCTGCGAGTCCGGCAGCGCACACAGTTCGGCCACTGTTTGGTTGAGCAGCGCCACCTTGCCTTCCCGTTCCTCGCCGGGGTTCGCCACTAGCGGCACGTTGCAGCCCAAGCCCAGCAGCACGTAGGGGCGCAGGTCCTTGAGCGCCTTCACGGTTTCGGCCACGTTGTGCGTGCGCACCACGTTCGCGCCCAGCTCGCACGCCATAAGCGCCTCGGCAGCCGACGCCCGGTCGCGGTCGCACGGCTCGTCAATGCCGTAGGCGTAGCCAATGTAGCTCTTGCGCGAGAGTGCCGCCATTACGGGATACCCCAGGTGAGCGAACTCGTGGAAGTTGCGCACCAGCTCGATGGTCTGCTTCGCCGTCTTGCCGAAGCCGGGGCCCGGGTCGATGCAGATGCAGTCGTGAGCAATGCCCGCCGCCTCCAATTCTGCTGTGCGTTCACACAGGTAGGCGCGCACATCGTCCACCACGTCGTTGTACACCGGGTCATCCTGCATCGAGGACGGGTCGCCTTGCATGTGCATGACCACCAGACCTGCGTCACAATCGCGCGCCACTTCCACCATGGCGGGGTCGCGGAAGCCGGACACGTCGTTGATCACGGATGCGCCCGCTTCCACGGCCGCACGGGCCACTTCGGCATGGCGCGTGTCAACGCTCACGCAGATGCCACGCTCCACGAGCGCGCGCACCACGGGCAGCACACGAGCCAACTCTTCCTCCACGCTCACCGGCGCGGCGCCGGGACGCGTGGACTCGCCGCCCACGTCAATGAGCGCAGCACCTTCTTCCACCATGCGCTCGGCATGGGCGACGGCGGCGTCCACGTCCTCGTATGCGCCGCCGTCGGAGAAGGAATCGGGGGTAACGTTCAAGATGCCCATAAGAATGGGCATCTTGGTGTCGAATTCAAAGGTCGAACAGCGCCAGATCATCGCTTGTCTTCGTCGCCTTTCGTGTCTTCGCGACGGTTTTGCGTACCGTCGCCGGGTTTGTGGTCGTCGCCCATCATCTCGCGAAAACCATCCTCGAGCTGGTCGAGAAAGCCTTTCGGATGCTGCGATCGGTCACCGGCAGGCTGTGCGTCAGGCTGCTGTGTCTGCATCCCAGACGTCCCGGGCTGCTGCGCACGAGACGCAGCCTCTTCCTCAGGCGTCGGACGATACGGCGGGTTGGGGTTCTGGTCGCCCGGCTCCACTGGCTCTTCGCGCCAGTTCGGGTCGGCCAGCTTCGCGTCGCGAGTACGAGCGGCAGCTTCTTCCGCTTCCTTGCGCGCAATGATTTCGCCTTCGTGCTTCAGGTAATCGTCCCACGTGTTATCGAGCAGCGCCAGGCAAGCCTCACCCTCAACGGTCTCGCGTTCCAGTAGCACACTGGCCATGAGGTCCATCTGCTCGCGGTGGCTCACCAGAATTTCGTAGGCGCGGTCGTGCGCGTCCTTCATGATGCGCGCCACCTCGTCGTCGATGCGCTTCGCCGTTTCCTCGGAGTAGTCCTGCGTGTTACCGTAGTCGCGGCCCAGGAACACCTCGTGGTTCGGCTGGCCGAACACCTGCGTACCCAGTTCAGCGCTCATGCCGTACTGCGTCACAATGGCGCGGGCCATCTTCGTGGCGCGCTCAAGGTCGTTGCTGGCGCCGGTGGTAATGTCGTCGCAGAAGATTTCCTCCGCCACGCGGCCGCCCATGAACACGGCCAGTTCGTCGCGCATCTCACCAAGCGAGTTCAGCACCTTGTCTTCCTTGGGAATAGACAGCGTGTAGCCCAGCGCGCGACCGCGCGAGATAATGCTAATCTTGTGCACGGGGTCGGCGTGCGGCAACAGGTGCCCCACCAGAGCGTGACCGCTTTCGTGGTAGGCGATGGTGTGCTTCGTCTTTTCGTCGAGCACGCGGCCCTTGCGCTCCGGACCAGCAATGACGCGCTCCATGGACTCGGACACTTCCTGCTGTGTGATAATCTTCTTGCCGCGGCGCGCCGTGAGCAGCGCCGACTCGTTCATGAGGTTGGCCAAGTCGGCACCCGTAAAGCCCGGCGTAAGC
This sequence comes from Candidatus Gordonibacter avicola, assembly GCA_019113915.1. Lineage (GTDB taxonomy): Bacteria > Actinomycetota > Coriobacteriia > Coriobacteriales > Eggerthellaceae > Gordonibacter > Gordonibacter faecis. The sequence goes on from DXGM01000035.1 coordinate 190,505, forward strand.
TTGGCCACCTTCGCCAAATCGACGTCGCTGCCGATAGGCTTGTCCTTGCTGTGCACCTGCAAAATTTTCTCGCGGCCCTTCACGTCGGGGGCGTCCACCACAATCTGGCGGTCGAAGCGGCCGGGACGCAGGAGTGCCGGGTCCAAAACGTCGGCGCGGTTCGTGGCAGCGATGAGCACCACGGAATCGTTCGACTCGAAGCCGTCCATTTCCACCAGCAGCTGGTTCAAGGTTTGTTCGCGCTCGTCGTGACCACCGCCGAGGCCGGTACCACGCTGGCGACCTACGGCGTCAATCTCGTCGATGAAGATGATAGCCGGGGACGCATCCTTAGCCTGCTGGAACAGGTCACGCACGCGCGAGGCGCCCACGCCGACGAACATTTCCACGAAGTCTGAACCCGAAATGCTGAAGAACGGTACGCCCGCCTCGCCCGCAACAGCGCGCGCGAGCAGCGTCTTGCCGGTGCCCGGAGGGCCCACCAACAGGCAGCCGCGCGGAATCTTCGCGCCCATGGACTGGTACTTCGCGGGGTTCGCCAGGAAGTCCTTGATTTCCTGCATCTCTTCCACAGCCTCGTCCACACCGGCCACGTCCGAGAACTTCACGTCGGGGCGTTCCTCAATGGACTTCTTGGTTTTGGCCTTGCCAAACGACATCTGCGAGTTGTTCGCCTTTTGCATCTGCGAGAAAAAGAAGAACATGATGGCCGCAATGGCAATGATGGGCAACAGGGAGAACAGCAGGTCAACGAAGCCTGAGGGCAGGTTCACCTGGTAGGGCACGTTGGGGTGCGCCGCCATGAGTTCGCCGAGCGAGTCTTGGCCCACGTACGTGGACGTGAAGTTGTGCTCGGTGCCCAACGTGGCTGCCACGATATCGGAGGTGCCCACACCGCCGAGCGCCTTGCCCGTGTCGGGGTTTTTAATGGTAGCCATGCGCGCGTTGAGCGCCTGGAACGCATCGTTGAACGCGTTCGCCGCCGTGGAGCCCGCCGTGATGGCCGGGTAGTAAGAACCCGTGACCGTGTGACCGCCCGCGTCATACACCACACGCGTCACGCGATCCTGCTCAACTGCCTGCACAAATTCCGACGTGATGAGGTTATCGGTTTGTGTCGCGTTCGACGACATGTTCATGAACTGCTGACCCACGAAGAAGGCCACCAGCATGAACAGCAGCACCGAGATAATGGTGGTCCGAGGACTCGGCTGCTGAAACTGGTTTTGTTTGTTTTGCTGTGCCATAGAGCCTGACTTTCTTCTCGAAACGGCCGATGGCCGCCGCGCTTGGACACTCAGTCTGCGACGCGGTTGGCCTTCGTGCGCGCCTTCGCCGGGTTTCGCCGAAGCGACCCGCCGAGGACGTGGTTAGCGGTACACTTCTGGCTTCAGAACGCCCACGTAGGGAAGGTTGCGGTAGTGCTCCGCGTAGTCCAACCCATACCCAACAATGAAGCTGTCGGGGCATTCGAAACCAAGGTAGGTGCAATCGATCTCGGCCTGCGGCTGCGTCTGTTTCCGAAGAAACGTGGCCACGCGCAACGAGGCCGGGTGACGCTCCGACAGGTTTTTCAACAGGTATTCCAGGGTAAGGCCGGAGTCGAGGATGTCCTCGGCCACGATGACGTGACGCCCTTCGATGTTGGTCGAAAGGTCTTTCAAGATGCGAATGACGCCGGAACTTTTCGTGCCGCTGCCGTAGGACGAGACGGCCATATAGTCCATCTCGAGCGGCAGGTCGATTACGCGGGCAAGGTCCGCCATGAAGATGGCTGCGCCGCGCAGCACGGACACGAGCACAATGCCCTCATCCGCCACGTCAGCGTAGTCGCGCGTAATGGCGCGCCCGATTTCGCCCACACGCTGGGCAATCTCGTCTTCAGTGAACAGTATTTCCGCAATATCGTCGTGCACTACTTGCTTCCTTCGCTGCATCCGTGACCCCACCCACCGCTCGCCTTGACACGATACGTGAGCAGAGCAGTCACGCTTACCTTGAGATTCGGTTAGTGTACCATTCGCCCTTGCGGAAAAGGAGACAATACGGTAACGCCAGGCGAAGGGCCACGATTTTTACATTTGCCGTGGGAACTGGGGGTTCTTTGGTTCCGCTGTTCTACGAACAGCGGAATGCACCGACGCTGCGGGCTTTTGCAGCACCCCGCCTTGCCGCTTTTGCGCTTACCCTCGCGTGCGGAGCACGCTCAGCCGCGCAACGTGGCAATTCGGGGCACTGCAAAAGCCCTCGCTGACTGATTTGGACCTGCGAGGTTAAGTTTTCAACCTGTAAGAGGTGCCCCTACTTATCCTACACGAGGAAGAGGTCGGGGAATTCTTGTTGGAGGCGAGTGACGGGGAGTCCTATGACGGTGTCGAGAGAGCCTTCTATGTGTTTGACGAGTGCGGCGCCGGCACCTTGTGCGGCGTAGGCTCCGGCTTTGTCGAAGGACTCGCCTTTGCGCAGATACTCCGTAATGTCTTCGTCCGTCAGGTCGTGGAAGGTGACGGCGGCACGGTCGACAAACGTACGGAAGCCCAGCGACACATCCTCTTTTGAGGGCGCGGCCACCATCCAGAGCGACACGGCCGTGACCACCTCGTGCGTGGTTCCCGACAGACGGCGCAGCATACGCTTAGCGTCCGAGATACTTTTCGGTTTGCCGAATATCTCGCCGCCGCACACCACCATGGTATCGGCGCCCAGGATGGCAGCCGTGCCCACGTAGTCTTCAGCCAGCACCTCCTGCACGACCGCACCGGCCTTGCGCTCCGCGAGCTTCTTCGCGGCCTCGGGCGGGTCGGCCAACAGGTCGGGCTCCAGCGATTCGTCCACGTCGGACACGTGCACGGTAAAGGCGACTCCCGTGTCCTCTAACAGTTGCTTGCGACGCGGCGATCCGCTGGCCAAAATGATGTCGACGGCAGGCGCAGCCTCGGCGTCGGTGGTTGGGGTGGAGGCCGCCTGAGCGGCCTCATTGATGTTCTGTTCGTTTTCCATGGCGGGTATTGTAACGCAGTGGTGGGCGCGACGGGAGGGCAACCTGCTACGCGAGTGAGATGCCGTCGTAGGCGGGCGTCCCCCACACAAGGTAAGCCACCGTGTCGCGCGTCAGGCGTGCCGAAGTCATAGGCGGCCCCGCGGCGGAGGCGTCGGCATAAGCGCCCTGCTCACAAGCTGCTTCACGCACGCGCCCCATCTCGCGATACCACACGCTGGGGCCACTGGCGAACGTGACGCGATCACCGTAGTAGAGCCCCGCGGAAGCAGGCAGCACGGCACCCGGCGACGAAAGCCGTCGCTCAAGCGCCCTATCAACATAATAGGTACGGTTGGACGACACCAAGCAGGAGCGGTCGGCCATGGCGTAGGACAGCGCCACGCGATTGCGCGCGTAGAGGTTCAGACCACCGGTAACCGTGGAGCCGTCAGCAAAGCGCTTCGTACACGCCGCATCGCGATACCACCCTTCCACACCCGAGCATCCGGGTTTGGCGGCTGCATCCCAGGCCGCGCGCGGCACGGTGTAGGCACCGCTGGCAGCCTTGTCCGAATAGCAGGGCGTTGTTTCGCCATCAACGTAAAAGCGCACGCCAGAAGACGGTTCTTCCGCGTCCGTCGGTTCACCCTGCACCAGCACCGAGGGAATCACCACCTCACCCTTATACTGGATATCCGCAAAGCGCGTATGGGCCGTGATGACGCAGGTGAGGTACGTTCCCGCGTCGGCATCCACCACGGAATAGGAGGGGTTTTCCTCCGCCGGACGCACCACTTCGGTGCGCTCGCCCGCCGACGCACCCCGATACCACGTGTAGCGGTAGAACATGCCTGACGTACCGGGGAAGTTGCGCGGTACACACGCCTCGGCAGGATTGGGTGCCGAAAGTGTTCCCCCAGGGCGTGCCTCACCGGTCACCTCAAGCGTCCCCGGCCACTCTTCGCGAAATTCTGGTTCGCCAAGCTTCCACTGCTGATTCGGGTTGTTCCAGTCGTTATAGGAGTTCCACTGATCCACGGGTGTTCCGTCTTGCTGGCCGCCATCGCGCAAATCGAGCGCGCAGCCGGAACACTCGAACACCAGCAGGTGGTAGCCGTTGCCCAACCCGTGCATGTAGAGCGACTGGGCCGGCGTGCCGTTACCCTCAAAGATGTCAACGGCAGCGCCATCATCCCAGGTGCCGTTACTCGAATCGAGGTAGAGCGGGCTCTCCCCCAGGTGCACGGGCACAAAACACGTGCGACCTTGCCCGCTTTGCAGCGCAATCCAGTGTTGGTTCGTCAGGTTCGTGAGCGACCAGCCCACCACCGCAGCACCGTTTTCGCGTGAGCCTCCCAGCACATCAAGGCGCAGGTGTTCTGCCACACGGGGCCGCAGCGTGACAATGCGACCGTGCCACCACGCGTCGTCACCCAACACATGATGTGGCACAATCTGGGTTGCTTCCGCCACCGAGTGCGTGCCCGGCGCGCTGCCGCCGAGCCCGCGAATATCCGCCCCGCACCAGCAGGTATAGTCTGCCTCCCGACGCGGAATGCGCAGTTTGGTGCCCGTCATGTACTCGTAGTAGTCGTGGTCATACACCGTGTCGATAATCCAATACGCCGAGGCCAGCCACTCGCCCGACTCGTCGCGTATATAGGCATACGTCGGCGTGTCCGGAATATCCGGGAACCAGGTGGGCGTCCACACGCCGCCGCACGCTACATACGCATCCACGCGCACTTCCAAGAACAGTTCGGTCATACGACCTACCTGGCAATTGCACGAAGCTGCCAACCACACGCAGAGGTTATTGGAGTACGACCATCCCGCATCGTAGCCAAACGTTGCACCCGGCCGAGCCACCGCGCCGCAGTCGCCCCACGCCCCGCGTCCGACCGCTGCCCAGGCAAAACGCGTGCCCACCAACAGCGTAGCCGCGGCCGCCGCGCTCAGCCCCGCAAACGCTCGACGTGTCATAGCCTTTTTCTTGTCGTGCCGCTCAACCGGTTCTACCCGTTCGCGCACGAACGCACCTTCATCAGGCTTTCCCATACTGTCCCTCCTTACTGCAATGTGTCGTTCAAAAACTGCATCAGGTTGACCACCGTCGGGGCCACCACCAGCGCTATCGTGGGAGGCAGGAAGCAAAACGACAGCACAATATCCAGCTTCGTAGGCATTTTCCTAATGCGCTCGATGGCGGCCGCCTGCGCGGTTGCACGAGCGAGTTCCGCCTGAGCCGTAAGCCCCTCGGCAACCGACGACCCCTGGTTCACGGCTTGGGCCAACTGAGCTGTGAAAGCAGCAACATCGCGGCTGCGGCAACGTTTGGCCAGATGCTCGAAGGCCTGTTCACGCGTATGACCAAGCAGGTTCACCTCACGGTCAACCGCTTCGAACTCTTCGGACAGCGGCTTTTCCAGGTTGCGCGCCACTTCGCGAAAGCACTGCTCCACGGGCGAGCCAGCCGCCACCGCGATGCCGAGAAGCTCCATGGCATCGGGCAACTGCCGTTCTATAGCGCGCCGCCGACGCTGTTCGGCACGCGCGAGCACCAGACGCGGAAGCGCCCAGCCCGCCACCGCAGCAACGGCGGCAAACGCGCAGACGGCAGGCGGGGCCAGCTGCCCTCCCGGCACAGTGAGGGCACAGGCCACCAGCGCACCGGCTGCAGCCGCCAGCACACGCAAGCCGCGCCACGTCTCAGGCGCGATATCCCATCCTGCTCCTGAAAGTAGTTCGCGGTAGGCCTCGCTGTCGCTGCGTGCCATGGGCAGTGCATGCTCTATGGCACGCGTCGCACGCCCTATGACCTGCGCGAACCGCCCGTATGCGAGATCCTTCTCACTCGTGCCTTTAGCGCCCGAGGTACCCGATGCTGCGCGGCCGCGCGAGCCAGCCCCGGCCACCGCAGCACCTTCACCTCGCGCTCCAACGCGCAACGCCGGAGCGTGCGAGCGCACTAATACCTCATACACAGCAAGTCCTGCCGCGCCGCCCACCGCAAGCAAAAGCGCCAGCACCACCACCGATGCACCCATCGCGCATCCTCCTTCTTTGTTCTTCCACCCGCACTCGCTCAGACCCGCTCAACCGACGTAATGGCGCGCGACATAAGCAGCCCCGCCACCTCCAGCACCACTGCCACACCGAGCACCACCCACCCAAGCGGCTCGCTTTGGTAAAACCGAGCGAAGTCTGCATTCGTCACATACATAAGGGCGAAGAGCGCGGGCATGGCGCAGGCAACGAACCACTTAGCCGCCCGTGTGCCGGCTATCTCCACCTTGAGTTCGCGGGCTTCTCGCAAGCGCGCGTCCACCCGCTTCGAAATGAGCGCGAGAGCAGCCGCAATACTGCCGCCGCGGCTCTGCCTAATGCGCGTGGCCGCCGCCAGCGTTTTCACGTCCTGACTCTGGGTGCGCTCTGCCATGCGCTCAAGGGCATCCGCCAGCGGCATGCCGTACGACGCGTCCGCCAAAACGCGCGCCACCTCACTGCGTAGCGGCTCTTCCATGTGCACGGATGCCACACGCAGGGCGCGCTCCAAGGTGAGCGAGCCGCGCACACTCGCTGCAATTTGCGGAAGCGCATGCGCCAGTTGCACGTCAAAGAGTTCACGCCGTTTGCGCTCGGCACGGCGCACCCACACACGTCCGCCCACCAGCACACCAGCTGCCGCCACTACCCCAACGGCCGTGCCACCCATCGTGAGTCCACAGGCATAGGCAAGGAAGGCGAGCGCCACTAACGTGGTAACAAACGCCGTTGGACTCATCCCGATACCCGCTGCCCGCAAGCGGCGTGCCAGGGGCGTATTGCGCACAGGCTTTCCGTCATCTTTCGCGCGCTCAGGTTTACCCGCCTCGGCGCTCACCGGGCCAAATACCGTGAGTGACCTGCCTCGTTGAGCGAGCCGTTCCTCGCGCACAGCCTTAACTACCGCCATCGCCAACACCACACATGCCGCCGCGATGGCCGTTGATACTGCGAGGTACACCATGTCTGTCTCCTTCCCCCGCCGTTACGCAGCGAAGAACCAGGCGGGGTCGTACCACACGCCCGCCGCACGCATGCGCTCCTTAATATGCTGGGGCTGAATACCGCACGCGCGCCACGAGCCCACCGTCCAGCCCTCCGCATCCACCCCTTCCACGTCGAATGAGAAGAGTTCAGCGCGTGGAATAACCGTGGCGCCATCGGGCAGCGGATCCACCGCAACAATGCTGGTCACCTTGCGGCGGCCATCTTGCAAGCGGTCGGTATGCACCACCAGCCCTCCGCGCAGCGACTCGGCTATCTGCTGCATGATGACGTCGCGGCCCAGCTCACCATCGGCGTAGCCCACCATAGTGCGCAAGCGGCTGATGGCGTTGTCCGGGTCATTCGCATGAATGGTGGTCATAGAACCCGGGTGGTCGGTCTGCATGGCCTGCAACATGTCGTAGGCCTCGGCCCCGCGGCACTCGCCTACGATGATGCGGTCGGGTCGGCGCCGCAGAGCAATGGCCACTAAATCGCGCATAGTGACCGCACCCTGACCCTCGGTGTTCGCCTCGCGCGTTTGCATGCGCTCGGTATGAGGCGTGCGAAGCCGCAGCTCCGGCGTATCCTCTATGGTAATCACGCGTTCATCGGGCGGAATGAAACCCGAAAGCGCGTTGAGCAGTGTTGTTTTGCCTGAACCCGTGCCACCCGAAATAACAATGGGGCAACGCGCCGCCACCGCCGAGCGCAAAAAGTCCGACATAGCCGCCGAAAGCGCACCCGCACGTTCAAGGTCTTCCATGCTCAAGAGGTCGTTTTTGAACGTACGCAGGTTAAGGGCCGGGCCGTCGGGGGCAAGCGGCGGCACCACATAGGTAGCGCGCGCCCGACCGCCGGGAAGCATGGCACAGCCCATGGCATGCGATTCGTCACAGCGCGCACCCGCCTGTTCGGCAATCTTGTCTATGATGCGCCTTAAATGGTCGGAGTCATCGAACGCCACGTCGGGCCGGTACTCCAAGCGCCCCGCGCGCTCCACATACACGATAGGTGGTAGGAACGGCAGCGCCGGATCGGTCACGTCCACGCCGCCCCCATTCACCATGATTTCAGTGATGGACCCGTCGTTGAGCAGGGGTTGTAGCGGACCGTAGTACAAAAAATCGTCGATGAGGGCATTTGAGAGCGCGATCGACTCGGCTGGACTGAGCGCCACGCCGAAGTCGAACGCAATGGCTTCCACAGCAATGGAGATGAGTTCCTTCACCCGCTCAGGGCCGGCCTCTTCGCCGCCCAGCTTCGCCGCCACTTCTTGACGCACGGCAGCTTTGAACGCGCGCTCAGTCGCCCTATCCATCGAACTCGCCACCCTCCGACACTTCGGCATCTTCGAAGGGTGCAACGGCGTTCGCCCCAGCGCCTGCCAAACCAGCCTCAGCCGCAGCGGGATCCTCTACAGCGCCTCCGCCCGCACCCCCGCCAGGCGACACATCCAAAGCCGACAGCAACACCAAACTCACCTTGCCCGCATGCTGCGCGGAGCGAACGGCATCCGCCTGCTCGGGCGTCACTTCCACCGTGACCGACGCGTAGGCACCACCCTCGCCCGACCTATCGGCGTCAAGCGCCAACACGCGTGCCGCCTCGCACAGCGTGGTGAGCACCGTCTCGCCCGAGGCCGCCGACTCAAGCGCCACCACGCGCACCCGATCAGACGGGCGCAAGAGCCCCGCTATACCCGTCTCCGCATCCACCGCCACCGTGACGGCCTGCATCCCAGACGCAAGCGAACCAGCCAAAAAGCCACTGTCGAGACCGCCGGCCACACTGGCAGGAGTTACCTGGGCACCCTGGGCGATGTCCACGAGCGCCTGTTTGCCTGCAACTGACGCCGCGCCTGCCTCCGCCTTAAGAGCCTCCGGCCCCAGCGCCCCTTTCGCCCGCAAACTGCGCGGCACTGAACGGATCTCGAACGACGAAGCGGCAAGCTCCTCACCAGCCCGTATGTCGGTTACCGCAACCAGCGTTGGCTGCGCATCGGCTCCTGCCTCAGCAATGGCGGCTTGAGCGGACAGTGCCGCCCACGTTCCGTACGCCGCTGCAACCAGGGCCACTGCCACCGAAACCCCTGCCACTGCGGCCAGCCGCTTCACGCGGTTCGTGTCACTCGTATCGGCGCCCTCGCGCGGTGCAAACACCCGGCGAGCAGGCTGCGCGCCCGCATCCTCGCGCAGCGGCCGTGCCGCATTCTGCTCCCGCGGCGCACGCATATCCTCCCTGCGAAGGCGCGTCGTGGCAGACACGTCAGACCCGCCACGCTGAGGCGGCTCTTCGCTGCGACTGGCGTAGCCACCCGCAGCCCCTTGAGCCCTTCTCCGTCCGATCATTCCTTCATCCTTTCTATAAGCGCCCCGTGGCGTCGGCTGTCATCGCGCGCACGCGCTGCTGCAACTCTTCCGGATAATCTCCCAAACCTCCCAGACGGACGCGGGAGAGCGAGCTCACCTTCATGCCTGCTCGCAGCTGGAAGCGTGCGTTACTCTGCGTGCCGACAGGCCGCCATGCCACCACGTCGGCGTAGGGTTCCGCCGTCACAATGCGCTTCGACGCCACCGGCAGCGATACCACGCCGAACCCGCGGGCTATCACCGTGGGCACGTCTTCTTCCAACTGCACCGCCACGCCCCACACCCGGCGCGAGCGTGGCAAGGCAGAGGCGGGCACCTCATAGAACCACACCGTAGCCCCGCCTTGGTAGCCCTCGTCGCGCAACGTCTGCGTCAAGCGGCGTGCTACCGCAAGCCCCGGGTCGTTGTCGTTTTTCGCCACGAGGGCAAACGAGGTGTCCATGCAGGCATCGCGTGCCGCATCGAGCGCGTTTTCCTGACGCACCTTAGATGCGCACGCCACACCCTGATCCACGGCGAATCCCAGGGCCATGAACAGCACCAATGCCACCGCCAGCGCGAGCGGAGTCACATTACCGCGCTCGGACGCCGCACTGCGCGCACCCGCGGCACGCACCCTCATAACGGCGACACCTCCACCTCAACCACCCTTCCCTCGGTGCGCGCACACTCCACGTGGCGCGCGATGCTTCTGTGTTCCATGCCGGGAATCGCCGCCAGCGACGGCAGTTCGTAGGCCACGTCGAACGAGAAGTGCCCGCTGCTTGTACGCTCTTCAATAACAAGCAAACCATCCTCAATTGATCCGGGGTGCGCGAGCGCAAGCGACGAATTCGCATCGCTGTCAAACGATAGGCGCACATCCCGCACGGTCAACAGATCGGGCTGCAGCTGCGTCGCCGCGCCCAACAGCTCATCCTTCACGAACCGTTCTTTGTCTGCCGCCAGCGACAAGCCCGCCGCATCAAGCTGGCGACACGCTCGCGTCACATCGGCCGTCAGCCGATCGATGGACAGCATGACGGCACCCACTTGCAGCGCCGCCGCCAACACCAACAGCACCAGCGGCACCACCACCAAAAACTGCACCATCTCGCTGCCGCGCTCGCGCTCACTCACCACGCACCTCCCTCCACCGTGGCATCAACGGTGCCACGCGCAGCACCGCGGCAGGTAAACGAGCCATCCCCCGCACCCGTTGCGCGTGCAATGAGGGCTCCCACCGGCGTGAGGTAGCGTCCCTTCACACTCACCGACACCGTGACGGGGCGGGTTTGCACCCGAGCCGGCCGCTCTCGAAAGCCGCCCCACTCGGTGTCGCGCAGCTTGTGACCGTAGACCTGCTGTTCCGCCGATCCCACGCTGGCGGTAGCAGAGAGAGCAAGTCCCTCGCCTCCAAGCGAAGGGGAAGCCTCAAGCGCCACCTTCGCCAACTCTTTGGAGGAAGTGGCGGCCTGGGGGCGCGCCTCCACGCGCCGACACACCGCGTGAGCAGCAGAATTGACCTCCGCCCCCAGAAACACCACGCGCCCAATATCCAAGCTGGCGCACAGCAGCGAAAGGAGAAGGGGCAGCGCCACAACAGCTGTCACGACGCTGCTCCCCCACTCGCGTGCAGGATGGTAGCTACCTGGCCGCACCGGACGTAACTTTCGCGAACATGTCAGTGATGTTCGAGCCAACCGTGGTAATGGCCGATTGGACGTTGCCCTGCAACAACATAAGTGCGGCGCCCAGGCCCACGGCAAAGCCGAGCACGATAACCGTCTGCACAATCTCTGAGCCACCGCCTTCCTCACCGCGCACTGCGAGGGCGCGCGCCTTGGCACGAGCGCCCTGCGCACGCGTGGAAATGCCTGGGCGCACCTTCGCGTTCGCCTCGAAGGAAAAGGTTGCGTTGGTCTTTGCTGCGTTCATACTGATGTCCTTTCTTGTTTGGTTGCCGGGCCCCTTTAGCCCGACCTTCCTTCAACCCGTTTAAGCCGCCGTTTTGCGGCAGAAACTCACACCGGTCCGGCGCGAGCCGAAACGAAGGCTGCCTCGCCGGAATGTCTCGCAAGACCCCGCTCGCGCGCCTTCATGTGGCAACCAGGCTGACCGACGCCCCGCAGGCCAACCACACCGTCAGAAACGGAGCCATGGGCACGCCATCGGTCCACGTGAGACGCTTGGTGGCACATCCCGCGAGCGAGGTTGCAGCCGCCAGCGCATAGCAAGCGGCAAATCCGCACGCCGCCCCCGCCCCCGTGGCCACCGAGAGCGCACCCATGCAGCGCACGTCGCCTCCGCCAACAGCGCCTCCCGGACAGTGCCCGCGCAGCACCCGGTTCGCCGCCATGCTGCCGACAACCGCAATGCCCGCGAACATAAGTCCCGCCATCACGCCCTCGAAGCCGTTCACCACCACCTGAAACGCCGCACCGGCAAGCACCACAAGCACACACGTTTCCAGAGGAATCGTGCGGGCGCGCAGGTCACACACCACAGCCACCTCCATGGCAAGCAAACACACACAGAGCGCCACAGCCGCACCTACACCTGGCGCGAGCACCGCAGCGAACGCCGCGAACATGGCCGCACCCACCGCGCATATCGCACGCTGCCACATGCGTGGCCGGAATGAGCAGCGCAGGGCGCGCTCTTCTTCGGTCCCTGCCGCCACCGTGCCGCTCATGTCGAGGCCCGCTTGCGCAAGAGTGCACAGGTGCTCCCGGGTGAGCGCACCGAGGTGCGCCTGTTCAAGCACATAGTCGCGCCAGAGGCCAACCGCGCCTTCCTCCCCCGGGGACGCGCTTGCTGGCTCAATGCCAGGATGTGCACACTTGAAAGCGCGATACACTTCAAGTGAGTCATCCCACCATGAGTCAGCCCGCGCACGAACACGCTTGAGCGCGCGGTCGGACGCCCACGGCACCACCGTCCATCCCGCCACCGCACCTACCAGGGCAGCACCCGCCACGAGGGCTCCGGCCGTCATGACCGTACCTGTTCACCCCGGCTGGCGGTTGGTTCAAGCACGCGCACGGCACCCGCCGCTGTCGGCTCAGCACGTGCCGCTTCGCGGCCGCCCGATCCTGCAGCTGGCTCGATGCTGATTACCAGCGAGCCGCCGCGCCCTCGCTCCACCGCATGCGTATCAGTGAAATATGCTTCATGCGTGGCCTGCTCCAGGCCCTCCTGTGCTTCATGCAACGCACCCGGCAGTTCGAAGCGGACAATCCACCCCGCACCATCGAACGGCACGCTGTCTCGCCGGGCACGCCGAACGGGATCGGCCCGTGTCGATCGGCGAAGCGTCCCCTCGACGGGCTGCGCTTCGCGGTGCGTCAGCTCCCGACGCGACTCCTGTGCAGAGATACCACCGCTGAGGCAACGCGCCCGCTCGGCGGCGTGCCTTCCTTCCGAGCGAACATCATGTTCACCGGACGTGCCCTCCTTATCCGGCACTGGCGCTTCCACAAGCGCCGCGTGACCAGCCACGCGCTCTTCTTCCGCTGGGCTTTCCATCTGGGGCTTCGTCTCATGGGCTGCCAGCCGACCAAGGCTCACGCCCTCTTCGGGCTCCCAGCCCCCCGCATCGGCTAACACCTCCGTCGGCGTGCTGCCGAAGCGATGCATGCAGCCGTAGCACACCTCCGCATCGTCGAACGTGCGCGCCTTACACACCGGACACGTTTTCATCGCGCCACCTCCTTCCTACCTGAAATCATCACCTGGTCACCGATGGCGAACCACGGCGTATCGCAGCACGCAAAGCGCTCCACCACGGCCACCGCCTTGGTGTTACGTAGCCGCCTGAGCGGGCCCACGGAGCGATGCGTTTCCACCACACGGCCTTCGCCGTCAACAAACGCGACATCCAGGGGGTGGCGCATACCCACGGTATGCACGTCGTTACACGGCATGAGCAGCAGCGCCTTGTCGTTCGGCGCCGTCAGCAGAAGACCGCGCGCCTTGCGCGCAGTGCGCACCGCCAGCGCAAGCGAGGTTCGCTCGTCCACCGGCGGAGTTCCTGCCGAAACGCGGCGCCTTCTCTTCGGTGCGTCGGCACCATGCACCGCACGCGTACCTTCTTTGTTCTTGTCAGCCATGCCTCATCCTTTCCCGTCATCCGCCGCGCACTGCACGACCACGCTCGTCGTATCGCCCACACGTACGCACCCCACAAACGCCCACCGATACTGTCCGACCTCCTTCAGAAACGAGCCGCTCGCCCCGTCTCCGCCCGGCACCACCGTCCAGCCGTGGTCGCGCATGAGGCCTTCTACCTGCTTAAACGCTTCCGCTGGAGTGCCACGCGCCGTGAAGCCCACCACCGAGCCTTCCGGACTCACACGAACGTCTTCGAAGCTGGCCGCGCACAGCACCTCATCTTCGAACCCTGCCGGGAGTGCGGGCGAACCGTACGTCTCACCAACTTCCGTGGCGATAACGTGTGACGCCTCGGCCAGCACACTTGGCGCACCAAGCGCACCTACCACGTGCAGTACCAGCGCAATTACCAGCAACACGCCCAGCACCACAGCCGCCCTTCGCAGACGACGCGCCTGCTCGCTCATAGCAACACCCCCGGTTTGTACGGCTCCACCACCAGCGCCACCGAGTGTTCCAAGTGCGGCAGCGCCACGCCGAACACCGACGACTTCAATCCCATGCCAAACAACGTCGGCGAGAACTCAAGCGTTGCCGTGAACCGCACCGCGCCTCCGGACACTCCTTCCGTCGCCACGCGCGAGGCCAGGTAGGGCTTGTCGAAGGCCGCTTGAACGGTCTGCTGCACCAGCGCCTGGCTCTGCTCCAGCCCCTGCCCGTAGGCCGGGGAGGTCGCATACACGCGCACCGCCTCGCGCGCCGTTCGGTCAAATGCCGCGCACTCCGAGAAGAACAGAAGCACGTTCACGGCAATCACCGCCACCACCAACAGCACCGGAAACACCACGGCCAACTCCACGGTCATCTGGCCCGCCTCGCGCGCACCGTGCCGCGCACGACCCACGTCCGGGGTAACTCTTCCCGGCAGCGCACGCCCTGGCGAAGCGCGGTTGGCGCGCGGGTGCCTCTGAACGCACGCCTGTTTCACTCCCACGTTCTCACCCCCGTCACCTGGGCATACACTGAGCGCACTGCATCCGCCGCACTGCTCACCAAGTCCGCCGCCGCATCGCGCGCCGCTTGAGGCAGTGCGATGGTGAGGGGTATCTCCGGCCCGCCGTCGCCAAACAGCTGCACCGACGCTATCTCCACCGTGCCATCAAGCGACGCAATGCCTTCGATAGCCGCCGCTTCCGCCGACGTCACCACCGACGAGAACAAATCTGTCGATGCCAGCGGGTGCGCCACCGCCTGGGCCTTCACCGCCAAGAACCGCGCCGAGAACGCCGTGTCGTCCGCACCGGCAACGTGCGCCGAGTTCACCAGTACCGGTTTGAGCGCGCCGAGTTTTGCGGGTTCCAGTCCGAGAGCCGCCACGGCCTTTTGGAAGGCACTCGCAGCCCACGACCCCAACCCGCTCGCGCTCGCAAACGGCAGAGCGTCCACGGCACCCTCAAGAACTCGCCCGATGGCATCCTGCCCCTCAAGGTAGGCGCTCAGCAGCCCCGACCAACAATCCAGCACCACACCAAGCGCACCCGTCACCGCGCCACCTTTGTCCTTCAGGCCGTCCAACAGGGAATTCAGCACGTTCTTCCCTTCGTCCGACCCTTCGTCAAGCAGTGTTGCAGCCGACACCGCAGCCCGCGCCCCCAGCGACCCTGCCTCATGCACAAACCCGCTGGCAAACCCTGTGGATGTCGGCGCGGCGCTCGTGTTCGCCACCAGCACCACCGCTCCGTAGCGCCCCGGCGGTGCCGCATCAATGCGCTTACTGCTCACCTGTCGCAGAAGATCCAAACATTCGTCAAAGAGACCGCCCGCCTTCTCCTTCACCTTGCGCGCCAGCGGATCGAGCTTCGCACGCGCTTGCTCATACTCATCCGCCGCTTGCGCCACCGCTTCGTAGTGGTACTCAAAACCGTTGTCGATAGACGTGGATGCCGCCGCAACCTTGCCCATGCTTGACGCCGTGAACCCGCATTCTGAACAGGTGGAATAGCCGCCCTGCTCCATCTGAGCGATAGAGCCCATGCCCGTCGCACCCGCCGCCGCAGGACACCCGCTCCACGCATGCATGACCGGCCCGCCCTCGCCCTCCGTCACCGGATAGGCCACCTCCGTGTACAGCGCGGTCGCGCGCATCTCATCGGTGTTCTTCGGCAGGTGAGGAAACAGCGCGTCGAACGAGTCCTCCGTCTCGTGCACGTAGCCCCGCCCCAGCTCAGCCGTTGCAAAGCGATAGAACCGCAACCGCAGCGCCGAACGCGCTCGCTCTTCGGTTGACGAGCCCTGCGGTGCCTCCACCGCCAACCGCTTCACGTAATACGCACGCGCCCGTTCGAGCGGCACCGAGAACGACCAGGCATCCACGCTGTTAAAGCGCGGGTTGTCCCCACCGGAAAGCCCCGCCAGCGTGCGCGCCCGCTCGGACATGCAGTAGCCCGGCTCGTCGCCGCAATCGCGGCGAAACGCTCGCTCCTTGCACGCATTCGCTTCCTCAGCTGCCTGTTCGGCCTGTTCACCGGCACGTTTGATGTCCTCAGACTCCGCCTCGGCGCGGTCAGCCAAAGCATGCGCGCCTTCCATGCCGCCCACTTCTATGGGCTCGCCCTCAGCGGGCGCCAGCACAGCCAGGGCCACATAGGACGCATTCATCGGGCCGCCATTGTTGGCCGACGCCACGTGCGCGGCGCTGGCCGCCGCCAAAAACGGCAGCGCTTTTTGCAGGCGGTTCAAACCCTCCGCTGCCTTTTCAGCGAACGAATCGCGCGCCTTGGCCACGTCACGCCCGGCCTTGAGCAGGGCTTCCGAGGCGGGTGCCGTGACGGGCGTACAGAGCGCGGCTACGCCCAAGCCCGTCACCACAATGCTGGTAAGCGACAGCGTGAGCACCACGGCATCGCACGCCCGCACCACAATCATGAACTCCGCCACCTGGTTCTCGGCGGCAAGCGCGGCGGCATCCGCCACATCCTGCACGTCGGCAGAGGCCGAGGTCACGCGGTACACCTGCGCCGTCGTAAACACCAGCGACAGCGTTATCAGCAAAGCCAGCGCCATGCCCACCGTGGTAAAGCCCTCTTCGTCGCGGAACAAGCCGAACGGCCGGCGGCAACGCCACCGCAAATGCACCGCGCACCCTTTCCCGAACTTCACGACAACCACGCCCCAATCCAGCCTGCCGGGTCGCGCCCCGCCTCGGCCCCGTTCACCCAGTCAGGCTGGGTGGGCAGCGAAGCGGTTACCTCAAGGGGAAGCCGCCCCGCCCCATCCGTCATACCCAAGAGGGTGGCGCCAGCATCCAGCAAAGGCAGGGGCTTCAGCTTGTTTGCGATGGTCACCGACACGGTGTCCGACGCTTCGTCGCCCGAAAGCGTAATGTCCCAGCTACAGCCCCCGCCGTGCACATGGAAGCAGTCGTGCTGCGGCACGGCCGATAGGCGGTGGCGCACGAAGGCCTCGCACGCCGCATCCATGTCACCCAGCGCACCCGTTTTGGTGGCGAGAAGCCGGCAGCCCTCAGCCGCAGCAGCCTGCATGACCAGGCGGTCGTACAGGATGATGCCCGGCTGCAGCAAAAGCAGCAGCGCCAAAAACAGCACGGGTATCACAAACGCCGCCTCCACGGTGCCCTGCCCGCGCTCAGTGCGCCGGATTCGCCTGCCCATAACTCGCCTCCTTATCGTCACCGCGCCACTTCCGTGCGCCGCCTTGCCTTATCAGTACAAAAACACGTCCGCCACGCCGCCTGGAGCGGTGCCCTGCACATGGTGAGAGGCCGCCATCAGCGCATGCTCCACGAAGAGCCCGCCTTCAAGGGGCCGCCAGAGCACCCCCAGCGCTACCACCAGCGCCAGAAACGCTGCGGTCATCACGGCATACTCAACCGTGCCCTGCCCGTGCTCGCACCCAGCAGCGCGACGCGCACACCTTCCGCACACCGCGCGCCTTCGCCACCACCGCCGTACGCCCGACGCACTCACAAGCTGTTAATGCCGGCAGCAATGGCATCCCATAACTCTTGAAGTTTTGGCCTGAATACCGTGATGGCGATAATCGCAATGACTACCAACACACCGACCAAAATCGCATACTCGGTGGTGCCCTGACCCTTTGCCTCCGCGAGGTGCATCCGCGCACGCACCATGCCGCGAACGCACGTCGCCCTCACCTGTTCGCACAGACTTGTTCTGCCCATTGTGTTCTCGCGTTCCATAACCTCTCTCCTTTCCTTGGGGTATTCCTTTTGCAGTGCGCAGCTTGCAGCCGCAGCACACGTGCACCTTTTTATTGCTGCTTAAAATCCGTCGATCAGCTCCAACAGTACCGGGCCCAACACCAGCAGCAGCATGGCGGGCAGGATGAGCGCACCCGTGGGTAGCATCATCTTGACCGGGGCTTTAGCCACTCGTTCCTCCATGCGCGAGCGATGTTCCACCCGCGCTTGTGCAGCTGCCGCCTCAAGACCCTCGGCCAAAGAGGTGCCAAAGCGAAGCGACCGAACCACGTTATCCACCACGCGCGCCAGCTGATCCGATCCGTACGATGCCGCCAAGCCACGCAAGGCTTCCTCGCGCGTCGCCAGCCCCATTGACCAGCGGCGATGCGTTGACGCACAGGCCTCTGCGAACGGCGAGGCAAAGTGCGCCCCGTACAGCTGGAAGCTCCGGTCAAACGACAGCCCGCTGCGCAAGCCCAGCGCCACCACCTCCAACATTTCCGACAGGTGACGCTCTGCCTGGGTGGTGCGCTGGCGCTCCACGTCGCGCACCGCCCACTTCGGCGCCGCGGAACCCAGAAACAGCCCCAGCACACCCAACAGCGCAGCCATCTCGTTCGACAGGACGGCACCCACCAACCCACCCACCGCCGCAAACACCAATGCCAAACGCAAACGCGCTTCGGCGAACCCCACTGCCGTCACTTCCGAGACCAAGCCCGCACGCAGCGCATGCTCGGCAAGCCACGCCTCCGACCTGCGGGGACGCCCACCGCTTACGCCCGCGCCAAAGTCACCCGGCACAAGCGGCCGCGTCGCCTTGAACGCAATTCGGCGGCTCAGTTCCACCACATAACGCACCACCGTTTCAGCAAGACCCTTGGGCTTGCCGGACGCACCCGCGAAAGCCCCGGCCGCATGACGCAGCGCACTGCGACGTTCGGCGGCTTGGCGACGCTCGCACCAAGCACGTGCCGCACATGTTCCCGCCACGGCCGCCAGCACGCTCGCCAGCCCCGCGAGCGACATTAGCGCGCTCACGATTCCGCCCCCACGGCCAACATGCGCCGCACCAGCAGCACGCCGGCCGCCTGCATGGCCAGCGCCACCGCCAGAAGTGCCCAGCCGGCTGCGCTCTCGAAAAACGGGGCCAGGAAGTCTTCACTCACCAGCGAAAACACTGCCACCAGCACGAAGGGCATCAGGCTGACAATGCGAGCCGACAGCTTCGCCTGCGCCGTCTGCACCTTCAGCGAGCGCCTGAGCGCAAGCTCGCCCTCTACGGTGTCGCGCGCCGCTTCCAGTACCTGATGCAAGCTGCCACCGGCCTGGTGCTGCACATCGAGCGCCACCGCAACGAACGCCAGCTCGGGCACGGACGTGCCACGTCTCAGTTCCTCAAGAGCTTCCGACGCGCTGCCGCCCGTTTCCAACACGTGCGCCGCGCGGGCAAACGGCAGGTGCAGCGGGCCCTTCGTCTCGCTTGCCACCTGGCCAAACGTCTGCATCAGCGTGAGCCCCGCGTCAAAGCAGGCCGAAAGCGAGCGCAGCACGTCGGGCACGGCTTCACGCACGGCATCACGGCGCTTATCACCCGTCGCGTTGAGGGCAACCACGCTCGCTGCCACCGCACACGCTGCCACCGCCACCGCACCCACCAGGCTGCGCGACACCACAAATGCCACCGTTGCCAGAGCAATTACTCCCGCCACCGCCACGGACAGCAGCGCGCGCTCGGTCGTGATGAAGCGCCGCCGCGCCAATTCCTGCACGGCCTCGTTCGCCACCCGTTCCACCCGCACCAGACGTAAGAGCGCTTCAGCCACCGGCAGAAAAGGCGCAAAGCCATTGCGCAGTCGCCACGCGAGCCGACCCGCCCGAGGCGCATCTTCGCCGCGCGCGGATGCCACCACGTCACGGCGCCGGGGTGCGGCCCCGTAGGCGTACACCGCGCTCAAGCCCGTGCCAAACGCAAGCGCCGCACTCAGGCCGCCAAAGAGCATGCTTGCTTCCATGCCGTCACCTCCCTCGATGCAGCGCAGCCACGCGACGGAAGGTCTTCCAGCCACGCCGGCACACCCACCCACTGCCCGCTGCGCTCGCCTTCCTCACGTTTGAACAGGGTTTCCACCGTGCAGCGACGCCGTTCTTCATCGAAGCCCAGCTGCGCCACCTCGGCGATGCGCCGCGACCCATCCAGCGAGCGCGCCGTCTGCACCACCACGTCAATGGCGCTGGCGATGTTCGCCTCAATCACGTCCACCGGCAGATCGGCTCCGAAGCGCACCATGGTGGTGAGGCGCGCCACCGATTCCTGCGGCGAGTTCGCGTGCAGCGTGGTGAGCGACCCATCATGGCCCGTGTTCATGGCCTGTAACATGTCGAGTGCTTCCGCCCCGCGGCACTCACCAACCACAATGCGATCGGGACGCATGCGCAACGCGTTCGTCACCAAATCGCGGATGGTTACCTCACCGCGACCCTCCGCGTTGCGGGGGCGCGCCTCCAGGCGCACGACGTGCGGGTGTTCCAAAAAGCGCAGCTCAGCCGAGTCTTCAATAGTGATGATGCGTTCCTCGTGCGGAATCACACACGAAAGCGCATTCAGCAGCGTGGTCTTACCGCTACCCGTGCCGCCCGACACGGCTACACTTTTGCGGGCACGCACGGCCCACACGAGGAACTGCCGCATGCGTTCGTCGAACGAGCCGCCACTCGCCATATCTTCCAGCGTCATCACGCGACGCGTGAACTTACGAATGGTGAGCACCGAGCCGTCCAACGCGAGCGGCGGAATGACCGCGTGCACGCGATGACCTTCCGGCAAACGGGCGTTCACCAGGGGAGATGACTCGTCGATGCGCCTCCCCAGCGGCCCTAAGATGCGGTCGATGAGCGCCCGCAACTGCCCCTCGTCGGCAAAGGTGCGCTCGCTTGGGAACAGCCGCCCCTCGCGTTCGAAGAACACGCTGCGCGGCCCGTTCACCATGACTTCGGTAATGGTGTCGTCCGCCAGCAGCCCTTCCAAGGGACCGAAGCCAAACATGGCATCCAAGAGGCCGCCCTCCAGCTGGGCACGCCGCTCGGTTGACACCTCGGCCCACGCCGCGTCCTCGAAGGCCCGCCGACAGGCACTGCGCACCTCATTGCGCGCTCGCTCGGGGTTCTCCGCCTGCAAGGCTGCCACCTCATCGGCCGACAGCAAGTCCTGCACCTGGGCTTTCAGCTCATCCAGCCCGGGGCCCACCGGAGTAACGAACCGCGTTCCTTCTCCACTGGCCTTTTGCGCGCGCTCTAGCAGGGACATGGCACGGCCCCCCTCCCGCGACGCCGACCGCGCATCAACCGACGTTCGGGCTTGGCGCTGCGCGGTTCGGCCAGACGCAGCACGCGCCCCTCACAGTCGGGCAGAATATCCACCAGCACGTGCTCTAAGCTCGTACACAACTCGTTTTTCGCGGCCACCAAATCCAGTGGTTGACCTGCACCGACAACCTCTTCCACCTCGCGACCACCGTCGCGCAACTCCACCGCATGCGCGCCCTGCAGCGCACACGACACGTCCAGCGACGTGAGCAACGCACCCTTGGCACAGCGGTTCGCGGCGAACACGAAGGGCCCGGTTGCTATGCCGCAACGCGCACACAAGTCGAGTGCATGACGGCACGCTCGCAGCGACGAGGGCCGCTGGTCAACCAAAAAGAGGGCCTTTGAGCTGCGCTCAAGCAGAAGGGCATGCTGCTCTTCCCACGATGCCCCCGTGTTCGCCACCACCACGTCGAAGCGGCGCAGCAGCTCATCAAGCAGCGCCGGCGCGTCGTGCACCACCGCCTCGGCGTCCTCCAGATGTCGCGGCGCTCCCAACAGTGCGGGTGTGAGGCCCTCGGGCTCCAGTCGCTCGAGGCGCGCGGGCGAAGCCAGCACCTCGTCAATCCCCGGCGCGTCGGGACGCCCCAGCAAGTCGCGCATGTCGCCGAACTGCAAGTCGAAGTCCAACAGCAAGGTGCGATAGCCCAACCCCTGCGCGAACAGGGCTGCCAACGCTGCAACGGTGCTCTTCCCCGCGCCGCCACTGCCGCTGACCACGGGCAACAGGAACCCGGGCTTACCCGAAGTCGCGCCCACAGCGGCCGGTGCCGCCACAGCACCGCCCGCACCATACGCCGCTGGCCCCGCATTCACAGGCGCACCTGCACCCGCAACTGCTCGAGCATCGCGGCCACCCGGCGCGCCCTCCGGCCACCCGCGCACCGCCGTCCGCGGCTCGCCAACCGCCGAATACGCACTGCCGGGCCACCCGCGTTCCGCCACCGGCGGCATGACACTCGCACCCCCAGCGGCACCCTGACCAGCCACGCCACCTGCACCGCCCGTGCCAGCCACCCCGCCAGCATGACGCCGCTTTGCCGCCGCATAGCGCTCGGCAAACGCCTGACCCGTGAGCGACGCATCCACACCAGCAGCACTCGCCCTGCTCATGAGCGAGCCCGTGTTCTGAAACGCCAGCAAACACACGCGCACATCGGCCCTATCGCGCTTGAGCGCAGCAGCCAGGTTGATGGGTTCCACGTCCTCACAACCCGCCACCCACACCTCTTCCACGGCGTACTCGTTGCGCAAGTAGCGCCGCGCATCCTGCCCCGTGGCGAACAGACGAAGCCAGTCCTGAGCCGCCAAGTTCTCACCCGCAAGACCAATGAGTTCGGGGCGCCGCATGCTCTCGGCATCGGCGCACAACATGATGGGAGCCATCAGAACACCCCCTCTCCGCCAGCAACGCCATCGCCAGCGCCATCACCCACACCAGCGCCCGCACCCTCAGCCGGCAGCGCAAAGTACAACTCAGCCTTACGCGATGCCGCGATAATCTCCTGCACCGATTCCGGCTCCACCGCCACCATGACCCACGTGGTGTCGGCCGCCGCCTTGCCGTCGGCCACGCTCGCGCTCGTCTTCAGCACCAGCACGTTGCGCGCGATGGCTGCCGTGGAAGTGTCGCCCGTGGCATACATATCCACGCGCACGCCAGGAGCCAGCGCGCCACCCACGGCCTGCACCGTTTTCGCCGGCACGCTGAGCGCTGCCAACCCCTGCGGCACATCGAGCGCCGCCGCGGCCTGCCCGAAGCGCTGAAGCGACACCACCTCACCAGCCAAAATGTTCGACGTGGCGATGCGCCCCACCACATCCGACGTAGAGCGCGCCGCATCCGCGGGCAACAGGTCGGCCACCCACAGCTTTGTTTCCACCGTCCCGGCTTCCACGCTCTCACCCGCCGCTATGTCGCGACGCGCCACGCACACCTCAATCTGCTCGCCGCCGTAGCGCGAGAGCGCCTCCGCGCGGGCAGCCTCCGCCTCGCCCCGCACGCTTTGCAGGTAGGCGAACACGCACGCGGCGCACAGCACTCCGCACGCCACGCCCATCACCATCGTCTTCTTTCGTTTCATTCGCAGCCTCCGCATCCTGGGAATCCGTGGCCCCTAGTATGCAGCCGCAACCTTACCGTTCGACCGTCCGCACACCCCTCACAGAACCGTCCAGATCCTGCCAAATTACGGCGCGCCGACCGTCCGCAGGCCGTCGCTTCTACGGCGCCGAAACGGCG
Organism: Candidatus Gordonibacter avicola; assembly: GCA_019113915.1. GTDB lineage: Bacteria > Actinomycetota > Coriobacteriia > Coriobacteriales > Eggerthellaceae > Gordonibacter > Gordonibacter faecis. The sequence continues at coordinate 213,808 of DXGM01000035.1, forward strand.
CAAATCCAACGAAAATATGACAGTGCAGGTGGCAAGGCCGGTTTTTTGCGTTGCACGATTGGGGAATCTGTGGCAGAATGAGCGTTCCGTCGCAAAGCGACAACAAAAGGGCGATTGGCGCAGCGGGAGCGCAGGTGCTTTACACGCACAAGGTCACTGGTTCGAACCCGGTATCGCCCACCAGAATGCACAAGAGGCCGGACATCGTCCGGCCTCTCTCATTTTCAGAAGTTGTTCACGCCGCGCGGGCTCTCCACCCGTGCAGTCGCGCCCCCTACTCGCTCCTCAGCGCCTCCACTGGGTCCTCGCGGGCGGCAGCGCTTGAGGGGAACAGGCCCGCCACAAACGTCAGCAGCACGCTGATACCCACCAGCACAATGGCGGCCTGCCACGGCAGTGCGGCCACATTCGCCACGTCAAACAGCGAATACACGATAGCGTTCGCGGGAATACAGGCGAGCGCCGTCACGCCTATGCCAATCACTCCCGCCGTGAAGCCCACAATAATAGTCTCGGCGTTGAACACGCGGCTGATGTCGCCCTTGCTCGCGCCGATGGAGCGCAGGATGCCAATTTCCTTCTTGCGCTCAAGCACACTAATATAGGTAATGACGCCAATCATGATGGACGACACCACCAGCGAAATGGCCACAAACGCCACCAGCACATAGCTGATCATGTTCACAATGTCGGTGACCGAGGACATGAGCGCGCCCACGAAGTCCGTGTACGTGATGACCTTGTCCTCCTGGCCGTCGTCGGTCATACGCGTGTTGTACTCGTCCAAAATCTCAATGACGTGCGCTTTGCTTTCGAAGTCGATGGGGTAAATGTCAATGCCGCCCGGCTTCGCGAAGTCGGCGTATCCCAGCTTCTTCAGGTTGTTGTCGTACGAGGCTTCCTCGGCGCCCATCATGGACATCATCAACTCGCCGAGTTCCTTCTCGTCCATGTTCATCTTGAACGCGTTTTGGAAGGCATCGGTATCAATGCTCATGGCGTTGGCCAGCGATGATGACATTTGCGTCATCGACTGCTGCATCACCGCACCCATCTGAGTTTGCAGCGAGCTTGCCATCTGCGTCATGGCCGTAGTCAGCACCGTTTGCATATAGCTTTGCATGGCGGTGGACAGCTGCGTTTGCAGCGAGGTGGCAATGGCCTGCTGCAGCGCGGGCATCAACTGTTCTTGCAGCTGCGCGCCCAGTTGCGCCTGCAACTGCTCCTGGAGTTGGGTTTTCAGCGCCTCTTCCATGCCGTCCATGTTGATGGATTCCTTCACGGCCGCAGCCAACGTGGCGTTCACCTCGTCAGACGCCAGGTAGGCCTGCATCGCCTGCGCATAGCCCTCGTACTCGCTCGCGTGCTGGGCATACCAGGGGAAGAACCCCTGCATCACCGTGCCCATGGCGCCGGTCAGCTTCGAGGGATCAATCGTGGGCTGTATGCCATCGAACGACAATTCCAGGTTGCTCAAATCGAACGTCAGGTTGCTCAAGTCCAGGTTCGACCCAATATCAAGGTTGAGCGACGACGCGTCGAACGGCGGCAGCGACGTCATGTCAACGCTCATGCTGGACATATCAAGCGACATCCCCGACATGTTCCCCATGCCGGCCGTAAGCGCGCTCTCGTCAATCTTGAACGCGGCCTGCAGCGCCGATTCGTCCACCGTGAACAGGGACTCCATGCTAAACGAGCTGCCGTCCTCGTCCTCTTCACCAAACGGCTTGCCGGTGAACACGTTGATGTCGGGCTTCGCCAACTGGTCTTTCACAATCTTGCTGTTGGCGGCGTTCTCGATGATGTGCGTCGTCAGTTCAGACGGATAGTTGATGCCGGCGCTCAACATGGTGGCGCTGGCGTCTTCGCTTGGCTGCACCACGCCCACCACGCGCAAGTCCTCGCCGTGCTCCACCAGCGAGCGCAGGTAGTCCTTGTTGTCGGTCTTGTCCTTCCACACGCCGAACTCTTCGTCGTACTCGTAGTAGTCCGCAGCGTTGACCAGCTTGAACGTTACGTTCAGAATGTCGTCGTAGGAGTAGGGTTTCAGGTCGCTCGGCGTGACCACGTCCTCTTCGGCAGCGAACTGCTCCACCATGCGGTCAAGTTCCGACGCGTCGCGCAGGCCCAGCGAGTACTGCATGAAGTCGCTGATGTAACCATTGCTGGTGAGTACCAGCACCACTTCGTTGGCCGATTCAGGCCACCGGCCCGCCTTTACGTCGTACTGGTTTTGGTACAAGTTCGGGTTGCTGGGCATTTCGTAGAACACGTCGGTGCTCATCGACATGGACATAAGGCTGTTCGTGCTGTTCGACGAACCCAAGCCAATGGACGCGAACGACTTGTCCGGGTTCACCTGGCGCAGGTTCTCGGTGTTCGAACTGAAAATCTGCGGCGTGGCATTGTAGCTGTACTCGATGGCATTCGTGTACTTTTCGATGCCGCTTTCGCCGCTGTCGAAGTACTCTTTCAGCGCCGCGAGGTCGTTCGACCCGATACTCGACAGCATGTTGGTGAGCATCTGTGACACGCGCACCTGGTCGTTGCCGGAGTCACCGTCGCCGCCCCCGTCGCCGTCACTCGCGCCGCCACCGCCGCCCATGCCCAACATCATCGTCGTCATGTCGAAGCCGGTACTCTGAATTTGCAGCGGGTATTCGGACAGCGTGTCTTCTTCCACCGACTTAATATAGTTGTTCACGCCGTTGGCCAGCGCCAAAATGGCCGCGATGCCAATAATGCCAATGGAGCCCGCGAACGCCGTCATTAACGTGCGGCCCTTTTTCGTCATGAGGTTCTTAAACGACAGCGAAAGCGCCGTGAGGAAGGACATCTTCGTGCGTTGAACAGGCTTTTCGCTCACACGCATGTCTTCAACCGTGGGATCGAAGGGGTCGGTATCACTGCGGATAACGCCGTCGGCCAAGTTCACAATACGGGTGGCGTATTCCTCAGCCAGCTCCGGGTTGTGCGTAACCATGATGACCAGACGGTCGTTCGCAATCTCGGTAAGCAGATCCATAATTTGGACGCTCGTTTTAGAATCCAGCGCGCCGGTGGGCTCGTCGGCCAGCAGGATCTCCGGGTCGTTGATGAGCGCACGCGCAATGGCCACGCGCTGCATCTGACCGCCAGACAGCTGGCTCGGCTTCTTGTTTACGTGGTCGCCCAGGCCCACGCGCTTGAGCGCACGCACCGCGCGGTCGTGGCGTTCGGCACGCGAAACGCCCGACAGCGTCAGCGCCAGCTCTACGTTCGCCAGCACCGTCTGGTGCGGAATGAGGTTGTAGCTTTGGAACACGAAACCAATGCGGTTGTTGCGGTAGGCGTCCCAGTCCTTGTCCTTGTACTGCTCGGTGGAGATGCCGTCGATGATAAGGTTGCCGGAATCGTAGTGGTCGAGGCCGCCCACGATGTTCAGCAGCGTGGTCTTACCGGAGCCCGACGGCCCCAGAATGGCTACGAACTCGTTGTCGCGAAACGACACGCTCACGTTGTCGAGCGCCGTTTGGGTAAAGTCGGCCGTGGTGTAGGACTTACATATATCGAGCAACTGGAGCATTGCGTGGCCTTTCAAAACGCCGCGTAGGCGGAACCCGGCGGCGCGCTGGTTACTAATTAGTTAACGCTTTGTTGAACATGGTAAATTTTCCTGCTGCTGGGGCGGCGAGAACGGCCAATCTCCACGAGTTTACCGAACGGTTACCTTTTGCCGACAAAAGACCTTCAACGTAGCCTCTCCTGCGTCCGACCGGCATCTTTGCGGCCGCGACGGGGCGCGCAGCAGCGTCGCAACACGCCCACCCAGGCCGCCGACAGGCGGATTCGCAGAAAGCCGCGCGCCGTTTGCCCGTATAATAGGTGGCTCACTAAGGAGGGGTACTGAGAACATGAATCCGCGCACACATGAATGGTCGCCGCTTGGCTTGGCGCTGTCCTGCGTGCTGGCGGCTCTTGCGGCATGCGTGCACGCCGACAACATTTTGCTGCATCTGTACGAAGCGGCCGGAACAGCCAGCCTGTTCGCGGGCGCATTTATGGCGGGCGCGGTGGCGCTGTGCGCGGCGGTGGCCGTGTCGGCGCACGACGACGAGCACCGGCGACACTCCGTGGGCGCGGGCCTGGCCAGCGCCGGAGCGGGCGTGCTGTGCGCCGCCTTCAGCGGTGCGCTACCGCCGGTAATTGCGGCCGTGGGCAGCGGCGTGTTGCTGGGCTTCGGCCTGACCTGCCTGCTGCGTCAGTGGGGGCGCTACTATCGTTCGTTTGGTTTCAAGGGTGCCCTCTTTAGCACGGGGCTGTCGTTTCTGCTGGCATCGTTTCTTTGGTGGGCCGTGGCGAATGCGGGCTCACCGTTTTTGTTCTGCCTCGGGCTGTTTGTGCTGGTGCTGGGCGGAGGCTTTCCGCTGCTTGCAGACGAGATCGTGCGCGCCGACGAAGTGCGCGCGGGCTTTCGCCGCCCGGAGAACTGGGTGCCGCTCATTACCATTTGGCAGGTCATGCGCCAAGGGTGGGCCGCCGTGGCCGGGCTCATGCTGTCGTTTTTCATGCTGGGACTGACGTTTGAGCCAACCGCCGCGGGACTGGTCTCGCCCGCCGCGCCGCTACCCCTGCCCTACCTGGTGGCAGCCGTGGGTGTGTGCTGGACAGCAGCCCGCGCGCAGAAGACGCACTCGGGCATTTTGAAGGTGTTCTACCGCGTATCGCTTCTAGTAGCAGCCGCGTTTATGCTGGCCGGAGCCTTCGCGTTGGGCATGGACGTGCCCGCAGCGAGGGCGCTTGGCGTGCTGACGCAGGTGGGTGCCGCCGTGTGCAACATGCTGGGCCTGGTGATTTTGTTTTGGTCGGCGAAGAGTTCGGAAGTGGGCTTCTCCAAGATGTTTGCCGCTTTCTGCGCAAGCTGCGCCGCCAGCATGGCGCTGGGTATGGCCGCGTTTTACTTGGCGGGCGCAGGGGCGGAAGCCATTGTGGTTGCCCTCGCTGCCGCCTACCTGGCCGCGATGCTCGCCGCCGAAGGCACCACCGCGCTCACGCGCGCGAAGAAGGCGCGTGCAGCGGAGACCCCCGCAAGCGGAGAGCCACTGGAAGAAGAAACCGAGCGCGAACTTCTTTCGTAGTTCGCTTTGCAAACCGGCTGTCTGGGCGAAGAGCGACTCCCCTATAAATAGATAGAAAGCCATGAGACAAAAACGGCCCGCCACTCCAACAAGAGCAGCGGGCCGAACGTAAGCAAGTTGCGGACGCGCGCGTTACTCGGCGGCCAACGGGGTCGGGACGGAGTAGACGCGCGCGGCGTTCTCCTTGTCCAGGTCGTAGAGCGCCTTCGCGTCGGAGCCGAACAGCTTCATGCGGGTGATCATCTTCTCCGCGTTGTCCTCTTCCTCCTGCTGCTCTTCGATGAACCAGTCGAGGAACTTGCACGTGCGATAGTCGCGCACGTCGGCCGCAGCGGCGTAGATGTCGTTGATGAGGCTGGTCACGTACTGCTCGTGCTCAAGCGCCGCCTCAAGCGGAGCCAGGAAATCGGAGAACTCCTTGTCGGGCTGGTCGATGGCCAAGAGCTTCACCTTCTGGCCGTTCTCATGCAGATAGTTGCGGAAGATCATGGCATGGTCGCGCTCTTCCTGCGCCTGGATTTCGTACCAGTTGGCGAAACCCTCAAGGCCCTGCTCCTCGTAATAGTCGGCGAAGGACAGATAGAGGTAGGCGGAATACAGTTCCTTGTTGATCTGGTCGTTCAGCAATTCGTACACGCGTGCATCCATGCAGATTCCTCCTTGTTCGCGACGGCACCGCTCTGCAATGCCCCTGTTCATGTCCCGTTTATGATACCCCCGATCACTCATTTAACCCCCACCACCCCGCCGAATTCACACAGACCGCAAGGACGAGCGCGAAGCGCGTCACACTTTTAACAACAAACGCCGCGCCTGAAGGGGAAAGGCGCGGCGTCGTTGTATAACGGCAGGCTTCCAAGAGGAAGGAGGGGAACCCTCGGAAGCCGCCCAGCACCCCGCCGCAACACGGCGGCGAGGGCACGGTGTCAACCTACAGAAACAGCACGGGCAGGGCTGCCAGTATCACCAGCAGGCGCAAAAGGAAACCGCCCACCAACACGCCAGCTTCGCCAATAAGGCTTACCACCAGCGACGTTGTGGACGTTTCCACGCGCCGGGCAATAAACACCGGATAGCCCTCAATCAAAAACGGCACTACCAAACCCAAAAGCACAATGCCGCCCCAGAACGCGGGCGCGAACTGCCCCGCAATCAGCGAGTGCACCGAAGCCGCGCCCTCAAAACTGCCGGCGCTCACAATAACCAGCATCGTGAACAGCACCACCATCTCGATGGCCGACAAAATAACGTGCGATTTCTTAATCAGCCACATGCGTTCAAAGCGCTCGCGGTCGGTCACCAAACCTACCAGCGACGTGGCCGCCAGCCCCGCCGACAGCGCGGACACCACAAACAGAATAGGCAGAATGGCGTTGTTCCATAGCGGATACGCCTTCACCACGCCCAGCAAAAAGCCCGTGTAGGCCGCCACGGCGAACGCAAACACAATGCCAATCCACGTGAGCCACTTCGGCACGCGCTTCTTCAGCAGCTCAAGCACGGCCACCGCCAGCGTCACCGGCATATAAATGCAGATGAAGTACACGCCCAGCGTCATCACCGAGCCCGGGTTCGATATAAGCCAGAAGAAGCGCAGTGGGTTGTGCAGGCCAGCCTCGGCGTCCAGCATCAGCATGAGCAGGCCAATGCCCACGAACACCGGCGCAATTATGCGGCCCGCGACGCGCATTTTCACGCTGTCGGGGTACTTGGCCTCCACAAACGCGGCCGTGAGAAACGCCCCGGCCGAGGCGCCGGCCAGAAACAGGTACCACGCAATCATAGGTCCCCATACCATTGCTTATCACCTCACGTAGAAAATCTTGGTAGCGGTCAGATTATCAGCGAGCGGCAGCGCATGGTACTTCGCGATGGCCTGGCTGATCTCGCTCTTCGGGTCGTCCAAGTCGCCGAACACGCGCGCGCCGGAGATGCACGTTCCCACGCACGCCGGCGGATTGCCCGGAGCGCCGTTGTCCCAGCAGAAGCGGCACTTCTCCACCACGCCGGTCGACTCCTTCACGATGCGCGCCTGGTACGGGCACGCGGCCATGCAGTATTTGCAGCCGATGCACTTCTCTTCGTCCACCAGCACCACGCCCGAATCGGTGACGTAGGTGGCATGCGTCGGGCACACGGCGGCGCACGGCGCGTCCTCGCAGTGCATACACTGGGTGGGCACCACCTCGGCATATACGTTCGGGAATTCGCCGGTTTCCAGCTCGTGATAGGTGATGAATGACTCGGTGGGTTCCAGGTGGTTTTTCATCTGGCAGGCAATGCGGCAGGCATCACAGCCCACGCACTTCCTCGTGTTGATAAGCATTCCGTAGCGTGCCATGTTATGCCTCCACCTTCTTCACCGTAACCGCAACTTCCTGGCTCATCATGGAGCCCACGCCCGGTTCCACATCAAAGGGAATGAAATCCGTCAGCGCCACGCCGTAGCGGTACGCGCGCGTCTGATAAGGCGAATCGCCGCCGTAGTGCGTGGGCAGGAACACCACGCCGGGCTTCAGGCGCTGCGTGACGCGGGCCTCCACCTGGCCGGTGTGCTCGCTGGAAGAAATCTCCACCACGTCGCCGGTTTCCACGCCGAGGCTCTGCGCGTCCTTCGCGGACAGCCACACGCGCTCCATGTGGTACTCGCGCGAGATGGCGTTCAGCGCCTCGATGTTTTGCGTCATGGTGTGCGAGTGGATGGATTGCTTGCCGCCCACGATGGCGAACTCGCCCGGCTTCGGCGTGACCTTGCGCTCCACCCAGCCAATGACTGGGTTGAGGCCGGCCGCACCCACAGCATCGGATTTGAATTCGAACTTGCCGGACGGCGTCTTGAACTTCGGCGTGCCGTAGGTGAAGGCGGGGTCGGGCAGTTCCACGACACCCTGCTGTTTCATGTCCTCGATGTCCACGCCCACGGTTTCCAGCTGAGCGGTGGCCAAGTCCTCGGCGGTGAACTGGAAGTATTCGCCCACGCCGCACGCTTTGGCCAGGCCGTTGAAAATCTCGTCGCAAGTTTTCGTTTCGGGGTGCACCTTGTCAATGGCCACGGTACGCATGCCAACAAAGTGCTTCTTGCCGCCAATCCACTCGGGCAGTTCCAGGCGCTCAAGGTAGGTGACCTCGGGCAACACGTAGTCGGATTGCAGCGCCGTCTCGGACATTTGCACATCGATGGTCACCACGAGGTCGCACTTGTCCAGCGCCTCGGTCCACGTTTTCGGCTGCGCGTAGCCCTTCGCGGCGTTCGAGTTGTAGAAGAAGAGCCCCTTCATCCGGCCGTCGAGCGCAGCCTGCAGCGCGGCCAGGTTCGTGCCGGCGCTGTCGAGCGCGAGCGGGTATTCCTTGTTGCCCACGCGCGGCTTCTCGGGCTTCGGCGGATCGTCGAAGCGGGCGTCGATAAGCTTGCCGGCCTTCGGCGAGGACGTGAGCAGCGCGCCGCCCTTCGCACCCCAGCTGCCCAACAGCGTGTTGACCGCCGTCGCGGCACGCGCGGTGTCGAACGAGTTTTTGTACGAGCAGCCAATCACCGCGCGCCATCCGGCCTCGATGGACGCCGCCGGAGCCGCCTTCGCCATGGCGCGCGCCAGCTCTTGGATGCGCTCGGCCGGCACGTCGGTGATGGTGTGCGCCCACTCGGGCGTGTAGTCTTTGATTTCGGCGGCGAATTCTTCGAAACCCACCGTGTTTTGTTCCACGAACTCGTGGTCGTAGAGGTCTTCTTCAATGAGCACGTTGCATAGTGCCAGCAAAAAGGCCAGGTCGGTACCCGGATTGATGGGCACCCAGTCGGTGGCGAAAATGCCCGAGCTGTTCAGGCGCGGGTCCACCATCACAATGCGCGTGCCCGCCTCGGCAGCCTCGGCCAGGCTTTTCACAGACGAGGGGCGAATGCCGTCGCCGTAGCTGCGGCCAATGAACATGACCATTTTGGCGTTCGGGAAGTCCGTGGAGTAGTTCGACGCGCCGATGGTCTGCGTGTAGGCGCTCTCTTTCGACAGGTTGCACGACGAAGAGTGCGCATACACGTTGGCCGAGCCGAGCGCGTGCATGAACCGCTTGGCGTAGTACTTGCCGGACGGGCGCGGGTCCTGAATGATGCCGAGGGCCTCGGGGCCGTTCGCGGCAATGATGGCCTGCGTCTTCTCGCCAATTTCGCGGAAGGCGGTGTCCCAGTCGATGGGTTCGAACGAGCCGTCGTCCTTGCGGCGCAAAGGCTGGGTCAGGCGCTCGTCGGAGTAGGCCATTTGCGCCAGGCCGTGGCCGCGGCCGCAAATGTGGCCCTTCGCGTACGGATGTGTGTCGGAGCCTTTGAGCGTCCAGAGCGTGCCGTCAACGGTGGTGGCCACCAGGCCACACTTGCTGGAACAGCCGTTGCAGAGCGACGGCGCCTGCTTGGTAACGCCGCGCGCCGTGGTTTCGGCCGCCTGGGCGCGCCAAGCGCCGAGCGAGAGCGACCCCGCTGCGGCGAGTGCCGCCGTTGCTGCGGAGCCCTTGAGAAACGTTCGCCTTGAAACATCTTCGAACATCCCGTTTCCCCCTTTTCCTTCCTATCGTGGAGCGTTTACTGGTTGGTGGTGCGGGTGGTGCTTGGTGGTGCGTGGTGGTGCGTTTATTGAACGTCGCCGCAGGTGGCGAGGGGTTCCGTGGGTTGTGCGTGCGCGGCGGGCGCGAACGTTGCTTCGCGCACGAGCCGGCCCGCCAAGGCGGTAAGCGCCCGCAGGTGAGCGATACCTTCCGCCAGCCCGGCTCGGTGCGATTCATCGAGGCGGGTGGTGCCCGCGGCCTGTTCGGCTGCGCGCGAAAGGGCGTCGTCGTAGGCGGGAAGCCAGTCCAGGTGGTCGGCCGCCACATCGCGCGCCGCGGCAACGTTGCCGCTTTCCACCAACAGCCCCAGCAGGTCCAGCTCAAGCGCCAGGTGGTCGGGCGTAGCGACGAACTGATCGGGCACGGTGAGGTCGAGTGCGGCATACACCGCCTGCAAGTGCCGCGCCGGGTCGCCCAAAACAGCCCGCGCTGCGCACCATAGGCGTTCCCCGGCTCAAGCGACCACGGCTTGTAGAGCGATTCCACCGGCAGCGCAGCCAACGGCATGCCGCTCACCAGTACTTCGTTTTGCAGCAGCGAGCGCTCCGGCCACGCAGGCAAGCGGCACGCGCGCTCAAACAGGCGGCGCTCGTCGGCGTTCTCTGCCAAACAAGCAACCGCGTTGCGCGCGGCGGGCCAGGCAAGGTTTTCCCGCACCTCGGCATATTCCTTTTCGCAAAGATGTGAAAACAGCGGAGCTATGAGCGATAATAGGCGTGCGTTGTTCAGGGTTTCGCGCATCGGCTGCATCCTTTCTCGAGGGGGCCTATGCTAGGCGCGATGCGTCGACGGCATGTCATCAGAAACTGATGATTTGTACATTTTCCCTGATGAGCAGCGCATTCGAGAAGCGTTTTAGCAAGAGGGAACCGAAGCGTCACCCGTCCGAAACCCGGCGGTGACCAAGCGGCATAAGGGGGTTTGGTTGTCCATAGCGCGCGAAAGACGCAGCATGCGAATGGTGTGGAAGACCATGCGCCTGCGGCATGTGGGCATGGCGTTTTTCTGGGCGTGCAGCATGCTGACGTTTCGCAGTTCCATTCTTCTTACGGGCGAGGCGAACACGCCCGAACTGGAGTCGATTGTGGTCATCGTGTCGTTCGTGGCGAATATGACCACGCTGCTGGCGCTCGCGGCCTGGGCGGAAAACGACCCGGAGCGCATCGACCGCCTGCCTCTGTGGCCGATGGCCGCAGTGGTGGTAGTGGGGCTGGTGCTGGTGCACTTCGCCGGGCGCGTGGGCGGCGGCGCGCTGCTACCCTTTTTGCTGGGTGGCGCCGTGCTGACGGGCGTGGGATACGGAGCGTTCTGGGGAAGCTGGGCCGACTGCTACGGGCGCATGCACCCCGCGCGCACGTCGTTCTACGTGCCGGTGGCGTTTCTGCTGACCGCCGCGCTGTTTTTGGCGGTGTCGCTTTTGGCTGAGAACCTGAGTGTGCCCGCCATTGTGCTTATGGTGCCGCTGCCCGTGATTTCACTTGTGTGCCTGGTGCACTGTCGCGCCGAGGTGCCCGATGGGCGCGCCGTGCCCGAGGGCGGATCGAAGCGCTCGCTGTTGGCAGTGGGCTCGCTGATTGGGCTTATTGTGGCCAGCCTTGTGCTGTCGTGTCTGTTCGGGTTCATGTGGGAACTCACGGTGTTCACCGTGGGGTCGGTGAACGAGGCGCACCTTGCGCCGCTCGTGGCGAACCTCATGGTGGCGGTTGCTCTGGTGGGGCTTGTGCTGTACGCGCGCACGCGCGTGAACCTGGACATTGCGTATCGCATTGTGGTGCCAGTCATCGTGGTGCTGTTCGCCGTGCTGCCGTTTTTCTGGGAGACGAACCCCGTCGCGCTCAACATTATTATGAGCGCCAGCTACGGCGTGTTCGACGTGGTCATTTGGTCGCTCGTGGCCGCCACGTCCTACGACTTCGCCGTGTCGGGCTTCGTGGTTGGCGGCATCGTGCGCTCGCTGTCGGTGCTGCTGCGCCTGATTGGCATCGGCATCGGCTTTTTAGTGACGCTGGTCCCCGGCAAGCCAAGCGCCCTCATCGTAGGCGTATCGCTGGGCGCGCTCTATGTGCTGGTGATGTTAGGCCTGTTCAACTGGCTGCGCCACAAGCGCAAAGCGGGTGCGGAAAAGTTGGAAGAAGGTGCGCAGACAGACGCTTTCGCTCAGCTGGATACCTCAGCGCCGGACGAGATAAGCGAAACACCTGGCGAAGAGGACGCTGCACCAGCCGCTGGCGCGAAGTCCACCGACAACACCATGCCCGCCGCAAGCGCCAAGCCCACCGCAAGCGCCGAACGCGCGGACCTCGACGACGAGCAAGCACTCTACACCACCATCGCCGAAGACTACGGCCTCACCCGTCGCGAGGCCGAGGTTCTCCCCTTCCTCGCCCGCGGCCGCTCCGCCAAGGTTATCGCCGAGGCCCTGTTCGTCTCCGAAAGCACCATCCGCACCCACACCCGCCGCATCCTAGAAAAAACCGACCTCCACTCCAAACAACAACTAATAGACCTCATAGAAAACTACGAATAACGATAAAAGCCTTCATCTTGTCATCCTGGGCGGAGCGCCGAAGGCGCGCAGTTGAAGGATCCCGTGTGGCGTTAGCAGGAATACTCTTAGCTATCGCCGCACGGGATCCTTCGACTCGCTTCGCTCGCTCAGGATGACAAACTAAGCCCCTTACGCGCCTTACCCCTCGGTTACGTCGCCGGATTGGTGGAGGCTTATGGGGTCGCCTACGAAAGTGGAGGGGACTTGGAACAGCGTCTTGAAGAAATCCTTGGTGCGCGCGGGGATTTCGCGGATGTCGTACTGGAGTTGTTTGGAATAGGTGTGGTAGTCGCTCGACACGCCGAGGGCCTCCATGCCCAGGCCATTCGCGGCGTAGAGGGCGCGGTAGAGGTGGTAGGTTTGCGTGGCCACCACGATGCGTTCGGCGCCGAACACGTGCTTGGCGCGGTACATGCTTTCATAGGTGGAGAAGCCAGCGTGGTCGCAGAACACGTCCTCACTGGGCACGCCCTGCGACACGGCGTAGTCCTTCATGGCTTTGACCTCGTTATACGACACCGTGCTGTTGTCGCCGCTCATGATGATTTTGGGCGCCACACCCGCTTCGTACAGCGCGATGCCGTCGTCAAGCCGGTCCTGCAGAATGCCCGAGGGCGTGCCGTCCGCGAACACCGACGCGCCCAGCACCACAATGGCATCCGCATCGAGCGCCGCCGCAGCCTCGGTGCTCACGACGCGATCCTTCGTCGTAGCCAGCGTGACGACGTTCGTCACCGCTACCACGGCAACAACCGCAACCAAGCATCCCAACACGACACCCAGCATCGCCTTCAACCACCTATGTGAACCTCGTTTCGTCATAGAGTCCGATCATAACAAACGAAAGCGCGCCTCTACCGAACCGCACCCCTTCGCCATCGAAACTCACCCACATCCCCATAAGCCCAGGAACAAGAGCACCGTGCGGCGCTCAAGATAATCGCCTAATCGTCTGAGGAATCGTCTATTCATCGTCTAAAAGCGTCTCATTGACGCTCCATATGTTGAAATCTACTCGACAGAAGTGGAACTTAGCGAGGCTGACAAGGGTTAGCGAGCCGCCGTTACCACTTGCGGGGTACCGGGGAGGATGCAGCGGTGGCCGGGGGTTTTGTCGCAGCCGCCACAGGAGACGCAGCGCGGAGTATAGCTTGGGTCGGCCTTCCAGCGGTTCGGGAGGTCGGGTTCGCAGATGAGGGGGCGACAGAGGCCGAACGCCGCGATGCCGTCTTCGGTCGCAAGGCGCTCCATGGCCGCCACGTTGCGGTTGCCTCCGGTGAGAATGACCGGCACGTCCACCTCGCGCGCAAGGCGTGCCGCGTAGCTGGCAAAGAAGGGCTCGCCGCCGAACTCGCGCACGTTGCAATCACGCCATGCGCCGCTGACCTCGATGCCCATGGCGCCGTGCTCAATCATGAGGCGCGCCGCGTACAGGCTATCCTCTTCGGTGAGGCCGCCTTCCACGCCGTCGGAGCTGTTCAGCTTTACTAGTACGGGGAAATCGGGGCCGACAACAGCGCGCACGGCATCCAGCGTTTCAAGCACCAGGCGCGCGCGGTTCTCAAGCGAGCCGCCGTAGGCATCCGTACGCTGGTTGAGCAGCGGGTTCAGGAACTGACTGAGCAGGTAGCCATGCGCCGCGTGCAACTCCACTGCGTCGAAGCCGGCCTCCTGCGCGCGGCGCGCTGCGGCGGCAAATGCCTCCGTGAGGTCGCGCAGGTCGTCGGGAGTGGCCTCAACGGGTACGATGCCCGTCTTCGGATTCGCCACGGCCGAAGGCCCAAGGATGCGCTCGCTGGGCGGGTTAAGCCTGGTCGCAGAGCCGCCGTACACAATCTGCGACACGATGGCCGCGCCGCGCGCGTGCACGGCATCAACGAACTGGCGATACTCGGGCACGAACGAGTCATCGTAGATGCCCAGCATCCGCGGGTTCGGCTGCTCATCGCGCATGACATGCGCGTACCCCGCGATGATGATGCCCGCGCCACCCTCGGCCAGCTGCTCGTACACGGCCAGCAACTCCGGCGTGACGTGCCCGTCCTCGGTAGCCAGCGCCTCATACGTAGCCGCCCGCACCACCCGATTCCGCCCCCGCAACGCCCCCATTTCTAGCTGCTCGAACAACGCACCCATGAACCCTCCGCTCACTCGCCACCTTTCTTTGCATGGTAACACGCTCTTCTTTCCCTGGGAAACGAACAAGAAGCGACAACGCGGTCATTGGCGGATGCGTTGGGGAAGGTGGAGCGCGTGTGGAGTATACTGCTGGCAATACTAAGGGGTTGGCGCAGGAGGTTCTCATGAAGCAAATAAAGCGAGCGTCGTTGGCGTTTGTGTTGGCGGTGGTGCTGGCAACGGGGCTCGTGCCCGCAGGGGCGCTTACGGCGTTGGCAGAGCCAGCGAACACGCCAGCAGAAACCTCCCAGGACTCTTCAACTAGTTCAGGCGAAATCACGGCCACCACGGGCGGCGTGTGTCAGGCAGCCGAAGAACCCTCCGCGGACACTTCCGCAAGCGAGCCAGCCACCGATGGCATCCTCGTCATTCCCAGCACTGACAGTTGGTTGCGCTCCGGCGACATGGCCGAACATCAGCTTGAGCAGGCAGGCCTCCGCGTTACCGACCGCATGGAAACCTCCGACGGCGTCATCCTCGCCGCCGAACCGACCGAAGGCCAAACCGACGAAGAAGCCGCAGCCGCCGCGCAGGCTCTTCCCGGCATCGAAGCCGCTCAGCCCAACTACATCTACTCGCTCATCGACGGCGTAGAAGAACCAGCACCCGCAGACGCCGCAACCCCCGAGGCCACCGCAAGCCCCATCTCCCCCACAAGCGACACCTCCACCGCCTCCCCCCTCGCCACCCCCCGCGCGAACGACCCCTTCGCCCAAACCTCCAGCCCCGCTACCAACCCCAACCAGTACTGGCTCTACAACGCCACCCTCACCGACGCCTGGAACAGCGCCACTACCGACGGCTCGGTCACCGTGGCCATCCTTGACTCCGGCGTACGCGCCAACCACGAAGACCTGTCTGCAAACGTTCTGCGCAACGTCGCCTACGACGCTTTCTACGACAAGCCCCTCAACTTCAACGACGCAAACCAGGGCGACTTAAACGGCCACGGCACGCACGTGGCGGGCATCATCGCCGGCGTGGCGAACAACGGCATTGGCATTGCCGGCGGGTCGTTCAACGCGAACATCGTGCCCATCAAGGTAACGAACGACACCGATTCCCGGGCCACCACCCAGTCGCTCCTGATGGGCTATAATTATATGTTGTCCCTGGTAAAAAGCGGAAAGTGCCCCAACATCCGCGTGGTGAACATGAGCCTGGGTGGCTACGGCAGCGACATCAGAGACAGCCTTCTGGGAAGCACCATCACCCGCGCGCGCAACGAGTTCGGCATCGTTACCGTATGCGCCGGCGGCAACGGCGACAACGTCACGCCCTACACCGATCCCTCCTATCCCAGCGATTTCGCAGCCTGCGTTTCCGTAACGGCGCTGGAGCCCGACGGCACGAACATCGTGTGGTCTGACTACAACCAGTATAAAGACATCAGCGCGCCCGGTCGCAGTATCTGGTCCACCTACATCAGGCAAAACACCTTTGCGAACGGCCCCTATGCTTCCCTTTCCGGTACGTCCATGGCCTCCCCGCTGGTGGCCGGCGCCTTTGCGCTGCTGTTTGCGGCGGTGCCTGACGCCACGGTGGACGAAGCGTGCGAAGCCGTATACGCCACGGCGCGCGCAATCAACGACCCCGTGAACGACCGCCGCCAAACCAGCGGCAGCCACGGCGCCATCGACGTCGCCGCTGCGGTGAACTACCTGGAAGCACACCACGTGAAGCACTTCGCTGACGTGCACGAAGCCGACTGGTTCTACGACACCGTGAATTACGCCACGTCAAACGGCATCATGAACGGCTACGCGGGCACCAACCTGTTCGGCCCCAACGACGTCATGACGCGCGAACAGGCCGCCGCCGTGCTGTACAACTACCTGGGCAACGGCGCCATCGCGCCCGCAGCCCCGCAAACCGACATCAACCAAGCGGACTGGTACGCCCGCCCCGTGAACTGGGCCATTGCCACCGGCTACATGAACGGCTACGACAGCCGCACGTTCGGCGTGGGCGACTCGCTCACGCGCGAGCAGGTGGCCTGCATCATCGCCAACGTCACCGGCAACAGCACCACGCAAGCCAACCCCGCCAAGTTCAACGCCCTCCCCGACCACAACGCCACCAGCGACTGGGCGCGCACGTGCGTGACCTGGGCCGTTGACAAGGGCGTCATCAACGGCGTCAACCAACCCGACGGCACGCGCCTGCTCAACCCGGGCGGCACCGCCACCCGCGCTGAAATGGCGGCCGTCATCAAAAACGCCATCCTCAGCGGCTTGCTGTAGCTTGGCAGACGTGCGCCAGGAAGCCCGCGCGTTGTGCTATGGTGACAACCGAAAACGACACGTCTTCGGAGGTTCGCTTTGCCCGATAACCGCACACGGCACTGCCGCATCGCCCTGCTCGCGCGCCCCGCACACGGCCTCGCCTCGCTCTCGTGGCGCATAAAGGACATCCTTGAGGCGCGCGGCCACACGGTGTTCTTCTTTTCGCCCGCCACGCACCCCTTCGCGTTCGATGCGGAAGGGGTGGCGCAGCCCGCGTGCCTGCAACGCTTTTGCGTGACGCAACAGCTGGATTGTGTGCTGATGGCCGACGGTGTGCTGCTACCTTTGGAGAACCACGAGATACTGGCGAAACGCACGGCCGTGGGGCTGGTGTGCGACAGCATGCAGGTGGCGAAAGGATACGCGCAGGCGCTTGCTGGCACACACGTAGACTTTGCGCTGGTGACGAGCGAGCGCATGGGGGAAGTTATCGAAGCCGGAGGCATTGCGGATGTAGTGGAGTTGTGTCCGGCGGCCGTGGACGCCGAATATGCGAACACCCCCCTGGCGAATACGATTGCCTACGGGCCAAGCGTCCTCTGCTTGCAAGATGCCACAGAAAGCCGCATTGCGTACCTGCGCCGCTATATGGAAGAGAACCCTGGGGAAGCCGTGCGTTGCGTTGGCGAGGGATGGCCGGAAGAGTGGCGCATCTCTCCTGCTACCAGCGGGTTCGTTTACGCCTCACGCTCTAGTCACACGGTGATGGTGTTCGACGATGAAGGGGAAGGTGCCGACGCGCTACAAGCCGCCGAAGAAAGCGGCCTGCTGGCCCTCGCCCTCCACGACAGCAATACCCTCATGCGCATCACCAGCGACACCGTCGAACCGCTCCCCTACACTACCAGCAGCGACGCCCTTGACACCACCCTCGCTGCCGCCTGGGAGCGCATCCGCGCACACCTCGCGCCGCGCGGCCTCATGCCGGGCACCGAGGCACCGCGCCGCATCGTGGCCATCTTGGGTTATGTGGGCAAGGGCAACTTCGGCGACGAGTACATCCTCGCCACGCTCGACCAGCGCATCCGCAGCCGCTTCCCTGGCGCGTCGGTGGTCGCCATCAGCGAGGACCCTGCCCACACACTGCAAGAGCGCGGCATCTACGCCATAAGTCTGCGCGACACACGTATGCTGGCGGGCGTGCTCGACTTCGCGTCGGCCACGCTCGTCATAGCCGGCCTGCTGTTTGACCAGGGAACACGCTGGACCATGGGCAAGGCCGAGTTCGTCTCAACCACCAGCTGCTCCGACATCCCCGGAATCGCAAACTACGTGAGCCTGGCCACCCTCAGCGGTGCGCAGCCCGTGCTCTACGGTATTGGCGCTGGGCCGCTGGCGCTGGCCGACTCGCAGCGTCTCGTGAACCTTATGGCCCGTCTGGGAGCGCGCTTCATCGCACGCGACGCGGAAACCGCCCAGCTCATCAGGGCATGCGACGTGCCGGAAAGCCTCGTAATCCAGAAGGCCGACACCGCCTTTCTCGGCGCGCATGAACGCACGGCCGCGGTTGATACCTGGCTTGAGCAGACGGGCTTTCAGCCCGACGCCCACCGCCTGATTGCCGTATCCCTTCGCGACTATGACCACGCGCCACAGGACTTCGCCGAGCGCGTTGCCGCAGCTCTTGATGCTGTCGCGCACATCCACAAAGACGTGCGCTTCGCGTTGTGCGTCCTCGACCCCGCCGACCGCACCCTCGCGCAGTGCGTGCAGACCAACCTGTACAACCCCGCCTCCGCCGCGCTGTTCGACGAGGGCGACCGCATCGAGGCCGTAGCCGACCTGCTGGCCCGCGCGCACGCCGGCCTGTCGATGCGCTACCACTGCTCGCTTTTGCTCAACAGCTTCGGAAAGCCCTGCGTAGGCATAGATTATCTGCCGAAAGTGGCAGCCCTCTACCATGACATGGGCTGCGACGACCTGCTACTACCCATGGATGCCGAAGCAGCGAACATCGAGCGCACGCTGATCTCCCTGCTGGACTCCTACGAAGCACGCAGCGCAACGGTAAAGGAAAACGCCAAACGCCTCCGCCACATCAGCGAGGAAGCCGAAGACCTGCTTGCAGATATCATCGAAGAAGTCGGCCCGCAAAAGGAAGGTGCCCTCAGTCGCGCCTTCTACCTCTACGACGAGCCCGCCTCTGAGCTGCGCCATCAACAGCACGAGGCCGACCTTACCGCGCGCCTGCGCGAGGCAGAGCACACCGCACAAACCCTCACCACCGAGAACGCCCACTTGGCGCAAGAACTAGAGTCCCTCACGTCCTCCAAGTCCTACAAACTAGGCTGGACCATAATGCGCCTCCCCAGCCACCTAAAAGCCACCTTTAAGCACCACCAGCACTAACAACACACAATTTATCGCCATTCGATAAGTGTAGCTCTAGCTGCATACCCAACAATAACGTTGTTCGATAAATTTCATTCTATAATCGCGCCTCATTTATCACTATTCGATAAGTGAGTAACTATTATCGCCACTACCATCCGCTTTTGCAAAGTGTGACGCGCTTCGCGCTACTGATTACGCCAGAAGCACCCCACATCCCAAACCTTATGACGCGGACTTTTATGCAGATTGTCATCCTGAGCGAGCGAAGCATTCAACAGTCCAGTGGACTGTTGAACTCCCGAGCACGCGAAGCGAGCGCAGGGAGGCCCCGCGAAGCGGGGACGAAGGATCCCGTGTGGCGATAGCTGGCAGAGTTCCGGCTGGCGCCACACGGGATCCTTCGACTACGGCGGCTTCGCCGCCTCCGCTCAGGATGACAGGGGCCCGACGCTCGCTCGGGTTGAGCGTAGGGATGCTACCAGCGACGGCGCGAAGCGCCTAGTCCCTTTAGGGAAGCATCCGCTCCGCCGCAGGCGGAGAACACAACCACCACCTGCGTTTTCGCGCTTCGCGCGAACGGATGCTTCCCTAAAGGGACTAGGCGCTGCGCGCCGTCGCTGTTGCATCCCTACGGGGGTTATGCCTCTTGTACGTCAGCGCCTTCAAGCAAGTCAGCCCGCGTCGTGAGGATAGGGACTTGGTGGCCCCATGGCGTAATCAGTAGCGCGTAAGCGCGTCACACTTTTGCCAGAGCGCGAAACGCGGCCGAAAGACAACAACGCCCCCGGCTCGCACGCGCAAGCCGGGGGCGCGCACAACGTCAACCAGACCCTACAACAAAGGCGCGTTGTTCTTGGCTTGGTTCAGCTGATCCTCGCTGCTTTCGGTTAGGGCGGCCTCTACGTTGCTATAAATCAACTTGTCCAACCTGAACGGGTTGTCTTCCTCGGGCGGCAGCACAATCTCGGGCTTCTCCACGGGCAGACGCACCAACGTGCGGATGAAGTCCTCGTAGATACCAAACGTCAGGTCAGTGAAGGCGCGATACGCCTCTTCCTTGTACTCCACCAGCGGGTCGCGATGGCCCAGGGCGCGCAGGCCGATGCCGTTCTTCAGGTAGTCCATCTCCTGCAGGTGCGCAATCCAGTGCGTGTCAATCTGGCGCAGCATCACCTGGCGCGCGATGTCCTTCATTTCCTCGGTGCCCACCTCTTTGCGCTTGCGGCGGTACGGGTTCATGATGTCGTCGTGCAGCAAGTCGGCCAGAATGTCCTGGAAGTGAATGTCGTAGAACTTCGAGTCGTACTCCGGCGCGCCGCTCATCTCCACCATCCACGCGTCGAGCGCTGGATAGTCCCAGTCCACGTAGGACTTGTCGTAGGGACAGAACGTCTGCAGCTTGTACACAATGAGGTCGTAGAGCATCCGGAATATCTGCATGTCGTCAAACTCTTTGCCATCCAGCACGGCGTTGCGTTCCTCGTAGATTGCCTTGCGCTGCAGGTTCATGACGTCGTCGTACTCCAGAACGTTCTTGCGCGCGCCGAAGTGGATGCTCTCAACTTGCCGCTGCGCCGAGCCAATCACCTTGGACACCAGTGGGTCTTGAAGCGGCTGATCATCGGGCATGCCGCGCTTAATCATCATGTCGGACACCGCGTGCAGACGGTCCTGGCCGAAGCGCTTCAACAGGTTGTCCTCAAGTGACAGGTAGAACTGCGACTCGCCCGGGTCGCCCTGACGGCCAGCGCGACCACGCAGCTGGTTGTCAATGCGGCGCGACTCGTGGCGGTCGGTACCAATGACGCACAGGCCACCGAACTGGCGCACCGCGTAGCCCTCACGGCTGGTGATGTAGTCAGCCTCGGCCTCGGCCGTATGGAGTTTTTCCTCGTCGGTCATGTGGGAGTTTTCATAGCGCACGAGAGCGTCACGCACGAGGGCATCGCGGTTACCCCCCAGCAGAATGTCCGTACCACGACCAGCCATGTTGGTGGCGATGGTGACCGCACCCAAGCGGCCCGCCTGCTCCACGATGCGCGCCTCGCGCTCAGGGTTCTTAGCGTTGAGCGTCTCATGCTTCACGCCGCGCTTATCCAGCAGGCGGCTCAAGCGCTCGCTCGCCTCAATGGTGGACGTACCAATAAGCACCGGCTGCCCCTTGGCGTGACGACGCTCCACCTCGTCAGCCACGGCCTTATACTTAGCATCTACCGTGCGGAAAATGAGGTCCTCTTTGTCCTGGCGAATAACCGGCTTGTTCGTGGGAATAGGAACCACGGGAAGCTTATAGATGTGACGGAACTCGGAGTCCTCCGTGAGTGCCGTACCCGTCATGCCGGACAGCTTTTCATACAGGCGGAAGTAGTTTTGCAGCGTAACTGTGGCAAGAGTCTGGTTCTCGGCCTGGATTTTTACATGCTCCTTAGCCTCAAGCGCCTGATGCAAGCCCTCTGAGTAGCGACGCCCCTCCATGATACGACCGGTGAACTCGTCAACAATCTTAAGTTCACCGTCGATAACCACGTATTCCACGTCACGCTTAAACAAGAACTCAGCGCGCAACGCCTGCTTGAGGTGGTTGGCTAGCTTGCCAGAGGCATCGGCATAAATCTCCATGCCAAGCATCTCTTCAATTTTGTCGAGACCCTTCTCACTGGCGTAGACGGTGCGTTTTGCCTCGTCGAGCACAATATCGTCCTCGCGCGAGAGACGCGGCATTACCTCAGCAAAGGCGTTGTACAAATCCGCAGCCGCTCCACCCAGACCTGAGATAATCAACGGCGTACGTGCCTCGTCGATGAGAATGGAGTCCACCTCGTCCACGATAGAGAAATGCTGCCCGCGTTGCACACGCTCCGCAGGAGAGGACACCATGTTGTCGCGCAGATAGTCAAAGCCAAACTCAGAGTTCGTGCCATAGGTAATGTGTGCCGCATAGGAGGGCTTACGCTCCCATGGCTGCATCCCGTTTTGGAGAAGGCCCACTTCAAGCCCGAGGAAGTGGTAAAGCTGCCCCATCCACTCGCTATCGCGCTTTGCGAGGTAATCATTGACGGTGACCACATGGACATTCTCGCCCGTGAGGGCATTGAGGAACGCCGCGGCGGTGGCGACAAGCGTCTTGCCCTCACCAGTTTTCATCTCAGCAATGCAGCCATCATTGAGAGCCATAGCACCAATAAGCTGCACGTCGAAGTGACGCATCCCGAGGGTGCGCCAACTGGCCTCGCGCACGAGCGCGAACGCCTCGGGCAACATCTTGTCGAGCGCCTCGCCGTTAGCGATACGCTCCTGCAGCACGGCAGTAAAGGATTTAAGTTCTGCGTCAGATTTACTCTTGAAACCCTCTTCGAGGTCGCCAATGGACTGTACTTTACGTTGGTAGCCCTTAAGGCGCTTGTCGTTACCCAGAGTGAGCAGTTTGGAAAACGGGTTGGTCATAACCGGTAGAACCCTCCAAAGATTAGATGACCTAAAATAGAAATGCCATCAGATTATACAACGTCCCACAATGCAAGACGCCCTCGCGTTCACACGCGAGAGCGTCTTTGCACAACGAAGCCTTCCGCGACAGCTTGCTTTAAGGCTTGTAGGACAATCTGTTGCGAAAAACAGATCGCCCAACAAACCTGCTGAACTCTCAGAGGTGGGGGACTTTCATCCCCCACCTCCTACTTTACTCTACAAGCAAAGCGCGAGTTTCAGCAAAGCAAACTTACTTGACGATCTTCTCAGGCTGATAGTTGACAGTCATAGCCGCAACCTCAGCACGCGTGATGGTGCTCGTCGGCATGATCAGGCCACCGTTGCCCATGATCTTCTGCTCAGCAGCCCAAGCGACGCTCTCCTTGGCGTAGTCAGCAACCTGAGCGCCATCGTCGAAGCCACCGAGAATTGCATCAATGTCAGACGGCTTCGTGAAGTCGCCCTTAACCTTAGCAAAGTTAGCAAGCATGCAGGCAAAGTCCTGACGAGAGATGTTCTGCTCGGGACCAAAGGTGCCGTCGCCGAAACCGTTCGCAATGCCAGCCTTCTTCGCCCAGGCAACAGCCTTGGCGTAGTACATCTTCGAATCAACGTCGTTGAAGGAGGTATAGCCCTTGTCGTCGTCAGTCGTACCAAGCTCGCCGCCAGCCATGTTGTACAGAACGCAGACTACATCGGCACGTGTGATGTTATTATTTGCACCGAAGAGCTTCGTCCCATAGTAGCCGTTCATATAGTCATTCTTCTCGGCCTGATACACAACCTTTGCGAACCAAGCATCGCTCGGAACATCCTCAAAGATCTTCTCGTCGGAAACAACGATGTTGTCAGCAAGGGCAAGTGCACCAGTAATATTGAAGTTGCCATTGTCCTTGTTCGCATAAAGATTAGCGGAGTAAGCGCCAACCTTGACGATCTCTTTGACGCTGCTGCCGTTCAGCGCGTACTTTGCCACATAGGCATCAGCAGGAAGAGTCATCCACTCGTCTTCCGGAGCGGTTGTGGGGCTAGCACTCAACGTATACTGATAAGTCGGGGTAATAGCCTCACCAGTATAGGCATAGAAATAATCAGTGCCGTTAGTTGTAACCTGACTATTCTTATCAATACGAACGTTGGCTGCAGCAAGGGTCACTGGATCAACCGTAAGCTCGAAGGTAGCGTCCCCTCCCTGAATGGTGTACACAGTGCTCGTAACTTTAAAAGTATACGTTCCGGCGTTAATGATTTCGTTAACCTCTTCACCATCTTCATTGGTGATGGTTACGTCATAATCTTCGCCTTCGGTCAGAACATTGCCGCTCTTATCCTTAAGGATAATTGCAACCTTCTTCAGAATATCAGAACCAGTAAAGTCAGTGCTCGTGGAATCGCCAACAATGGTTTCACCATCAACCTTCACGAAAAGATTCGAGTCAGGGTTGATCTCTTCATTGTCAACGACGACTGTCATCGTTGCGCTACCACCCGCAGCGTACTTCAAAGCCTCAGCATTCACTTTAACAGTAACAAGCCACGTACCAGGTGTTTTAAGGCTATCAAGCGTACCATCATTACCGTCTTTATCCTTTACGATAATGTCGTACTCAGACTGGGTGGCCTTCTTTTCTTTGCCAGCAGCGTCTGTGTACTTAACTTCGATCAAACTGGGATCAAAGCGATCGCCATCAGGATCAGCAAGATGCACCTTCAGCGTCTGCCCAGACAGAGCAGCGGGAGTAGCACCGTAGTTAATCGTTGCAGGCTTTGCCACTTTATCGATGATGATATCCTGAGTTCCAATTACAGAGGAAGCAGCTTCCTTCTTGGCATCATTAGTCGTGAATTTTACCTTATAAGTATAAGAAGTGTTGTTGCCAAAATACTTAGAGCCGTCTTTTGCGGAAACAAATTCCAAATCCACAAAATCCTTAAGATCCCCAATAGTGTTAATCTTGGTCACCTTCGGACCGGCAGATGGATCAATCTCAGTCTCAATTGCTGCAGTGGCGAGATCAACAGCCTTCACCTCAAAGGGAATCTCAAGCTTCTGACCAGCATACTTGCCCTGGCCCTCCAACACAGCTGTATACTTGCCCGCATACATGACTGTTGATGAGGGCGAAGAAGAAGCATCTTTATAGAAGTTAACCTTGTAATCCGTGTTAACAGCGAGATCCGTTGAACCAATAGCAAATTTCAGGCCCAGATCTTTGCCTGTGAAGGAATAATCGTGATCCGTCTTGTCAGTGCCCTCATACATGTAAGCATTCGACAAAGAAGAGCCAACAATGCTGAATTTAACATCAAGTACGGCATCCGTATAAGGAGCCGCACCCGCGAGACCCTTGATGCGCAAATAGTACGTACCAACTTCGATAACACCACTGGTGGCATTACCAGGATCAGTTATCTCAGCAGAGTCATCAATCGTCCCATCTGCCTTAGCCTTATAGTACTTGTGCTCCCAATTCGACGTGTTCGAAACATTAATCGGAACGCCAGCACCCTCGGCCAACGCGACTGTCACAGGTTTAACATAATGAGCGGAACCATCGTACTCAAACTGGATGTTCGTCAGGTCAAGAATGGGGTTGGGGCTGGAAGCGTTGTCGGTTGCCGAGGCAAGACTTCCGCCTTCGAATGCACCCTTGTCGTTAATCAGCAGATCGATACCCTCGTCGGTCGAGGCCTCGGCGGCCTCATCGGCAAAAGCAATGGCCGGCACCATGCCGGCTGCGAGCACACCGGCGAGGGTAGCACTTACTACCTTCTTGCCAGAGAGCCCTTCGTTGTTGACGCAAGCTGTCATACTTCGTCTCCTTCCAAAAACTTACACTAACTTAGATACACAACCTTGGCTTCATCGTAATGCAAGCAAATCTCCGTCATTGCCGCAGGGCGCGATGAAACACCATAAAGCTGCATCTTCGTTCGGGATTATACTCTCAATCCTTCAAAAGGTTGGCGAGAAAATCGCAATCTGGAGAAAACTTGGGTGAATAGTGCCCAAATCCCCGCAAAGTGCACACAAACCCACCCCGCCACCTCGCCGAACGTCTCTACTATAACCCATAAACAATATTTCAAGCGAGTTACCGTTTACCCTCAAGCCCCGCTCCAAGCCCGCCCAACCCCAAAAAACGACCGTCTCTCTTTCCCAACCACCCACATCAACAAGTACCCAAACCTCCCCCACCCCCCAAATTCCCCAACCAA
>DXGM01000036.1 GCA_019113915.1 Candidatus Gordonibacter avicola
CACGATTCATCCCCCCGTGCGGACAAAAATCAACAAGGCCTAGTACGCGCGGGTCGATAGGGGCCCTCCCGCGGCCGGTACAATGGCCTCATCTTGCGCTTTCGCGCACGTCAATCACGAAACTTCGAGCAATCAGAGGGGATGAATCGATGAAAGCCTACAAGACGGTTATCTACAGCTTCTTCATCGGCGGCCTGTTTGCGCTCATTGCGCAGGCTCTCGTTACGGTGTGGACCCAGGTGCTCACCGGCACGCCTATGCAGTTTTTCATCGGCGGATCAACGCTCATCAGCATGGGCGTGATCGGCTGCATTCTGGGCGGCTTCGGCGTGTATCAGCTGGTGGAGAAATGGGGTACGTTCGGCGCGCTGCTGCCGTTCTCCGGCTTCGCCATGGCTGTGGGTATGAAGATGGTGGGCCCCTGGACGAAGAATAACGCCACAACGGGCAAGGCCGTGTGGCAGGGCCTGTGGCTGGTGATCTGGTTCAACGTGGTAGCTGCTTCCATCAGCATTCTGTTTGGCTACGTGTGCGGCGTGATGAACATCGAGCCCGCGCTCGTGGTGGAGAAGAACACCACCGCGCTCGTATTCCCGCTGGCGTTTTTGGTGGGTGGCCTTCTGTGCGCGCTGTTCCAGGTGGTGTATCTGGTAGTGAAAAGCATCACGCCGAAGTGCAAGCCTGTGTGGATTCTGCTGACGGCTTGGTTCTGCGGTGCCATCTTCGCACCGCTGGGCGTGTCGGGCGCGCTGGCGAACTTCGCGGGACAGGGTTTCAGCGTGATGATTCCCGTCGGCGGTTATAACATGTACAACGTGGGTGTGTCGTTCGCAATGGGCGAGTTCGGCGAGGGGCTGCTGCACCTCGGGTCGTTCCTTTTGGCCGTGGCGGGACTCTTCTTCACGGGCTTGGCAACGTTCCTCATTTACAATGCGAAGTTCGGGCGCACAAACATTGGCGAGGTGCACCGCGCCAAGGCACAGGGGCTCATCGACGAGCTTGACGGCGCAAAGGCTCCGGCGGCCGCTGCGCCACGTGCGGCTGCGGCAACCGAAGAGGCACCGGCCGTAAGCTAGCCCACCGCGACAGGTATAAGACCTATTCTCAGAGGGTAGGTTCAGGGGAAGGAGACGCATGGGCAGGAACAAAAAGGGTGGTGCCGCCAAGGCACGTGCCGAGATCGAGCGCCTGCAGGCGTGTCGGCGCAAGGACCTCATCAAGATTCTGGCCGCGCTGGCGCTGATGATGCTCATCATTCTGGCCAAAACGACGCTGGAGTACAACGGCACTATTGAGATGGGCAACATGGTACTGAACGGCGCCATGTGGCTGACCGCGTTTGTGCTGGCCATCTTCGCCGGCTCAGCTGGTGTCGACATGGCGAAGTGCGGCCGCGGCATCGAAGAAGCTCGTAAACGAGCCGGCCTCGACAAGAACGGCCGCTAACCGCGGACCAACAAAGTCTACGCGACAGCGTATTGCAGAAGCGCCGCCCCCTCCGGACGGCGCTTCTGCGTTTACGTGCCACGGAAGATTTTGCCCAGAACCATACTACCCGTGGGAGGGAACGCCGCGCGCCCCTTCCTATAATGGCCGCGATACGAAAGCCATCGTCACCCCAAGGAGGAGCCATGATGATTCTTGTCCCCCTTGCGTTCCTCATTGCAGGAACCGCTGTGGTTATGATCCTTCTCTACCGCAACCTCGTACGCTTGGACGGAGAAGCGAGCGAAGCGTGGCGGCTCACCCAGACCGAGCGGCTCGCGCGCATCACAGCCGCCACTCATCTTGCTGACACCCTCACCGCCACCGGCCTGTTGGACGAACAGGCTGCCAATCAGGCGGAACGCGCCCTTGCCGCATGCCAGGCAGCTGACGGCCCGGAACAAGCCTCTTTTGCCGACACCGCCCTTGCCGAGGTGTTTCACCGCTACGAGGAAGCGACCGCAAATGCAACGTCTTCGCCTTCGCTCGCCACGCGTGCTGCCCTCGACGAGTTGCGCGTTGCCGACGAACACCTGGCCTTCCAAGCCGCGCTCTACAACAATAAAGCGACGCTCTACAACAACGCTGGCGTCACCTTCCCCGCCCTGCTCATGGCCCGGTGGGCGCATTTCGAGCCGCGCACCACGTACCGCCCGCCAAGCGAGGCGCGCGCCGATGCCGACCGCGAATCGCTGGCTGAGAAGTCGCCCCACATCATGAACGCCTACATGCTGTGGGCTGTTGGCATGTCCGACACTACAATGGAAAGCACCGAAGAGTCCTCCTAGTCCTCCAGGCCCTTGTCAGCGCCAAGCGGAAGCGCCATAAGCACCGCGTCTTCAGGCGGATCGTCGTAGAAGTTCGCACGGCGCGCCACTTCCTGAAAGCCCAGTCGCTCGTAAAACGCCCGCGCGCCAGCGTTTGATTCGCGCACCTCAAGCGTGAGTACGTCCGCGCCTTCCTTGCGCGCACGTCGCGCCGCCTGCTCCACAAGGATGCGCCCCACCCCGGCCCCGCGGCGCGCCGGGTCAACGGCGACGCGCACTATGGCTGCTCCCTCCGGCGTGCTCCACCACCCAAGATAACCCGCCACCTGGCCTTCCACCACCGCTACGCTATAGCGCGCGCAGGGGTTGTGCCGCACGTCCAGCCCAAATGCCAGCGGCGTCCACGCGTCGCGAAACGATGCCACCTCAATACCCATCACGGCACCCAGGTCGTCCTCCGTAAGCGGCCGCACGACCACACCACCATCAGACCCGGTCGCATCACAAGCGGCAGGCACCGCAGCAACCCCCTCCCCAAACACGGGCCCCGCATACATCCACGGCTCTTCCCCTAGCGCAGGCTTCTGGCCAATAACCACAAACGACTGACTGGAAAAGTAGTAGTCCTCCTGCGCAAACAGCGCTTCCCACGCATCCACCAGCGCGTGAATCTCATCCGCCACCACCTCGCTAACACAGGGTGGCACCACACGGCGAAAGTACACGCAGCGCTCGAACAGCGCGTGCCGCTCATCGGGCGTTTTACCCGCCGTATCAACAGCGAAGGTACGCACGCGCACGTTCTCAAAACCCGCCCGCCGCATGAGCGTATAACACTTCCGGCCGTTGGAGCGATCGGTATGCGCCGTGTGTGGCGTATTCGGCAACACGTGGCGCTCGTATAGCGCGAAGAGTCGGCACATCACGTCATCGGGGTCGGGATACGACACCTTCACCCCGTCGTCGATGGTTTTCACCACCACAAACCCACCCGGCGCAAGCAGCCGATACGCCTTCGCCAGCGCAGCCTGCGGATCGGCCACATGCTGCAGCACGTGCGAGAAGTACACAAGATCAAACCGCTCACCCTCCGCCGGTTCGTAATCCTTGAACGCGCAACACTGGAAGGCGAATCGCGCATCATCGGTGCGCGCCACCGCTTCGGCAACAGCCGCCGCGTCGGGGTCGATACCCACCACGCGCTCAATGCCCGCATACGGCGCAAACTTGAGCACCGTGTTAAACCCATCGAAGCATCCCACATCTAACACGCGCACGCCGGCGCGCCCGGCCAGATTCACGGCCTCAAACGCCGCGTAATCCTCACGCGCGGTCCGGTACGCCTGCTTCGTGATCTGCGCTTTTCCCCACGGCATGACCTTCCCCTTCCCCCGCTACATCACCAAGCGCTGCCGCACCCGTCGCCCCGTACTTCATCCGCAGCCGCCCGTTCGCCGGCTTACATAGCGCCCCGCACACAAGTGACATCAGCGCAAACGCAGGCACAAGCACAAAGAACGCCTCGTAGCCGCCCGTCCATTCGAAAAGCGCGGCCGCCACCAGTGGAAACACCAGGTTGAACGGTGCCAGCACCACAGCACTGATGCCGGTATTCATAGCCAGGTCGCGCTGGCCGAACGTCGTGCGCATATACGAGGTGTTTATGGCGGCATACATGCCGTACAAAAGCCCCTGGATCAGCAGAAACGACGCGAACAGCCACGGTATCTCGAACCAGTACGCCACGGCCATCCCCACCGACACCGCCAACGCCAGCGCCGGCAGCACCACCAGCGTGCGGTTCTGCCCAATGCGGTCATACAGAATGCCGCCGAGCGGCCGCCCGAACCCGTTACCCAGCCCAAGCACGCCCACCGCCGCCGTGGCAAACGCGATGGACGACCCAATGCCCGTCATCATGACGGATGCTTCGGCAATCACGGCGCCGCCCGCTCCCATCACCACGCTGCGCCAGATACAGAACAGCCAAAACGAAGGCTCGCGTACGGTCTTTGAGCCGGGCAGGCTCACACCCACCGCGTCGCGCTTCGGCTTGAGGGCAGCCACCTCTGGCGGCGGCTGTTGGATGAAGTTGATGGCCACCAGCGCTTCCACCAGCGCAAGCGTCGCAATAACCACGAACGCCAGCCGCCAACCCAGCGGGGAGTAAATAAGCGCCGAGGCAAGCGAGCCCAGCACGAGCGCACCCATACCAAACCCCATCACCAGCACGCCCGACGCGAACCCCACCTTGTCGCCAAACCAGGCAAGTGTGTTCGTCGTCCACACGGTATAGCTCATGCCCGATCCCAGCCCGCAGCACACGCCATAGAACACGTAGAGCTGCCACAGCTGTGTAATGAACTGGCACGAAAACAGCCCCACCACAATCAGCGACGTGGAAGCCACAAAACACGCGCGAAGCGAGAACCGCTTCGACAGCGGCCCAATAGACAGCATGCCAAACGACAGCCCAATCATGGCGACGGAAAACACGAGCGACGTTTGGCTGCGCGTCCAGCCAAACTCGGCTTCAAGCGGCGGGATGAAGATGGACCAGGCGTAGATGGTGCCGAACATGAGCATGGTAAGGATGCCGCACACAAGAATGGCGTAGCGGTTCTTCCGTATGTCAGCCATGCGGCTCGCCTCCGCTTCCTGCGCGGGCCCGCCGCCGGCCGCTCGCGCGCCTGATCTGTTGGTGCTGCAAACCTAGCACGGAGGGCCGCGCAAATCCTACCGTAAGGAGTATGAAAACGGGGGCATCTAGTACGCACGACTATAAGCGCCCGCGCGCGAAGGGCACAATGAATAGTGTCGCACGGCGCGCCCGCGCTGTTTGGGCGCGCATTTTAACCGCTGAAAGAGAGGGGATTTATGCCTGACCTTACCATTGGCCAGATCAAGAGCAAGCGCATGCTCTACCTGGCCTTATCCACGCTCACCCTGCTGTTCTTGGGGCTGATCTACGCGTTTTCAATGTTCGCGGCTCCCATCTGCACCACGTTTGGCCTGGAGAAAAGCGCCGTGGGCCTCACGTTCAACATCATGATGATCACGTTCTGCATTGGCGCGGTCATTGGCTCGCAGATCGAGCGCAAAATTGGCGTACGCAACACGCTGTTTGTGGCCGCGGTCATGTTCTTCTGCGGCTTCGCGGGTACGGGCCTCTTCGGCAACGGCAGCATTGCTGTGGTGTATGGCTGCTACGGTGTGCTCGGCGGCCTCGGCGTGGGCATTGGTTACAACTCCGTCATTGCCACCACGAACATCTGGTTCCCCGACAAGGTGGGCTTCTCGTCGGGCGTACTCATGATGGGCTTTGGCCTGGGCTCGCTCATCCTGGGCACCCTGTCGGTGAACCTGGCGCCGTCCGTGGGGCTCGGCACCGTGTTCACGGCCATCGGCGTGGTAACCGCGCTCGTGGTAGTTGTGCTCGCCTGCACGCTGCGCCGCCCGCCCGAGAACATCGTGGCGCTTATGGCGCCTGAAAAGGCCACGTCGTCGGGCTACGACCCGGGCGACCAGGACGCGCCGCTCAAAACGGGCACGTTCTACGTGTACTGGATTTGGGCCATCATCGTTATTGCCATCGGCTTGGCCACCATCGGCAACTGCGCCTCCGACGCCCAGCTCGTGGGCCTCGACGCCGCCTTCGCCACGCTGCTCGTGGGCTTGGTGTCCACGTGCAACGGCCTCGCGCGCGTGGTCATTGGCCTTATCTACGACAAGACGAACGTGAAGGTGACCATGCTGGTGGACGGCCTCATCGCCGTGGCTGCCTGCGCCTGCATCATCGGCGCACTTACCACAGGCGTGTCGGCCCTCTACGTGGTGGGCGCGTTCTGCTGTGGCTTCTGCTACGGCGGCGTGCCGGTAGTGGCCTCGGCGTTCGCCCGCCAGCGCTTCGGCGCGAAGAACTACCCGCTCAACCTGTCGCTTGCGAACTTCGCCATCGTGTTCGGCTCCATCCTGAACATCATCGTGCAGGGTGCCGTGGGCGGCGCCGACAACCGCCTGGCCGTGTTCATGGTCATGGGCGTGCTGTCCCTCGTGGCCGCGCTCGACGTGCTGCCGTTCTCGAAGAAGTGGAACAGCGATTTGAAGATGCTCGAAAGCCGCAAGGCGCAGGCTTCCAGCGCTTCATCCGCGCAGGCCGGCGATACCGCAACGGCCGCGTCGTAAGTTTCACGCTATAAGCTGCGGAGCCCTGCATGCACCGCGCAGGGCTCCGCCCGAGAAGGAAGCTTCACACCGCTTCTTTCTCGGGCGGACAAACCCGCGCACCAACGGATCAGGGGGAAACCATGTCGAGGAATCGCAACGAACGGCGCACGAAGGCCTTCGAAGACATCGAGCGGCTGAAGGCAAGTCGTCGCAAGGACATCATTAAATGTGCGGCATCTCTTGCCGCCATACTTATCGTGCTTTCCGTGAAAATGTACCTGGAAACAAGTGGCCTGGTAGAAGTGGGGAATTTGGCCATTGGTGCCGTGGTTATGATCTCAGCCGTAGGCCTTGCCATCTTCGCGGGCACCGCAAGCACCGATTTTACGCGGTGTGGACGCGAAATAGAGGGCATCCGCGCGCGGGCTGGCATCTCAAAAGCCGACCTCAAGAGCCGCACGCAGCGCTAAAACCCTCAGCCCTTTTAACGCGCGCGCTTGCGCGCGACGAAGCGTAGGGTGCGTCGGTCGGCCAGCCACACGCCGCGCTCGCTATCCCACAGGTCGCACTCGCACGCCTGCTCAAAATCCTCCAGCAGACGTTCGCGGTCGGACGGGCGGTACAGCGCCAGGCTTTTTGCGAAGTACGTGCAGGCCCACTGCCGCAAGCCATCGCGCCCACCCGGCAGTGGTGCGCGGTACTGCTGCACCTCCATCGACGCCACGTCAAAGCCCATGATGCCCAGCAAGCGCCGGTAAGATTCCTCGCGCGGCAGGCAGAACTGGCAGGAGTAATCGCCGCTGTGTGCGCGCAGCGCCTGGGCGTACCCCTCTTGAATGCGCGCCACATCCCCCTCGGCACCCATCTGGACCACCAGAGCGCCGCCCGCTTTCAGCGCATGAGCCACACTGGTCAACACTCCCACCTGATCGGGCGTCCAGCTGAAGGCACCCTCCGAAAACACCACGTCAAACTCATTTTCAAACGGCAACGAACACGCGTCAGCCACCTGCACGTCACAACCAGGATGCGCAGCACGGGCGCGCTCCACCGCCTCGGCGGAAGTATCAACACCCACCACCTCACCAAGCGCCGCAAGCGCTTCCAGGTGTTCGCCGTCTCCGCAACCCACCTCCAAAAGGCGGACACACCCAGCAACGCAGGGCATCTCCGCAACAACCTGCCGCAGAAGATCCACGAGACCTCCCCCAGCCTCGCCCGCAACGCCCCTGTCCATAGCCCCTCCTTTTTCGCATTCTCACTGATGCGATAGACCGGCGTTGCAACTCCTCTGCAACGCCGGTCTATCGCTCACGTCTTCCTTTGTCCCACGCCCGTACCGCAGCGCTAGCGTATGCCCGACCTGGTTACTCCGTTGCCGGTTAGCTCGGTGGCCAGCACAAAGGCAACCAGAAGCAGCGCCAACACCGCCCAGCCAATGATCTTCGCCGTCTTGGTGGACACCGGCCCAATGCGGTCGCTGCGCGGATCGTTCTCCTCCGTGAACGCCACCGCGCGCACTTCCTTGGTAAACCGCGTGCGACACTTCGTGCAGTGGTCCTCCGCTTGCGACG
The DNA here is from genome assembly GCA_019113915.1 of Candidatus Gordonibacter avicola. Lineage (GTDB taxonomy): Bacteria > Actinomycetota > Coriobacteriia > Coriobacteriales > Eggerthellaceae > Gordonibacter > Gordonibacter faecis. The sequence goes on from DXGM01000036.1 coordinate 7,994, forward strand.
TTTTCCCACAGAAAGGGCAGATCACAGCCATGGCGCGCCTCCTTGGAACACAAACAGGGAACAAGGATCCCCGCGCGTCGCGCGCCCGGGGATCCTCCTTATTGCATTGCAGCCCCGCGGGGTGCCTCAACCGAAGCACCCCACGCGCGGGCCACAACTCGTCGAACTAAAACCTTAGGCCTTGCTACCAGCCACGTCGTCGGACGCAACCCCGGAGCTCGGCTGAGCAGTATCGTGCGCTTCATCGGCGATATCGTCGATGTTCATACCCTTGGCACCCTTGGGCAGCAGGAAGCCGGCCAGGAAGCCAAATGCCATAGGAGCAGCAAGCAAGGCAATGAGCGGGGAGAATGCCCAACCCGCAGCCTTCAAACCACCCAAGATGATGGGTGACAAAATACCGGCCGACTTGCCCAGCGCAACGATGGTGGCCACGCCAGAGTTGCGGAACTCGGTCGGATAGGACTCGGACATCATCGGCTGAGCAGCGGTGATGGCGTAGTTCAGAGCAAAGCCCATGAACACGAACGCAATGAGGTACGGCCAGAAGCTTGTCTCGGCAGGCAGTTTCACAACCTGCGAAACAATGAGGCACGCAACCACGGACAGGCCGTAGCCAAAGATGAGGTTGCGCTTGCGGCCCATAGCCTCGGAAACGAAACCAGTCGTGCAGTTCGCCACAACCGAAGCGGCGTTCTGTGCCATAGCCAGCATGTAGGACGCGGTCACCGCGCCGCCCGTGGCCTCAAGCATGAGGGCCGGCAGCCAGGCGTTCACGCCGTAAATGCTGAAGTTGCCCGCGAAGTAAATAACCACGAGCGCAATGGTGGTCTTGAGGTACTTACCCTTCCATACCTCAGCCGGGCTCGACTTCGCAGCAACCGGCGGCACGAGGATGTTCTCGGGAGCCAGCACGTAGGGGCTCGGCTTCCCCGCACGCTTGTGAATGCGCTCAAGCGTGCTTACGGCCAAGTCAAGCTTGCCATGCACGGCAGCCCAGTGAGCCGACTCGGGCGTGAACTTCCCGAAGATGAACGCGTAAATCACCGGCAGCGCGCCAATGGCGTAGCACCAGTGCCACGTGGCAATCTGAACCATAACCGTGCCCACCAGCGCGGCCACAACCCAGCCCACAATCATCCACGCCATACCAAACGTGATGAAGAACGAGCGCTGCTTCGTGGGAGTGAACTCCGTGAACAGCGTGGTAACGATAGGCGTGCACACACCCAGGAACAGGCCGGCCAGCACGCGGAACACCGCGAAGACCTCGTAGGTCGGCGCAAAGATGCACGGGATGGTAAGCAAGCCGTACATAAACGTGCCAATGGTGAGAATCTTGCGGCGGCCAAACTTATCGGACAGCGGGCCAGCAGCAAACGAGCCCACCACAATGCCAATAGTCGACCACGACGAGAGCGCACCCTTCAGCGCATCGTTGCCCGTGGGGCCGAAGAACTCTTGCATAATCTGAGTGTTGGTGTAGGAAATGATCATGTAGTCATACCCATCAAACATCATCGCCAAGCCGACGAGGAAGAAGATGGAAATGGTGAACTTGCTCACTCCAAATGAATCGATGTACTGGGAAATGGTGAATTTCCCAGACTTGGTAGCTGCACTCATAAATCCGCTCCTTGCGACGTTTCGCCACAGCTCACAGGCGAGGTGGCGAAAACTGATAAGCGTTTAACCTGATCGAGGCAGATGCCGAACGGCTGAAATACTACCTGTGCTTTCAAGCTCGGCGAGGCGAATGCGCAGCTCAACAAATCAGTGCGACTCGTTTCGCCCTGCTTGTACTTCCCCTTTGCGAATGCGCTTGGCACTGTGCCGAACAGGTGACGGATAGATGATGAGGGGGTCCCCATCCCGCGGGACAAAGACCCCCTCACCTGTTGGAACTACTCTTCTCCGAGGACTTTCTCCACGGCTTTCTTGTCCTGATTCAGGCGCTCTGCGTCCGAGATCGGCTTAAAGGTAGCCCCCTCGATCGCCTCATCGACGACCTTGTCAGCACCACACTTCTTGCACACCACGGCGTCGGCCGCGTTGAACGTGTTGCAAGAGGGGCACTTCCACAGAATCTTCCCCAATGGAGGCGGACGGAATCCGCCTTTCTCCTGACGAGCCATAGCTCTACCTCCTTCGTTCCAACATTACTTCGTGAAAAGCACCATATTGGGCTTCTCAGCCGCCTTTTGGGCCAGCTCGGCAATCGGTCCGTAGTACATGATGCCGGCCTGGCAGTGATGCACGCAGCTGGGCAGACGACCCTCGGCCGTGCGCTCGGCGCACAGGTCGCACAGATCAGTCGGCAGCGGAAGGAACGTCCACTCCCAGTCGCCCTTAGTGTTCTTGACGGGGCCGTACTCCAGCGTCTTGATGCCATACTGCCCAATCGGAAGATCGTGCACCTTCTTGCACGCAACCTCGCAGGTGTGGCAGCCCGTGCAGAACTCGTAGTCGATCAAAAGACCGTACTCGTTAGCCTTCGAAACGGGTGTAGTCATAGCCACCGAAACCCCCTTCCCTGGTTACAATTTCGCTCGGAGAGCAGTCGTTCTCGGGCGTCACCTTGTAGCACTTGCACAGGGTGCACTTGTACGGAGCGCCATAGTGCGTCGGGCCGTACACGCCCATCGTGGTAAGGTTGTTGCCATTGCAATCGAACACGCCGTACAGGTTCGGCTCGGCCGCCTCCTGCTCGGGGAACCACCAGCCGTGACGGGCACGGACGAGGTTCGGCATGAGGCCCGGAGCAATGTGAGCCTGCTGCTTGCACTTGCCACGCTTGTTCTCGAACCACACCCAGTCGCCTTCTTTGATTCCCTGCTCTTCGGCAATCTCGGGCGAGATGTCGGCGATAGCCGTCGGGTGCACTTCGCGCATGGTCGGCAGCTGACGATGCTCGGAGTGGAACAGGCCAATGTGACGATGGCCCGACGTGTAGATGTACGGATACTCCTTGTACAGCTCCGGCGTGCGGTACGGGCTCTCGTACGGCTCCATGTGGTGCGGCAGCGGATCGAAGCCCCACACATCGAACAGCGGCGAATAGATCTCGTACATACCGGTAGCGGTCACGAAGCCGGGCTGGCCGTCTTCACGCAGCAGGCCCTTCTCGTACTTCTTGTACGTCTCGTTGAAGTCCCACCAGTCGTACACTTTGTGGGTGAGGTCCTCGAACGTGTAGTCGACGCCGTTGCCGTCGTCCTGGATCATCCACGTCAGGAAGTCACGCACGGTCTCGAACTGGTTGAAGAAGTCCGGGTTGAAGCGCTTGCCCAGATAGAACACCAGCTCTTCGTCCATCATGCACTCGTAGTAGCGGTCGGCTGCCGCGGTCAGCGTACGCAGCGGCTGCCACCAGGAGCGGAAGGAGTCGCGCTCGACGGACATGGCCACGGGAAGCACCAGGTCAGCGAACGCCACAGCCGTCGGAGTCAGGTAGTAGTCAACGACAACCGTGTAGGGGACGTTCTTCCACGCGCGATACACGCGAGGAGCGTCGCCAGCCATGTTGGCGATGGGGTTCGTACCATGCACCCAGAGCATCTGCACCGGGTACGGCACGCCCGTCTCCATTGCCTCAAGCAGCAGATCAGGCGGAATGAACGGCGTGTAGCCAGCCTTATGGATGGGCGACTGAGCCGTACCGATACGGCGGTCAAGCATCTCCTGGGAGATGAACTCAAGGCCGCAGCCGTACTTCTTGGAGCTGTTGTACGCGTAGCGAACGAGCACGTTGCCACCGGGCGAATCGAGGTTGCCCGTGATAGCCACCATGTCAGAGATAGCCGCGGAAGCTTCCATAGCGGAAATCTGCATGTCGATGGCGAGGCCCCACTGGATGCCAGCCGGCTTAGCCTTGGCATACATGCGAGCAGCATCGATGATGTCCTGCTCCTCGAGCCAGCAGATCTCAGCGACCTTGTCCGTCGGGTACTCCTGGACGCGGGCCGTCAGCTCGTCGAAACCGTAGCACCAGTTCTCCACGAAGTCGTGGTCATACAGGTCTTCGTTGATGATGACGTTCAGCATGCCAAGCGCCAGCGCGCAGTCGGTGCCAGGACGCACCTGCAGCCAAATGTCAGCCTTCGACGCGAGCCAGGTGAGGGCCGGGTCGATGACGATGAACTTGGTGCCCATGCGCATGAGGTCCACCAGCCAGTGGCCCACAAAACCGTCGCCGTTGGAAGCGAGCGGCTCGTTGCCCCACACCACAACTACCTCGGGCTTAACCCAGTCGGCGTTGTCGTAGCGGTCGGGGTGCAGCTGAGAAGCGTCAAGAATCCAGCAATCGCCTTCTTTGAGGAGGTTGGCGGTCATACGCGGCTGGTAGCAGGAGTCGGCCGACAGGAAGCCGAACGACATGTTCGGGGAGCCGAACACGGCACGCAGGCACATAGCGCCGTGCCACATGGCGTTACGACCCGTACCGGACAGAGCAACAATGCCCTCAGGTCCAATACCGTTGTAGTCGTCGTGGATGGTCTTGCAGATCTTCTTGTAGGTTTCTTCCAACCAGTCGAAGGCCTCGGACCAGGTGATACGCTTCCACTTGTTCTCGCCCTTTTCGCCATCGCGGAGGAGAGGCCACTTCAGACGATCATTGTTGTAGATGTTCTCCACCATGTTCAGGCAGCGCAGGCACAAGCGTCCCTGGTTGTACCCGAAGTTGGGGTCGCCCTCGATCTTTTCGAGCTTGCCGTCCTTGACGTACGTGAGTACGCCGCAGCCGTTGTGACACCCAGGTCCGGTCCAGACCGAGGTGCGGGTCACTTCATAACCATCCTCGTACCAACGCCAGTCTGTTTTGTACAGATCTTGGTTGATTTCGTTGATCATGAAAAGCCCCCCTTTCATAAAGAGATACCAATACGAAGAACTCTTATTCTTCCGAAGCTTTGAATCGCACAACCCACCGAAGCGGCCTCCTCAAACGCGCTTCGGCGTGCTCCGCGCCCGCTCGGTCTCCTCTTCCGATGCGAGTGCTCAAAGCTTCCAAAAGACCAGCAGAACCCTTGCGCGACATCTGCGCGTAGACGCGCTCGGTCGTGATGCCGCAGGGTGGCCGTCCGAACGCGCTTAGGCGGTCGGAGGCTTCGGCGCGCCCGGCGCCTTCGGAGCGCTCGGGGCAGCAGGAGCGCCCGGAGCTTTGGGAGCGCCCGGAACCGGAGCGCCAGCGTCGGCGCCCGTACCAGCGACGTCCGAAGCCGGAAGCTCGGCGCCGCACTTCTTGCACTTTTCGTTCTCAGGCGGGTTGAAGGTGCCGCACTCGGGGCACTTCTTCATCATTTCATCGAACGATGGCGGTCTGAAGCACATGTCGTGTTTCCTCCTCTTCTCGGTGAACCTTGTTAGACAACTATTCGGGTGCAAATACAGGGGGTGCATTCACAAGGCGTAAGCTACCATGCGCCGTTTTGCCGGCTGTACCGAGGCGGGTATGAAAACGGGTGATCTAGTACTTGCGGCATAGGGATATGAGTGCTTTAGTTTCGTTGGTTCACCTGGGAAAACAAGGAAGTACGCGGAAAGGCCCTGAAACGCGCGAAGGCCCGCGTGTGCGGGCCTTCGAAGCACAGGAAATGGTGGCCTGAGGGGTTACGAAGCGGGTTCTATCTCCACTTCGGCGGCTTCCACCAGACGGCGCATTGCCTTTACGCGCGCAGCGGCATGGCGCGCCTCTTCAACCTTGCCGTTCTTTTCAAGTTCAGCCGCAAATTCGGCCGGGTCGTCGCAGGCAAGGTACTCGTGCAACTCCGATTTCGGCACGTCGATGTTTGTGGCTTCAATAAGCTTGTCCAAACCGGCGTTGAGTTTCAGCTGGAAGGCAACGTCGTCGCGCAGTTTCTGCTCGTATTCTTCCTCGGTCATGCGCTCTTCGCGCAGGTACTGCGCCTTCGTCATGCCGAACGAGGCCAGGCGCTGGTCGTACTGAGCACGAGAAGCCTCAACGTTTTTGTCGAGCACCTCATCGGAGATGTCGGCTTCAACGCGGGCCACCAGGGCGTCGGTGCAGCGCTGGAATTTCAGGGCATTCCAGTCACGCAGATAGTGTTTATCCAGGTCACGCTTAATGGCATCGCGCAACTCGGCCATGGTGTTCATGCCATCGAACATGCTGCGCACCCATTCATCGTCCAAATCGGCAATGCAGGTAATGTGCGAGTCTTTATCGGCCGAGGCCACGTATTCGAACAGTTGGGCATCCACGTCATCGTCCTTCGCGTGCGGCAAAGACGGCATGGTCAAACGCACGCGCTCGTAAGACGACAGCGTGACGGAATCCAGATCGAGTTCGGGCGCGGTTGCAGATTGTTGCATGGGCAGTGCTCCTTCGGTTTTGGCGGGGCCACAGCCCCGATGGATGGTTCGGCGGTTTCGCACAGCGAAGCGCCGCAGCGGGATCAGTCCCCGCCCTTTTCGTGTGATTTACTGTCCTGCTCGCGGAAGGTCTCTATCAAGCTGAGCATTTCCTGCGACGAATGCACCCCGAGTTTGTGATAGATGTTCGCGATATGGGTCTTGGCGGTATGCAGCGAGATGATGAGCGTTTTTTGCACATACTCGGCATTGCGACCCTTCGCAATGAGGAAGAATATTTCCGTCTCGCGCGGCGAGAGTTTATACAGTTCAGCCATGGAACGACACGTGCGTCGCCAGGGAGTTTCAGAGCGCTTGACCGCGTCGTCCTGCTTGGCCGCAGACGCGCCTTGGGTGGTGCTCCCTTTGCGTCGCGTTGCAGGGGTAGCGGTAGTTGAAGGCTTGCCTGGCGGTGCACAAACAGGAGCCACACCAGCTTCTTCTTTCTGCGTCGTCTCGGTAGCAGGGGTGCGAACTGAGCTGTCATCAGGCGCTGCAGATAACGTTGGCTCTGCCACCTTTTGCTTCGCAGCCTCTGCATCCACGTCTTGCGCGGGGCTGGGTTCCACTATCCCCACCCCTTCGCCCGCCGACACACCAGCGAGCACAGCCTGCGGCTGTTCCCGTTCACGAAACGGCGTGAGCACCGTGGCCACCAGCATGACAATGGAAACGCCACACAGCGAATACAACATGAGCGACGCATCTAAACCGGACAGCTCCGACACTGCGAATTTGCCAACTACCAGGCCTAACGACAGGCTCATATACACCAGCACACGCCCGCCGTCCACCAGCAAAAGCGACCCGGGCTTGAGCTTGCGCGCAAGCCCGACGCCGAGAATCATCCCGCTAAAGTCGAACAGGTTGAAACCCGCGAGGATAACAATTTCTGAGGCAATGAGAAAGCCCCCCCCCCCCCC
>DXGM01000004.1 GCA_019113915.1 Candidatus Gordonibacter avicola
CTTAAGACGTTCAAAAGAAACGGCAAGAAGATATCCTGCGAAACCATCGCAGGCCGCCGTAGAAGACTCGGGCTGGTAGCCTGAGTAAGTCCAAGAATCCTGCCGCACGCCCTAAGGGGCGATCTCTGCCATTTTCTCGGGAAGTCGCTGTCAAAAAACGGAGCGACCTTACGAAAGTTACCTTCCTAGCAATTCCCTCCAAAGCCGTTCAAAGGCTCATCACTTCACCCACAATAAAAGAACGCCCTGCGAACGTGGCTTTTGGCCAGTTCGCAGGGCGGCGTTTGCGTGAAGCTTATATCAGAACGAGTTACTTCGCGGAAACCGCTTGATGATATACCGACGTTATCTTGGCTGCTTCTGCACGGGTGATGGTTCGCTGGGGATAGAGGTTGCCCCCATCACCGGTAAACAATCCTTTTGAACAAGCCCAGTTCACAGCGTCCTGCGCCCAGGGGCTCACTTCGTCGTAATCCTGGAAAGTCGAAGCGGAAGAGGCAAGAGACGCAATTGCGACGGAATCGGTGAAGAACTTTTCGTCGATGCGCTTGAGTATGACCGCGAACTGCTCACGCGTCATGCCATCCCCCACGCCAAACCGATTGCTGCCATCGCTGTAGCCAGCAATCAACTCGTTCTTTTGCACCCAATTGAGCGGTGCCGTGTAGTAGCGGAAATCGGAAGCATCTGAATACGTGGTGTCGTTGTTGATTGCGGGAATGGTATCCCAGTCCCAATCTGCAGATTCTTCTGGCGCCAGCCACTTAAACAGCATGCACGCAACGTCCTGTCGTGCGAACGTATCATCCGGCCCAAAGAGATAGGTGCCCGCATACCCCTTCATGATGCCGTTCTCATAGGCGTAATACACCACGTCTTTGTACCATGCGCCATCTTCCACGTCGCTGAACTGGAAGACCGGAACACCTACAACGTCATCTCCCAAATCATCCGCCGCAAGGGCAACAGAAGGCGCCAATCCCGCAGCAAGAGCTACCGTGACCAAGCAAGCTGTCATGCGCTTTGGTTTACCGAGTAGTTTCATGAAATATCCTCTCTCGTGCGCGGCTGGTTGCCGGCTAGTTTTCGTACAGCTCATCACTTCGACGAACTGGTGGTTTCCAAAGCCTTCATCCTCGCCACTTCCTCCTGCTCATAGGCTTGCTGTTCTTCTGGGGTCATGATGCGAGAGAAGGTTGAGGATTCTTTTTCGGCTAGTTGCACATAGTGATCGTACAGCTCTTGGGGCAGCGATCCCTCTCGATAGCTTTCTTCGATCTCGGACATCCTGGCATTTACTCCCAGATCTGCCCTTTCAACGCCGACTGGGAAGGGAGCTTCTGCAATCTTTTGGCGAAGAGTGTCCCCATTGATGTACTCTTTTTCATCAGTTCGCATAACGGGGTTTTCGAATGCGGCCTTTTCTTCAGACCACAGCCAAGCGCCGGTGCACACGCCTATCACGTAGTAGTGATTTCCTTCGGTGTTGTAGTTTGATCCATCGTCAGCCTGATACAAAAAGAGCAGGTAGCGCTCGCCCTTCTCAAAGGCCGGAACGGGCTCAACGTTTGTCGCAATCATAGCGCCAGCCCCACCTTCTATTCTCAGCGTGAGAAGAGATTGCTGCGCATTGCTCTCGCTGACATACTTTGGCGTGCCGGCGTATGTTGTTTCTGCTTTGAAGTAAACATCCCTGAAGAACTGAGGCATTGCGCCATCCACGGGTTCAACCAAAAAGGCATCTGAGGTGCCTTCCACAACACCATCAACGATCAATTCCGATTTTTCGAGAAGTTCAGAGAGGGAGAAACCGGGCACGAGGCCGGAGGTGTGTTGCACCAATTCTGGTGACTGAGTGTCCTTTTCGTTGGCCCCTTGCGTGGTGGTTTCGGCTTGCGGCGGTTCGCCTGTTGCGGACGCGGGGTCTTCTTCTGCTTGGGCGCTTGCGCAACCTGCAAGGCCTAGCAGCGCGAATGCGAGCGCACCGCTTATGAGAAGCGCGCAAGCAGAGGCGGGCATGTGGGAATGTGATTGGCGGCGTACAGGGATGGCGGTTTTCATGAGTCGCTCCTGTCCTTACCCGTGCAGGGCGTACGTGCTGTTTATATTCAACAGTCGTGCTACTTACTACTATAGCCTCTTTTGCGGTTTGATGTCAGAGGTTGGCGCGCTTTTGCGCGAGGGTGGGTATATTCTCCGCCTGGGTTCTCCGCCTGCGGCGGAGAAGGCGCTTCGTGAAGCGCCCCTACGAAGGTTACCTTTTTAGTTAGATTTATGATACTTGAAAGAGCCCTCGTCATAGTGATGGGGAGACGCACCATATCATGGCGTAATTAGTAGCGCGAAGCGCGTCACATTTTGCCAGCGCGTAAGCACGTCACTCTTTTGCGGCGCGGCGTAGCGCTATTTCTCAAGGGCGGCTATGTCGGCTTTGGTTATGGTGCCTTCGCGGATGATGTGGGGGGTGGGGGTGCAGGTGAGGACGGTGGAGGCGAGACCGCTTTTGGTTTGGTCGCCGGCGGGATCGGGAAGGGCGAGGCTTACGCGGGCGGCCAGCTCGGGGTCGATGGCGGCGAAGGAGCAGGGCGAAGCGTGGCCGGATAGGTTCGCGGACGTCGTCGCCAGCGGGCAGCCCACTTCGTCGATGAGCGCGCGGGCGCACGCGTTGTCGGGCATGCGCAGGCCGATGGTGCCAGCGGCGGAGCGGAAGGACTCGGGCACGGCATCGCTTGCGCGCACGATAAGCGTCAGCGGGCCCGGCCAGTAGCGCGCGGCCAGGCAGCGCGCTAGATCGGGCACGTCCACGCCGTAGCGGTCGAGGTCAGCTAGGGAGGCAACAAGCCAGGCGATGGGCTTGCCGCGGTCGCGCTCCTTCACGTGGTAGAGCACATCGGGGCCGGCGGCATCGCGCACGGAAACCCCCAGGCCATACACCGTGTCCGTAGGGAAAATGACCGCTTCGCCACGCTTGAGTGCGCGGGCGGCATCGGACAGGGTTGCGCTGGTGGACATGGTTGCTCCTTCCGTGACGGATGAGAGTATTGTACACGATCTTCGTAGGGGTGCTTGAAGCGTCCCTACGCGTAAAGCACGAAAGGGCAGGTCATGCTTGGGTTCTCCGCCTTCGGCGGAGAGGGTGCTTCGCGCCCCTACGGTTGGCCTGTCTATCGACGCGGCTTTCTGAACAATTAGCCCGCGTCGTAAGGTAAGGGATGGGAGAAAACTCGTGGCGAAATAGATAGCGCGAAGCGCGCCACACTTTTGTTGGACGCTTGTCTGCGGGCGGTGGGTTACAGGAGGGCGTATTTCTTTTTGATACGTTCGAGTTTTTTGCGCCAGGGGACGTAGAGGGCGGCAAGGAAGATGACCGTGGCTATGCCATGGACGGCGTCGAACGGAAGCGCGGCGGCGAACGCGAGGGCGGCGGCTGGCCAGGTAAAGGGTTGGACGAAGCCGATAACGTGCCACGTGTTCATGAGCAGGCCGAACAGGAGCGCCGAGGTGAAGCCGTAGGTGAAGAGCACCGGCGCGCGGTCGAGCCAGCCGCGGTCGGCCAGCACGCCGGCGAGATAGCCAACGAGGCCCCACGCGTACATTTGCCACGGCGTCCACGGGCCTTGGCCCAGGAAGAAGTTCGACACGAGGGCGGCGAGGGCGCCCACGAGAAAGCCGCTGCGGCGGCCGAACACCGCGCCGGCAAGAATACAGATGGCCGACACGGGCTTGAAATCCGGGATGGGCGCGAACAGCAAGCGCCCCGCAGCGGCGAGGGCGGCCAGTACCACCGTGGGCATGATCTGGCGAAGCGCCGGACGCGAAGCCTCGAAACTGGCGAAGAACACGCCCACCGCTGCAAGCGCCACCACGACGGTAAGGAGCGCTCCCTGCCCCACCTGGAAGTAAGCGCAGGTGATGAGCGCGAGGGGGACGGCGATGAGCGCGGGCACTTCGAGGGCAGCAAGGAGGCGGGCGGCGCGGGGAGCGGGAGTGCGAGCGTTCATGGGCGCGCACCTTCGGAGTGTTTCCGCCAGAGGCGTGTGAAGGCGTCCTCCGTGGGGCGGTAGAACAGGTTGTGAGCGAAGAACGCGGGGGCGGGCTCGGTGGAGACAGCCTCACCGTCGAAGAGCATGGTGGCGGTGTGGGCGACGAGCGCTGCGAAGGCGAGGTCGTGCGTGGCCATAAGCACGGTGGTACCGGCGGCCGCGCGGGTGGTAAGCTCGCGTGCTACCAGGAGTTTTGACGGAGCGTCGAGGCCTTTGATGGGCTCGTCGAGCAGGAGCAAGCGGGGATTGGTGAGCAGCAGCTTCGCAAGGGCGAGCAGTTGTTGCTGGCCGCCGGAGAGGTCGTAGGGATGGTTGGTGGTGCGGTCGGCGAGGTTGAAGCGGGTGAGCGTTTCTTGTAGGTCGGTGTCGGCGTAGCCGCACGCGCGTTGCCATTCGCGCAGTTCATCGGCCACGGTATCGCAGACAAAGAGGGCTTTAGGGTCTTGCGGGAGGAACGCCTGGCTGGCGGCCAGGGTGTTTATCACGCGGCCGCGCTCTTGCTTGAGCACGCCAGCCACCACACGCAGAAGCGTTGACTTGCCGCAGCCGTTGCCGCCCACAAGCGCGTGAAGGGAGCCGGGGAGCACGTCCAGATCGAGGCCGCGCAGCACCCAGTCTTCCTCCCGTCGATAACGGAACCGCACGTCATGAAGGGAGATGGCGGGGGTGGAAGCGGATGATTCCTCATTTTCGGCACTCATTTTCCGCATGGGCGGAATGGCTAAAGATTGAGATGCGAAACGCTCTAGGGGCACCGGCGCAATCTTCCCGGCGCGCAGTTCGACGGCGTTGGTGGCGTAGGGGGCCATGGATTCGGGGGCGTGAGTGGCCACCACTACCGTGATGCCGAGTTCGCGGTTCACGCGGAAGAGGGCGTGGAGAAAGTTTTTCTCGGCCACAGGGTCAAGCTGGGCGGTGGGCTCGTCGAGCAGGAGTACGCGCGGTTGCAGAGCCAGCACGCTTGCCAGCGTCACCATCTGCTTTTGTCCGCCCGAGAGGTCAGACACGGCGCGGCGAAACCACGGCTCAATGCCGAAGAAGTGCGCCACTTCCGCCACCCGTCGACGCATCTCGTGGGGCGGAAGCCCCAGGTTTTCCAGGCCGAAGGCCAATTCATGCCACACGGTGTCGCAGACGATTTGGTTCTCGGGGCTCTGCGACACGTAACCCACGGCTTCCGCAGATTCGCGTTCGCTGAGGTCACCCACGGGGCAGCCAAAGAAGGTGAGCGTGCCCCCCTGCTCCCCCGCCGGTGCGATGGCGGGCTTGCAGTAGCGCAGAAGCGTGGTTTTGCCGCTGCCCGTTGCGCCTACCAGCAGCTGAAACGCACCTTGTTCCACCCGCCACTCAAGCGGCCCGATGCCGGCGGCGGCGTCCGGATACTGAAAAGAGAAGTTGCATGCCTCGAGGGCGAACGGGGCATCCTGCGCGCTCATAAACGCCACCTTACCTTCTCCACTGCTTCCATAATCAGCGGCAGGGCGGCGAACAGGACAAACGGGAGGTAGTTCCACCAGGGAGCAAGACCTTCAATAGTCGGGTAGAAGCGAAACTGCGCGCACGCAACCCACGCGGCAACCGCAGCCGCGAGCGCCAGCGCGCCGCCCACCGCAAGCGCCGCCGCGTCGCGCGTGCGGAAGCGGTAGCGCGTGTACGTGGTGCGCCGCGCACCCGCCCCCCAACCGCGCGCCTTCATGGCGCTGGCAGTTTCAAGCGAGTCTTCCATGCTCCACCCCATAAGCACCGAGGTCAGACGCAGGTTGTCGCGCACGAGCGCGCGCTTCTCGAGCTTCCCGCGTCCCCCGCGCTCACCCTGTGCGCTCACGTTCCCTTCCCCACCGGAGCCCTGGGCCGCCGTGCAAGCCCGCTGCGTCGCGGCGATATCGGTCCCGCGGCGCACGAACTGCGGCACGAGGCGCGCCGTCATCGACAGCATAAGGCCCACCGTGGGCGCGACGTTGCCGAAGAGCGCGAGCACCTTGTCGGATGTGAGCACGTGCGAGGCGTTCGACAACACCAGCAGCATGGAGGCCAGCATCAGGCCCATGCACGCGCCGAACACGAAACTCTCCAGGTAGAACGCGCGCAGGCCGATGCGGAAGAGTTCCGTTGACCCCGACGCGGAGAAGAGCGGGTTTGCGAGCGCCACCACCACAACGAGCGGCAGCTGCCACGCCAGCGTGCGTGCCGTCGCCCGCGCGCCGCGCAGCACCACCGCATACGCGAGCGCGGCCACGAACGTGACCAGCACATACACCGGCTGCAGCGCCGCCATCCCTAGAATGAGCAGCACGCCGAAGTAGGCCAGCGCCACGGCGGGATGGAAAAGGTCGAACGCGGTGGGCTTCACGGCATCACCCGTTCGGCGCTTACACGACGTAGAACCATCGCACGTCATCCCCGTCATTCAGTACACAGCTGCTACAGGACACGCCAGGGTCGGCCCCGTTGACGGTATACACCCAGCCACTTGCGCTGCCGTGCTCCTTTTCCGCGAGGCCGCCGATGGCGTTCACGTACACGCCGAACGCAGAGTTGCTTGCGTTCACCGAAAGACCGCAGGCCATAAGCGCGTCGTAGACGGTTGCGCCCTGGTTAAACGTGACCGTGGTGCCACCGGACACCGGGCCGCCCGCCGCGGAAGATTCCACCGACACCGTGACGGTGACCGTGGCAGCCTGCGGCGGAGCTGGGGCTGGGTCAGGCGCGGGAGGCGGTGTAGTGGAAGGGGTACTTGGGTTGGAGGCGTGATTCTGCGCGGCATCAGATGCGGAAGAAGGCGCACCATCGGTTGCTGAATCAGCTGCTCCCGTGGATGACCCAGCGTTTTTGTCCGCGCCGCCGTCTGAGGACGCTTCGTCTTGTGACGCGGCGGGAACTTCCGTGCGCGCCTTGTGGTCGGCAGTATCGGGGGCAGACTGACTGGGTGTCGGCGGGGCCGACCCTGCGTTCGACTGATCTGCCGGAGCAAACAGGAACAGCGAGGACGCGCCAATGAGCACCACCGAGAGAGCCGCCACTGCCGCGATGAGCACGCGCGATGCGGGCCGCTTTGGCTGGGGAGCTTTGTCGCTGGTTACAGCGGGAGCGGGGTCGCTGGCCGCCGCCGTGGTTGCCTGGCGCAGTGCCTCGTCGGCCTGCGATGCTTCCTGTTTGCGTTCGTCGCGTTCCATTAGGCGCGGCCCCCTTCCTTGCGACGCATGCGCACGAACGCGACAACCGCGCCCGCAAGGCCTACCACGCCAAGGGCAATACCGGCGACAGCCCAGGGGTTCACGACCGTTGCCGTCCACGGCGCGTCGTTGGCTGCGCCCGTGTCTTCGGAACCGGCGGCAGACGTACTGGTTGCCGTGCCACTTTCGGACTTCGCGGGTGCAGAATCAACCGACGTTGACGCAATGCGTTCCTTCTTGGAAGCGTCCGCCTTGTCCGTTTTCTGTGACAGCGGCGCGTGGGTTGCCGAAATAGTGCCACCGAGGGGCTTGCGCGCACCAGGCGTGACCGACCCAGGTTGCGTGGGCGTACCGTTGCCACCGGTGTTGCCGTCGCCGTCACCCGTACCGGGAGCGCCGCCTTCCCAGCCTTCGCCACCTTCACCCTCTTGACCCGCGCCGCCTTGGGAGGCCACCAGCTTGAACAGCGTACCGGAGTCGTTCGTGTAATACAGGTTGCCGAACTCGTCGGACGCGACCGACGCCATGCAGTAGTTCTGCTTGTCCTGCTGCGGCACGAACAGCTCGTGGGCCGCAGCATCGCCCACACGGTAGCTGAACACGCCGCCCGGCGTTCCGTTGCAGGTGAAGTAGGCGTACGTGCCGTTCGCGCCCACCGACACCAAGGGAGAGCTCAGCGCCTCACCCAGCGTGCCGCGCACGGTGCGCTCCACGGTGAGTGTGGCCAGGTCAATGACCGAAAGCGTGCCATACCATTCGCTATCCACACCACACACGAACGCCTTGTCGGCCGCCACCGCGGGCGTCGACTTCGACGACGTGGCAAAGGCGACCGAACCCGTGAGCATAAGCGCATCGCCCGCGCGCACGATGCGATGCAGACGTCCGTCCGTCGTGACGGCAAGATACGCCCCATCGCCAGCCGAAACAATGCCCGCGCGACACGGTGCTCCCAGGTCAACCGACGCGCGCACCTCGCCCGTGGTGCCATCCAGCAGCTGTACTGCGCCCGCTTCGCCACCAATAAGCACGTCGTCGCCCGATGCCGCTGCGCCCGCCCAGTAGTAGCCACCCGGACCCTCGTCCGCGCCACCCGTCGTACGCGTCCACAGCACCGCGCCGTCCGCCAGGCGCGTGCACACGAGCGTGCCCACCGTGCCCACGCCGCCCGCGCCCACCATGGTGAACGCGGCATACACGCAGCCTTCACTCACCGTGAGCGACGAAAGCGCCTGATAGGAGTTGTTGAACCCGTCGGTGGGAAGCGCCGGCGTCTTCCATACGCACACAAGCGCGTCCGCGGTGAACGCTGCCAGACTGCCGTCGTCGACGGGCACCACCACCATGCCGCCGGCATACACCGGGCGGCAGCAGTACGAGATAGAACCGCCGAGCGGCGTGCGCGCCAGCACCTCGCCCGTGGCGCCGCTAATCTTGCGCAACTCGTTGGCCACCACCAGATACACGTCGCCATTCACCACAAGCGGCTCGGACGCGCCCACCGTACCTGCGCCTTCTGTGTAGCCGTATGACCAGGCAAGATCGGCCGACTCAGAGGGAGTCGGGCGGTTCTCCACCACACCGCCCGCAAAACCTGGCCACGCGGAGTCGAAGTTGGGGCGCGGCGCGTCGGGGTTGGGAACCACCTCGCCGGGGGTGGGAAGCCCCTCGCCATCGGCCGCGTAGCACCACGCAATTTCGTCGCCCGCTTGCAGCACGTAGTCGCCCGCGCTGGTCAGGGAGTATTCGCCATTCACGAACAGCTGCCAGTAACGCCCGGTGGCCTGATCCCACCCCAGCGTGAGACTCGCATCAAAGGGCGAGGTGATGGACGTGAGATACCAGCCCCACTCGCCCACGCCCGTGTCAGCCGTGAGGCCCGCAGCGGCGAAGGCGCGCTCCGTGAGATCCGCGGCCGTTTCGCCCTCAATCATGGTCAGCGTGGAGGCGGGTGCCCACACCTGCGAGGTACCGTTGGCATCCAGTCCGATGACTTGGCACGATGCCGCCACTTGGCCAGGCAGGGTGCCGTCCGAGCCGTAGCACCAGGTTACCTGGTCGCCCGCTTGCAGCACGATGCCACCCGCACCCGTGAGAGCGTACTCGCCGTTCACGAACAGCTGCCAGTACTCCCAGATGCCGGAGCCGGGCGTTGTCTCGCGGGAGCCCAGCGGGTCGCCGCCCTGCGGCGGAGTGATGGAATTGAGATACCAGCCGTACGCGCCCTCGCCCGTGTCGGCCGTGAGACCTGCCTGGGTAAACAGCGCTTCGGAAAGGTCAGCCGCCGTGGCGCCTTCATTTAGCGTGAGGGACGTTGGCGCGGCCCAGGTTTGCGGCGCGCCGTTTGCGTCCACTCCTACCACGGAGCCAGTGACCGCAATGGGAGAAGCTTCTAACAGGTCGGTGGGTTCACCCTCGGCCGACTTCTGCGCGGGCGTTTCGGCCCCGCCTTCCGCCGGGGCGCCTTCCTCCGTGGGCTCAGTGGGTTCGGCTGGCGAAAGCGTCGGCTGCTCACCCTCCGTGGGTGCGTCGCCCAAAGCAGGCACCTCTTCCGGCGAAGCAGCGTCATCGCCCACGCTCTCACCAGCGGCATCTTCCCCAACCGGAGGCAGCACTTCCTCCGCGGGCGGCTCGTCGGCGGGCTTTTCGCCATCCGACTGTTCTAATCCGGGCTGGGATCCGGACTGGGCCTCAGCACTCAGCGCATCCGCGGGCGCTTCCGCATCCGGCGCGCCCCACGCCGCACTCGGCGCGAGCGACACCGCCAGCACGCAGGCAAGCAGCAGGTGAAACAGTTTTCGGGGAGTGCTCGCGGCGGCCGCAGCCGAGCGCGCGAGCGAAGAACCGATGGTCATCGGAACCTCTCTTTCCAGGGCCTCGAGGTATGACGGGAAGGTGTTCCGACTTTGCGTCATCTGAGACGGGGCAGCGCTGCCGCGCGCTGTCTTTGTCCGCTCATCAGCGTTTACGGTTACTGGTATAGCGCGGGATTCGCACCCGCATTCCCCTCGGGCTGCCTTGTGGGCATCCCGGCGCCGCGCCCGGCGCTCCTGTCGTAGCCAATCAACATGTCTGAGGCATTTTACCATCGTTTCGCCGCACGCAGGTTGGGAATACCCACCAGGGAGCAAGCGGAAAACGCCGTGCGGCAGGCACCTTCGCGCCTTCACACACCTTCGCGTCTCTTCCCCACTTCACCCATGCGTCTCGCGCGCGATGCGGCCTACTGGTACCTGAGCGACTCCACCGGATCCAGCTTCGCGGCGCGGCGCGCGGGATAATACCCGAACACAATGCCGATGGCCACGCACACGCCTACCGCCCCGGCCACCACCTCGGGCGCAAGCACGGGCGTGAGGGACATGCCGGGCTGCACCGCGCCCACCACGCCACTGAGGCCCCAGGCGGCCGCGAACCCGAACACGATGCCAAACACGCCGCCCGTCACGCACAGCATGATGGCTTCCAGCAAAAATTGCTTCGTGATGTCGCGCCGCCGCGCGCCGAGCGACTTGCGCAGGCCAATTTCGCGAATGCGCTCGGTCACGTTCGTCAGCATCATATTCATAATGCCAATGCCACCCACGAACAGCGAGATGGAGGCCACCGCGCCCATGAGCAGGGAAAACGACGCAATGGTGGTTTCCAGTTGCTTGATGGCGGAGTCGAGCGAGTACACGCCCACGTTCTCCGGCTCCACATTGAGGTAGCGGGCGACGTAATCGCGCGTGGACTCCACGAGCTGTTCCATATCGGTGTCTTCGCGCGCGAAGCCAACAATTTGCGAGATGCTGCGCTCGCCGTCGAGGCGCGTTTGCGCCGTGGTGAAGGGCACGAACAGCGGCGCGCCGCCCATGAACGACGACGTTTCCAGCACGCC
Source organism: Candidatus Gordonibacter avicola (assembly GCA_019113915.1). Classification (GTDB taxonomy): domain Bacteria; phylum Actinomycetota; class Coriobacteriia; order Coriobacteriales; family Eggerthellaceae; genus Gordonibacter; species Gordonibacter faecis. Next base: position 11,097 of record DXGM01000004.1, read on the forward strand.
CACAATGGTGTAGTCGTCGTTGCCTAGCCGCACGGATTTGCCCAGCATGTCCACGTCGGCACTGCCGAACAGCTGCAGGCCGAAGTCGCCGTTCACCACGATGAGGCGCGCGCCATTGCGCTCTTCGCTGTCGGTGAAGAAGCGGCCCTCTTTCAGCCGCGAGCCATTCGCCGCGAAGTAGTCCGGACGCACGCCGATGAGGCTGAAGTAACTTTTCTGGCCGTCGGCCAGGGTGATTTCGGCCGACGCGTACGCGGAGCCGGTGAGTATCTCGTAGTCAGGCATGCCGGCTTTCAGCTTGTCGAGGTCTTCGAACGTCATGCCTGTGGAAGTGTAGGCGCTGATGGACACCTGGCGCGCCTGCGACAGGCCGAGTTCGCCCATGAGCATGTTCTGCACGCCGGCGATGAGCGAGGTCATGGCGATGACGGCCGTAATGCCTATGACGATGCCGAGGATGGTAAGGAACGAGCGGCCCTTGTTGGCGGCCAGCGCGTGCCAGGTTTCGTAGAAGAGGTCGCCGAGTTTCATTGGGAACCTCCTGGTTGAGCGATGGGTGCGGGGGCCGGCGCGGCGGGGGCGGCAGGGACGACCACGGGGGCCGTGCCGTTCGCGTTCCACTGGCGGCCGTCGCGAATGTGGATGACGCGGTCGGCGTGGGCCGCCACATCGGGTTCGTGCGTGATGAGGATGATGGTTTTCCCCTGGTCGCGCAAGCGGCTGAACGTTTCGAGCACCATCTCGCCCGTGGCGGTGTCCAAATTTCCCGTGGGTTCGTCGGCCAGGATGAGCGCCGGGTTGTTCACGAGCGCGCGAGCGATGGCCACGCGTTGCATTTGGCCGCCGGATAGCTCGTTGCTGCGGTGGTCGTACAGCCGCTCGTCCAGCGACACACTGCGCAGCGCCGCGCGGGCGCGCAGTTCGCGTTCCTTGCGCGGGCAGGCCGTGTACACCAGTGGCAACATGACGTTGCGCAGCACGGTGGCGCGCGGCAGCAGGTTGAACGACTGGAACACAAACCCGAGGCGCGTGGCGCGCACTTCGGCGAGTTCGTCTTCGCGGTACGCGGCCACGTCCACCCCTTCCAGCAGGTAGCGGCCGCGCGTAGGCGTGTCCAAGCAACCCAGCAGGTTCATGAGCGTGGACTTACCCGAACCAGAAGGCCCCATGATAGCGAGGAATTCCCCCTGCTCAACGGCGAGTGAGACACCGCGCAAGGCATGCGTGAAGCCCGAGGCGCTCTCGTAGATGCGGTGCAGATCGTATGCTTCGACCACCTTCGGCATAACGCTAGCCTACCACAACGGCGCCGCCACCAGCAGCAACGTCGGCCACGGCACCCGCGGGAGTGGAGCCGCCCGGCGCGAAGTCGGCCGGCATGCCAGATACCACCACCTGCTCGCCTTCTTTCAGCATACCCTTCACGGCCGAGGTCAGGCCGTCCGACGCCACCACTTCAATGGAGCGCTGTTCCACCTGTTGCGTTTCGGGATCGGTGAGCACGAGGACGAAGCCTTTGTCCGATCCGTCGAACTGCACGGCGGAAATGGGCACAAGCAGTGTGTCTTCCACCTTCTTGGTGACGATGGTGGCTTTCGCCGTCATGCCGGGCTTGAGGCGCGGGTCCGGCTGGGCGATGAGCAGCTTCACGGTGTAGGTGACCGGGCCGCCGGGGCCGCCGTACATGCCGGCTGAGCCGTCGGTGAAGCCCGTCGAAGTGGTGGCGATATTGACCACCTTCGCCGGCAGCGTGAGGTCGGGCGCGGCGGTAAACGTGACCGAGGCCTCTTGGTCGGCGGAAATTTTAAGGATGTCGATTTCGTTCACGCCGATTGAGACCGTCATCTGGGATAAGTCGGCAATTTGCACGGGGGCGGTGACGGGCGAGCCCTGCGCGCCGCCAAGCGCCTTGCCCGGCTCGATGTTCACGGCCACCACGCTGCCGGCGATGGCCGCCTTCACGATGCGCTTGTCCGCGCGAGCCACTGCCTCGGCATGGGCCTCTTGGGCGCTTTGCAGGGCCAGGTTCGCGTTGCTAACGCCGAGCTCTGCCTGACGAATGGCTGAGTCGTAGCTGCCTTCGTCGAAGGGGGCAGCCTCGAAGGAGGCGGGTTGGGAGTCGGGCGAGGACGCGAGGTTGGGGTCGGCGGCGGCTGCTGCGGCTGCTGCGGCCTGGGCCTGGGCCTGCGCTTGCGCTTGCGCCGCTGCGACGCGACCGGCTTCCTTCGCGCGATAGGCGTCGTCAAGCGAAGCTTGCGCCTGGGCCACGCCGTTGCGCGCCTGTTCGATGCCTTGGGCTGCCTGGGCGACGGCCTTGTCCAAGTCAGCGTTCACCACCGTGAACAGCGTTTGACCAGCCTCGACGCGGTCACCCACCGCCACCAGCACTTCGCCCACGATGCCATCCACCTCGGGCGTGGCCGTGACCGAGGCCACCGGCTGCAGGTTGCCCGACGCGGACACCGTTTCCTCGAACGTGCCGCGCTCGACCATGCCGGTTTGCAGCCCGCTTTCTTCTAGGGCGCGCGCCGCCTGGTCGGCGGAGTACCACATGAACGCGCCCACCCCGATGACAGCCACCACCACAACGGAGACGGCCGCCACGATGATTTTCTTCTTCCGCTGCTTTTTGCGCTTCGCTTTGAGGTCGTTGAACGCCTGCATGTCGGCCAATGCCTCGGCATCTATCAGGTCGGGCGCGCCGGATTCGACCGCTGCTCCAATGACAGGAAGGGCAAGCGGTGCCGTACCCCCGGAACTAGCTGGTTGACGGTTACCATGTGTCCTCATGTAAACCCCCTGCTCGTTACCCATACCCCACGAAGCGTGCTCTCTCGAACCAGCATAAAGGCCGCGGAGGGAAAAGGGAAGCCCCCGGCACTACTTTACTGGCCGACGGGGGAAGCGCCTTACTTTATACTAAGGAACGATAAGATAGCGAGATATGAGCGGGAAAAGGAAGGCTTGTGGGAGAGTTTTCGGACAAGGTGTTTGCGGTGGTGCGGCGCATTCCGCGCGGCACGGTGGCGTCGTATGGCCAGGTGGCGAGGCTGGTGGGTGCGCCGCGATCCGCTCGCTACGTGGGGTACGCGCTACACGCGAACCCCGACCCGGGTGCCGAGGTGAACCACATCCCCTGCCACCGCGTGGTGTTCAAAGACGGCGGCCTCTGCCGCGGCTACGCCTTCGGCGGCCCCGACATCCAGCGCGAAATGCTGGAAGCCGAGGGCGTGACCTTCGCCGATAACGAGCATGTCGACATGGAGTCCTGCCAATGGGACGGCCACGACGCGACTGGTCCGGACACCGATAACCTCCCCACCACACCCCCACCCGACTTCGACTGGCAACGCGAGTTGGGAGAAGTGTAGGGAGGTTTCACCCAGAGCTACCCCCCCCCCCGGCCATTTTCATTATTGAAGACCAAATCAATCAGCTTTCCTCCCCGCTGTGCAAGAGCCATGCCCAAAATCGGCACAAAATCGCGTTTGTGTACGGGTTGGAAGCCCCAAAACCAGGCATACAAAATAGCGAACAGGCGTTTCTTTAATGATAGCAAAAAGATAGCGATTCTAAGAGGCGCAAAATCCGTACTTAAACGGCGATCTGTGCCATCTTGAAGCACTTTACGTGTCACACGGCGTAATCGCCAGCGCGAAGCGCGTCACACTTCCCGCGCGGAGCGGATATCCTGTTATCACCATATAAGACGCGCCCGAGAACTTGCGGCGGAGCGGGTGGTCTCCGCCGCAAGCTGGGATGGTGAGGTTAAGACGCTTTCGCCGCCTTCACCTCGTAGGAAAAGTTAGCAATATGAGCCTGGCCATCGTTTGCGAGATAGTTGAACTGAGCACCTTCGGGAAGAAACAGACTGAAAGCAACAGAGAGCTGGGAGTTGGCTGCGATTGTCCAGCCATCAGTAATGGGTTCACCTTGTGCTGACGTGGAAAGAGGAACCTTCACTTGCGCTCCCAAACCCGTGAGAGGAGTAAGCAAAACACGAACACCTTTTAAGGTTGCATCATTAGCAAAAAGCGAAGGAGCACCCTGTGCTTGTGTGCTGATAACCGAGGTCACCTTAATAGCCTCAGCTGAGGTGGACTCAAACTCAAGGTCTTGGCCTGTGACGTTACCCGAGGCATCCACCTGAATAAGAGCAGCGGTAGGAAAAGTGAAGTTAAGTTGCAACGTCCAGTGAGCTTTGAGGATCACGTTGTCGGTGTCTTTGTCCCAGTCAGCTTTACTTATGCCCTTCTCGTCGTAGTACTGCTTGTTGTTATCATCGAAGTAGCCAGCGAAGGTGTAACCATCTTTAGTGGGGACTTTGGTTTGTGGCATCGCAGCGCCGAACGTGACCGTGACAAAGGCGTCGCCTCCTTCGCCGCCATCCTGATTAAACTTCACGGTGTAGGTATTTGCCTTCCAGTGAGCTTTCAGGGTGACAACACCATCCTTGTCCCAGTTCTTAGCGCTGGAGCCGTCGGCGTTGTAGTATTGGGTCGTGCCATCATAGTAGCCTTGGAAGGTGTAACCGTCCTTGGAGGGAAGTTGAATCTGTGGCATGGCAGCGCCGAAGGTAGCTTCCACGTTACCGCTACCACCAGTACCGCCGTCTTTGTCAAAGGTGATTTGATACTTGTTGACAGTCCAGGTTGCAGTGTATGACCTGTCGCCCGTTGAACCCTGAGCAATCGTAACGCTTTTTTGAGCACCCGTGAGGCCTGTGCCTGTCCAGCCTGCGAAGGTGTAGCCAGACTTGGTGGGGTTTGTCAGCGTGAAGTCGGCGGTTTCTATAGTGTAGGTAGTCGGGTTGGGCTTACTCACTGAGCCACCGGCAAGGGTATAGTTAATAGTGTAGGGCTTCGCCGTCCAGTGGGCGTAGATGGTTTTGTCGCTTGTGATCTTTGTTGAGAAGTTCCACACGTTACCACCGGTTGCGTCAGTGTACCAGCCTGCAAAGGTGTAGCCGTCTTTCGTGGGGCTTGGGTTGGGTTCGATAGCCACTGCATCGTGGTTTACCTTCTGAGCAGTTCCACCCGAACCGCCATTAGCATCGAAGGTAACCGTGTGAGTGTTTGTTTTCCATTGGGCATACAGGGTAGTATTCAACGCTTTGTCCCACGTGCGCGTCCCCGCACCGCTCGCATTGTAATACTGGTTACCACCACTTTGCTGATCGTAGTAACCCAGAAATGTATAGCCAGACTTGAAGGGGATAGTAATGCCGGGCAGAGCAGCGTCGAAAGTGGCCGTTGCGAACGTGCTACCACCTGAACCATTGACCTGGTTAAACGTAAGGGTATAGGTATTAGGTGACCACTTAGCGCAAAGATTGAGATCCTTCGATGGCATAACATCAGTCGAGAAATTCCACGCCGCCCCCGTTCCTGCAGCGTTTTGATACCAATTCAGAGAGTACCCCGTCTTACTAGGCTTGCCCGCAGGCTCTACAATCTTTACACCTCCGTCCACAAGCTGCCAGGAAGAAGGCACTGTGTATATACCTTGAGCGTCGAAAGATAGCTTGTATGCAGTGATGAGATTTGAGACAGAGAATCCTTTTTTTGTCCAAACAGTCTTATCTGCGTCTGCCAACAAATGGATCTTCACTTGAGTTTTGTTCACATCGTAAAAAGCATCACTACCATCTATATAGGTAATGTTCCCTCTTGCGTAGATAGCCCCGAGATTTGCATCCCCCTCAAAAGCGTATGCAGATATTTCACTAATGCCAGTTCCGAGAGTAACTGAGGAAAGAGAAGTACAACCGCGAAAAGCAGAAACCCCAAAATCCGTTACAGAGTCCGGAATAACAACGGAAACGAGTGAAGAGCACCCACCGAAAGCTTCGGTTCTGATACTTATTACAGAGGAGGGTATTTCTATTGACGTAAGTTTATTGCAATAGGAAAAAGCTCTAATCCCGATGGTTGTTACAGAATACCCGTTCACACTCGCGGGAATAACTTCAGATCCAGTTACAGTACTGTCGCATTTAGCAATCTCAACGGTCTTAAGATCTTCGGAAAGAACACTATAGGTAAGATTTCCGATTTTAAACGAGCCATCTGACCAGCCTGTAGCCAAGAGAGAGATATCTTTGTCAATACCTTCATGCAGGGTGCGGAATGATGCACCGGGAATAACGTTTTGGGTAGAAATTACCTCAAGCGAGCGAGTTGCACTAGCTAACTCTTGTCCATTAAGCGTAAGGGTTGCCGTTACTTCGGAGGTGCCTTTTGATTTAGCGGTTACTATGCCGTTTTCTACTGAGAGGGGTTTGGCGGCGTAGGAGTAGTTGAGGGTGCAGCCTTCGGGGACTTCGTAGAGGGCATTCTCGAAGAGGTTGGCTTGTTGGCCTACTTCGAGGATGAGGGGCTCTTCGGGGAGTGACAGGCCGTAGGGCATCAGGTGGTTGTTGTTGGCGAGAAGGCCTAGGTTCCAGGGGTAGGTGCCCTCCACGTTGTAGGGGCAGTAGATGGAGAGGTTGGCGCAGGCGGCGAGGGCATCGTCGGCTACCTCGGGGGTGTTGAGGGCGACGATACGCGTCAAGGACTCACAGGCGGCGAAGGCACGAGGACCTATGGTTGCGATATTGGCGGGAAGCCAAACGTCGGTGAGGGCGGTAGCTTCGAAGGCTCGACCGCCGATGGCTTGCAGGGTGTCGGGGAGTTCAATGGTGGTCAGGTTGGCACATCCTGCGAAGGCAGCTTCGCCGATGGAGGTCACGCTTGATGGGAGCTTTACGGTTGTAAGTGAGGCTCGGTTGGTGAAGGCGTTGGGAGCGATGGTGCTCACCTGGTAGGTCACGCCGTTGATCTCGGCGGATGCGGGGATTTCGAGAGTGGCGTCCGGATCGGCTATTCCTTCCCAGGCGACTGAGAGAGTGTAATCGTCCTGCAGCGTGAATGTCAGGCCACTTGCGGCTTCAGCGTCATTGGATTCCGGATGCGTAGTTGCTCCAGGTTGGGCCGGCTCGGCAAAGTGTTGGAAGCCGACTTTCTCCCAGACGGACTTGCGAGCGTCGTAGTTCTCCCCTGCTGGGAGTGCGACTACAGCGGAAGTCTTGGCTTCATCAGCAAATGCAGTGGATTCGATGGTTTGCACGTTCCCCAGTGCAGTGATCGACGCGAGGTTCTTGCAACCAGCGAGTGCGTACTCGCCGATAGCTTCCGTCTCAGCAGGAAGCACCGCAGCACTGCCCGCTCCTGCGGGGCACACAAGCAGCGTCTTTAAGTCCTTGCTAAACAGCATCCCGTTGTAAGCTTTGAGTTCGGCGCCGCCATCCCCGGTTCTGAGTGATGCTATACCCAAGCATCGGGAAAATGCCTGGGCGGGGACAGAAGATGTTTCCCCGGGGATTGTGGCGGCGCCCTCCTTGCCCTCGGGAATGAGCAGGAGTGTCGAATAGTCATTGGTGAAAAGCATGCCGTCAGATGAGGCGAAGGTGTCATTCTTGAAGCTGACGGAGATGAATTTGAGCGAGGGGCAGCCAGCGAGAGCGTCGGGGTCTACCTCGCGCAGGGTTGCGGGAAGTGAGAGTGAGGTAAGCTCCCGGCAGTTCGCGAAGGCGTTCTTGGCGATGGCGGTTACCTCGTAGGTAGTGGCACCGCTGGTTACGGAGGCCGGAATGGAGAGGTCACTCTTGGGTGCCGTGGTGGCTGAACCAACGAGTGTTGCCGTATTGGCTTCAGCGTTGATTTCGAAGACGAGGCTGTCGCTTACGATGGAGGTGATGCCCTCGGCAGAGCCTGAGGGCAGCGGGACGGTGCCTGCTACCTGGTCGGTTGAGGGTACACCTGTGGTGCCCGTCTGGTTAGGCGTTATTGCAGAGCCCGATACGTCGGGCTGTTCGCCATGGTTATTGGATGAGGATTGCTGGTCGAGTGCAACCTGCTGGATGATCTGGGCAGTCTCGCCCGGAGTTGACGGCGCGGCGCTTTCCGCACCTTCGCCATTTTTGTCTGCGTCGGCATTTTCGCCATCGCTCATGGTGGAGTGGGGTTCATACCAAACGCCTAGAGGCTCAGAATGCCCCCCCCCCCCGGAGGTTTTCAGTGGTTGGTGGTTCGCCTGCAAATGCAAGCAGCGGATTGGTCGCCAGAGCGAACGTGAGCATAGCTGCGCACGCCGTCCTGCCGAACCGCGAAGTTCGGTCTAAACGATTCATGTCCCTTGTCCCTTTACATCCTCACAAACGTGCATTTCCCGATGCACGTACCCCGCATAGTGCGGGATATGCTCGGCATAGTAGCACGCGATACGGGAATGTGAAGGGTGGCCGTGCTTGCCGAGTGCGGGAGGAACGCTGGGTGCGAAGGGAGATAACCGCAGGTAGAACATACCCATCATAAGTCGTAGGTAGGCGCACCTACAAGTTGCATATATTCACCATTTCTCCATAACTTCTGAATGAATTGCAGAGATGCACGAGGGGTGTGGACGTGCTAAAATGAGGCAATCGGTGCCCCGCCAAGCCGGGCAGCGTTTTGTGGTAAGGCCGGGAGACTTTAGGCGGAAACCCGGCCTATTTTCTTGTTACTTACCTAACGCTGTTCGTCACTTTTTTCTAGAGTCCAAACGTACGATTCCTAGCACAACGGAAAAGATCGCACATACCGCGATAACAGTTTGAATATCCAAAGGACAACTCCTTACTACTCAAGCTGCCCGGGTGACGAAGCACCGTGATTATTGTACTTCGCGGTACGTCTGAGTGCTTAAAATACTTACCTTTTCAATAATCATATACGCCACCCCCATGCAGTCACTTGGTGCCCGTTTCGGCGTCAGCGAAAACCCTCTTTGACCTGCGTTTTCGCGCTTCGCGCGAACGGATGCTCTAGAGAGCATCCCTACAGAAGTTGACGTACCTAGTTGTCGTTAGTGGGCAGAATGGTAGTCTTGACCTGCATTTTCGCGCTTCGCGCGAAAGGG
>DXGM01000037.1 GCA_019113915.1 Candidatus Gordonibacter avicola
GCTGCCATCCCCGGCAGTGAGTGAGGAGCCCATAAGATAGCATCGGGACAATGCCTGGGCGGGAACAGTAGTAGTAGAACCGGGGATGTTGGCAGCACCCTCCATGCCCTCGGGAATGAGCAGGAGACGCGAGTAGTCTTTGGTGAAGAGCATGCCATTGTGCGAGGCGAAGGCCTCGCTCTTGGCGCTCACGGCGATTGATTTGAGAGAAGAGCAACCAGCAACTGCGTCGGGGTCCACCTCGCGCAGGGTTGCCGGGAGCGACACGGAGGTGAGTTCCGAGCACTTCGCGAACGCATCCTTCGCGATGGAAGTTACCTCGTAGGTGGAGGTACCGCTGGTGATGGATGCCGGAACCAACAAGTCGCCCTTGGGCGGTGTCGCAGCCGAACCCACAAGGGTCGCGGTTTTGGTGGTGTCGTCGATTTTGAAAACAAAACCATCGCTTACGATAGACACCGCATTGGCATCAGCCGGCAACACGACTGTGCCAGCTACCTGGCCGGACACATCAGAAGTACCCGCAGCTTGCGCAGGAGTACTTTCGTTTTTGTTTTCGTTGGAAGGTTGGTCGAGTGGGACCTGTTGGGAGAACTGAGCAGTATCACCACTCGAGTTCGAAGAATCAGTAACTTCCTCCACGCCAGAAGCGTCAGAGGTTTCCGGGGCTAGAGGCTCAGAAAGCCCCCCCCCCCGGAGGTTTTCGGATTCAGCAGTGCCCGCAAAAGCAGGCAGAGTACCGGTCGTCAGGGCACACGCAAGCGTCACTGCGCACGCAGCCCTGCCGAGCCGTACAGCTCGACGGTTGAAATTCATTCCCTTGTCCCTTTACTCCAAAAGCCAGTGCATTTCCCGATGCACATACCCCACAAATGCGGGATATGTTCGGCATAGTAGCACGCGACGAGGGATTGTGAAGGGCGGCGGCGCTCCCCCATCACGAGAAAGAGCGCGAGTGCCCAAGGTCATAACCGCAGGTAGAACATATTCCCCAGCCATGCTGTAGCTAATCAGCCACAAGTCCTACGAATTCACAACTTCTTCACAACTTACCCCTCTTGTCATCCTGAGTGAGCGAAGTGAGTCGAAGGATCCCGAGCGGCGATAAGCAGGAAGTCTTACGGTTGGCACCGCTCGGGATCCTTCGAATACGGCGGCTTCGCCGCCTCCGCCCAGGATGACAGGGGGGGGGATGCCTGCGGTGCTTCGCAGCAAAAAAAAGGGGGGGGGTAGCGCCTGCGGCGCTTCGCGCCTCTGCTAGGATGACAAGGGGGTTGCTTTAAGTTTTATGCCTAGGATTTCTTGACGATGACCAGGTCGTCTACGCTGATGCGAAGTTGGTCTTCGTAGGATTCGCGGTCCAGTTTGTTGGCGGAGACGTCGAGCGTGGCGCGGACGGTGGAGCCGTCAACCGCACCTTCGCGATAGGCGGCGCCGAAGTCGCGCTGCATGTCGGCGAAGAAGGTTTCGGCGGCAGCGGCGTCGGGGAAGCCCACTTCCAGCGACGACGTCTCACACAGGCCATCGCGGCCAAACGTCACCGTTTCGGTGGTGGTGCGCTGCTCATCAGCGGCGCTCGTGGTGGTATAGCGATACACCACAGTGCCGGAGAGGTCGCGCTTGTCATCGGACGTGGTTGCCCCCTTCGGGTTGGATGACCCTGAATTACCCTTGTCGTCCGAGGTGCCCTTGTTCGTTGTTGAGCCGTCTTTGGTGACGGGAACCTCCTTGTTAACCGGGTCGCCATCAGGCGTTTCCGTTTCATGCGACGCCTGGTTGTCGTCACCGGAGTTCTGCTCTGTGATCGCAGACACCCCCGGACCGGACGACAGCATGTCGAACAACCAGCTCGACTGGGACACCACAAACACTGTGCCGGCAAGGGCCACAGCACCCAGTACGCATCCCGCCGCCACCTTCAGCTTGAAGCCGCGACGATGAAGCGTCTCAGCTTCCCGCATGCTTTCCTTGATGCTGGCCGGGGGCTCGTCGAAGAGAGCACTCGACTCCGCGTCGGCGGGCGCTCCCGCCTCGCCTTCCTCAGGCGTGGGCTGGGTGATCTCGGAGGACCCGCGCGGGTGCGCATCTACGTCAGGCGACGAAGCGCTAGCGGTGGCGTTTTCCGGCGTGGCGGCGGAACCAGCAGCGGCCTCATCCTTCAAGTCTACGCCGAGCGCAGCCCCCAGGCTCTCAACGCTGAGCGCGCCATCAAACGCGGTCCCAGTTTGCGGCGCAGTGGATGCAGGTGTGGGCGACGCTTGCGTAGCCGCCGATGTCCCCGGCGCTGCGGCGGTACCGTCCGCACCCTCTTCCAGCCGCTGACGCGTAATCTCATCCAGCCGACTTTCAACCGACGCCCGCAACTCCTCCAACGAGCGGCGCCCATCGGGAAAGAGAATCTGTGCTGGAGCAGCCAGCGAGCGCTCCACCAACTCGGGCTCGACCGCATGCTTGCCACGCACGGCAGCATGGGCCGGAACGCTAGAACTTTTCGCCGGCACCACCATACCAGCACACGGCGATTCCGCCGCCTGAGCAGGCACTACTGCCTGCGCACTTGGATTTTCCACCGGTGTGGGTGCCGCCACGGACACCTCTGCCGTCGGCACACCGCGCACAGATTCGGGAAGCACAATCGGCTGCGTCGACTCAGGCGAAGATGCGACCGGAGCTGGCTCGGCAGGTTCCACCAGATCAACGGTTTCTGCAAGGCGCGCCAGCACCTCTCCCGGCGGCGACACTGCCAACGCGGGCCACTCCACCAAATCAGCCAGGTTCGCAGAAGGAGCCGCTGACGACGCGACAAACGCCTCAGAAGGCACCGCAGACAACGCCTCAGCAGGCGCTCCAGAAGCCGGCACCGGCTTAGCCGGCACAACAACTTCCTCATGCCACACGGGCTGTTCGGCATAAACCGCCTCTGGCACTTCAGCAACCGGAGCAGGCGCCGCCACTTCATCCGCAGCGCTCGACGGTGCCACAACGGGCCAGCCTGCCTCGAGCGGAAGCTCAAACACATGCTCAACCAGGGCTTCCTTGCTCACATACGGATGCGGCGCGAACTCTTCCACCGGCGCATTTGGGTATGCTTGCGCGAGGGGTGGCGTTTCGACCCCCTCTTCAGCAGAGATGCCCTGCGGCTCCCCCGAGCGCGTTTCAACGGCGCTCTGCTCGACTTCGCCACCACCGTCGGAAAGCCCATCCACAAACGCGAACAGGCTCTCCAACGATAGCGATCCGTCGCCGGTGCTCGACATACGCTCACTTTCTCCGAACTCGCAGCCGTGCCAGCCCTGTGTATCCCGTTTTCTGGCGCACGACAATCTTCGTCAAGCATAGCAAAGAAACTCGTGCTCGTACTTAAAATGGCGAATATATCCACCATTTAAGGGCGGCAGTGTACGTAAGCACCCCTCTCTTAGACTGCTCTGTTCAGCCAGCAGCGACGCACCACCCAGTACCCCTCGGCCGAACGCGCCACGCGGTATCCCAAAAGTTCAAGCACTTGGCACACCGCATCGATGCGTGCCATGCTGCTGTCCCAAAGCAGCCAGTCCTCTTCGGAGAATTCCGCGAAACGTCGGCGTGTCTGATCTTCGCCGTAGCCATAGCGGCGCGCCATGTCATCGAGCACCGCCTGGTAATCGTCCAAAAGCTGAGCTACGGCCGCCTCTGCCCCCTTTCTTCCCATGCGGGACCTTCCCCCTAAGCCTCGCTCCGCCGAAGGCCGGCCCCCCGAAGCACGGCACGTATTCGGCTTTTGCCGCTCGTCTGATCCCATGTCGTTTCCTTTCTCCTCAGAGGTAAATACCCATCCCCTCGATGGGACATCACCGATTGTCACACGTGAAACGTTATCGCTGTTGACAGTTCGATAGGAAGCATGACCAAGCTCCTTTTCGGACGTTTATGCTGATCAAACCCCTCATCAACCCACCCTTGACACCGTACGCGCGTTCTTATATAGTGGGCGAACAAACATTCTCGCGAACATTTGATCTGGCGAACGGGCGTGCGCATGGAACTTATCGAAAAACTTGAGGTTCTCGCTGATGCAGCAAAGTATGACGTAGCGTGTACTTCATCCGGCATCGACCGCGACGCGAGTCGCGGCAAACTCGGCAGCGCGGTGGCGGCCGGCTGCTGCCACAGTTTCTCGGCCGACGGGCGCTGCATAACGCTGCTCAAGGTGCTCATGACCAACGTATGTGTCTACGACTGCGCCTATTGCGTGAACCGCTCGTCAAACGAAGTGAAACGCGCGGCCTTCTCGCCGCGCGAGCTGGCCGACCTCACCATCGCGTTTTACCGTCGCAACTACATTGAGGGCCTCTTCCTCAGTTCCGGCGTTATTAAGAACCCCGACTATACCACCGAGCTGATGATACAAACGCTTTCTCTTCTGCGCGAAGAACACGGTTTTCGCGGCTACATCCACGCGAAGGCCGTACCCGGCACCTCACCTGAATTAGTTGAGCGCCTGGGGCATCTGGCCGATCGTTTGAGCGTGAATATGGAACTACCCTCGCAGGCTAGCCTGCGCTTACTTGCGCCCGAAAAGGACAAACAACATATTCTGGCGCCTATGCGGCAAATCCGCGACAGCATTGCGGTGGACAAAGACACACGCGCGCTCATGCGTAAGGAAACTACCTACATGAAACAGGTGCGGCCCAAGAGAAAGGAGCGCGCGTTCGCACCCGCCGGGCAGTCCACCCAAATGATTGTGGGAGCAACACCTGAAAGCGACTTCCACATATTGAATTTGTCGGCGGCGCTCTACCGCACGCTGTCTCTCAAACGCGTGTTTTTTAGCGCCTATACGCCGGTGAATGATGATGCGCGCCTGCCGGGTACCGATGCTATTCAGCTAAACCGTGAACACCGTCTCTACCAGGCGGACTGGCTGCTACGTTTCTACCGTTTTGATGTGACCGAAATCATCGACGAAGAGCATCCATTCTTGGACACCGAGGTGGACCCAAAAGCAAACTGGGCGCTGAACAATCTGGACTTTTTTCCGGTGGAGGTGAACAAGGCACCGCTTGAGGCACTTCTGCGCGTGCCTGGCATTGGCGTGCGCGGCGCACATTCCATTATCCGAGCGCGACGCGCCACCACGCTTGGCGAGCGCGAACTGCGCAAGTTGGGCATTGCATACAAACGCGCCCGTTTCTTCATCACCTGCAATGGCACCTATGCGGGGCAAGGCGTTGACTTCTCGCGCGAAGGCTTACGCGCGCAGCTGGCCGCGCCGCCGAAGGGCGGCAATCATGGTCGACGCGCCGACAAAGCCTGCCCCGGCCAGATGAGCCTCTTCGAAAGTGTGGAGACCCCCGAGAAAGCGCGCATTGCGGGCGGGGTAAGCAGCGCGGAGGGTGGGCGTTTGCTCGGCGGCGCGGGGGCGGACAGGAGTGTGCAACGCGGCGAGAAATGCGGGAGTGTGAGCACGCACGGAGAGAAGCTGTCGGGGCCGCAGAGCTTACTCGCGCCCGCTGCTCCCTCTGATGGCACGTTCGGCTGGCAGAGGGCCTTAGAGGAACCCCAGGCGGCTTGTGCATGAGCGAGAGTGGGAGCAGTTCGGTGAAAGGAGTGCGCGAAAGGAAGAAAGGCGTGCCGGAAGCTGTGCGGGAGGAAAAGAAGGGTGCAACCGCCGTTGCACACGAAGAGCCGCTTGTTGACGTGGCTTATGTGCATGATGGTTCGCTTGAGGGTTTGCTTTCAGCCGTGTTCGAGGCATATGCCCGCCACGAGGATCCGCAGGATATTGTGCGCGACGGCCAGCTACAGCCGCGCCTCGGACAGACAGTGCGTTTCATTGAGACCGACATGGAGCGCGCTCTGCGGGTACAGCGCGGCGTCAAGCGGGCGGGCGGACACGGTGCCTATGATGCTGTGGTGCGGGCATCGCTTTCCGACGACCCGGAGGCGGGCACCATTGTGTACCGGTTCATTCGCTATGCGATGGCGGCCAATCGTCCACACGACTGCACAGGATGTCGCAAGCGCCGCTCGTGCGCTGGCCCGGTGGACAGCGGCGGGCCAGCCTCCGTTGGCTGCACGGGTAAGGCTTCCGGAAGCGTACTGGGTGACCTGGCGCACCCTGCTGTGGCTCCCTTGCACCGCCTCGTGCGCGCCGTCGGCAACGAGCGCCACCGCATGATTCAGTTTTTGCGTTTCGAGCACTTGGAGAACGGGGTGTGGCTCGCGCGCTGCAACCCCTCTGCGTCGGTGGTGCCCCTGCTCATGGACTACTTTAGCGCGCGGTTCAACATTCAGCCGTTCATCATCTACGATGAGGTGCATAACCTCGCAGGCGTGTACGAAGGTCGCGAGTGGTATCTCGTGCGCACTGATCAGCTGAACGTGCCCGACCGCGCCGCCGACGAACAACTCATGCAAGCAGCCTGGAAACGGTTTTATCGCACCGTAGCCGTTGAAGCACGCTACAACCCCGAACTCCGCCGCCAGTTCATGCCCAAGCGCCTGTGGAAAAACATCGTCGAGATGCACGAAGACCTCCCCGACACCGACCTCGCCCCACCAACCACCACCCCCGAACGCCTCTGGCGAGGGTAGATGTGACGCGCCGGAACTCTTAAACACCCGTAAGATCAAAGGGTGGGATGAAGCTTTCTTCGGCGGCACCGCCTTCTTGCCAAAAGTAGTCTTCCACGCCCAGTTCATCGGCGAAATCGAGCAAACGCTCGTAGTCTTCATCAGGTACACGATGAGCCAACTCGGGGTTCTCGACCAGCGCGATCTGCGCACGCTTGTTGCCCGCAGCGGCCGCATCAACCAACACGGGCGTGTACTGATTCATCAGCGAAAGCAACACCTGCCGCCCGTAGCGTTCATGCACCAGACGCACGATGCGCTTGGAGTCCTCCAGCGCCCCCGGCAGCATCAAGTGACGCACCACCGTACCGCGTACGAGACGCGGCAGGCCGTCCACCTCGTCAAACACCGGTTCGCCCGTCTGCGCCACCATCTCATCAAGCGCCGCGAGCGCCACTTCAGGGTAGTCGGGTGCCTGCGAATAACGCGCAGCCAAGCACGCGTCAGCATACTTGAAGTCAGTCAGATAGACGTCCACCGTACTCGCATTCGCCCGCACGGCTTCCACGGTTTCGTAGCCCGACGTGTTCCACACCACCGGAACCGTCAACCCGCGCTCGCGCGCCTGCGCCACTGCCACCCGCGCTTCACATGCGTAATGGGTGGGCGTCACAAAGTTCACGTTGAGCGCGCCCTGTGCTTCCAGCTCCAGACACATCTCCGCAAGTCGCTCTACCGTGACCGCACGGCCCGCTTCACCAGCGGCGATAACCGCATTCTGACAATACACACACCGCAGCGGACAGTGCGCAAAGAAGATCGTTCCACTGCCGCGTTCCCCGCTGATTGGCGGTTCTTCCCAAAAATGCAGGGCCGCGCGCGCCACCACCAGGGTGTCGCCAGCCCCACAAACCCCTCGCTCCCCCGCCGCGCGATTAACCCCGCACCCTCGCGGACACACGTCACAAGAAGTAAGTTGATTACTTTGCATACAGCCACCGACCCCCAAAACAAGCCACACATATCGCCCTATCTGGCGAAACACCCCTTTTGTCATCCTGAGCGGAGCGCCGTAGGCGCGTAGTCGAAGGATCCCGTGAGGCGCCAGCAGGAAGATTCCCAGTTGACACCACACGGGATCCTTCGACTCCGGCACTACGCGCCTCCGCTCAGGATGACAAGAAGGGGGCGTCTTCCAGTGCTCTACTTGGAATGCCTCAGTTGGCTGAATAGGCGCCGAAGCCTCCCGGGAAGTCGTCGGGGTTTACGTCGTAGTCGTAGTCGTCATCCTCGTCGGCTTCGCCGCCGTAGGCTTGTTCGGCGCGGGTCCAGTCGAGGCCGTTTTCGGCGCAGGCTGCTTCCTCGCCGTACACCAGCGCAAGCGCAGCCGGGGCCTTATCGGCACCGCCGATCACGGCCAGAAGCTCCAGCAGATGCAAGCACGCCTCGGCCTGCGGCAGAATAAGATCCACGTCATCGGCAGCCATGAGTGCGGCAGACAGCTCCGCCATCAGCATCTCCACCGTGTACGTGCCGGTAAAACGCCCTTCGCTCACTGCGGAAAGCACCTGTTCAGCCTCGGGCGAGGTCGCACCCGCGCGTCCCACCGGCCCTTCAACCGATGACGCCGAACGCTGCACCGCATGATAGAGCGCATCTGCCTCAATGGCAGACATAATCTGCGCCGACGCCTGCAGCGTGTACGCCGCACGCGCCAGCTGCGCCGAACCCGAGCCACCCGTCTCCTGCACGTCTCCCGCCAACTCTTCCAGCAACGGACGGGCGGCAGCAACGTCCTTTTCCTCGCCTGCCACCAGGCACATGAGGTTCGCCTTGTCGGCAAAGGCATCGGGCAGCGCCACGTTCGCCACCACCAGCGGGGCCTCGACGGCCGCCAACTCGCTCACCACAGCCACCGCGTTCAGTTCGCGCGCGAAACTGGGTGTGGCGGCAGACAAATCCACCAGCAAGGTGCCTGGCCGCGCAGCCTGCACGATGCCATCCTCGTCGAAGTACGCATCTTCCAATGCCGTCTGCGACGTGCAGTACGTCAGCACCACATCCGCGCTTGCCACGTCGGTCGTGCGCGTGTACCCCGCGGCGGACAGGCCAGTCTGCACCAGAGCGCCCACCGTATCGTTTCCGCTATATGCATAACGCTTATCCATGCGTCTGTCCCTTTCCCAGGCGCACCACCGCACGCCTTCCCCGCGTCTGCGGATGTTAACTTTGCTTCACTTTCTTGGCAATGCGATCGGCCACCGACAGCTCTTCGCGCTTGTCGTTGCCCCAAAATACCACGGCCACCATGCCGGGCCCCACGTGCGAGCCAATAACGGGCCCGATGTTGCACTCCAAAATGAGCACGGTGTCGTCCACCTTGACCAGCGCCTCTTTCAGGCGCTCGGCATCTTTCGCGCAATCAGCGTGAGCCACCACAACCACCTGACCCGGCCCCTTTTCTGCCCGCCGACGCTCGAAGTACTCGGCAAGTTGCTTGAGGCCCTTCTTGCGTCCGCGTGCCACGCCGGAAAGCGACAACTTCCCGTCGAGCGCAATATTGAGCAGGGGCTTCACGTCCAGCTTTGAGCCAGCGTAGGCCACCGAACCCGGAATGCGTCCACCGCGACGCAGCGCCTCCAAGTCTTCCACCATAAACTCGGCGTCCACGAAGTTGCGCGCCTCTTCGGCCCACTGCGCCAGCTCACGCGCTGTGAGACCCCGCTCGCGCTGCCTCAGCGCCTCATGCACCAACAGCCCCTCGGCGACCGACGCCAACCGGGTGTCCACCAGGTGCAACTCAGCCTCCGGATGTTCGGCCAACACCTGATCACGCACGAGCGCTGCCGCATCAAAGCTGCCGGAAAGCCCGCTCGAAAAACTCAGGTACACCGTGGGTACGCCGCTTTTCGCCGCGCGCTCAAAGGCATCGCGAAACACCGGCACGGGCACCTGCGCTGTGGTGGGTTCTTCCCCCTTGCGCATGCCCTCGTAAAAATCGTGGGCCGACGAGGTACGATACAAGTCGTCGGCATGCTGTCCATCACTCAAAATATAGGGAAACTCTATGAGTTCCACTCCGTCGCGATCCACCAGTTCAAAAGGCAGATCGCAGCACGAATCAATAATGAGATTGCAAGCGCATTCCATCGAGGAGTCCCTCTCCTTCAGCGTTTGATTGTTGGTGCGTGTAGGCTGCGCGTCCGTCACGATGTGCACAGCCGCGCCTGTACCGGCCTGGTCAGCTTACCCGCCAGCGCGTGCGCGCATTCGTAAGCAATGCCCACGGCCGGCCCCACGTGCAATCCGATGACCGGGCTCACGGGCAGTACGTCCACACTGCGCCCCAACAGCGGTTCTATCACTTCGCGCGCCCACACCACGGCGGGCGTCTTGTCGCCAATATAGTGCACGACCACATTCTTCAAGCCGTGCGCCTCCACGTCGTCTTTGAACGTTTGCACAATTTTCTCGAGCGCCTTTTTGCGCGTGCGCACTTTTGCCAGCGTGGTAGCTGAGCCGTCGGTTACGGTGAGCACAGGCGACAGCTGAATAAGGTTACCCAGAAGCGCCGCCGCGTTGCCGATGCGCCCGCCCTTCTGTAAAAACGTGAGCGTCTCCGGCGTGAACAGAAAGCGCGTGGATTCGATGCCGCGCAGCACCGCCCGCGCGCATCCGGCCAAGTCTTCGCCCGCCTCGCGCGCCGCCACGGCGTCGAACACCGGCCACGCCTCGTCATAGCCGCACGACGAGGAATCAATGAGCGCGTAAGAGAAGTCGATGCAGCGCGCCTTCACCGCACGCGCCGCGCGCACGGCACCCTCGTACGTGCCCGAAAGCCCCGTGGAAATGAAGATACCCAGCACCTCGTCTCCCGCTCGCGCCGCGTCCTCGAACAGGCCTTCCAGCGTGTGCTGCGAAGGCTGGCTCGACGTGGGAATGTCGTTCACCATGTCGTAGATGTCAGCGTAGAAGGCATCGAGGTCGATATCCGAGTCGGCGAGTTCCTGCCCGTCGCGGTTCACGTACAGCGTGACCACTTCAATGCCCACCTTCCGCGCGTCTTCTGCGGGAATGGAGGCAACCGAGTCCGTGAGTATTCTAATCATGTCACCGACCTTACCTTGAGGGATCGTGCGCGCGAGGCGCGGGCTTACAGTGCACTCATTAAACTACGCAATACCACGCATGCGGGCAACCAATTCGCGACGGCGCTCAAAAAGACCATATTCAAGGCCCACCGGATAGGTGTGGGGGTTGAGCATGCGCTTCTGACTTTCGTCGAGCATGGCCAGCTGAGCGGCCGCACGCTCACGTGCCACCATGGCATCGCGACCTGCGGCGGGAAGCACCGTGCGGCCTTCGCGCGCCAGCGGGGCCAGCAGCGTTTCGAATCGCTTGCCAGAAAGCCGTTTTTGGCGCAGGTCATCGGAGGGGTCCACGATAATCTCGCGCTCCCCCACGCCCGTGTTCACGTCGAACACCATGTCGCCGGCAATGCGCCCGTCGTCATGATAGTAGCGGCGTACGTCCAGCACGCCCGGCGTGGTCAGCTTCGCGGCCGATTCGGAAATTTTCAACCGGTCGCGCCACGTGGCCTCGCCCGGCTCGCGCGTGGCGGAAAGTTTGTACACGCCGCCAAGCGTAGGCTGGTCGAACGCGCAGGCCAGCTTCGTGCCCACGCCCCACGACATCACCTGAGCACCCTCGTCGTGAATGGATTGAATGGTGTATTCGTCCAGGTCATTGGAGAGTACAATGCCGCAGTCGGTGAGTCCCGCCTCGTCCAGCATGCGCCGCGCCATCTTCGCGAGCCACGCAAGGTCGCCCGAGTCGATGCGGATACCAGCCAGTCGCTCGCCGCGCTCGCGCATTTCCAGGCCCACCGTGATGGCATTCTTCACGCCCTGCTCCACGTCGTAGGTGTCCACCAGCAGGATGCAGTTTTTGGGGAATGCCTCGGCGTACGCGCGAAACGCCGTGAGTTCATCAGGAAACGACATGACCCACGAGTGCGCGTGCGTGCCCGACACCGGCACGCCGAACAGCTTGCCGGCCAGCACGTTTGACGTGGAGGCACAGCCGCCCACCACCGCCGCGCGGCTCGCCCACACGCCCCCTGCTGCACCCTGTGCGCGCCTGAGGCCGAACTCCGCCACGGGCGAGCCCGCCGCCAAGCACACGCGCGCCGCCTTCGTAGCGATAAGCGTTTCGAAGTTTACGCAGTTCAGAAGCGCGGTTTCGATAAGCTGACAGTCGGTGATGGGACCAGTCACACGCACCAGTGGCTCATGCGGGAACACCACGGTGCCCTCGGGCACGGCGTCAATGTCCACCGACAGGTGGTAGTCCGCCAGCTGCTCCAAGAACGCAGGGTCGAACAGCTTACCGCCGCCCGGCGCGTCAAGCGAAGCCAGATATGCGCGGTCTTCCTCCGAGAACGCGAAGGTGTCTACGAGTTCTGCCAGCTGAGCCATGCCGCACGCCACCGCGAACCCGCCCTTGAACGGGTAGTCGCGGAAGTACATGTGGAAGCAAGCCTCAGTGGCGTTCTTGCCGCTTTGCCAGTAGCCCTGCGCCATGGTGATTTGATACAGGTCGGTGAGCAGCGCGTAATCAATATTCATTACGACTCGCCGCCCTGACCTGCACTTGGCGCGTCATTGTTGGGGCGATGGTTGCGCCGGCGCGCGCGGCGATGACCACCTTCGCCCCCGTTGTTGTTGGCACCGCCGCCGTTGCCACCCGCGCCCTTTACCTGCGCCGCCGCCTGTCCCTGGCGCAAGCCCGACGAGCGCTGACCGGGACGCGGACCCTGCTTGGCCTGACCCTGCGTTCCCTTCACGCCCTGCTTCTTGGCAGTTCCAGACGCTTGCGCGGCCCCGGGGCCAGAACCGGCCGCACCACCGCGCGGTGCGTTCTTCTTGGAGCCCTGACCAGGTCGTTTCGCGCCCTGCTTCTTCGGAGCGGCGCCATTTGCACCCGCGGCCGCGCTACCCTGCTTCTTGCGCTTTTCGGCACTCTCGCCCACGTCTACCTGGCGCGTGGTGCCATCGGCCGCCACCTTTGTGGAGCGACGCCGCGGCTTGCGCGCCTCGGTGGGCGCGGGTGCGCTCTTGCTGGCGGAGGACCCGCCATTCTTGCTTGCACCGTTGCGCGGCTTCTGCCCGCTTTTGCTGTTCGTTCCCGTGCGCCGCACGTTTGAGGGGTCGGCCAGCTTGTCCTGGCCCGTGAACTGGGAGGTGAGGAACGTCGATTCGCCTGCAATGCCCAGCACGGCCTGCGTGGTGGCGACTTCCCACGCCTCTTTACCCACACGGTTGGGGCGCGTCATGCCTTCCTCGGGCGGCTCGAAGTCGGCGAGCGGCACCTTCACGGGCTTCTCGCCGTCCACCTTGAGCGATATCACCTCGCGCGGCACGTCCAAGTCGACCACTTTCGCCGTGCCAACGGGCGTTTCCACGCTGGCGTTTTGCTTTGGCGCACGGCTCTTGAAGTCCTTGTATGCGTCGAATTCGTAGCGCAAGCAGCACATGAGGCGGCCACACACGCCGGAAATCTTTTGCGGGTTGAGCGAGAGGTCCTGCTCCTTGGCCATGCGGATGGACACGGGGCAGAACTCGCCGCCCAGGCGCTTGCAGCACAGTTCCTGGCCGCAGTGGCCCAGGCCGCCCACCATGCGCGCCTCGTCGCGCACGCCAATCTGGCGCATGTCAATGCGCACGTGGAACCGCGAGGCCAGTTTGCGCACTAGGTCACGGAAGTCCACACGCTCTTCGGCTTCGAAGTAGAACACGGCCTTGTCGCCATCCAACAGAAATTCCACCGACACCGGGTGCATGTCTTCGCTCGCCTCGGCGGCCAGCTCTTTGAATATCGGCAGCGCCTCTTCCGAGCGGCGACGCATTTCCTCGGCGCGCTGGGCGTCCTCGTCATCAGCCAGACGTTTCACGGGCTTGAGCGGGCTCTTTAGCTTCTTCACCTGTTCTTCGTCCACTTCGAATACGTCCTCAGCCAACGAGCCGAACTCCAGGCCGCGCGCCGTCGACACCACCACGGCGTCGTTCTTGTTCAGTTCCAGCTCGCCTGCGTCGAACCAGAGCGTTTTCGGGTTGTAGGCCAGTCTTACCGGCGCTATCCGAACCATGTTGAAACCTCTCTATCTCACGACGCCCGACGGCCCCCCGCAGGGGTGGCCGGACGATACAGTGCTTCTTTCACCTCGAATAACAGCGCGTCAACGCACGTTTCCGGTGACACATTATACGCGATAGCCTCGTCACAGCGGCGCACGGCAGCAAGCGCGGCGGCCACGCGCGCCTCGTCGGTGGCGCGGGCGGCTTCCTCAATCGCGCCGCGCACGTCGGCGTTGATTATGAGCTCCGGCGTTTCGGCGCACACGGTTAACACGTCACGCAGCCACGAGCGCACAATGGCCGTAAGCTGGCGCAGCGCCTCCTGGCTTTTCGCCGTGAGCGCCCGCTTGTTGCGCGCCTCAATTTGGCGAATGGCCGACTTCGCAAGGAAGTCCGCGTTTTCGGCGAGCTCTTCCTCCTGTGAGGCGCGTACCGTATCGAGCGGCGCTTTGGAAAGAACTACCAGGTCACTGGCCATTCCGAGCGCGTCCCAGTCGTCGGCGTTGCGCAGAAGCGCCAGCACTTCCAGCACGCGTGCGCGGAAGGCCAGCCGCTCGTTGGACTTCAAAAACTCTACGGCGCGCGTGATGGAGCCGTCGCACGCCTCAAGCCCCACCTTCGCCTTCTCCAGCGAGGCGCCCGTGTTTTGCGCGACGATGCCCGCCGCTTCGCTGGCCGGAATGTGGCGAAACGGCACCACCTGACAGCGCGACACAATAGTGGGCAACACGCTTTCGCGCGTACGACCCAGCAGGATAAGCACCACGTCAGAGGGTGGTTCTTCGAGCGTTTTGAGGAACGCGTTGGCCGACGAGGCGCCCAGCAAGTCCACACGATCGAGAATGTACACCTTGCGTTTGGCCTGAATAGGCGCAAGCGAAGTGTCCGCCACGATATCGCGAATTTGCTCCACCAGGTAACCATTCGCACCCTCGGGAGCGAAATAGCGCACGTCAGGGTGCTTTTTGCGCATGATACGCCCGCAGGCATCACACGCCCCACACGCACCGCCGCGCGGACCGTGGGGTCCTTTCGGGCACAGCACTGCCTGCGCGAGTGCGAAGGCCGCGAGCGTCTTGTTCGATCCGGCCGGGCCCGTGAAGAGGTAGGCGTGCGTCACACGGTCGCTCTGCACGCTGGCGCGTAGAAACTCACGCACCTGCGGCTGACCGAGGATGTTCTCAAAGGCATCGGCCACAGCTACGCCCTCCCTCACTGCCGCGCGTGTTTTTGGGGGCGCCGTGCGCATCATTGCCGCGTGCGCCGCCGTGTGTGCCCTGCGAGCCATTGCCCTGCGCGGCCTTACCTGGAGTTCCGCCGCCCTTCGCACCACCCTTCGTGTGATGTGCTTTCTGCGCACCCTTGCCCGAAGGCTGACCTTTGCGACCGGAGTTGCTGTGTCCGCTCGGACGGCGGCGATTCAGCTGCTGAAAGAACGCCGGATCGTCCACCACGTCGTTCATCCACGGGAACAAATCCGCCAGTTCGCGGAACACGCGCTCAGCCGTCTTCGCCTTCTGCTCGGCGGAGCGCACCACACGAATGCGCTCCGGGTGGGCTTCGGCCAGTTCAAGGAAGGCCTCATTCACGCGCGTGTGGAATTCCTCGCCCGCCTGTTCCAGCCTATCGGCACCCAAACGGTGCGTCGCTCGCGCAAGCCCCTTGCGCGCCGAGCCGCCCGTGACCAGAAGAATGGTGCGATCGGGCGTGATGCCCTGACAGGCAAACGCATTCGCCTGTTCCACAAACGCGCGCGGCAGCCCGCGCCCGCACACCTGGTAAGCAATGGTGGAATCGGCGAAGCGGTCGCACAGCACCACGGCTCCCCGCGCGAGCGCAGGGCGAATGACCTCCGCCACAATTTGCGCGCGCGCCGCCTCGTACACCAGAAGTTCCGTTTCATCAGCCATGACCTTGTTCGCGGGGTCAAGCACGATGGCGCGCAGCTTCTCACCAATGTCCGTGCCGCCCGGCTCGCGCAAACACACCACTTCACGGCCGCGCGCGCGCAGCTTCTCGGCAAGAAAGCGAATGTGCGTCGTTTTGCCGGCGCCCTCGCCGCCCTCAAACGTGATGAAGACGCCTTCGGAAGTGTTTGTGTCGCAGTGCTTCTGATTCACAGGTTGCCCTTCGATCCCTTCTATCGGGTGGTTGCTTGTGCGTTCGCGCTATTCAGGCGGCTGGTGCAGCATTTAGACAAGGTTGTACACGTCGTTGCCGTGTGTGTCCACGCCCACAAACACGGGGAAGTCCACCACGTCGATGCGGCGCAGCGCCTCGGTCCCCAAATCGTCGTAGGCCACGGTTTCGGATGATGCCACGCATTTCGCGAGGTACGCCGCCGCCCCGCCGCACGCCACGAAATAAACGGAACCCGTCTCGCGACACGCCTCGCGCACCTCAGCCGAGCGCCGCCCCTTGCCCACCGTGGCGACGACGCCCGCGCGATGAAGTTCCGGCGCGGCGAAGTCCATGCGGCTGGCCGTGGTGGGACCCACCGCCCCAAACGGCCGTCCCGCCGCCGCAGGCGTCGGGCCCGCGTAGAAAATCGCCTGACCAGCGAGGCCATATGGCAGCGCGCCACCGCTCTGAGCAAGCTCATCCATCAGCCGCACATGCCCCGCATCACGCAGCGTATAGAGCGGCCCCGAGAGCAAACACGCATCCCCCGCCTTTAGCCCCGCCAGCTGCGAACGATCAAGCGGCAAGGTAAGGCGGATGGCATGTTCCGCCATTCCTCTGTCATCCTGAGCGGAGGCGGCGCAGCCGCCGGATCGCGACGCGAAGATAGTCCCGCAGGGAAAGGATCCCGTGTGGGCCGTCAGGCCTGTATCACCTTCCGCTAACGCCGCACGGGATCCTTCGACTTCGCGCTGCGCGCTCCGCTCAGGATGACAACCGGCCAAGTCAACCGCCCGCTCAGGATGACAAGCTGTCAAGTCAACTGTCGTCCTGCGCATGGCCGAACATCCCATGTTGATGGCCAGCGGCAACGCCGCAATGTGGCATGGTGCCGTGGCCACGCGCACGGCGAGCGCCGTCGTGCGACCACCAAGGCCACCTGGCCCCACGCCCGAGGCGTTCACAGCCGCCAGCAGTTCTTCCTCAAGCGCCGCAACGTGCGGGTCAGCTGCCGGTTCATCCACCGGCCGCATGAGCGCACGCTTCGCCAAGCCTGCCACCTTGTCAAACGTGCCACCAATGCCAACGCCTATCACGAGCGGCGGGCAGGCGTTCGCGCCCTTCTCACGCACGCAGCGCACCAGTTCATCCACGATGCCCTGCTTGCCCGCACCCGGCACCAGCATGACCACGCGACTCGCGTTATCCGAGCCGCCGCCCTTCAACATAATATGAAGGCGCGCAACCCCCGGCTTATCCACCGGATGAATGTCGCAGAAGGCAGGCGTGTTGTTGCCGGTGTTCGCGCGGTCGAGCACCGCGTCGCACACCACCGACTTGCGCAGCCGCGCCTCGTCATACGCGCGCGCCACCGCGTTATTTACCTCGGCGAACACATCGCCCGGCACCAGCATATCGGGCCCCACTTCCAAGCTGACCCACACGGTACCGGTATCCTGGCAGATGGGCACGCAGTCGGCGGCGGCGATGCGCGCGTTTTCCACCAGCTGGTCAAGCACCGCCCGACCACGCAGAGAATCCTCAGTCGCGCGGGCAGCCTCAAGCCCGGAGGCAATGTCGGCAGGGAGCACGCAGGCAAGCTGCGGAATGGCCGCGTAAACAGCGTCCGCGACCTGTGATTTTGTAATGATGGTTTCCATAGCGAAGATTATAGCGCATACCCCGCAACGCGACGCAGCGCCCCCTACTTCACCACGAAGTCACCGGGCTTGCGCGGCGCCGTACGCGGATATGACACCGCCGGATACCCCAGCAGCATACAGATTTGCAGCGGCCTGTCGCTCACTTCGAGAAACTCCTTCACCGCAGGCAGCTCATCCGACGCGCGACACAGGTAGCCGTTATAGAGCACGCCCAACCCCAGCGAGGCCGCCACGAGCTCCATATTCTGCGCCGCAAGCCCCGCATCATCAGCCCGCTCAGCCGCCACATACACTACCGCCGGCGCATTGCGGAAGAGAAAGTCCTGCGCCGAGTCCTTCTGTACCGCACGCAAGAACAGCTTATACAACTTCACCCATCGCGGCTTCTCCGCCGCCGGCTGCGCCAGCAACTCATCAATGCCGTCCCACACCAGCCGCTTGAGCTCGGGAAGTTCTTCTTGCACCACCACAAACCGACACGCCTGCGCATTCTTCGCCGTGGCCGTATAGCGTCCCGCCTCAAGCATCATCCGCAACGCCTCGGCCTCCACCGCACACGCTCGATAATCACGTACACTGCGTCGCGATTTAATAGCCAGGAGAAGCGCCTGCGAATCAATGGATTCACTCGCCGGAACAGCAGCTTCCACATCCGCCATGTCGAAGTCCGGAATAGCCACCGCCTCAGCAGGACAGACCGCCACGCAATGCCCGCACAGAATACAGCGCCCCAGCACCCGCGCCGCCCCATCCTCCACCACTACATTAGACCCCACACAGTCCGCCACACACCGCCCACACCCAATGCAGCGCTCACCATCAATCTCAATCACCCAACAACCTCTTCTCTCCCAAGTAATAGTTCGCCCCGTCTCCCCCAACAAGAAAGCGCCGCCCTCCAGCGACGCCTTCAAGTACCTCTCCACAAGTCTTTTCGCTATCGCCGCACGGGATCCTTCCCCTGCGGGACTAGCTTCGCGTCGCGA
This sequence comes from Candidatus Gordonibacter avicola, assembly GCA_019113915.1. Taxonomy (GTDB): domain Bacteria; phylum Actinomycetota; class Coriobacteriia; order Coriobacteriales; family Eggerthellaceae; genus Gordonibacter; species Gordonibacter faecis. The sequence goes on from DXGM01000037.1 coordinate 18,466, forward strand.
CTCCGCGCCTACGGCGCTCCGCTCAGGATGACACAGGGAGCCAGTAACTCTACCATTGCTGCTCCAATTGATGAGCAGCCTGTTCAATCTAACTGGTGCCAGCCCCCATTAAACAAAGAACAGGGCTGAGTGGGGAGGTCGAATGGGTCGACGAACTTTCGCGAAGTGTGTGAGGAGGCCCATCCGGCCCCCCCGCTCAGCCCGCCCCGCAGGTTAGACCAAACTTCGCAAAAAAGGTCAACCTATTCCGGCAAATTCGCAAGTCCCGCTCGTACGCTTTCCGCCGAAGCCTGAAGCGCGGCAAGCTCATCGGCATTTAAGTCGAACTCAACAATTTCTTCGACACCATTCTTGCCCAAACGAACCGGTACATTCATGTAGAGGTCGTCGATGCCATACTGTCCGTCGATGTGAGCGCATACGCTCATGACCTCGTCAGAGCCCGTGAGAATGGCTTCCACCATCTTCGCAATGGAAGCGCCGGGGGCATAGTAAGCGCTGCCGGTTTTGAGGAAGGCCACCACTTCGGCACCGCCCTTGACGCAACGCTGCACCACCTCGGCGACCGCGGCCTCGTCCATGAGTTCGGTGATAGGCGTGCCGTTCACCGTGGTGAAGCGCGGCCAGCACACCATGCCCTCGCCGTGCGCGCCCACAGCCCATGCCGTGACATCGGCCGGCTCGCAGCCCAGCTTCTCGCACACCGCAAAGGCCAGACGCGAGGAGTCTAGCACGCCACCCATGCCCATGAGACGGTTCGCCGGCAGGCCGGATTCGCGGAAGGCAAGCGTAGTCATGACGTCGAGCGGGTTCGTCACGCAGATGAACACGGCGTTCGGGGAGGCTTCCAGGGCCTGGCCGATGACCGACTTCATGATGCCCGCGTTCACGCCAAGCAGGTCTTCGCGGGTCATGCCAGGCTTGCGGGCGATGCCGGCCGTGATAACCACCACGTCGGAGTCGCGCGTGTCGGCGTAGTCGTTCGTGCCGGTCACCTTCACCGTGAACTTTTCCACACTGCGCATGTGCATCATGTCGAGCGCCTTGCCCTGCGGCAGGCCCTCGGCCACGTCGATGAGCACGACGTCGGCCATGTTCTTCGATGCAATGATGTGGGCTGCGGTCGCGCCAACGTTACCCGCTCCAACAATGGTTACTTTAGGCATGTTCTTCAGACTCCTCTTCCCCAGGTATCAGGTTGACCTACATTCTAACTATTTCTTACGAGCCGCGGACTTCGCAGCCGGTTTCTTCACGCTTTTAGCCTTTGCGGGTGCCTTTTTGGCCGGGGCCTTCTTGGCGCCGCTGCGTGCAGCGGGCTTTTTCGCCGTTGCGTTCTCCTGCCCTTCCTCCTGCTCCTTGCCGGGGCAGGTGAAGTTGGGGCACAGTTTCCACGGGCCGCGCGCGGTGGTAACCACCACCATCGGCGCGCCGCAGTGCTCGCACACTTCGCCCGTAGCTTCCAGCTTGCCGTACTGGGGCAGCGGATAGCCCGTGTTGCACTCGTCGTAGTTTTCGCAGCGGATGAAGCGCTTCAACGTGCGCGGGTTTTTCTGCGCCACGAGGTTCGCCGTTTTGCCAGCGGCCTTGCACGTGGGGCACTCGCCCACTATCACGTCGGGTTCCTGATTGGTGGAGCAATTCGGGTCGATGCAGATAGTGCGCGGTTTTGCGCGGAACGCCGTCACTTTCACCTGGGGCATGCCGCAGGTGGGACACACCTCGGGCACCGCTTCCACCTTGCCCTTGGGCAGCGGGAACGTCACGTCGCAGTCGGGCCAGCCGGCGCAGCCGATGAACATGCCGCGTGTCTTTTGGCTGGCGCGCAGCTGCAAGTCCTTGCCGCACTTGGGGCACGGACCTACGTACGCGTCGGCGGCCACCGCGTCGGCGAGCGCATCCTTCACTTCCTCGGAGTGCGGAATCAGGCTGGCCAGCTGCTCGGCCAGCAGGTTGCGCGAGGTGGACACCACGTCAGACTTGGTGGTGCGGCCCTCAGCGATGTTGTCCATTTCCTCTTCCAGCTCGGCCGTCATCTCGGGGTGTGTGATGTGCGGCGCGAATTTGTCCAGCGCGTCGCACACCGCCATGCCCAGCTGACTGGGCTCGATGGGGTCGTTTTGCACGTACTTCACCGCGTAGAGGCGCTCGATGATGGAGTGGCGCGTGGACTTCGTGCCCAGGCCCAGCTTCTCCATCTCTTGAATGAGTTTGCCCTGACTGTAGCGCGCGGGCGGCTCGGTTTGCTTCTTGGTGCAGGTAGCGCCGTTGAAAGCAATGTCCTCGCCTTCCGTGAGCGCCGGCATTTGCTCGTCCTTCTTGAGGCCGTAGGGGTAGATGGCGCGGAAACCGGGCTTCACCAGCACGTCGCCGCGTCCCACAAAGGGCTCGCCGGACACATCGAGTGTCACCTTCGTGCCTTCGATGATGGCTGCCTCGGAAAGCGTGGCCAAGAAGCGGCGCGCGATGAGGTTGTATAGCTTGTAGTCGGCCGGCGCCAAGTCATCCGGCGTGGCCTTGGCCGTGGGATAGATAGGCGGGTGGTCGGTCGTTTCCTTCTTGCCGCGCGTGGCGATGAGCGTGCCCTTTGCCAAAAGCTCCTTGCAGTACGGCGCGTAGGCCGGGTTGCCCGCGATGGTTTTCACCGTTTCGGCGAGGTCGAGCGAGGCCGGATACACCGTGTTGTCCACGCGGGGGTAGGAAATGTAGCCATCCATGTAGAGGCTCTCGGCGATGCGCATCGTGCGCGCGGGCGAGATGCCCTCGGCCGAGGCGGCCGCCATGAGCGAGGTGGTGTTGAATGGCACCGGCGGAGCCACCGTGCGCTTCTTCTTCTCGATGGAAGCCACTTTCGCGCGCGTTGCGCCTTTGACGTGGGCCATCACGGCTTGCGCCTCGGCTTCACTCTTGAAACGAGCCGTGGCGTGCGGGGCATCAAAGGCGTCCGGGTCGGTGCCGAAAGCGCCGCGAATCACCCAGTAGTCTTCGGGGATGAACGCGAGGCGTTCGCGCTCACGCGCCACGATGAGTGCAAGGGTGGGTGTTTGCACGCGGCCGGACGAGCGCACATTGCCGTAGCCCGCGAACTTCACCAGCGTGAGATAGCGCGTGAGCACCGCACCCCAAATAAGGTCGATGTCCTGGCGCGACGCACCGGCGGAAGCCAGGTTCGTGTCAAGCTCCACCAGATTGTTGAACGCGTGGTTGATCTCCTCTTTCGTGAAGGCCGAGTAGCGCGCGCGCGACACGGGCGCAGTCGGGTTCACCTCTTGGATGCAGGAAAGCGCGTCACTGCCGATAAGTTCGCCTTCGCGGTCGAAGTCGGTTGCGATGATGACCGAGTCGGCCTTCTTCGCAAGGTTTTTCAGGGAGCGGATGATTTCCTTTTCCTTCGGCAGCTTCTCGATGGGGGCGTACACGAGGTACGGCAGCGCATCCATCTTCCACGCCTTCAGTTCCACGCCGTCTTCGGTGAAGGGCTTCTTCTTTTTGAACGGAGGGCGTGGCAGCGTGTCGGGCAGGGTGGCAGGCAGCATTTCGCCCTCGTCGGTCACGCCTTGCCAGCCGCCGCGCTTTTTGTACACCATTGTGGGGGTGAAGTCGGGTTCGAGGATGTGGCCACGCAGGCCGATGGTCACCCACTCTTCGCCGTTCACGTCGAAGCGGTAGACGGGCGTTGAGTACACCTTGTCCGCTTTGGGTTGCTTCACGCCGAGCAAGTCGGCAATTTTTTGAGCCGCGTCGTTCTTCTCGGTTACCACCAGCTTCACGCGGTTCCTCCTTGATCTTTCGGGCCGCCTCCCGCGGCCTGGCTTTGTTCACACGGTAACCCCTACTTGTTTATTAACGTGTGCGGGGATGACGAACTCGCTTTGCCCGCGCCGCCACGTTCGCCGACGTGAGCGCGCCCGAGCGCGCCTTACTCACTGCGCCGTCCGGGCACAGCAGACGTTAGCATACACGATTTCCTACGAAACCGCCGAAGAAATCACACGGGGTTGAAGGAGCGTCGAAAATGCGCGGGCGGCGCTACACGAACGAAATGCGGAGCTTCTTCCCCATGCCGTCGGCGAGTTGCTTGAGGGTTTTAAGCGTCGGGTTCGCGTTGCCCGATTCAATGCGCGCGAACGCACTTTGTCGCATGCCGCAGCGCTCGGCCAGTTCACGCTGCGTGAGGTTTTCCTCCGCGCGCGCCGTGATGAGCGCATCAATAATGTCATACTCCGGCTGCAGACGCTCGTATTCGGCCGCGTACTCCGGGTTTTTCATTTGCTTGGCATGATAACGATCAAGATCATCCATTTCCAAACCTCTCCTCCCAATCGGCCTTGTATTTCAAGGCGCGCGCTAACTCAACCTTTGGCGTTTTCCGGCTCTTCTTCACAAACCCGTTTGTCACAACAATGCGACGGCCGGAGAAAAAGAAGTAGAAGACTCTCACCAGGTCCGATCCTTGACGCACTCTTAACTCGAACAGGCCTTTTCCCATCGCTTTCGCATGCGGCTCACGCAACACCAGCGCTCCTTCGCGCAACGCTTGAAGATCGACCACTGTTTTTGCTCGCAGTTTTGGCTCAAGCTCATCGAGAAAACCATCCATGGGCCTTGTCCCGTCTTTCCGGGCATAGAAAACTAGCGTGAACTCATCCATGCTTCCCCGCTTTCGCTGGGGCCTGCTTAGTCTATAACATATATGTTATAGATGCAAGCGAGCACCCCGTGAATTTGCCGTCTCCGCGCTCCTGTTTCCGCCCCACTTTAGCGCCGCAACCTTACCGTTGGACCGTTTTTGAGCCGTCGGGGAGTCGTCTCGATCTGACGGATATACGGCGGGGCAACCGTCCGCCTGTCGGCGAAAAGCCGGCGGGTTTCAAGCGCGCAGCCAACCATTTCCCAGCGCCGCAGGTTACGCGACTTCCGTAAATGCGATGGGGATTTCGTCTGGGCGTGTTGAAGATGCTGCGGGCGTTTCGTGAACGAGCGGTTTCTCGGGTAGGCTAGTTGCGGGGAAGCCGCCGAACCACCCCAGTAACCGCGCCCGCATTCGCCTACGAACGCACAAGCGGCGGCTCGCCCACTCGGGGATACCGAACCTGAAAGGAGAGGCACCCATGAAGAAGCTTCTTGGAGCACTGGTCGCGCTCGTTGTCTTAGTTGTCGCCGTTGGCGTTGGCGTTGTTGCCCTCGCGAACGCACAACTCGGGCCCGCAAGTGAGGTCGCTCAAAACGTACAGGCTGCCGCCACGAACACGGTCATGGATGTGGCCGATGTAAAAGGCAAGGTCAAAGACGTGGTCGAGCAGAACAAGGACAACCTGGCCGCCGCCGCAGGCATGACGGCCGAAGAGGTGGACGCCGCCATAGCCGACCTTGGCATTGATGAGTGGCAGGCCACCCCACTTCCCGCCGATGCGGTGCAAACCGACAGCTATGAGGGCAACTCCCTCGGCGTTCCGGGTACGCTCACGCTCTACGAGGATCCGGGCTATATCACCTTGGATGCCTACGGCCAAACGCTCACGCTCACCGTACCCGAAAGCGCGCAGGCCCGCCTGGCCGAGCTCGCAAGCATGCTCTAACGCTGCGCCTCTCCTTCCGCACCACGTATCCGCATGTCGCTTACGCCGTGCGCGCCTCCTTCAAACGACGCTGGTAGGCGCGCACGATCTGCGACAACGTGAAGCACACCACAAAATACACCGCAGCCATAATGCCGAAGATGGCGAAAATCTGCGCGGTGGAGTTGTAGCTGTTCATGAGAATCATACCGCGTCCCATGAGTTCTTGTAGCGCCATGGCGCCCCACAGGTAGCTCGTGTCTTTGATAGTGGTGACGAATTGGCTCAGCAGCGCGGGCACCATGTTGCGCAACGCCTGCGGCAAAATGATAAGCAGGTAGGTTTGCACGGTGGAAAAGCCCTGCGAGCGCGCCGCCTCGTACTGCCCGTGAGGCACACTTGCCAGGCCGCCGCGCACAATTTCGGCCACGCTCGCACTGGTAAACAGCGTAAACGCCAGCACGGCCGCACCGATGGGCGGCAGCTGCGCCACGAAAAACGTGAACATGATCCACAGCAGAAGCGGCGTGTTCTTGAATATCTCAATGTAGACGGTGGCAATGCCGCGCAGCACGCGGACGTTCGACGTGCGCATGACGGAAATGATGGTGCCCAGCACCACCGAGCAGAGGATGGCGAGCGCTGAGATAAGCAACGTCATGCCAAGGCCTTGCAGCAAAAACCGCACGTTCACCCACGTGAACAGGGCTGCTATCTCGCTCATCGCTCCCCCTTTCGGTTGCCGTCTTCGCGCGCGGCGGCATCTTCGCTTTCCGCATCGAAATCGGCTTCGTCGTGCGGCGCGCGTTCGTGGGCGATGCGCTCGGCAGGAGCGTCTAACTCGCCCGGCACGTAGTCGTTGTCAAGGAATGCCTCGGCACCCAGCAGGGCTTCCGCCTGCTCATTGCGGCGCTCGGCGCGGCGACGCGCTTCCTTGGTGATGCGGTCGCTCGTTGCCGTCTCGGCGCGCGAGGTCAGCACCTCGTCAGCCTCGGGCGAGCGATGCGATGCCAAGTCGCGCACGCCCTCCGCCAGCGCATCAGGCGTCGCCGGTGCGGCAGCACCGGCAGCCACCGGCCCGTGCGCACCGCTTTCCACACCCTTACGGGCGGCAGCGCGGCGCTCAAGGCGGCGGTGTATCTTTATACGACCGGACTTCGTGTGCATAATGCGGGTGGCACATTCCTCATCATCGCCACATTCCTCGGCAATTTCCTGGGCTATCTCGCGGCCTATCTCATCGGCGATCTCCGCGGCCACGCGCCCGGTAAAGGCCTGTTCAAGCGGCCCGCGCGTGACGTCAGCATCCGGCTTTTCGCCCAGCACATGCAGCGGGTGGCGCGGCGAAGGTGCCTCGCGGGCAGGCGCAATCTCCACCGTTTCCAACATGGTGCCCACACCCCCGGCCAGCGTGTCGGCCGCCGCGCGCCCGGTGATGTCGTGCGTGCCCGGCGTTACTTCCATAGCATCCACGGCCAGTTCTTCGGTAGCGTCGCCCGTGGCCAGGTGGCGGTGCGAGCGCGTGCGTTGCTCCAGGTACAGCGCAAGACGCGACAGCGGGAAGCAAATAATAAAGTACAGCACGGCCGCCATGACATACACCGGCCCGTAATAACTGGTCGACCCCGCAAACGAATTCGAGAAGTACATAAGCTCGCCGCCCGCGATTAGCGCGAGCACCGAGGTGTTCTTCACGAGGTTTGCCGCTTGCACGGCCAAAGGCGGCATGATAATACGAATGGCCTGGGGCAATATGATGAGAAACATCGACTGCCAGTAGCCGAAGCCCTGGCTTTTCGCCGCCTCAAATTGCCCGCGGTGAATGGATCCAATGCCTGAGCGTACCACTTCGGAAATATAGCCGCCGTGATAGATACCAATGGCCAGCACGCCAATCCAAAACGCCGCCAGAGAGAACCCTAGCAGCGGGAAGATGGCATAGAACACAAACACTTGCAGAAGCAGCGGCACGTTCTGCACCACTTCCACGTACATGCGGGTGATGCCGCGCAAGACGGCGATGCGCGACACCGACAGCACACCGAAGAGCGCACCCAACAGCAGTGCGATCACCAGCGCCAACACCGAAATGCCCACCGTGGTACCGAACGCAGCCAGCACATCGGGCCAGCGCTGGAACAGCGCCTCCCACTTATAGGGCGCGAATATCTCAAGCATGGGCCGCGCCTCCCTCCGCCGCGCCGGAGTTATCCGACGACCCGGAGTCACCCGCCGGTGCGTCGTCCACGAGTCCCCAGCGTTCCTCAAGGGCGCGCAGCGTGCCGTCTTCCTGCATGGCGCCGATGGCTGCGTCAATCTGGTTTGCCAGCTCCACGTTCGACTTCTTCGTAGCCACGCCATATTCCTGGGGCGCGAACTGCGTATTCAGCAGCATGGTGGAATCATCCACGTAGCCGTTCAGAATAGACCGGTCCACCGAAAACGCGTCAACGCGACCGGTGACCAGCGCAATCTTAATCTCAGGGTATGTGGAGTATTCGGCGAAGTTCATGTGGATGCCCAGCTCGTCACCCGCCGCTGTCAGCTTCTCGCGCGTGGTGGCCGAAAGCGCCACGCCCACGGTTTTACCGTCGAGGGCGCGCAAGTCGGTGATGCCGGAGGACTTCTTCACCAGCACGCCAATGTGGTCGGTGTAGTACGGCCGCGAGAAGTTGTAGCTTTTCTTGCGCGCCTCGGTGATGGTGAAGGTGGCCAGCGTCGCATCGAGCGTGCCGTTGTCGAGCATCGCGCCGCGCGTAGTCACATTCACACCCGTGACCTGCAGCGCGTCGGGGCTACCCTTGATGCGTTTCGCCAGCTCACGCGCGATATCCACCTCCATGCCCTCAACGTTTCCCGTCTCGGGGTTTTGAAAGCCAAACGCTGGCACATCAATTTTCGTACCCACGCGCAGCACGTTGGGATCGGGCGCACAACCTGCAAGTCCGCTACCAAGCGCAAGACTTGCCAGGGCAACGGCTGAGGTTTGAATGAACATTCTCCTGGTCAGCATAGACACACCTCACAGGATCTTCGAGAGGAAGCTCTTGACGCGGGCGTTCTCGGTTTCATCGAACAGGTAGTGGGGCGTGCCCTGGTCAACGACGAGGCCGTTTTCCATGAACACCACCTTGTCGGCCGCCTCGCGCGCAAGGCCCATCTCGTGGGTAACCATGACGATGGTCATGTTCGTTTCCGCGAGCGACTTGATAACGTCGAGCACCTCCTGCACCATCTCGGGGTCAAGCGCACTCGTGGGTTCGTCCAGCAGCATGATCTTCGGATGCATGTTGAGGGCGCGCGCGATGGCCACGCGCTGCTGCTGGCCGCCGGAGAGTTGGTCGGGGTACTTGTTCACCTTGTCGGAGAGGCCCACGCGCTCAAGGTAGGCGCGTCCATCACGTTCGGCCTGTTCGCGCGGCACTTTCAGCACCTTGATGGGTGCCAGCGTGACGTTTTCCAGCACCGTTTTGTGCGGGTAAAGGTTGTAGCTCTGAAACACCATGGCCACGTCGCGGGCTACCGCACGCGCGTTCACCTTGCGGTCGGCCAGGTTCATGCCGTCCACAATGATGGTGCCCGCGTCCGGCGTTTCCAGCCCGTTGATGCAGCGGATGAGTACGCTCTTGCCCGAGCCCGACGGCCCTATGATGACAACCTTTTCCGCCTCGGCCACCTCAAGCGAGACGCCACGCAGCGCCTCCACCGTGCCGAAATTCTTGCGAATGTTTTGAACCGAAATTGCGCTTGCCACGACGACGCCTCCCGTTTGCTAGAAGCCGCGATCGGTGGGCGACGCGGTCTTTGATCACAGAGCGAAATGCGTCGATCAGTCTAGCATGCGCGCCATCGACCCAGATGGCAGGGAGGTTACGGTAGCCTGACAGGAGCGGTTTTGGCACGAAAAGGGGCCCTATACCAGGCCCCTTCGCACCGTTTGATCTTCCTTGATGTTTTAGTTAGCGTCTAAACATCAACCGCTCGCTGTCAAACATGCGCTGCAGCACCAGCACGCCCACGCCGGTGACCACCAGGTTCGTGACAATGCATATCACCACATTCAGCGGCTGGAAATTAAACGAGAGAATGCCGTTTAGGCACTGCACACTGTTGTAGAGGGGGATGAAGTAGTACCAGGAATCAGTTTGCGTGCCGCCGAACATGCCGAGCACTGCCACCAGCATGACTAAAATCATGACGGGCGTGAGGTACATACTGGCCTCTTTCATCGACGAAGCAAGCGTGGACACGATAGTGATCAGCATGACCACCACCAGCGTGGTTGACACAATAACAAGCGCCACTTCAACGTATTCCACCAGGCCATACACGTTCAAGTCAACCATCGCACTGCCAAACATGCTGGGCAGCGAGGCGAAGATGCCAATCATACTTGAGGCGGCAACCAACAGGCCAATGAGCGTGATGGCCAGCAGTTTGCCAAGCGCAATGTCGCGCCGGCGAATGGGTGTGGCCAGAAGCGTGGCCATGGTGCCGCGTTCCTTCTCGCCAGCCACCGATTCGGCCGCGATGGACATAACGCTCGTGAATAACAGGATGATCAGCATAAACGGCACGATAGTTACCACGATAGTGCTGGCGAGGTCACGCTCTTCGGCAAGCTCGTAAGTGCCTCCACCCGCATTGATGTCGAAGCGGTTCGACAGCGACGACTCGTAGGAATCGAGCAGCGCCGTGAACAGCGTGGCAGCGTGGGAGGAATCGGCATCGGTGGAGTTCGCGTACAGTTCCACCTGTGGAGCCGGCATGCCCGAGGCGGGGTCATACGCAGCCACCGCTTCGTCAAAGTCTGTGGGGAACACGGCGAATGCCCGCACCTCGCCGGCCTCAATGCGCTCGCGCATCTGGGCGGCATCGGGCAGCGCCGCCTCGGGCACTATATCAATGCCAGCGGTCTCCGCCGCCCCAGCGATGCTCGCTGGCTCGTTCACCACGGCCACCGTGGGGCGCGCCGTTTCGTCGGGCGCGAACATGGTACTCATCGCGTCGCCCATGAACGTCCACATAACAAAAATCAGCAGGCCCGGCAACACGATGGACACCACCGCCGACACGCGGTTGGCGAAAAACCGCGCCAGTTCCTTCTTTGCAATGGTGAGTGTGCTGCCCCTCATGATGCCTCCCCCACACGCGCCGCATACAGGTCGAAAAACACGTCTTCCAGCGAGCGCCCGCCCGTGAGTTCAGGAAGCGTTCCCTCGGCCACCAAATGGCCGTCGATGACGATACCCGCGCGGTCACACACCTTCTCCACCAGGCTAAAGATGTGGGTGGACAGCAGCACCGTCTTCCCCTCAGCCGCCAGCTCCAGCAGAAAGTCCGTGACCGTTTTCGCCGTGAGCACGTCAAGGCCGTTGGTGGGTTCGTCGAAGATGATGACGTCCGGATCATGAGCCACCGACACCGCAAGCGACGTTTTCTGCTTCATGCCGGTGGAGAGGTCGGCCACCTTCGTCTGAGCGAAGCGGTCGATACCGAAGCGCTCGAACAGCGCCTGCTTGCGCGCGTCGCGCACGGCGTGATCGACGTGGTGCAGTTCGCTGAAGAAGTTGAACAGGTAGTCGGGTGAGAACACCTCTTCTAGCTTAAGTTCGCTCGTGAGAAAGCCAATGAGGCCGCGCACCTTAAGCGGGTCATCTACGACGGAGACACCTTCGATGAAGGCATCGCCTTCATCGGGCTTCACGAGCGCAGCCAGCATGCGCAGCGTCGTGGTTTTGCCGGCGCCGTTCGGGCCCAAGAGCCCGTAGATTTCGCCGCGGCGCACGTCAAACGACAGGCCGTCCACGGCCGTTTTGGTACGTGCGCCCGTGCGATCCAGCTTGCGCTGCTTCGCGGACAGTTTGAACGTTTTCTTCAGGTTTTTTGCGCTGATGGCGTAGTCCATCGGCCTTCCCCCTCCGGGGTCGATTCGGTCACAACACAAAACAGGATAGCAGCCAGGGGGGGGGGGCAAGAGGTTTTTGCCCGAAGGCCCCTGCGAGCTGAAGATTCCCCCTATGCCGCGGCGCTTGCGCGCTCTTCGGTTTCGGTGCCGTTCGCGAGGCTAGCAGCCTTCGCGGCCTCAGCCTCTTCGCGTTCAAGCACCTTCTGCATGGCGGCAATCGCACACTCAATCTGGCCGTCGTCGGGCTCGTTCGTGGTCAGGTATTGCATCTGCATGCCCGGCCAGAGGATAACCTTCACCAGCGGGTTATCCGGATGACTGCCCGCCCATTTCACCGTAATTTCGTAGGAGATACCCGCAATGACAGGCATCAGCAGAATGCGCACCGCAATAACCAGCGCCAACTTCGGCGCCCCATCAGACACACCCCACGCTTCAATGAGCGAGTTCAAAGGCGTCACCGTGTACACAATGATGGCAATGATCATCACCATAATGAGGAACGCCGTGCCGCACCGCACATGCAGGCGCGGGAAACTGCGCGCGTTTTCCGGCGTAAGCGGCAGCCCGTGCTCGTAGCAATGGATGGTTTTGTGCTCCGCGCCGTGGTACCCAAACATGCGCTTGATCTCGGCCATCCGCCCAATCAGCCACAGATAGAACACAAACACCGCCACACGCAAAAGGCCATCCACGACGTTCCACAACAGCGTGTTGCCATCGTACTCGCCCACAATAAGGTTCGTAACGAACGCCGGCGCCACAATAAAGAGCACCACACCCAACACGAGCCCAAACACCATAGAAACCGCCATAGCCCCCTTGCCGAATTCGGCCTCTTCATCAAGGAAGGATTTCTTTTTCCCGCCGTCATCCTGAGCGTCAGCCCCCGCCTGCGAAACGCCCGCAGATTCAGCCTCCGAAACAACCTCAAGCGACGTCTGTGCCCCCAAAGCATCTATCATCGTCTCAGGCCGCCCAAAGTCATCCTTCCAGGAAAATCCCCCCTCTTCCCCAGCGAGTGAGCCGCCTGTCTCCTGCTCCTGGCTCAAAGTTTCCCCAGCAGCACAGGCGTCTTCTCTACCCGACGAACCCGCGGAGGCCGAGGAGTGTGTGGAGACCCTCGCGCCACCATTTTCTTTTTCTTCAAAAGAAGCGAGCGAAGCGCACGAGCCCGTCTGCTCCGCAGACGGGCGAGCAGCGGAGCGCGGCGTCTCCGAAGGCTCCTCGGCCTCCGCGGGCTCCGCAGGATCGGAATCCAAAAACGCATGCTCCGCCGCAATCTCCAAAGCCTTAAAGCCCAAGACAAGCGACTCAACGAGCGCACGACAGCCCCGTACCAGCGGCCAATGCATCCACCCACGCCCACTGCGCCCCGAGGCCAAATCATGTTCCTCCAGGTAGATCCCCCCAGAGGGCTCGCGCACCGCCACCGACCAGTTGTACTTGCCGCGCATCATGATGCCCTCAAGCAGGGCCTGTCCGCCCACATGCGTCTTGCGCGCCCCGTCCTCCGAGAACGCGCGCGACAAATCGCTCTTCTTCGCGCCGCCCGCAGCCGACGTCTCAGACACTACCGCTTCCTGCTCGCTCATGCCTGCTCCCTCTCGACGCGCGGATAGGGGTTACCGCAGGTCATCTTCCCTTCCGGACACGCACCGCGCACGCACGGAGCACCCGCGTCGGCAAAGATAAACGGTGCCGTGGGTCGCGCCAGCTCCAGCATGCGGTGCGCCATGTCGCGGATTTCCCACTGCGCGCGGTTGCAGCAGCGCAGGCTGAAGAAGTGCAGCAGTTCGCGCACGTTCATGGTGATAACGATTTTCGTCTCCGCCGCGTTCGGCAGCAAATAGCGCGCGTCTTCCGCCGGCACGCCCGCGTCCAAAAGTGCCCGATAGGCCTCCTGTGCCTTCGCGATAGCCTCGTCGAAGAGCTCGCTCGTTGCCGGGTCGGCCGCCACGCTTTCCGGCTTCACCACCGGCAGTTCGCCCGAAAACTTCACGTAGCGCTGGCTTTGCTGATTGAAGCTGGCAATGCGGTGGCGCACCAGCTGGTGCGTGAGCGCGCGCGACACGCCGTCGACGGCAAACGTGTAGCTGGCGTGCTCCAGCGTGGAAAAGTGTCCGCTGCCCATGATGGTGGACAGCACGCTTTTCACGCGTTCTTCAGGCATGGTTTCCATCAGTTCGGCCGCCCCGACGGGCGCGTAGCACAGGCGCGCGGCCGTGGCGATGGCGCGCTCCGGGTCGGGGGTGTGATACAGCAATTCGACGTGCATGGGACGTTTTCTCCTCATTCCGGAATAAATTGGACGTTGTGCTCTCAGGGAAGCCTTCTCTTTCGCTACTATAGTACCCGATGCCGCACACCCTCGAAGCGAAAGGCACCGCCATGCCCGAAAACCACATGCCCGCTGCGCCGAGCGGCGCGGATCGGCCCGCCACGAACACGTTTGTACCGCTTCTGACCACGCGGGATTGGAATGCGGAGTGGAAGGAATTGCAGAAGGTGCGGCGGCGCGCGGACGACTCTTCGTATTGGGACAAGCGCGCGGAAACGTTCACCTCGAAGGACGCGCCGACGCCCTACGTGGAGCGATTCTTGGCGCTGGCAGGCGTGCGACCAGGCGAAACAGTGCTCGACATGGGGTGTGGCACGGGTGCGCTGTCGCTGCCGCTCGGGCGCGCGGGACACGAGGTGATAGCAGCCGATTTTTCGCGCGGCATGCTTGATCGCATGGAGGAAGCGCTCGCGCGCAACGGCGTGACCAGCGTGCGCCCCGTGCTTATGAGCTGGGAGGATGACTGGGCCGCTCACGGCATAAGCCCGGAGTCGGTGGATGTTGCGCTGGCGTCGCGCTCCATTGCCACGGCGGATTTGAAGGACTCGCTCATGCGCCTGACCGACACGGCGCGGCGGCGCGTGGGTATCACGCTGACCACGGGTTCTTCGCCGCGCACCGACGCGCGCCTGATGCAGGCCATCGGGCTGCAAGAGCTGCTGGGACGCGACTACCTCTACGCGTTCAACATCCTGGCCGACGCGGGCCTCATGCCCGAGTTAGCCTATATCGAAAGCACGCGCGAGGTCACGTTTGACTCGTTCGACGAGGCATACGCCGAGTTGACGCACATGGTGGAAAGCGCCGCCGGGGGCGTCGTGTCGTCTGCCGAGTTGACGCGTGCGCTGGAACGCCTGCGCACGTGGACGAAGGAAACCCTCGAGCCAAACCCCCACGCCGGCGAACCCGACGCCGACGGAGAGCCCACCAAACCCCTCCGCCTCCACGGCGGCCGCACCATAACCTGGGCCTTCATAGCCTGGAACAAGTAACCTGCGCGAACGCCTGCTTTGCAGCGGCAATGGCCAGAAGTACACGGTTTTCGCGGTTGAGCGCCGACGCTTCGGGGTCATAGTCAACCACGGTTATCGGCATGGTGGGATAACGTTCGGCCATGCCATGCAGCGCGCCGCGGGCGTGAACGTGACCCTTGAGGCAACCGAACGCTTGCAGATAGATCACCTGGTTCACGCCAAGTTCTGCGAACCGGTCGAGTTCGGACAGATAACGCACCTCATCGGTAAACAACCCCTCGGGGCGCGGCAGAACAACCTCGCACCCCTCGCGCTCAATCAGGTTAATCACGCCATCATTCATGAACGCATCGAACACCAGCAACGCGTTGCCAATAATCCCAATGCAAGGCCGCTCCTGCTTGCCGGAAACCTGACAGCCCCAAGCCTGGTTAACACCAACCAAGGAGTGCGTCCACCGAACATCGACGGGACGCCCAGCAGCACGACTCACCAGGTCGGGCAAGGTATCAAGAAGGCAGTGACGGCACACCTCCGGCACCTTGATGCCATTCACGTCGGGGTTGTCCTCCGCCATGCGCGCCGTGCGACCCGCCAACGCCTTCACCACAAAGCACACATCCCCCGGCACCGTCCGTAGTGCCCGTTCAAGATCAGCCGGTTCAAGTGGGCCGCACAGCGGCGTAAAGGAAACACTACCACGCATTTCTTCCTCTGAAGCCGCAGCCCCCGTTACCGGCGAAGGCGGTTGCGTAAACGCTTCCTCACTACCTTCCACCTCAAGCGCTTCAGCCAAAGTGCGCAAGCGAATGCGAATATGTGCCGTGTCCGCAATGCCATCAATCTTAAGCGCCGTGAACGGGTGGCCTGCCGCCTCAAGCAGCGGGCGCACGAAGGCAAGGCTGGCCGCATCGTAGCCGCATCCGAATGATTGCAGGCAGACCAGTTCAAGATGGGGTTCCTTTGCTACCACCCGCGCAAGGCGCGCAAGATGGGCATCCCGCCCCCACGACCCTCGCGCGCATGCTTCGCGTTCTCCTTCATCCAACCCCACACCAAGAGGCGAAAGTACGGCAAAGCCCACATCGGTGAGCACGTCATCGATGCCATGCAGAACCGCCGGGTCGTGGTGATAGGGGCGCCCTCCCACCACCACACCACGGCCTCCCGCCGCGCGAGCCCACGCGAGTGCGCGCTCGTTTGCCTTACGAACCGCCTGTTCGAAAGCCTCTTGTGCAGCATGACCTGCGCCAAGAGCCGCCGTGAACTCAAGTTCCGTCACGGGCGGACAGCCCACCGCCTGAGCAGCCTCATTAAGACAGGCACGCAAGGCGAGTCGGTCCTGCTCATCCTCAACCAGCGAGGCACTCTTCGCACTACGGAGCTGGGGAGCCACAAACAGCACGTCCCCGTCGCGCACAACCGGAGCACAATCAGCCACCGCGTCGGCGTATTCACACCAGACAGGACAGCGATGCCCCCGCACGTAGCGCGGCATGAACACAATGTCCGACTTCGCATTTCTGACCAGGTCATACAGTCGTGTATGCGCGAGCCGTGCCGGATAGCACACACTTTCCGAAGGGACGGTTGCCGCGCCTTCGCGCGCCGCGCCGCTCTCTTCGGCTCTCTCGTCGTTGGGCACCACAATCGAGAAGCCCAGGCTTCCAAAAAACGCATGCCAGAACGGCACTTGGGTGTACAGGTTCAACGTATTCATAAGGCCAACGCGCACGTGCGCACGAGGCCCCAACCCAGCACTATCAGAAAACCGCGCGAGCAACTTTTGAGTGAGCGCAATAACATTCGGTGGACGGCGAAGAGCCTGCGGGGTAATGCTGGCCGCTCCCACCACTTCCCAAGCGCGGTTACATCGGTTGCCGCTAACGAACAGCCTTCCTCCGCCAAAGTCAACCAACGACAGCGAGCAGTTGTTGCCGCATCCCGCACAACGCGCGGTACTGCGCTGCGGCACAAGACCAGCGAGTTCTTCTCTCCCTATCAGGCCGCTGCGCACGCAGTCCTCCCCCTGCTGATGCGCCGCCGCTTGTGCCCGGGCGCGCGCGGTGAGCGCCGCTCCGATAGCTCCCATGAGATGCGCCGTGTCGGGACGCGTGGCTTTCACCCCACTCACCAGCTCAAACGCGCGCAGCACGGCATCCGACTTGAAGGCCCCACCCTGTACCACCACATGGTCACCAAGCGTCGCCACGCGATCGGCACCGATAATCCGAAAGAGCGCATTGCGAACAACCGAGTACGCAATACCCGCAGCGATGTCGGGAACCGACACCCCCATCTTCTGCGCATGGCGCACCCGGGATGTCATAAACACGGTACATTTCGTTCCGAGATCAACCGGCTCCTGCGCCGTTAGTGCCTCATCGGAGAAACGCTCCGAAGTTGAGCGCAGTGAGGCCGCCGTACCCGCAATGAACGAACCACAGCCGCTTGAGCAGGCCTCGTTGAGTACCGCATTCGTCACGCGCCCCTCGTGCACCCACAGAGCCTTCATGTCCTGGCCGCCGATGTCAAGCAGAAACGTGAGATCGGGGGCAAATAGCTGCGCCGCCCGCACGTGCGCGAGCGTTTCTACCACTCCCGAGTCAATCCCGAGGCCCGCCCTGAGCACGTCCTCACCGTAACCGCAGGCCGTCGCATGAGCCACGTATACGTCGGGCTCTCCATTTGCCGCCCGCGGCACGGTGGCGTAAAACTGACCCAACAGAGCGATGGCCGTTTCAAGCACCTCGCCACCCGTGTCTCGGTAATCCGAATACGCGAGCCGCCCTTCCCCATCGAGCACGGCAAGTTTGATGGCGGTCGAACCGGCATCCACTCCCAGATAGAGCGGCCCCTTACAATCAAACAGACGCACGCGCGGCATCACGCACGACGAGTGACCATTCCTGAAGGAACCAAGATCCTCTTCAGACTCAAAGAGGGGAGGCAGTGTGGCAAGATCGTTCTCAAAGTCGGGCATATGGGCCAGCTGTTCCTCAAGAGCACAGAGCGAGATAAGGTGACCAGAACCCCGCTCCTTCGCCTTCTGCGCACCAAAAAACGCAGCGCCGCGCGCTGTAAACAGATGCGCATCAGGTGGCTTAATACCCTCTTTAGCGGTAAGCCCCAGCGCTGAACGGAACCGGCGCGCCAGTTCAGGAAGATACTCGAAGGGCCCACCCAAAAACACCACGGTGCCCTCAATCGGGCGGCCGCAGGCAAGGCCACCAAGCGTCTGGCGCACCACCGCCTCCAAAGCGCTTGCCGCAATGTCGGACTTAAGAGCGCCCTCGTTGAGGAGCGGCCGGATATCAGCCTGCGCAAACACGGCGCAGCGCGACGCAATGGGATAGAGGCGTTTCGCCCCCAGTGCAAGCTTACTCATGTCGTCTGGCTTCGCACCTATCAGATAGGCTACCGTGTCGATGAACCCACCCGTCCCGCCAGCACAAGTGGCGTTCATGCGCTGTTCAAGTCCTCCGGTGAGATACACCACTTTGGCATCTTCGCCGCCAAGCTCAATGAGGGCATCCGCTTGGGGATACGCTCGTTGAACCGCCTCCGTTGTTGCGACAACCTCCTGCACAAACGGAAGTCCTACTGCCTCGGAAATGCCGATGCCCGCCGACCCTGTTACCCCAACGGTGCCCACGATGTCGCCGTAGCGCCAGGTCAGTTCATGCAGCGCTTGGGCAAGCGTCGACTTGATGTCCGACCGATGCCTCCGATACACCGCGTGAACGGTGGTACCGCACTCATCTAAAACGACCACCTTGATGGTCTTTGAACCTGCGTCTATGCCAATGTGGTAGCCCACGAGCTATTCCCTCTACTTTGCCACGCAGCTAGACGGCCACCGTCACCTGGAGCGCGTAGAAAACCAGGCGAGCGCAGAACACGCCAACAAATACGCAGATCACCGCTATGACGGAGTGGTACCCTGTCTCCTTTGTGCGCAGCGCCATCACCTCAAAGAGCAGTGCTGCAGCAAAGCAGAAGAACCCCACCACGCTCTGGGAAGACGACACCCCCACCAGATCGGCGCCCACCCCGCCGGCGCCACTTACCGAGGCAGCCACCATCAACTGCGCAGCCAGCCCACCCATTCCCAGCACAGCCCCGCAGGCCGCACTTGCAACCAGCACCTTTTTCACCGATGATGCGCCAAGCGCGTCCGCTTTTTCGAATATCAACGTAGCTAACGCAGAACCACCCAGCAGGGCACACCCCAGCATCTGAATGGGAGTGGCAAGCGTGGTCCACGAAGGATCGGCGCTCAGCTCATGTGCGATACCAACTACCCACACGAACAGTACACCGAGCACACCCGCGCCATACAGCAGAAGCTTCTGCCCACTTTCGGCTACTCGACCCCCGTTCGCCACGACGCAGTGGGCGACAGCCAAAAGCACCAACAGTCCGCCCACGCCAACCACGACAAACGGTAGCACGCCGTCCACACCGCGCAGCAGCACCACCGCGCCCGTCTGGTCTTGGAAGGCGAACCACGCGGCTACACACCCAAGCACGAGGGCAAGACACGGCATGATAGTGAGCGTAGCGATATTCTGCAGCTGCCTGCGCTCAGGCCGATATACCCCTGCCAGCACAGCCAGCACCGCAAACGAGCCCGCTCCAATCAAGGAGAAGGTCGCACCCAGCGCCAACGGCACGTTGGCATACACCGATTCCACGCTTCCCCCTCCCCTTCGGCACTCACTCCAGCCTAGCGGTTGTCCGACTTATCCAATCCTGGCACGTACACCTTCCGCTCGGGAACGGTGAGTTCAGCACCGCACTTAGCGCACACTTTCGCCGAAGGTTTGTTGAGCGTGCCACACGCGCCACACAAGCCCCGCGGCTGCGTGACCAGGCGCGAACCCTGGGCACCCGCGCGTTTTTTGTTCTCGCCGTTGCATTTACCGCACAGCTCACACGCAAATCCACAGGCCACGTTCGATCCCTTCTTTCACCACGTCATACGCCACGTTTGAGAACCATCCTCCGAGGCCACGTCCGACCAAAGTGCCTCTGGTCAAACGTGGCCTCGGACTACTCCGTCACGCCCCAGAACCAACTACCGGCTTTTTATGTATCCGAAGACGGAGCATTGTTCGGCGTTCCCGGAGGCTTCGGCGCGCCGGGAGCGCCAGGGGCGCCGGGTGCCGCAGGCTTACCGGGACCGGCGGTCGCGCCGCATGACGGGCATGCGTCGGCGTTCGCGGGAACCTGAGCTCCGCATTTCGGACATTTGATAGGACCGCCGGTGGCAGCGGCTGCTGGTCTGAAACACATAGATAACTCCTTCGTTGTTACTTCATGAATACTGGCAGTGGCCAAGACAGCCCGCAGCGATCACGCAGTGCCTCCGCCCTTACTGAGTAGCGATCTTTGCCTGAAGTTCCTTCGCTGCCTCTTCTTCCATGGCCACAAGCTTCTTATTCTTGCGAACCATAAACATGCACACCGTGGAAGCAGCTACGAAGCAGGCGCAAATGCCAAATGCGCCGGTGAACCCCAGGGAGGTACCCGCAATGGCAGCCACCAGCGGAACACCAACCGCGTCGCAAATCGGCTTGCCGAGAAATACGATGCCGTAGATGGCACCGAAGTGCTTCGGGCCCAGATACATGGCTGTCGCTGACGAGAAACACACCGCCGAAGAACTGAGCGCCACGCCGAAAAGGATGGAACTCGCAAACAAGAGCACAATGTTGTCGCCGACGAAAATGATCAGGATAAGTCCAATGACGGCGAGCGAGTTAAGAATGCAGTAGGCAATACGCGGGCCGACAAAGTCGATGATGACACCAGAGGCAAGCTTGCCAAAAACACCGGCGAGCGAGATGGTGGTCATGAACGCACCAGCAATCGCAAGGTCAAAGCCGTTGCCCACGATATAGGTGGGGAAGTTCTGGAAGGGGCCCTGCTCGCCAATGCCAATGAGGGCAAAGGCAATAGCAATGAACCAGAACGTGCTGGTCTTCAGCGCTTCACCGCGCGTCAGGCCCACGAGTTTCGCAACGCCAGCCGTCTCGGCCTGCGCGGCGGCTTCTTCTTCAGACATGCCGTCAGGCAAAAGACCCACTTCCTGGGGCTGCCACTTCAGCAAAAACGCACCCACCAACAACACGACAAACGCGATGCCCGCAAGAACCATCGGGGCGGTTTGCCAGTTGCCCGATGCCACGGCGGCCGGCACCAGCTGACCTACAATGAGCGAACCGGGGAACATGGCCGACCACACAATTGCCACCGCAATGCCACGGCGCTTGTTAAACCAGTTGTTCGGTATGCCGGACAAAATAACCATGCCGCCGAGGGCAGAACCGATACCCATAACCACATAGGCGGCATATACTTGCCAGATCTCGGTCATGAAACCCAAGATCAGGAAGCCACCCGAGAACAGAACTGCTGAACAGAGCATGGATCCGCGCAGCTTGATCTTGTTGATAACGTCGCCCACGATAAGGCTTGCAAAGCCCGCGGACAAGGCATAGATAGAAAACCCGAGCGCAACTTCTGCCGGCTGTGCACCCAAAGCCTCCGTCATGGGCACCTTCAAAATACTGAAGCTGTACAGGCCGAAACCCTGCGTGACAATGGCCACCACAAAGGCAATGGCAACCTGTATCCAGCCCTGCGTGAAGAAGACACCGCTTTTCTTAGTTCCTGACATTGGTTTTCCTCCTCGTAAAGTGGACGGGCGAAACGCGGCCGAGGCCACACCCCTTTCTCGCCCCATCCGTTTCCCGCCGCCCGTCCGCACCAGGGACGGGCGGCGGCGTGTTACCCCTCGTGTGTCAGACGAGAGAAGCTATGCCGTGTACATGTTGCAGTGGCGGCCATCGGCTTCCTTGACCATCTCCGAAAGCGGCCCAATACGCAGCGCCTGACCCGGACAGCCGGTGACGCACAGCGGGTTTGGATCCTTCGCGTAGCACGCGGCGCACTTATCCAGCACCGGGGCCACCACGTGATACGTGCGCAGCTTTCCGTCCACGACAAACGGGGTGCGGCGAATGACGCGCATCCAGTCCTCATCGTAGGGATAGCGCCACGTTTCGCGGCATGCCGCTTCGCATCCGTAGCAACCGGTGCAATCATCGAGGTCGTGAAGAAGGGCTATACCTTCGCCGTTAACGCGCTTCTTCATTACAGATCACCCCTTCCAGGATAGACTTTGACAAGGGAGGAACGCATCGGCGTCGCTCCATATCCCGGCTCAGCAGGCGTGGAGGGAATGAGCACGTTGCCGTTTGCCTTGTCCCATCCGTAGCCAGGAAGACCCAGTTCCTTGCACTCATCGCGCCAGCCGGGACGCGGAACGCCAATGACACCTTCTTTGATCTCGCGCGTGACGTAGGCCTTCGAAATCATGTGTCCAACACGCGATTCAACGGTCATCCATTCGCCGTCGGTGATGCCATACTTGCGTGCATCGTTGGGGTGAATCATGACGAACGGGTCGGGATACATCTTGCGCTGAGCAGGGATGTTGGTCCACGCAGAGTGGAAGAACGAGTAAATACGGATGCCCGTCACCACGACAAGCGGGTATTCTTCCGCCAGTTCAGGCGTTGAAACCGGGGACTCAGAAGGCTCTTCAAAGTCAGGCAGCGGGTCGTAGCCGAAGGCGGCCAGCGACTCACACCAGAACTCGATGCGACCCGTCGGCGTGGGCAATCCAAGCGAGCCGTCGGGGCGCAGCATGCCCTTCTCGTACTTCTTCTCCACCACTTCGCCCTGCTTACCGCCGGGTTCGGTTGAACGGTACTTCTCAGACTGGAATTCATCCCACGTCATATCGAAGCCGTAGAACTCCTTCATGCGCCAGAGCACCATCTCCTGGACGTCGTTCCACCACCAGTTGTCGGGGTCGATACGCTTGCCCCACTCAAGGAAGAACCGCCAGTCACACCAGCACTCACCGGGCGCGTCCACGGCCTTGTCGAACGTGAACAGGAAGTTGCCGTCGAGCTCTTCGTCGTAGGAGTAGCGCTCCGACCAGTCAGCCGAGGGCAGCACCATGTCAGCGATCTTGGCGGTTGGTGACATGTAGAAGTCCTTGACGCACACAAAGTCGAGGTTAGGCGAGGTCATAGCCTGGTACGTGAGGTTCGTGTTCTCGTAGCACAAAAGTGGGTCGTTGGCGATAGCGATGTAGGCCTTCACCGGACGAGGCTCGCCCGTGATGATGGCGTTGAACACCGCGTGAGGGTCGTTGGAGCGGCCGAACGACTTGTAGAGCGGATGCTCTTCGCCGCCGAACGTGAAGAGCTCGGGGCGCCCGGGGTCCTTCGCGGAATCCCAGAGCGTAATCTTGTCGTCGAGCATGACCGAGAAGGACAGAGGAATGGGAATGCCACCCTTCACGTCGAGGTGACCGAGCATACCCTGCAAGCATGCGATGGCACGGCCGTTCTGGATAGCGTTCGTGTGCATACATCCCGGCCCCAAGCCGATGCACATGCCAACCGGACCCCAGTTGCCCATGTATTCCGCGGCAAGGCGGATGTCGTCGGCGTCAACCTGGCAGATTTCAGCAGCGCGCTCGGGAGTCCAATCTTTCACGCGTTCGGCAAGCTCATCGAAGCCATACGTCCAGTTCTCAATAAACTCGGGGTCGTACCACTTGTTCTCGATGATCTCGTGCATAAACGCCATGGCGAGCGCAGCATCGGTACCGGGGCGCGGCTGCAGGGCCACGTCGGCGTGCTTGGACATGTCATGGAAGCGCACGTCAATGACAATAAGTTTCGTCATGCCCGCCGCCTGGTTCTTGAACACTTCCTTGCACCAGGCGGTTTCCATAGCGGGGTTCTGGCCCCACAACACTGCGCAGTGGGAGTTGCGCATATCGCCCGCCGCGGAGCTGAACACGCCAAGCGTGAAGGCGTTCGGCAAAATGTGCGGCATGAGGCACACGTGCGTGGGCACCAGCGACCAGCCCTCAAGACCAAGTGACGAGTTCAGGCGGCAGTGCCAGTGGTTTGCCACACGACCCGTACCCTGACCAGTGATGATGGCCTCAGGCCCGTATTCTTCCTTGATGCGCAGGCACTCGTCCGCGATGATATCCATCGCTTCGTCCCAGGTGATGCGCTCAAATTCGCTCTTACCACGGTTCTCGGGGTGACGGTCGCCCTTAGGATCCCAGTCCACACGCTTCATCGGGTAGAGCAGGCGCCCTTCAAGGTTGTTGTGAATCTCGCGCTCGGACATACCCGAGCCGCAGATGACGCCCTTGGACTTGATATTGTCGGGATCCCCCTCAATCTTCACGATTTGGTTGTCCTCGTCCGAGTAGACCAGGACGCCGCAACGTGCATGGCACGTCGTACACATCGTACGCGTTTTCTTCAGTGCCATTTCCTCTCCTTTCCAACCTGTTGTTAGGTGGGCGCTTCGCCGAGGCGCATTCGCCCACACCGGTTCCCTATCAGGAACGCTTGTGGTGACCCTGCCGCAACCCCGAAAGTTCATGACCTCTCAGAACCGCGCAAAGCCTGGCAACCAGATCCCTTCCTGCGATGCGCGCACGTCGCAGGAAGAGCGGAAACACAACATCGTGCTGAACTTTCAACCCATGCAGCAGGCTTTTAGCTTTTGATCTCTTTCGGTTGCCTTTCCTTGCCCGCTTTGAAGGGGCTCGTGACCACGGCAGCCAGCATGAAGCCCATCGTCACCAGCGCTGCCACAGCCAACACCACGAAGGCGTTAAAGTAGCCGAGAAAGCCAATGACAATCGAAAGACCGAACAAGACGGTGACGGCGCCTAAGTAGTAGCCCGCCAAACCAGCCGAGTTAATGCCCGTGTAATCTTTCATGCCGTAGAGATCGGGAACGAACAAGCCCGGAATCATCGTTGAGTACGAGATGAACGCGCAGAGCACAATGCCTATCACCGCAAGCGGGAACAGCTGCGTTTGACTCCAGATCAGAAGGCAGCCAATTCCCAGGGCAAAGCCCAGGTAGATCATGATGCTCATCGCCTTAGCACCAATTTTTTTCAAGATGAAGCCCGAGGCAAGTTTCAGAAACGCCGCCGCAAACGAGTACAAGCTGAGCATTGCTGCCGCGGTGGTTGCCGCCATCCCGAAAGAGGTGTAGTAAACGCTCGCGTACGACGTGATTCCCGACGCACACCAAGCAACGAGGAACATCGCTATCAGGAAGAAGTAGATGGACGCGCCTTTCTTCAGCGTTTCGGCGAAAGTGTAGCCGGGGATATCTTCGGCAGGCGCGCTCGCCGGGCCGGAACCCTCGGCCTTGGCGGCCAGTTTGCGGCGAGGAATCTTGCCAATGAGCACCAGGTTGCAGAACACACCAATCACAACGATGCCCACCGAGTAGATAGTAAACAGCTGTGAATACGGCATAACATTCAGCAAAACTGACGTGACCGCCATCCAGGCAGCAACCAGCAAAGCGGTGAGTCCACCCACGACGCCAAATGCCTTTTGCGTATTCTCGCCGTAGAACACCGCTACGACGCCTCCCGCTGCAGCATAGGTGGCGAACGCCAGCACGATACCGTTTAAGATGTTCGCAATAATCCAGAATACAAATGAGGTAGCGGTTCCCACCATATACATGGTGAGGGCGCTGCACACCGAACCAATAAGCATGCACCACTTCGGCGAAATGATGTCGATAATCTTCACGCCGACCGCACTCATCGCAAACGAAAGAATGGTTGCAACGGTGGGGCCTATCATGAACGTGGTAAGGTTGACCTGCATGCCTTCAAGCAAAAATGGGACAATGGCGTTCATGACGGAGGTGCCGCCCGACGCGCTTGCCAAGATGAGGGTCACGCCGACCGCTGCAGCAGTTTTTCTCCCCTTGCTGTAGCCCATGGTGATTCATCTCCCTTCTCTTTACGTCCGAGTTGTGTCGTATGCATTCCCGTGCTGCCTTCTAGAAATGCAAGGATGCCTGCGCCCGACGTTGCGCGGCGTTTGAGGCCATATCCCCTCCCCCCTGCCCTCTCAGCCGTATCTCTTCGCGCCTGTTCCCTGGGTGACCCTCGAAGCGCCATGCGCCCGACACACGGT
Organism: Candidatus Gordonibacter avicola; assembly: GCA_019113915.1. Taxonomy (GTDB): domain Bacteria; phylum Actinomycetota; class Coriobacteriia; order Coriobacteriales; family Eggerthellaceae; genus Gordonibacter; species Gordonibacter faecis. The sequence continues at coordinate 44,313 of DXGM01000037.1, forward strand.
GGAACGAATCCGCCTTGCCCGCCTCCTTTTGGGCGAAAAACGGTGCACGAAGAAAGCCCTGTTGAGGGTTCGTTTCGCATCGATGAAGAGCTGTTTGAAGTACTGGCTGACGCATCGGATCGGCGTGAGCCTTACCGAATCGATACCGTTGATTGTACGGACATCGACCGCGGGAATCCAACAGGGTTCGCTCGCTCGCCAGGGTAACAAGAGGTTGTCCCATCGCGCGCTTTGAACCTGACTGCCTAAAACGTCACCTACGAGGAAAACCGCAGATTATAAAATGATTTCCGCTTTGTGGGAGGGTTTTTGGACAACTCTTTGTTTCAGCTACTCCCAACCTAAGGGAGTAAGACCATTCGCCTATAGCCGATATAATGAAGCCATAGACCAGGGGGTGGATATGCGTATCGAGGTCCTTGAGTATTTTCTTGAAATCGCCGATTGCAAATCGTTCTCACGAGCCTCCGAAAACCTCTTCATTTCGCAGCAAGGGTTGAGTAAATCCATGCGCGCGCTCGAGGGAGAACTGGGCGTTACCCTGTTTCAGAAAAGCGGGCGTGGGATCGAACTCACCGAAGAGGGTTCGATACTGAAGTCGTACGCCCTTGAAATCACGCAGCGCAGCGACAATTTACGCGACCATCTTTTCAGGCTGCAACTCAGTTCTGCGGAATCAACCGACACGGTACCGGTGTACGCCACTTCGTATGTCTGCAACACCATCTACAACCTGCTTGACTGCGAGCTTGGTGAATATGGACTGGACTGCTGCACTATTAGCGAATGCGAACTCAATGAAATTATTTCGGCTATTGGGGAAGGTGAGACGAGTTTCGGGCTAGTGAATATTCTGGAAGAAGACGTAAAGCTGCTTGAGGAATTCCCGTACTTGAAGTTTACCCCGCTGCTTTCCATGAAGATTATTGTGAAGGCTTCAAAAAACCTCGCGCCGGATTGCTCCAACGGTGAGATCACGTTGGAGCAACTTTCTGAGTTGCCACTGGCGTATTTCAACGAGCCGGTGCTGAACAAGTTTGTGAAACGGTCCTTCGAGAATGCACAGCTTGAAGTTCCCACCATTGTTTTGCACAGCACCAACATTGGGCGCATTAACACCTTGGTGAAGAATTCGAAGGCCGTAACATTCAGCGACACCTTCACACACTCCGTGAGAGGCGTTGAGGATGAGGTGGTATATTTTGACCTGCGTCCATCCCGCTGGTTTTCTGTGGGCGTACTAGAAAGCCCCTCATTGAGAAATAATGCGCACCAGCAAGCATACGTCCAGCGACTACGCGCCCTCATCAGGTTCAAGCACCGCAAATACATCAGCAAGTACGCGATGTAGGAGGGACGGGGGCTCTAGCCTTCTGTCCTTTGAACAGGGGCCTCTGTCTTTTGTCAGCTTAGAGCAACAACGGCGAAGCGCCCTCTGCCATCCTTCGGCAAACGCCATAACCGCACCCCCCTGTCATCCTGAGCGGAGGCGCGTAGCGCCGAAGTCGAAGGATCCCGCGCGGTGCCAACTGAGAGATTACCAGCTGACACCACACGGGATCCTTCCCCTGCGGGACTAGCTTCGCGTCGCGACTACGCTCCTTGCGGCGCTCCGCTCAGGATGACAAACGGGGCGCTGTTACTACAGCTCAATGCGTTCGAAGAGGTCTTTTCCGACGCCGCAGATGGGGCAGGTGTAGTCTTCGGGGAGTTCGTCGGCGTATTCGATGTGGCCGCAGACGGTGCAGCGCCAGGCGTATTTCGGCTGGCTTTCTTCGGCAGACGTGGACGTAGCCGGCGCTGCGGCGTCGGCATCGGGCAGATAGCTTGAGGCTTTCGGCGGGGTTTTGCCACCCTTTACCTGGTGATAATAGGCGTAGGTCATGGGCTCGCAGGAGGTAAGCTTCTCGGCCTCTTCTACTTCGCCCACAAAGAGAATATGCGTACCCAGATCAACTTCCTGCACGACGCGAGCGGAATAGTGCGCGCACGCGTGCTCGGCCACATACGGCAACCCAGCGGCGTTCACCGCACTTTCGCAGGCGGCGAACTTGTCGAGGTCAGTGCTGGAATGGAACCCGAACGTACCAATGAGCTCCATGGGTGCGTCCTGCGCGAGGCACGTGGCCGAGAAACGACCGGAAGAGCGGATGACCTCCGTAGTCACGTTCCCCTTGTTGAGCGCCACGCTTACCTGCATCGGCTCGGACGTGACCTGCTGAAACGTGTTGGCGATGCAGCCGGCCGCACGATCGCCATGCTTCGACGATATCACGTAGAGCCCGTAGCTCAAGCTGAAGAACGCGGTTTGATCGATCATGGTGCACGCCTTTCCGCCGCGACGCGCACGCCCGGCTGATGAACTGTTGCGGATGGCCCCCTGCGGCCCTTCTCTGTCAGCTAATGATACTAGTTATCATTAAGGGAAGCAAGGCTGAAGGCGCGGCGAACCGTGGTGCGTGCTTCTTCGCCGGGCGTGAGCGGCACGCATCCACCCCAGGCGGCGGCGAAGCGCTCTTCGGCTCGTGCGCGCAGCGACGCGCGCACTACCACAAGCGCATGCGGACACGCAGCCGTCGCGCCACGAGCGAGCAAGGCCATCGCCGAGGTAAGTCCACCGTTACGCTGAAGTTCCAGGCGCCCGAGTTCGTCCACCACCAGCAGACACGGCCGCGCGAGGTTTGAAGTTGTGGGAGAAGTTGCGGAAGGGGTTACGAAGGGGGCTCTGTGGGCGAGGGCGTCGAAGTGGGCGTTCACGCGCGTGAGAGCGGCTTCGTCTATCTCCCAGGCTAGGCCAGCAGTGGCGCTTTGGCTATACGGATCGAGCACACCTTCCCGCTGTGCCAGGTCGCAGCGGCGAGCGAACGTTACGCGCTCGCCGCCCGGCAGCAGCACGTTGTCGATGCCGAGTTTTTCGAACTCCCCTGCGCCCGACCCGAGCGGACGTTCGCGCACATCAACTTCCGCACCCGACTCTTCGCGCCGCCTCCACACGCCTGGCGCAAGAACGCCGCCGCACGGCACCCCTTCAGCTGCAAGCTCCACCACCAACCGCTCGAGCCAGCGCGTCTTACCCGTCTGCACCGCGCCTGTCAACAGGAACAACACCGGGGGCCTCCCCTTCTTTCACGCTCACACGTTTCCTCTGTATCAATCTGCATATCTTTCTCCTTGGTTATGTATTATACTCTAATAACTATATACTCACCGCAGGGAAATACGCGGCGAGTTCGCGCCAACGAGGAAGGAACGTATCGCCATGGGATGCCCCAAGAAGGACTGCTGCACACACAACCCGGAAAACGACGTCATTGCGTTTCCCGGCACGGACGGCCATGACACGCCGTGGAAGTTTTACAACCATCTGATCGGGCATATTCCCGAGGACCTCATCGTGCGCGACTTTTGCCTGGGCACGCATTGGTCCTACGTTGAGGCCGATTGCGGCATGGGCATCAGCTATACCTGTAAGGGCGGCGCACGGCGACGCTACACGCTTGACCTGCGCGGACTTCCGCTGCGCACCGTGGCTGAGTTGGCGAAGTCGTGGTGCTTCGAAGAGGCAACGCTCGGCGTGGCGGCGCTGAACGCCTACTATGCGCAGCCAGCGCTGCTGGATCCCCTGGGTGCCACCTACGATGAGCCGGTGGAGTTGCCTGATGGGACGCTGCGCAAGATGGACGCGTTCGAGTTGATGCGCCCGCGGGTTGAGGCTGCTGGCAGGGAGCGCGGCGAGGGTGGCACGCACGTGACCGTGGTCGGGCATTTTCCCCACGTTGATCGTATCCAAGAGTATGCCCAGCTCACCGTTCTTGAACGGAACTGCACGCAACCGCTCGATACTCCTGACCCGGCGTGCGAGTACGTGCTGCCGTCCACCGACTTCGCCTTCATCACCGGCGTCACCATCATCAATAAAACGGCACCGCGCTTGCTCGATCTCACGAAGCAGGCGACCACCGTATTTGTGGGCCCGAGCGTGGTCATGTCGCCCTTCCTGTTCGACTGGGGCGTGGAGATGCTGGCCGGCAGTATTGTAGCCGACCCCGAGAAGGCTCGCTTCGCCGTCAAAAACGGTGCTGGCCAATTCTTCGGCGAAGCCTTGCAAATGACCTGCATCAACCGTCCCTCCCACTAACCCGCCAGCAACGGAACCGGGGGGCTCCCCCTCCCTCTCTCCCCCCTTCCCTCCCCGGTTCCGCTTGCCCTACGCATAAGATTCTATTATTTCCGATTGATAATATTTCTATTCTAGGATATATTATGCACTATATTATTCCTATTTAAGATTAAATAGGGGCGAGGATAATAGGAACTCACGTTAGTACAGCAACCGAACGCGCAGCAGTGCATCCTATCGATGGAAACGCATCCCGGTACGCTTCGCGACATAACGCGCGGCGGGCGAACCTTGTGCTCGTTGCACTCGGCGTTCTCGTTATTGTGGCAGTGATCGCTTCGCTTATGCTTGGCCGCTACCCCATCACGCCGCTGGAAGCCTTTGGGATGCTCGCCCACCAGGTGATTCCCTTCGATCCCTTCTGGACCGCCCAACAGGAAACGCTCTTTTTCCAGGTGCGTCTGCCGCGCATCGTGCTCGCCCTCATGGTAGGATGCAGCCTTGCCACCGCCGGCGCTGCCTACCAGGGCACCTTCCAAAATCCGCTCGTCTCACCCGATATCCTCGGCGCCTCCCAAGGTGCTGCATTCGGAGCAGCGTGCGCCATTTTGTTGGGCCTGGGAACGTTCGGCGTTTCGGCCTCGGCCTTCCTCTTCTCCATCGCGGCGGTGCTGCTCGTGCTGCTGGTGGGCTCGCGCGCACGCGGAAACCACCTGCTTATCGTGGTGTTGGCAGGCGTTATGGTAAGCTCACTGTTCCAAGCGGGCGTGTCCTTCACCAAGCTCATTGCCGATCCTACCGACCAGCTGGCGGCCATCACATACTGGCTCATGGGTAGCCTCACCGGCGCACGCTGGAGCGACATGGCGCTGGCGGCCATCCCCATGGCGGCGGGGCTCGCGGCGCTCTTTGCCCTGCGCTGGCGCATCAACGTGCTCACCATGGGCGACGACGAGGCTTCCACCATGGGCGTGAACGCCCGCCGCGTGCGCCTCATCGTCATCCTCGCGGCCACGCTTGTCACCGCTTCCGCCGTAGCCGTGTCGGGTATGATTGGCTGGGTAGACCTGGTCATCCCCCACTTCGCCCGCATGATCATCGGGTGCGACTATCGCAAACTCCTTCCCGCCAGCATGCTCATGGGCGCAAGCTTCCTTCTTATCGTCGACGACATCGCCCGCTTGGTGGCTACCTCGGAAATTCCCATTGGCATTCTGACCGCGTTTGTCGGCGCGCCGTTCTTCCTGTACCTCATCACCAGGAGAAAGCAGGAATTATGAGCATCGACGTCGAAAACCTCAGCTTCTCCTACGGCCGCCACGAGGTGTTGCGCAACCTCAATTTCTCCATCCCCGACAACACGCTGGTGAACGTGCTCGGGCCGAACGGCGTGGGCAAGTCCACCCTCTTTCGCTGCATTCTGTGCCTCGACACGAACTGGACCGGCCGCATTACCGTGAACGGCAAAGACCTGCGCACGCTCACGGTGCGCGAACGGGCGCACGAGATTGCCTACATCCCCCAGACGCATTCCTCCACGTACGCCTACGACGCGCTCGACGTGGTGCTCATGAGCGCCGGCGGCAATATCGGGCTCTTTGGCACACCAAAGAAACGCCACGTCGAAAGCGCCTGGGATGCGCTTGAGCGCGTCGGCATTGCGCACCTGGGGCACCGTCCCTACACCCGTCTTTCGGGCGGCGAGAAGCAGCTCGTACTCATTGCGCGTGCCATTGCGCAGAACGCGCGCACCATCATCATGGACGAGCCCACAAGCGCGCTCGATTACGGCAACACCGTGCGTGTGCTGTCCACAGTACGCCAACTGGCGCGTGAGGGCATGAGCATCATCCAGTCCACCCACCAACCCGACCAGGCGTTTCTCTATTCCGACAAAACGCTCGTGCTGAACGAAGGACAGGTGACCGCCTTTGGTGACCCGAAGGATGTCATCACGAAAGACCTGGTGAGCACCATCTACCACGTAGAGGTGGAAGTCAATTCCCTTTATGGCGATAAGGTGCGCGTCTGCGTGCCCGTACGCGAAATTGAGCGATAGCTACCGAAAAGTACTGCAAGGGAAAGGAAGGTACATGAGGAACACGGATAAAGCAAGGCGCGCCAAACGCGCATGGCTGGTGGCTGCGTGCACACTGTGTGTCGGGTTGGCGCTTGCCCTTGGCGGGTGCGCCAGCGGCGGCAGCACCGAAAGCGCCGCGGCTGGCGACACGCCCAAAACCGATCAGGCGAATCAGGTCGACACGGCTACCACCCGCACGTTCACCGATTCAGCCGGACGCACGGTAGAAGTGCCCGCGCAGGTGGACCGCATCGCTCCGGCTGGTCACACAGCCACGCAAATTCTTCTGACCATGGCGCCGGAGAAAATGGTAACCGTGTCGCAGGAACTCTCCGCTGATCAGGCGAAGTATCTGGGATCGAGCTACGCCGAGCTTCCCGTGACGGGTGCGGCATTCGGTGCAAAGGGCGACCTCAACAAGGAAGCCGTGGCTGCCTCGAACACACAGATCCTCATCGATACCGGTGAGTTGAAGGACGGCATTGTTGAAGATTTGGACACGTTGCAGGAGCAACTAGGCATTCCGGTTGTCATGATTGAGACCAAGATGGAAGACTACGGCGCAGCCTACGAAATGCTCGGCGAGCTGCTGGGCATGGAAGAACGCGGCGCGGAACTTTCCGCCTATTGCCAGGCCGCCTACGACGACACCGTGTCAACCATGAAGTCCATCCCCGAATCCGATCGCGTGCGCGTTGCCTACCTTCTGGGAGACAAGGGCACGAACACCATCGCGAAGGACTCCTATCAGGGGCAGGTAGTCGATCTCGTGGCAAATAATGTGGCTGATCTAGGCAAAGTTTCTGGCAGTGGCTCCGGTGTGGAAATTAGCATGGAGCAGCTAGCCCTCTGGAACCCGCAGACTATCCTCTTTGCCGAAGGCAGCATCTACGATAGCGTAAGCAACGACGCTGCGTTCGCCAATTTGGATGCCGTCAAATCAGGCAGCTACTACGAAGTTCCCGGCTCGCCGTGGAACTGGCTCAACAGTCCGCCGACGGTGAACCAGGTGTTGGGTATGCAGTGGCTCCCCCGCTTGCTATACCCCGATGCGTTCGATACCAGCATCTATGACGTGACGAAGAGCTACTTTGACCTGTTCTACGGCTATGATTTGAGCGAAGCCGAATTCAACGAGATTGCCGCCCACGCGCAGCCAAAGTAGGTGGTCAGCGATCAACGCTACACCCTCCCAACCAGCCTCCTCAATCAAAGCCCCCTCCAAACACGAACGCCCGGCCATATGGTCGGGCGTTCGGTGCGTTACGCAGTGTTACGTGGTGCTACTCGGCGGCGGGAGCCTCTTCGGTAGCAGCCTCGGCCGGTGCCTCAGCGGCGGCTTCCTCAGCCGGAGCCTCGGCGGCAGGAGCCTCAGCCTCAGCCTTGGCGGCCTTCTTGGCGAACTCCTCAGCACGCTTGGCCTTCTCGGCGGCCTTCGCCTCGCGCTCGGCCTTCTTCTTGGCCTCGGCCTCGGCGATAGCTGCTGCGCGCTCGGCCTTCTTGGCCGCCTCGCGCTCGGCCACGGTCTGCTTCGCGCTACCGAACTTGTCGGCGAAGCGCTGCACGCGTCCGCCGGTGTCGACAAAGCGCTGCTGGCCGGTGTAGAACGGGTGGCACACGTTGCAGATGTCGATCTTCAGCTCAGGCTTCGTGGAACGCGTGGTGAACGTGTTCCCGCAGCTGCACTTGACCGTGCACTCCATGTACTCCGGATGAATTCCTTGTTTCATTCTGGTTCTCCTTTACGGGGCCTTGGTTTCCGACCAAGGCGAAGACAAGCCTTTGTACTATAGCACAGCCCGCCCATCCACGCACGAAATTCCGCAGAATTCCCTGCGTTTCCACGGGAAGTGGTTACCCAAACGCGGCCGTCCAAAACGCCACCGCCAAACAGCCGCACGCCCCCCTAGGACAAAAACGCCTTGTTTACGGGGAGGTGGTAGGCTTCGGCTATGCCGCACAAACCCTCGTCGGGAATGGTGCTGGCGAACGTATCGTTGCCGCCGTTCATGGCGCGGGCGGTGGCGTAGATGCCGGCCGCCTTCGCGATGGTGTGCATGAGGCCGAAAGCGGCATCGAACGTCGCACCCGGGCAGAACACGCCGTGGTGCGCCCACACGCACGCGTCGTAGGTGCGCATCACGTCAGCCGTGGCGGCCGCAATTTCGGACCCACCCGGAACCATCCATGGCACCACGCCCACACCGTGCGGAAATGCCACCATGCTCTCCAGCAACATCTTCCACAGCGTGCGTGTGAACGTGCGCGCATCGAGCGGCAGCACGTTGGTAAGCGCCACCACGTCGGCGGGATGCGCGTGATAAAGCACGCGGTCGGCCCCCGCCGTCACCTCCTTGCGCACGGCGTGCACGGCTACGTGGCTGGCAAGTTCGCTCGTGGGCACGGCGCCATCCTTGAAGCCCCACACGATGCGCCACGCGTCGCCCGCCGCGCTCAGCTCCACAATACCCGTGGAAGCATCCGGGTCAAGCGGCACGGAGCGCATGTGGGCGCCCGCGGCGCTCACCATGAAAAACTCGCCGCGCAGGTTGTCCGCCTGCACGCCCAATGGCACCCATGAACTGGGGTTATCGTAGAAAAACGAGCGGCACGACGCCACGTCTTCGGGCTTGAGTCTATACGACAGGTTCCCGCCGTTAGCCTCGTGCCAGCCCTGACTCCACCCATCGGCACACAGCCTCAAAAACGACTTCGCGAATGCCTGCTGCTCCACGGCCACGCCGGACACGGCACCTTTCGCGGCCGACACGCCCTTGTCGAGCATCTCTTGCGCGTTGTCGAAGAATCCCATGGTTCCTCCTGTGTTCGAAAAAGAATGCCCGCCCGGCATGTGCCGAACGGGCATTCATCATAGCATGCGGAACCAGTGGTTAGAGCGAGGCCACCCACAAGCCGTGGATGTTGCAGTACTCGTACACACGCACGGGCTCGTCGCCCTCTGCCACGGCGAAGTCGGCCACGGGGGCATCCTCAGGCGTGAGTTCGACGAACTGGTAGCCGTTCTTCGTCTCCAGGCACACAAACGTGATGTAGTGCTCCGGCGTCATGGGATGCAGCGTGCTGCCCACCTGAACATGGACGTTCGAGCCGTCCACCTTCACGTCGGGCACGTGCTTCTCCAGCGCAGCGTCGGTGGTGTTGGGCACAAGCTCGGTCATCTGCTCGCCGCAGCACACCAGCGGCACACCCGAGTCAAACGGCTTTACCGCAATGTTGCCGCAGTGTAGGCACTTGTAGAATTTCAGTTCCATGATTTACCCCCTTCGGGTCTTACCGGCATGACGTCCCTGCTGGGTGCCGCGCCGGATCTCACGTCCGTTCTCGATCGTACGCGTTATATGTTACTCTGATTGTTGCAATTCTGGAAGCCCCTCTTGCGGCTTCTTCATTACAAGCGCATAAACCAGCACACCAATGCCCACTAGTATGAGCGGCACGGACAGCAGCTGCCCCATGGTCAGCCAGCCGCCCCACAGATATCCTAGCTGCGCGTCCGGCACGCGCACAAATTCGATACTGAATCGAAAACAGCCGTACAGAATAAGGAACACGCCGAGGAACGTGCCGCGCGGCCGCGGCGGAAGCTTGCGCGAAAGCGCGAACAGCACTATGAACAGCACCACGCCTTCAAGAAGCGCCTCGTAGAGTTGAGAGGGATGGCGCGGTATCATACCGGCCGCCCCGCCGAACACCACGCCCCACGGCGCATCGGTGGGCGCGCCCCACAATTCGCCATTCACGAAGTTCGCCAAACGACCGAAGAAAAGGCCGATGGGAGCCGCAACGCACCCGAGGTCCGCCAGCGTGAGATACGGAATGCCGGTAAGTTTTGCCGCCGCAATGCCCGACAGCAGCGCCCCCACCAGCCCCCCGTGGAAGCTCATGCCACCGTGATTAAACGCGAATATCTCCAGCGGATTTTGCAGGTAGAACTCCAGTCCGTTACCGTAGAACAGCACATATCCCAAGCGCCCGCCCAAAATGACGCCCAAGATAACGCAGAACATGATAGTGAGCAGCGCATCAGCATCCACCCGAATGCGCCAGCGTCGCGCCAGTCGCCAGATGAGCAGCGCCGCCAAGATGAAGCCCGCAATGTAGGCAATCCCATACCACCGCACCACAAAAGGGCCGGCCACAAACACGATAGGATCGAGATTCTGGTAGATATCGTTCAGCATGTGCGTCCCATGCCCGCGCCTACTTCAATGGCGGCGAATCGCACCTCTTCGCGCAGTTGCGAGGGGATGTTTTGCATGCTGGAAACCTTGGTTCCGCAGGCAGGACAGCGCAGGGTGAACATGGCCAAATCGGCGCGCACGACCATCATGGAATCGTAGCAGCACACGTCCAAATTGGACGCGCCGCAGGCCGGGCAGGACACCGTCTGACTCATGCGCTCACACTCCTTCGCCTCTTCCGCCGATCCGATGAATATCATTGTAGCAGACTTCCCAAAAGCGCAACCTCACGCACACGCAACGCTTGCCACCCAAGCGGCAGGGGCGCTTGGAACGCCCTGCACCCTTATCCCGCGCAGAAAACACAAGCGCGGCCGCCCGTCCCCGAGGGGTCGAACGGCCGCGCATCTCGTGCGGTTCGTCTTCGCTTGCGCCCCGCAAAGGGGCGTCTACAGCAAGAAGCGATTCGGGTTGCCCTGCCGCTCGCCCCTCTCGGGCGCGTCAGCCAGGTTAGGCCCCTGCGTGAGGAAGTGCTCGCAGAAGCGGCAAACTTCCTTGACGGCCGCCTCGTAGTCCCGCTCGGGGTTGAGCAGCACCGTGACGTCCGTCGCCACCACATGGGTGGCGCGATTGCAGGCGGCATAGTGGCAATCGGCTGGGCACGGCTCGCCGGGTGTGTTGTGCGGGCAACGCGACATCATCTCGTCGTCGCAGCCGCGCCTCTCCCAACAGTTCGCCATGAGCCCGCCTTCTTCCTACTGCTCGTGCGCGGGGATGACTTTCGTCACGCCGGGCACGCGCTCCTTCAGGATGCGCTCCACGCCGTTGGCCAGCGTCATCTCGGACATGGGGCAGCCCTTGCAGGCGCCCTGCAGCTCCACCGAAACCACGCCGTCGGCGTCCACGTCAACCAGCTTCACGTCGCCACCATCAGCCTGCAGGCTGGGACGGATAAGCTCAAGCACAGCCGCCACGTCGGTTTTTTCAACCATGGATGTCTCCTTCTCGATATGATGTCTCTCGGGTGCCGATTCTACCATAGCAGGGCCGGGCCTCGGCGCTCGCCAAGAAAAAGCACGAACGGGAGGCGCGTACCTGCGACCAGCCTTGAATCCTCCGGCGCTTACGCCACCGGCTTCCAGTCCTTCCCCAGAATGACCAGTACGTCGGTTTCGTATTCGTAGTAGCCCAGGCCCTGAATGACGCGGCCGATGCCCAGGCTGGCCGCCACATCCTGCGCCTGCGCCTCATGTTCAGCACCGTCGTAAATAACGAGCGTCTCGGGGAAGGCATCGCTGTCCGCGTTGCCCGTGCCCGCCACATCGAAGCCTTCGGCGGTCAAGAGCTCGCCCGCCTGAGCAGCCCCTCCGGCAATGCCGGCACCGTTGCGTACCTCAACCTTGAAGGCCTTGCGGTCGACACCCGTCGGCGCGACCTTGTCGGTAGGGGGCTCTTCGCCCTTATCCACCGCTTCCATCATCTGCTCCCAGGCATCGCTCGATGCAACATAATACTTCACGTCATCGGCGGTGCTTTCGTAGCCCGGCACAAGCGCGCCAGCCACCGAGGCGGCTTCCACGCCTCCGAGCGACCCCGCCAAGCCAAGCGCGTCCATGGCCGAAATGTCAGTGGCAAACGAGCCGCCCACCGAATCGAGGAAGGTCGCGAACGCAAGTGCCCCTTCGCGGTCGAACGCCCGCTCGGCGAGTGCCGCCACGAACGCGCGCTGGTTTTTGGCCTGGTCTTCCACGCCCTCCTTGAAGTTGCTTGCACGCAGAAAGGTGAGCGCCGCGTTGCCATCGAGCGTCTGCTCGCCGGGCGCCAGGTAGGTGTCGCCCGCCTGCGGGTCGTCCACCTCCTGCTCCACGTTCACCGGCACGCCGCCGAGCGCGTCAACCAGGGCGGTAATGCCCGCTGCATCCGTCTTCACATAGTGCGCGATGTCGACACCCGCGAAGCCCGCTACGGCCGTGATCAGGGCTGCGTCGCCCTCACCGGCCGCCTCGCGCAGCCGGTGCGCCTTGCCGTCTGATAAGGTCACCCGCAGGTTCGGGGGCAGTGACACCAGCGTCACCTTGCCCGCCGCCTCGTCCACACGCGCCAGTACGAAGGCGTCGGGGCCTTCCTCGTCGAGCGCCGCCGAGGCCGCGCCCAGGTCAGCCACTAAAAGCGCGTACCACGGCCGCTCTTCCTTCAGGGCCGTGAGCGCTGTTTTCGCGTTGGAATCGGCAAGCCCCATCTTCCCGTCCAGTGAGCCAAAGAACGTGGCTACGCCCACGCCACCGGCGATGACAGCCACCACCACGATGGCCACGAGACCCACCGCAATGCGTCGCACGCGCGCCTTGCGCTGCACTTCTTCGGTGAATTCGCGGCGGCTTACGCGGCGCGCGTACTCCGAGGAACTCTCGCGCGTGGCGGTATCGGGCAGCAGCGTGTCCACCACGCCACGGGCCGCGCGCCGCTTCTTGCGCGAGTTCGAAAAGCCCACCGCATCGGCATTCATGTGGCGCGACGAGCTATGCGCGCGGCGCTGCACGTGCGTGCCAATGGTGGCCGAGCGCATGCGACGCGAGGTAAGCTTCGATTGCGACGCGGTGAAGCCCTTCTTTTTACTGAACATAGGCCTGCCGCCTTATCAGCACGCCGGCAGCGCGTCGTCCACGGTTGCGCGCACGACATCCGCCCCGAGCGTTGCTAGTTTGCCCACGTAATCTTCGTAGCCGCGGTCGATGTGACCAATGTTGTGAATGCGCGTCTCACCTTCGGCCGACACGCCCGCCAGCACCAGTGCCGCGCCGGCGCGCAGGTCGGTAGAGGACACGGGCGCGCCCTGCAGCCCCTCCACGCCGCGCACGAGCGCATGATGGTCTTCAATGGTGATGTCCGCCCCCATGCGAATAAGTTCGCTGGCGAACATGAAGCGGTTCTCAAACACGTTTTCCGTGATGACCGACGTGCCGTCGGCGCAGGCCGCCAGCAGCATGAACTGGGCTTGCAGGTCGGTAGGGAAGCCGGGGTGCGGCAGCGTTTGAATGTCGGTGGGCGCAAGCGGGCCCTCGCGGCGCACGGTGATCCAGTCTGCGCCCGTTTCCACGTCGCAGCCCATGGCCTCCAGCTTCATGAGCGCCATGCGCAGATACGCGGGGTCAACGCCGCGCACGGTCACGGGGCCACCCATGAGCGCGCCGCCCGCGAGGAACGTGCCGGCTTCAATGCGATCGCCCACTGTCCGATGCTCGCAGGGGTGCAGCGACTCCAGCGGCACGCCCTCCACCTCGACAAACGACGATCCGCCGCCCGATACACGCGCACCCATGGCGTTCAGCATGTTTACAAGGTCAACAATTTCCGGCTCGCGCGCCGCGTTCTCGATGGTGGTAGTGCCCTCGGCCACCACGGCCGCCATCAGCAGGTTCTCCGTTGCACCCACGCTGGGGAAGTCCAGCACCACGTGCGCACCCATAAGCCCATGCGGCGTGGTTGCTTCCAGAAAGCCGTGATCCACAACGAATTCCACGCCGAGTGCTTCCAGGCCCACCAGGTGCATGTCAATTTTGCGCGCGCCAATCTGGCACCCGCCCGGCATGGCAACACGCGCCTGCCCAAAGCGCCCGATGAGCGGCCCGAGCACGGCAATGCTCGCGCGCATCTTCGACACCAGCTCATACGGCGTTTCCCACTTGTCCACGGCCTCGGTGTCGATAACCAGCGTGTGCCCCTCGCGCTCCACGCGCGCGTTCAGGCAACGCAGCACCTCCGCCATAATGGCAATATCCGAGATGAGCGGCACGTTTTCAATGACGCTTTCGCCGCGACCCAAAAGCGCCGCCGCCATGAGCTTGAGCGCCGAGTTCTTCGCTCCCGAGACGGCAACCTCGCCAGTGAGCACGCCGTTGCCTTGCACGATGATGATCTCTTCTGCCATGAGAGCGTCCCTCCATGCCCGATTACCAGGCCATTCGCCGTATCGTATTCTCTATCGTCAACCCCACCGCTCAAAGCAGCGAGTTTTTTGCCACCCACCCATTATAAAAACCAGAGGCCCGCACAAAGCAGGCCTCCACAACGAAAGCAGAAGGGGAAAGAGATTATTGCGCAACTAACTCTACGTGAACCAGGATTGATACGCCCGTCGTTGCGAGCATCCCTTGTCATCCTGAGCACTGATAATAGTTATTGGGTTGAGGGGTTGAAGAAGATGTGCTGCAATCCTATGCGAAGGCGGACGTGGTGACTCAATCCTGAGCAGACGCTTGAGGGCTGTCTATGCTGCGAA
>DXGM01000038.1 GCA_019113915.1 Candidatus Gordonibacter avicola
TATCCGCTCATACACGAGCCGATTCGGGATTTCGCGACTGGGTGATGGCATACGAACAACGTTCATCACCTGCGGAAACCCTGATATTTGAGAGGAAATCCAAGGATGCATAGAATCATGTTTGTATGCCAGGAAGATACTTTAAGCTGCTGCAACGATAGAAGAGCTCATAAACCCACAAACAGCTTTCGGGAATCCTAAACCCAACAGGAAGCTCTTCCAGCGAACGACACTCGTAAAACATCGACGCAGCTTCAGTGGCATTCGGCGGAATATTGAACCCCGCTGGCAGCGACTTGATATTTTGTGACACACGCAGAAAACTTGAAACGTTCGTGACGCTATCAGGGAGAGTAAACGCTGCTGGAAGTGCTGTGAGACTTGTCATGTTGCTAAACATATAAGAAACGTCTTCAACACCTTCCCTTATCTTAAAGTTCGTAGGTAAAGCGGCCATCGAAGAACAGCGAGAGAACATGCCCTTTGCCGTTTTCACCGTACTAGGAATGACAAGGTTTTCGGGAAGTTCCGTCAGATTTGTGCAGCCAACGAACAGACCTTCCACACTGTTCACACCTTCAGGAACAAATATTCCTGTTGCATCAACAAGCGAACCCATGCCCGCAAACCAATATGCCATGCTGGTGGCGCGCACCGTTTTATCCATTTGGACGCGTTGTACTTTGCTACGTAGCGCGCCCCAGTGCTCCATTGGCACGATGGTTATCTTCTTTCCGCTGTCCCATCCCCCCCACATGCTGTCCAACGTCCATCCAAAGTCGTCGATCACCGCTCCTTCGGCGCAGTGGATTTTTAGCGTGCTGTCGTCGGCGAGTTCCCAGGAGGCGCGCTCGCCGCCGTCGGTGGTGGGTAGCAGGCCCTTGTTCGTTTCGTACTTGGCGTACATTTCTACGTTGCCCTTCACAGGCTTTGTGAAGTCGAAGGGCGTGGCACAGGTGGCATCGGTGTACCAGTTCACGAAGGTGGCCGACTCTCGAAACGGTGCCTCGGGAACTTCCAGCGCGCCAACATCAACCAGGCGCGTAGTCCACACCTCGAAGCCATCAAGTGTGTCGTTTGACACGTAGAGAGTCGCAAGCGCCTTACCCTCGGGAACGGAGGTTACCAACTCGCGGTTCTGAGTTGCCCAGTAGCTCGTATCGTTCATGTCAGCAGGATCGCCAGCATAGTAGGTTTTCAGCGGGTTTGCCTTAGACGCTTCATCCTTCAGGAGGAACATGGATTCCATATTTTTGGCGTTTACCAACTCCGTTATTTTCAGAGAAGCTGGCAATGAAGTCAGCTTTGAGCAGCCTTGAAACATATGCTCAACATTCGTGATGTTTTCCGGGTTGGCATACCCAAACCCTTCAGGCAGGCTTTCCAGCGAGAAGCAGTTATAGAACATGTCATTGGTAGCTACAACATTCTGCGGGATAGTAAATCCTTTCGGCAGCGTACGAAGCGAATGACAATTGTTAAACATCCAGTTGACCGTCTTGATACTCTCAGGTAGAAGGACGACATCCGATACCTTTTCCAAACTGGTGCATTCGCTGAAGAGCCCCTGCACACCTAGCAAGTTCTCAGTTGGCAAGCGAAACCCAGAGCCAACCTCCTTTAACCCCGTACAGTCATTGAATAAATCCCAGAGGTACTCCGCGTTGCTTGGGAGTATGCATTTGGAGAGATCAACGAGGTTGGGCATATGTGCGAACCACACCGACAGATTTACGCATTTTACACCCGGATCTATTTCTATCCGCTTTACCGCATCACGGTACGGCCCCCATAGACCCTCTGAACACCTACGCAAGGTCCAATCAATGGGTTCAACATCGCCCGCACCCTTAATCGAAAGCGTCCCGTCAGCAGTGACGCGCCACCACACGTCGCCCGTCGTGCCCGTAGCCAGAGGCATCTTCGCATCGAAGCCGCCACCCAACAGCCACTTGCCGTACAGCGTTGTCGCACCCGCGGGCACCGGTTTCGTGAAGTCGAACAGCGTGAGACATTCTTCATCCGTACACCAGCCGCTGAACACATAGCCATCGCGCTGCGGATACCCCGGGTCGGCAAGCATTCTCTGCGTATTGGTCCACGCCGTCGAGCGCGTCTCCCACGGGAAGCCCGCCGCTTCGTCGGGCGACTGCACCTCAAACGCAATCTCCGTCATACCACGATCGCCCATTTCAGCGTCATCGGTGATAAGCGTACGCCCCTGACCCTCCCAATCGTAATTGAGCACGTTGGGGTCGCTTCCCGCATAATACGTGGGAATGCGCTGTTCACCAGGGGAAAGTTCACAGAAGAAAGGCCTGGTCTCACTCACCATACTCTTCGGCATGGTGAAATCCGCCGGCAGATAGGAAAGCGCCGAGCAATTCTCGAACACGCCAAGCTTCTTTCCTCCCTCTGAAAATGCGAATCCCTCCGGGAGCGAACTCAGATTGACACAACCTTTAAACAGGTACGTTATATCCGGCGTTGAACCTTCTAAGGAAAACCCTGCGGGCAACGACGTCAGCGACTCACAGCCCAGAAACATCTCGCTGGCATTCAGAAGAGAGGGACCAAATTTCACCCCGTCAGGTAGAGTTTTCAGGTTCGTATTCCACGCAAAAAGCGACTCCGCGTTCACAAGCGTATCCGTCAGGGAGAATCCGGACGGCAACTCCTCAAGTGCGCAGTTTTGGAAAGCCGCAGTCGCCTTCTCCAGGCCGTTTGGGAACGTGAAGGTGTCGGGCAACTGAGTGAAGGAACTTGAGCCGCCATTCTGCCCACGCATGTTGAATAGCCAGGTCACGTCCTTGGTATCAGTAGGCACAAACACTTCCGCTATGTCGGCGAGGTTGAGCATCCCACAAAACCAGTACGCCATGCTGGCGGCACGTAGGCTCGGCACCAGGGACGCCTTTGTTACGCGCTGGCGATACGGACCCCAATAGCCTGCCGTTGGAAATTCCTCGTTCCCGTCGTCTTTCCATCCCAAGTCAGCAATGGAGCCGCTACCCTTAAGGTACAGCGTGCCGCTATCATCCAGCGACCAGAATGCGGTACCCCCATTCCCCACCGTCGGCAGCGCACCTTGAAGCGTGCCGGCCACGTACTTGCCGTACAGCACCCAGGGTTTCGTGGTCAGCTGCTCATCAACACGCTTCGAGAAATCGAAGCGCTGCGTGCACGCCTCGTCCGTGTACCAGAGCGTGAACACCTGACCATTGCGCGTCGGCACGGCAGGTTCGCCGAATTTGCCAGAGTTTAGATCAGGCGTGAGCGCCGTCCACGGGTCAAAGCGGGAACCGTCCCGGGATGACAGCTTGAAGGTAACTGAGGCATCTTCCGGTACTTTCAACGTTCGATGCTGATTAGACCAGTAGTTTGCATCCATATCGAGAATGACAGCATCATCACCGCTGTAGGCCAGCCCCTGGTCGACGCTATAGTTATAGAACATATTTGGTGCGGCAGTCAGATCAAACCCTGTCGGCATGCGGAACGCTGCTGGTAGCACATCCAGCTTTTTACAGTTACTAAACATCTTGTCTGCGCCAGGTGCGTTGCTGAACAGCTTAGGCAACGTGAACTGCTCCGGCAGACACATCAGGTTAATGCAATCCTCGAACAATCCAACGGCTGAGGTCAGCGAACCCGGCAACACGAAGCTTTCCGGCAAGTACGCAAGGCGCGAGCAAGACTGGAACATTTCGTCCATGGATGTAAGCGAGCTAGGCAGGAAGAAACCTTTAGGGAGCGTCTGCAGCTTGGTACCCTTGAACATTGCGGAAGCATTCTGCGCTTGCTCAGGCAGACAATGACTGCTTGGCAGGCTTTCTAGATTCGTTCCCTCAAACATCTGCGAACAGTCAGCAATGGTGCTATTACCCGCCATTGAACTGGTAAAACCTTGAGGAATCTCCGTCAGAGGGTTTCCAGCGAAAAGCGCACGCACCGTAGTAACACCTTCGGGGAATTTCAAAGAATCTGGAATGTGCGACACTGCGCAATTTTGCAACAAGTACGAAAGATCCTTTGTCCCCCGCGGAATACTTAGGCGAAAAATGTCGAGCAATTGCCTCATGTCTTTGAACCAGCACGCCATACTGGTAGCGCCCGCTAAACCACTCGTATCAACAATCCTCACTTCGTCGCGCAGCGGTCCCCAGTATTGGCTGTTCATGAGTGGGTTGTCAGGTGACCACCCAAAGTCACCCACCGGATCGGTGCTTCGAATGGTTAAAACGCCCATCTCCGAAAGCGACCAAGAGGCCTTTTCTTCGTCAGTGTTGTTGGCGTCCGCTGCCGTGGGCAGTGCACCAGAAGTCGGAGATGTCTGCACCGTACTTGTCGATTCAGCGAGCACGATGTCCCCATTCGTGCCGTCGTTGTACACCAGCTTCGAAGTAAGGGTGCCCGATCCGCCGGATGTGTATTTAAACATAACCGCGCATCCCGTTTGATCTGGATATACAGAAATGTCACCGTCTTTGTGGCTGAACTCATGCACGAGCCTGATATTGCTACCGAATGCCGAGTTCTCGGGAATGGACGGCGTAAACATTCTCTTAAATTCATTTCGCGAATTGGGCAAGCCAATGAAAGAAGGTACACCGGTTGAGAACGGAACCGCATTCACGCCATAGCTTTCCCAGAATTCCACTGCCTCGGAGGGGCAATGGAGGGTGACGAACGAGGTGTCGATATCTTGAAATATGGTGTGCTGTTCCGGGCCTTCTGTATTCTTAAATAGTGGATCCGGTGAAGTAATGAGCAGTTCTCGCAAGCTCGTACAATTGCTAAACACCGCTGTGTCAAACGTAACTCGTTCTTGGGAAAGAACAGCAGCATGATCCAAACTTATGCAGTTATAAAAAACATTTGCACTCACCCGAGTAACAGAGGGCGGCATGATAATCGAGGTAATATTGCGTCTTTGACTGAATGCCGACTTGCTCATTTGGGTCACAGTATTTGGGATTACCGGCACATCAGGTGTCGACTTCGGCGTTCCCCCAATAAGTACGGTTGGAACGCCATTCGCTTTCTTATAGAGCAACCCATCGCTAATGGCATACCACTCGTTAGCTGGATCGATATCAATTTCCGCCAAATTAGTTAAACCAGTAATAATATTGTAGCCTTGTCCGAAATTGGAAACCGATTTAGGTATGTAAAGATATGTCACGTTTACACAGGCCGACATCGAGTTTACATTCACCGCCTTCACGCCTTCCGGAATTAAGAAACGCCCGGTAATTGTTGCCGGCGTACCCCCGATAAGGGTAGTCATATCTTTCGAATAAATAACGCCATCTTTCGCCGTGAAAGATGGATTGCCTTCCTCGACCTCGATTTTTGTTAGAGACTTGCATACCATGAACGGATTAAAGCCCATGCTCGTCACAGACTTCGGAATGAGAACTTCCTTAAGGTTATAGTTATTTCCAAAAGCACAACCGGTCATATATTCAAGGGTTTGAGGAAGTTTAAGCGAGGCAATATCTGCCCCATTGAAGGCATAGTTCCCTGTTTCGGTCACCTTGTATTGAGCATTCCCATTACTTGCGTCTATCGCGATGTCGGGGATAACCAAATCAACTCCAGAAAGACTCACCATAGAGTACGACTTTCCCAGCACCCTACACGTTCCAGGCGTATCTCCATTGGGCTCTTTTATTATTTGGTAACGTAAGCGAGCCCCTTCGTATTCGTAATCGAATATGCCATTTTCCGCCAGAAGAGAGACTGTCCCGGAGAGGACCGAAAGACCCGAAGCTGTTGTATGCTCTTGCAGTGCGAGCGTTGTGTCGTAGGTGGGCAGCGTTTCCGCCTCAGGCTGCTCATCTGCGGGTTCAGTGGTCGTTTGGGAGGTGGTCGCTTCTGATGATGAGGCGACCACCTCCACGGCGCGGGTGGCGCGAGTAAGCTCATGAGTGTCAAGCGAGAGAACTGCGGTCACCTCGGAGGTGCCTTCGGCTTTGGCGGTGGTGGTGCCTTGCTCGTCAACCGAGAGGGGCTTGGCGGCGTAGGAGAAGGAAAGTTCCACCGGGCTGGGGGCTTCGCAGAGGCCATCTTCGAAGAGGTTGGCTTGCTGGCCTACTTCGAGGGTCAGGGGTTCTTCAGGGAGAGTGAGACCGTAGGGCATCAGGTGGTTGTTGTTGGCCAGAAGGCCGAGGTTCCAGGGGTAGCTGCCAGCTTCGTTATAGGGGCAGTAGATGGAGACGTTTGTGCAGGTGGCGAGGGCGTCTTCGGCTACCTCGGGGGTGTTGAAGGCGACGATGCGAGTGAGCGCTTCGCAGGAGGCGAAGGCGCGGGAGTTGATTGATTGCACGCTTGCGGGAAGCCAGATGTCGGCGAGAGACGTGGCTTCAAAGGCGCGCTCGTCAATGTGTTGCAGGGTGCCAGGAAGACTCACGCTTGCGAGGTTCGCACATCCTGCAAAGGCGGCTTCCCCAATGGTCGTTATTCCGGCGGGAAGCTTCACGCTGGTCAGTGAGCCGCGGTTTGCGAAGGCGTTGGTGGCAATGGTACTCACGCGGTACGACACGCCGTTGATCTTGGCGGATGCGGGGATTTCAAAGTCAGATGCGGGGTCTTCTGCACCTTCCCAGCTAACAGAGAGTGTATAGTCATCCAGAAGCGTAAACACCAACCCGCTTGCGGCGGATTCCACCTCGGGGTGCGCCGTTGCGCCCAGCTCGGCAGGTTCGGCAAAGTGCTCAAAGCCAGCCGCTTCCCACACAGCCTTGCGCTCGTTGTAGTCTTCCCCTGCTGGCAGTGCCACCACAACAGAGGACTTAACCTCATCGGCAAACGCCGTCGCATCAATCTCGCGCACG
Organism: Candidatus Gordonibacter avicola; assembly: GCA_019113915.1. Taxonomy (GTDB): domain Bacteria; phylum Actinomycetota; class Coriobacteriia; order Coriobacteriales; family Eggerthellaceae; genus Gordonibacter; species Gordonibacter faecis. The sequence continues at coordinate 6,840 of DXGM01000038.1, forward strand.
TTCCCAAGTGCGGTAATCGACGTTAAATCCTTGCAACCAGCAAGGGCATATTCGCCAATAGTTTCCGTCTCAAGCGGAACCACAACGGCCGCGCCTACTTTCGGTGGGCACACGATGAGGGTCTTCATATCTTTCGAAAATAGCATCCCTGCCTGCGTTGCGAAGGTGGTGCTGCCATCCCCGGCAGTGAGTGAGGAACCCTGGCATCGGGAAAATGCCAGGGCGGGAATGAATTTGGTTGAACCGGGGATGGTGACAGCACCCTCCTTGCCCTCGGGAATGAGCAGGAGATGCGAGTAGTCTTTGGAAAACAGCATGCGGTCCAACGACGAAAAGCCCTCGTTGCGGGGGCTTACGTGGACCTGCTTGAGCGACGAGCAGCCTTTCAGCGCCTCGTCGTCAACAGCTTTGATTGTTTCAGGAAGAAAGAGGGACTCTACAGAAGAGTCAGTGAATGCCCCCCCCCCCCGAGGTTTTTGAGGGCAGTTACCGTGTAGGTTTCGGAACCGCTCGCAACCTGGGCGGGAACGCTAAGGTGGGCGCTATTGGCAACGCAGCCGACGAGCGCCGCTGTTTTGCTTGACGCGTCCACCTCAAACACAAGACCGTCGGCGACGATAGACGTAAGGGAATCTGACGAACCCGCAGGTAGCGGTACCGTGCCTGCTACCTGGTCAGATGCACCAGTAGCGTCGGTGGAACCGGACACATTCGTGGTTTGCTTCTCGTTCGTGGAAGGTTGGTCGAGGGGTACCTGTTGGGAGAACTGAGCAGCGTCGCTACTCACACTCGAAGATTCAGTGGCATCCTCCGCGCCTGTAGCGTTGGAGGTTTCCGGGGCTAAAGGCTCAGAATGCCCCCCCCCCCCGGAGGTTTTCGGATGGTGCGTCTGCGAAAGCAGGCAGCGTGCCGGTCGCCAAGGTCAGCGCGAGCACCGATGCGCACGCAACCTTGCCAAGCCGCAAAGCTCGACGAGTAATCATTTGTCCCTTGTCCCTTTACTTCAAAACTTCCGTGCATTTCCCGATGCACGTATCCCCTCTATGCGGGATATGTTCTGCATAGTAGCACGCGAATTGCGAATGTGAAGGGGTGCCGGACTTAGCCGCCTCGGGAAGAAGCCATGACACAAGAAGCAATATTCGCAGGTAGGTGCCCTCCCCCGTGAGGCACGGCAAAGTACCTTCCTGCGATGCATGTCTCCATCGTTTCTCCACAACTTACGTTAACATAATCTGCCGAAGATGAGCCCCCGCCCCACCCCAGCGCGTATACTTGAACGCACTACCTACCAGAAAGCGAGTCGCCCCATGAAACCTACCGTCTTCATCGATGCCGATGCCTGCCCCGTAACCTCGGAGGCGCTTGAGGTGGCGCGTGCGTGCAAGGTGCCGGTTGTCATTGCGGGCAACTCCACGCAGAATCTCGCGCGGCACATCAAGCGCGGTGATTTGCGCACGCCCACCGACGGATTCTGGGTGGATACGCTGGCGGTTGGCGTGGGTTCCGACGCGGCGGATTTCGCCATTGTTCAGGAGCTTTCGCGCGGCGACGTGGTGGTGACGCAAGACATTGGCCTTGCCGCCATGGCCTTCGGACGCGGCGCGCGAGCCATCGGCGTGCGCGGCCGCGTATACACGCTGGCCACCATCGACTTAGACATGCACATCCGCCACGAGGAAAAGAAGCTGCGCCGCCAGGGTGGCCGCACCCGCGGCCCCGCCCCCTTCGAAGACGACGACCGCGACCGCTTCACCACCAACCTCCGCCGCCTCATAGAGGAATCCCTCCGCGAAGAGGCGTGAAGTAGTTTCCGTAGGGCAAGGGTTCTACCCTTGCCGCTCAACAACAATAAACATGCAGGTCAGACACGGTTGACGGCAAGGGCAGAGCCCTGCCCTACGGCCAACCTGCCACGTATTAGATCAATGCAATAGAAAGCGCTTACGAAGCCGCAGCCTCCCCTTCCTCGCCTTCGTCGTGGAGGGCTTCGAAGGCGGCTTTCATGGTGGGGTTGTTCCTGGTCAGGCGTTTGATGGTGAGGTCTTGGGCCTTGTTGTTGGCCAGGCGCAGGTTGTTCTCGGAGGACAGCAGGGCCTCTTTCGTTTTCTGTAGGTGCGTGATGGTTTTGTCGATCTCGTCGATGGCGGTTTGGAACTTGCGGCTGGCCAGGTCATAGTTGCGCGCGAAGCCGGCCTTGAACGTTTCCATCTGCTCTTCAAAGTTCGTAATGTCGATGTTCTGGTTCCGCACCACGGCCAGTTCGGCCTTGTAGGCCAGCGAGTTCAGCGCCGCGTTGCGCAGAATGGAGATAAGCGGGATGAAGAACTGCGGACGGATGACATACATTTTCTCGAAGCGCCACGACACGTCCACGATGCCCTGGTTGTACAGTTCGCTCTCCGGCTCCAGCAGCGTCACCAGCACAGCGTATTCACAGCCCTTTTTCGCGCGGTCGGCGTCGAGCTTCTTGAAGAAGTCCTCATTCTTGTGGCGATGCGACGAATCGTCGGACTCGTTTTTCATCTCGAACATGATGGAGATAATCTCGTTGCCGTCCTCGTCGCATTCGCGGAAGATGAAGTCACCCTTGCTGCCCTCAGAGGCGTCGTTGTCCTTCTCGAAGTAGGCATGCGGAAACGCGGTGGCGCGCAGCTTGTTAAACTCGGTCTCGCAGTGCTGCTCAAGCGACTCGCCCACCATCTTGGTGGACAGGCGCGCCTTCATGTCGCGATAGCGCTCGATCTCTCCCTCTTTGTAGGCAATGATGTCGTCTTTTGCCTTCAGCTCAATGGCAAGCTGTTCCTTGAGAGCGCTTGTGGCCTGGCTCTTTTCGGCCTCCTTGAGCGCCACCTGTGCGGCCAGTGCATCGCGCTCACGCTCAAGCGCCGCGCGGGCTTGTTCAACGGCCAGTTTCTTTTCGGTTTCGAACGCAGCGGCCTGCGCGGCGGTGCGCTGCTCCAGTTCGGCAATGCGCGCGTCCTTCGCCGCCGCAGCCTCGGCTAGCGCACGCTCGCGTTCGGCCTGGGCGAGGCGCGCCTCGTTTTCGCGCTCACACTTCGCCGCTTCCAGGCGCGCTTCCAACTCTGCGATGCGCCGCTCGCGCTCGGCCACGCCTTCCTGTGCCTGACCGAGGGCTTGCGCCACGGCCAACTCTACGGCCTGCTTCTTTTCGGCGGCCAAAAGTTCCTCGTGGCGGCGCACTTCGCGGTCGAACTCTGCGTCACGCACCTGCTTCACAATGGCGGCAAACCCCGCCTCATCAATGGTGAACACCTCGCCGCAGCGCGGGCACTTAATCTCGTTCATACGCACTCCTTCTCTCGCCGTCGATTCTACCCCATCAAACTCCCCACCGCGCCCCTTCCATAAAAGTGTGACGCGCTATCGCTAAGACGCTCCTGCCTTTCGGGGCGGTGTTTGTTTCAAAACGTTTAAATAACCGACACAGTCGGGAATGCCACCGTATAATGGCAGTACATGCAACCATCCCCCTAAGGAGGCGCCCGCCTATGAGTTACGTGCAGAACGTCATCGAGCAGGTCAAGGCCAAGAACCCGAACGAACCGGAGTTCATCCAGGCCGTCACCGAAGTGCTCACATCCCTGGAGCCGGTCATCGAGTCGAACCCCGCCTACGAGAAGGCCGGCCTGCTCGAACGCATCGTCGAGCCGGAGCGCGTGGTCATGTTCCGCGTGCCGTGGGTGGACGACGCCGGCAACGTGCACGTGAACCGCGGTTACCGCGTACAGTTCAACAGCTGCCTCGGACCCTACAAGGGCGGCCTGCGCCTGCACCCGTCGGTGAACCTGGGCATTATCAAGTTCCTCGGCTTCGAGCAGATTTTCAAGAACAGCCTGACTACGCTCCCCATGGGCGGCGGCAAGGGCGGCTGCGACTTCGACCCGAAGGGCAAGTCGGACATGGAAATCATGCGCTTCTGCCAAAGCTTCATGACCGAACTGTGCAAGCATATTGGCGCTGACACCGACGTGCCGGCCGGCGACATTGGCACGGGCGCGCGCGAGATTGGCTTCATGTTTGGCCAGTACAAGCGCATCCGCAACGTCTGGGAAGGCGTACTCACGGGCAAGGGGCTGTCCTATGGCGGCTCGCTCGCCCGCACGCAGGCCACGGGCTACGGCCTGGTGTACTTCGTGCAGGAGTACCTGACCTGCCACAACGACTCCTTCGAGGGCAAGACCGTGGCCGTGTCCGGCTCCGGCAACGTGGCCATTTACGCCACCGAGAAGGCGCAGCAGCTGGGCGCGAAGGTGGTCACGCTGTCCGACTCCACCGGTTGGATTCACGACCCGGCAGGCATCGATCTGGACCTGGTGAAGCAGATCAAGGAAGTGGAGCGCGGCCGCATCAGCGAGTACGCGAAGCGCAAGGACGGCGTGGAGTACCACGACGGCCGCGGCGTGTGGAGCGTGCCGGTGGACATCGCGCTGCCGTGCGCCACGCAGAACGAACTGCTGATTGACGACGCGAAGCAACTCGTGGCGAACGGCTGCAAGATTGTGGCCGAGGGCGCGAACATGCCCACCACGATAGACGCCACCGACTACCTTATGGAGAACGGCGTGGTGTTCTGCCCCGGCAAGGCGGCGAACGCCGGCGGCGTGGCCACCTCTGGTTTGGAGATGTCGCAGAACTCCGAGCGCCTGAGCTGGACGTTTGAGGAAGTAGACGCCAAGTTGCAGGGCATCATGAAGAACATCTATCACGCGGCCGACGACGCGGCGCGCGAGTACGGCCACGAGGGCAACTACGTCATGGGCGCAAACATCGCCGGCTTCAAGAAGCTCGCTGACGCCATGATGGCCCAGGGCATCGTGTAAGCGGACGCGCGGACATACCTGCGAGATTGAAACGACCCCGCCTCGGCGGGGTCGTTGTACATTCGGGGAACGTTAGGAAATTCGGGGCCGGTGCTGCCAGTTCCAAAAAGTTCCGGAACGGTCTACCCCTTCTCGCGCTTAGAGTTCCTGAATAACCTTCGCCGACACCACGTTGTGCGGGGAGATGATGATGGCGCCCACCGAACCAAGTTCCGGGGCGTCCACGTAGAACGTGCCTTCCACCGTTTCACCCATGACGAACAGGTCCTCGTCTTGCGTCGAAAGCACGATGTCGATGCCTTCCACGTCCTTGACGCGCTCCTTGTCATCCACGAGGGCCACCACGAAATCCACCTGGTGACGCTTGAAGTACGCAATCTGCTTTTCCAACATAATGGACGACGCGGGTCGGGCCACCGAGAACACGCCGAAGCGGTGCTCGCCCTTCTTCAAGATGACGCCTTCCTCATAGGTGCTGAGGTTTTTGGTGTCGAGCGCAAACACCGTCGCGCCCTTGTCTTCGTAGCTTTTCTGAGCGTCAGCCACATTGAGAGTCTTCTTCTTTTTGGCGGCGTCGGTGGATGTGTCGATAGAGGCATCAGGCGTCGACTTCGGTTCCGCCGAAGGAGCAGCATCAGCGTCAGTGGCAGGTGTGCCAGAAGCATCCACGGGTTTCTTTGGCGCATCTGCCTCACGCCCCTGATCAGCGGATTTCTCTCCGTCAGGCACCTGTGCCCCATCAAGCGGCGCTCCCGCTCCCAATGGCTCTTCCCCCAACCCCGCAGCCTCAGGCGCAGTTGTTGACCCAGACGTGGCCGAAGCCCCCGAACCCTTCTCCGCCTGATCCTGCTTGGCCGCAGCCGCAATGGCAGGATCGGCCGTGCCCGGATACACGATGGCAGTATAGCCTTCCATGCTGCCGAACGTATCATCCAAGTTGGAGGCCGCCACGTTCCAGGAATGACCCGCAAGGATATACCATCCCAAGCCGCAGAGGCTCAGAACAATAAGCCCCGCGAACACGAGGAGCGCGATTTTTTCCCGAGAAGTAACCGACATAGTGAGAGAAATTATACCGCTTGGAAGGCGTCTGGCCGCTTTGTCTCCCAATCGGCAGAATTTCGACAGCAAACCCTCAGCAGCGCCCCCGCCAAACCGCGCGCTACACCAATTTCTCAAAGGCAACGCGGTCGGGCGTGGCTTCCTCAGCATGCGCAATGTAGATAATGCCGCATTCGGTGTAGCCGCGCTTCGTCATGAGGCGGCGCATGGGCACATTGCCGGGATGCGTATCAATGCGCACGCTGGCGAAACCGCGGTCGTGCACCAACCGCTCGGCGTTTTCCAGCAGAAGCGACGCGGCACCGCGGCCTTTGCACGCCGACGACACGGCCACACGGTGCACCACCCCGTAGCTGGGGTCACTCGAAAGGCAGTCGGTGAGCCACCGCCCGCCCTCAATAAGATCGTAGTCGCGCTCGCCCGCAAACCCCACCATAGCGGTAGCCATGATGCGGCCATCTTCGCCTTCCACAACATAGGAGTCGCCGCGCGCCACGTCGGCTTCAATCACGTCGCGATGGGGATAGCCACCCTGCCATTGGTCGATGCCGAGCGCGGCAAGCGCGCGGCGGCCGTCAGCGAGTATATCCATGATGCGGTCGATATCAGACGCGCGGGTCAAACGAAAGTGCACGGGAGGGTTCTCTTTCTCTCTCGTTCCAGTACCAAAGGGGCCGATCAGGGTACCACAAACGCGCGCAACGTGGAACCACAGCGCTGCAACAATTCGCCGTTATGCTGAATTTTCCGCTGCATCCGCAGTGGGCGCGGACGTCTCTTCGCGCTGGGTTACCAAAAACACCATGACCAAAATCATCAGCATACCAACAATGTCCACTGGCGTGACCGCGGTGCCCAGCCACACAGCGGAGATCACTGTCGCCGACACCGGCTCCACGCAACCCACCAGCCCCGCGCGCAGCGGCCCCGCGTCGGTAATGCCTTGCAGGTAGAATAGGTAGGCAAAAAACGTGCCGATGATCACCATAGCCGCCATCACGCCCACCAACTCAGGCGTGAGGTCCACCGGAATAGTCCACGGCTGCACAAACACGGTTGCCACCGTGCCGCCTAACAGCATGGCAAGCCCCGTCACAATGAAGCTGCCCCACTTCTCCAGCACCTTGCCGGGAATGAGCGTGTAGCCCGCAAGCGCAAACGCCGACATGAAGCCCCAAAACAGCCCCTCAGCAGGGATGGCAAGCACGCCGAAGTTGCCCTTCGTGGCTATGAGGAACGTGCCGCCTATCGCCAGCACCAACCCCACGGCCTCGCGCAGCTTCGGCAGGCGGCGCACGCGCACGCATACGATAAACATGATGACCACGAGGCCAAGGCGCTCAAGCACCGTACCCGTGCCCGCGTTCGTGTAGGAAATGGAAGACAGGTAGCTCACCTGCGTCAGCAGCACGCCAAACAGCGCGAAGGCACCAATGCGCAGAAGCGAACGCTTGTCACGGAAAACGGCGCGCAGGCGGCTGCGCTCTCTCACGAGGCACACCGTAAGGAAGATAGCCGCGCCCGCCAGCAGGCGCACGCACGTGATCCACGCCACCGGTACGCCAAAACCGCTGGTCAAAAGCTGTGCACACGTACCCGAGAAGCCCCAGCAGATACCGCCCAGCGCCGCGAACGCAATGCCGCGCACCACGTGGCTTTCCTGCGACGCCGCGCGCGAACCAGCCGCATTCGCCATTCGCCTTCTCCCTTCCTCACGCCCGTTAAAAGAGCGCCTCTAACGGGCGCATCAGCGCATTGTCGCACGGAAGCGCACCCCGGTAAAGAGGGAGAGCGGCGTGGCGAAACGGAATGCGAAAAACGTCCGCAGGGGGGCGGCGAAAAAGCGGACCGCGCGCGGCCTTCTACAGCAGTTTTTCGTAGGCGATGCGCTCCTTGCGGCGGCCGAACACGTCCTTTATGGACAGGATGCCGCAGCGGGTGTAGCCGTGCTTTTCCAGCAGCTTTTGGATGGGCTCGTTTTGCTGGTAGACGTCGGCGCGCAAGCTGGCGCGGCCACCGCGACGCGTGATGCGCTCGGCCGTTTCCAGGATGAACGCGCCCACGCCGCGGCGGCGCGCGGCGGGGGCCACCGACACCCAGTGCAGCTCGGCGTAGGGCTGGGGCTGGGCATCGGTTTGTGTGAGCCACTGCCCCTCAATGCCGCCGGCGTAGTTTTTGTCGGGCGAGAACGACACGGCGAACACGGCAATCATATGCCCCTGCGCGTCCCCCACCACGTGCGTGGTGCCATTTTTGATGCTGTGCATGAGGCGGCGCGCCGAGGGATACTTCTTGCGGCCTTCGTCAATGCCGAGCGCGGCGAACGTCTCGTGGCCCGCATCGAGCAGCGCCCACACCTGGTCAAAGTCTTCACGCGTGGCAGGGCGGCTGGTGTAGTAGCCCAGCACCGAGGCGCGACCAGCGAACAGCGGCGGGTCGTCCAAGGCGGCTTCGGCGCCCTCCCTCAGTGCGACGCCCGGCGCACCTTCGCCTTCCAGCGCCGGCTTCGGCTCGCGTTCGGTCACCAAGAAAATCATAGCCACGATGAATGCGCAGCCCGCAATATCCCAACCCGACACGGGCGCATGCAACCACACCACAGCGAGGATCGTAGCCGACACAGGCTCCACGCAGCACAGAAGGCTCGCCTTCACGGGGCCCGCGTCGTTCACCCCTTGCAGATACAGCATGTAGGCGCCGAGCGTGCCCACCAACACGATGGCCGCCAGTGCCGCAAGGCCGCCCGTCGAAAGCTGCACGTCCAGGGTCCACGGCTGCACCACCACCGAGGCCGCCGAGCCGCCGAAGAGCATCGCCAGGCCCGTGACCAGCATCGCGCCCCACTTCTTCAGCACGCGCACCGGCATAAGCGTGTAAAACGCCAGCGCCAGCGCCGACACGAGGCCCCACGTAAGACCCTCGGGCGGAATGGCAAGGCGGCCCGGGTCGCCTTGCGTCGCAATGATCACCATGCCACCCAGCGCAAGGATGAGCCCCGCCACCTCGCGCACCCGCGGCAGCCGCCGGGCGCGCACGCACACATACAGCATAATGAGCACGAGGCCCACCTGTTCAATGGTGGTGCCCACGCCGGCACTGGTGTAGGCAATGGCGTTCAGGTAACTCAGCTGCGTCAGCAACACGCCGAACACCGCAAAGAGCGCAATTTGCACCAGCGAGCGCCGGTCGCGAAAGACCGCAATCAGGGAGCGCCAATCCTTCACCGCAGTCATGAACAGGAAGAACACCGCAGCAATGACCATACGCACGCAGGTGATCCACACCGCTGGAGCGCCGTAGTTGTCCATCAGCAGCTGCGCGCAGGTGCCCGAGAATCCCCAACAAATGCCACCCGCCAACGCGCACACAACTCCGCGCACCACATGCCGCCCCGCCGTCGTCTCAGCCACGCAACCCCGCTCCCTCAAAGTGTGTCGGATTCTCGGCCCGAAAAAGGCCGCAGCGCATTGTCGCACGCCCCCGCCCCCCGGTAAAGAAGGCATTCGGTAAGATTATGGTTGTGAGGATTATGCGGCCGGAGGCCGCATACTAAACGCCCAGGTTGGCGTAGTAAGACAGCGAGGGAGTCTGTGATACCCGAGATTCGTGGGATCGCGAAGGCGAAGCGTACTTCGCTACGCGAGCCTTCGGGATCGCGCAAAGATCGGGTATCACAGACTCCCGCAGCGTCAACTGGTTCCGCCGTTCGTAGAACGGCGGAACCTATGAGGAGAGTTTTTCCACCAGTTCCTTGCGACTACTCACGGCCAGTTTGGTGTAAATGCGCTTGCGATGCGTATCAACGGTATTTACCGATACGCATAACGACTCAGAAATATCTCGGTTGCTATAACCAAGCGCCAGCAGTTCGCACACTTCACGCTCACGAGCCGTCAGCGGGCTTTTGCTCGGCGTTTCAAGGCGCCACGCTGGCTCCGGTATGTTCAAGTCGGCTATCCGTTGCACAATCTTGCGTACGAAGGACTCCTGTTTCCTATCCAACAGGTTTCGCTCTTGCACTTCGGCAAGCACACGCGCCATGGTGGCTCCCTCGTTGACGAATGCCTCAATTTCGCCCGTCTCGCAGCCAAGCGAAAGTGCCTGGAGAAGAGTTTGGGTTGCGGGACCTTGTTGTCCCGCCACATGAGCCACCAGCGCTTTAGTAACAAGCGCTGACAAAAGCAGGCCATTGCGATGGCTACGCTCAAGGCTTTCCTCAAGTGCCTCAATCAGCTTCCTCGCCTCTTCAAGTTGGCCTTTTACAAAGCGAAAACGAACAAGCACAAAAGCAATCAAGTCATTCACCAAATCGGCCGAGGCGGGATCGGCGGCGCGCAGCATGCGCACGTGCCCCTCTACCTCATTCAGACGACCCGCATCAAACTCAATAAGTGCAAGGTACACCAGTACCACGAGTTTTGGCCTTTCCGCATGGTACTTGTCGCACAGTTGTAGCACCGAGCGCGTAGTTTGCAGCGCCTCTTCCGTTCTCCCCTGCGCGTGCTGTGTCAGCGCTAGGCCACACGCCGCCTCTGAGAAAAACTCAACGCCCGATGTCGGTTTCAAGACCTCAAGGCTTGCTCGGTAGAACCGTTCGGCCTGTTCAAAATCTCCCCTCTTCCGGGCAACCGTCGCCGCAATAACATCCGGCAGAGCGTTAAACTCAACTCCTCCCCCCACCTGGAAACCCACATAGCCCCTTGCGCTCCGAGCTGTTTCCTCCGCGCGCCGCAGGTCGCCCGCATCAATACACTGTCGCGCAGCGAAATAGCACAGTACCGAACAGGCAGGTTTATTGCCCTGGCTCTCCGCAACCTCCACGCAGTTTTTGAGGTAACCGATAACGCGATCCGGCTCCTTCTCACGAGCAACAATGCAGCCAGCTGCGTTGTACACCAAACTCAAGAAAAAACCGGGGTCTTCTTGATTTCGTTGCAGAAGCTTATCGATGAGGCCTTTTCCCACCTGAATATCACCACTGTGGCCGCAACACATCGATTGCAGAACCAAGCACTCAGTCTCCATTTGAAGGGAATCGGGATCTTCTTCGTCCACAAGACTCCGTGCGATGCGGGCACACCGCAAAGCCTCCTCAACCGAGCCCGCCTTCACAAACACCCAGGCCTCGGCAATGCTCAGCTTCGGCGATGACTCAAGAATATGGCGTGGCACCTTCTCCAACGCCTCCTTGAACACGTCGAATCGATTGTCGAACATGAGCGAAAGATGATATTCCCCCACCAGCTCGTTGAGCTCTTCCCAGAGAGCGGCCTTGCGCAGACAGTCCATCGCCTGCCCGATGTAATCGTGTTCTTTCAGATAGACGCTGGCGCGCTTGCAAAGCGTGTCAAGGGTAGACCGTTCAAGTTTTCTGAATTTCGCCTGTAAGTACTGTGGCCACGGGTCATTATTTTCATACCACCCGCGCTTTCCAGATACTGGCGTGAGAGCACCCGTTTTGGCCACGATGGTTGCGATTACCTCATCGCTTCCACTCACCTGCAAAACATGGTCGCAAAGAGCGGGGGTCACAATATCGAGAAACGAGGTTCTCACAAGCACGGTTTTTTCGGGCTCAGATAACAGCGAGAAAACCGCGTCGAGTACAGGTCGAGCATCAAAAGAAGTGTTGACCAGGCCATCCACAGCGTCATTTTGCTCGGTAAGATAGGAAACTGCCTGATTGAGCGCAGGAAGATGACCACCCGTCACGCACCATACTGCAGCACCTACCTCTTCGGGTACGCGCGTCCCAGCGCCAAGCGCACTGCGTACATAGCGGGCCGTCGCATCTTCATCGAGCACAAGTTGCCCGGAGGCAATAAAGGAAACCGCCTCATCAGCATCAGGAACCCCACGCGCCGCAGGAAACGAAGGTGCTCGCTGCGTTGAAATAATAAGCCTCACGGCGGCGGGCAAGTATCTCACAAAGGAATCGAGCACCTCGTCGATATCCTCGTCGTCGATACATTCAAAGTTATCAAGTACCAGCACGTGCCTCGTTGAATCGTCCGCCTGCGTACCTCGCTCAAGGGCTACATTCAGCACATGAGAAAACGTGTCCGACTGTCCGCTTTCCACCACTTCGTCGAACAGCTGACCGAGATGAGGAACAAGCACCTGCAAGCCCGCTATCAGTACCTCACAAAACCGCGCGCACTCATTGTCGCCCGCATCCAGGCGCACCCAAGCCACCTTCGTTGAAATGGGTAGCTCGCAAGAAGATGCCGAAGCGGCCCACTGTGCAAGTAGCGTCGTCTTTCCACATCCAGCAGGTGCCACAAGAACGAGAGCGTTCTTCTCCAAAGAACGCTCCACCAACTCACACAGCGCATCGAGCGCACAACACGGGCTTGGAAGGCGCGGAATGCGAAACTTTGACGATGGAAAGAGTTTTATACCGGTTCGTCCTACGATTAGATTCCCCATGTATCGATCCTAACCGATCGCACAACAACGAAATCGATGATCGTCATACTCACCGTCTCACCAAGCATTACCTCTCCAGAAGGCAGCGAGCATGACCGCGGCAGAGATGCCGCAGACCCCCTTGGGGCGCATTCTAGCACGCCTTCGTACGAGTAAACCTGTCATGAAACCAGCGCGAGCGGAGTGGCCACTTGTTGCTGAGACAAACAGGCCACTCCGCACTTCACCGTTACTTCCTGAGTTCTTACGCCTTCGCCGTTTCTACCTCCTCGGCAAGTTCTTTCGCCGCATCCTCTTCCATCTTCGACAGCAGCTTACTCTTCTTACCACCCACCAGCATAAACACTGCCGATACCAGGATGAACGCTGCACCGACAAACAGCGCGCCGTTCCAACCAAAGCCCGAGCTTCCCACTGCCGCAAGCGCCGGAACACCGATGGCGTCCATAATGGTCTTCGCCAAAAAGGCGATGCTGTACAGGGCCGCAAAATAGGCAGGACCCAGGTACTTGGAAACCGCGGACGTGAAACACACAGGCGCGGAGCTGAGCGCAGCGCCGAAGAAGAATCCACCGATATAGAGCACGGCAACGTTGGCTCCAAAGAACACGATAGCCATAAGACCAGAAGCAGCCAGCACGTTAACCACCACATAGGTGATGCGCGGGCCAATTCGGTCGATGAAATACCCTGACAAAAGTTTACCAACGCACCCCGCAATGGAAAGGAACGTCATAAACACGCCTGCCGTAGCCAAGTCGAAGCCAGTGGACACAATGTAAGTCGGGAAATTTTGGAACACACCCTGCTCACCGATACCAATCAAGCCGAAGCTGATAATGACCGCCCAGAACGTGAACGTTTTGATTGCCTGTGAACGATTGAGTCCTACAACCTTGACCGCACCCGCCGTTTCCTCGTTCTCGACTCGGGCCGCTTCTTCCTTCGTCATGCCGTCGGGATACAAACCCACATCCTGCGGGCGGAACTTAATGAGAAACGCCGCAGCAAGCAGCACGATAAACGAAATGAGCGCAAGAATCATCGGCGCGTTCTGCCAACTGCCAGCAGCAGTAAGAATAGCTACGAGATTCGTCGTAATGAGTGAAGCCGGGAATGTTGCACACAGCGTGATGCCCGTCGCAATGCCGCGGCGTTTGATGAACCAGTTCGACGGAATAGCCGTGATAAGAACCAGGCCGCCGCACCCGTTGCCAATACCCATCACAGCATATGCAACGAATACCATCCAGAGCGAGTTGACAAACCCGAGAATCAAAAAGCCTCCCGAGTACATAACCGCCGCAATAAGAAGACAACCCCTGATGCCAATCTTGGATACCAGGCCATTCACGGCCAGGCCAGCAACGCCAGACACCACGAGATACACCGAGAATCCCAAACTCACGACCGAAGCTTCAGCACCCAGCATCTCGGTCATAGGAATACGGAGCATACTAAACGAATACAGTCCGAAGCCCTGCGTCACGATGCAGACCACGAACACAATAAACACCTGAATCCAACCCTGCGTAAAGAATTTTGATCCTGTTTTTTCAGACATGATACCTCCCCTTAAGTGAAGGCTTTCGTTTCGCCTTACTTGATAACGAACGTTTTTGGAACGAGTGCGCTCACGAACATTCCCCTTGCACGCATGACTCCAGAAGTGTCAAAGCACCCTGATAGAAGTCCGTTTCCGCGGTGCGTGCGACACTATCGCAAAAGTGAGGAATCCACTGAGCTATATGGTCACGCTTGAACGAAGCAGCTTCCGCCAACGCCTCATCCCGCTTCTCGTTGCAGCCTTCGCGCTGGGCAGAAAGCGCCTGTTCTTCCAGATGGGCAAGGTATAAAAGCTCAACCGAAAGATGATCTTCTGGCTCGTGTCCCTCCCAATCGATGGAAAACCCCGCGCGGCGGTAGCGACGTACCGCATCGTCGCGGGCATCCTGCATAAGGAGCCCGCCCTCGTGAACAAAGAGTGACTCATAGGGCAGCGGCGCGTTCAAACGCGGGCTCGCGAACAGCGTGGTGAACTCTACCCGCAGGTTTCGTGCCACCTCTTCATCCTCAAGCGCCCGCTGTGCGTCGTGCGCTAGTGCGGCTTGGGCTTGTGTGACTTTCTCACCCATCCCGTCGAAAGCGCTCAGATCAAGAGTGGCAAGCGCTTCGCGATCAATAACGTTCCAAAACAGACGGGCAAGCACACGGAGCCGCTTAATTTGCTGCTCGCACAGCGTTTCCTCAACAGCATCGTAGGTCATCATCGGAAAACCCCTTCCCCTCTCAACCACCGTGCAGGCTGGAGGTACGTTCCCCCAGCCTGCACACATGGGCTAACGAACCCTCAGCCCCTCCATGTCGCGCCACTCTTTTGAGCTTAAGAGGTAGTAGCACGAAGGCTCATTGCCCGAATCAACCTTGAGCTGATGGACGTTATCACTCATCAAAGCAATAACCTTCGAAATATCGCTTTCAGGGTCGTCTACATCACCGAACAGCCACGCGTTTGAGTTGCAGGCAAACGCGCAGGCCGGAGGCAAACCCTCATCCACGCGGGCGGCGCACAAATCACATTTACCCACCGTGTTGTCGCGTTCGTTGTAGCTAATAGCGCCATATGGGCAGGCGTCGATGCACACCTTACCCTCGCAGGCCGCGCACGACGTTGTATCTATGATCACAATGCCGTCTTCACGCTTGCTGATAGCCTGTTCAGGACACGCTGGCAGGCAAGAGGGCTTGCGGCAGTGCTGGCACATAACCGGGATGAAGTACGTCTCTGCGTCCGGATAGTCGCCCGTCGTTGAGGTATACGTGCGCACCCAAAAAGCACCCAAATCCACGTTGTGTTCCTGCTTGCACGCGCCCATACAGCCGCGCGTGTCCATGCAACGGTCGAGCGATACGACCAAACCTAACTGCGTCATGCTTCACACTCCTCCGTCGTCATGGGCATAAGTGCCTCAAGTTGCTCACGGGTAATTTCAGGCTGATAGCGCGCAATGTCCTCATCCGTTGCCTTGTAGATGCGGCAAAGCTGGGAACGATATCCGCCTGACCCGGTCTCGGGGCAGTTGTTTTCCACTTCAATCAGGGCCTCGGCGTTCCACTCAAAGGCACCATGCAAGTCATCAGTCGCAGACTTTTCGGGACGCCACCACGCGTGTTGCGAATACGAGACCACATCAGGGGCCACCATAAACCGGAAAGACACCTTGCCCATAATCCGGTTGTAAGGCGCGCGGCCTCCCGTGGGCGGCGCTTCAACCCAAATCCAGTCGCCCTCCTTCACGCCATAGCGTGCTGCCGTCTCCGGGTTGATGAACACATCGGGAGTTCTCGTCATTTCGCGCGTCCACGGCAACTGACGGAACTCAGAGTGGAAGAAGCCGGGCTGGCGCTTGCCATACGAGCCAACCAGCGGGTACTCTTCAGCCAAGTCGGGGCGCGAAAGCGGCGATTCGGCAGGTTCGACATACACTGGTAGGGGCGGATAGCCACACTTCTGATGGATCGTGGAGAACAGGTTAGCCTTGCCGGTGTCGGTGGGGAACTTGCCCGCTATGAGATAGCGCTCGGTCGACGGAGGCGTATCGGCGCCAGGCACCTTCGCCACGCGACGCTTGAGCATCTCGTCAAACGGCATGCCCAAAAATTCACGACTCAGCAGGTCACGCTGTCCGTCGATAGTATCTGCCGGCCAGAACTTTCCGTACTCGCCTGCCCAGTGGTTTGTCCACTCGTCGTTCAAGCGACCTTCCACATAGCGTTTATCATACTTGCCAAGTTCCTTAGAAAGCAGGGCACCGAAGTCGTAGTCATGACGTGCTTCGCACAAAGGTTCAACGGCCTTATTGAAAGCTTGGTGCACCGGACTTGAACCGCCGCCAGTGCCAAAACTCAGGAAGTTGCGCTCCATCCAGGTGACCGCAGGAAGCACGTAGTCGGCCATCTCCGCCGTGGGAGTCATGACAACATCGGTCACCACGTGCAACTGGATTTTGTTCTCGTCGTCAAGCAACTTGAGCCACCGCGCAAGCGTGGGATCGTGCATGAGCCAGTTCGACGAGATAGCGATGATGCCATGAACAGGATACGGACGACCGGTCTCCGCAGCTTCCATGACCGTAGTGAGGTCGGGGAACAGCAGCGAGCCGTCGGCATTCTGCGGGCGAATGGGCTGCCACTTCGTAATTTCTTCCCAGGCATAACCGCACCCGACGCGATGGGTGTAGTAACCCAGGCGCTTGCGCTTCTGCTCCAAAGGAAGGCCATCAGCCCAGGAAAGGTCTAGCTCGCTCGGGAACGCATGAGGCGTGACCGGATAGAACGCGCCCAGCACATTGCCGCCCGCAACATCGACACTGCCCGTGATGATTTTCAAAACGTTGATGGCGTTCACATACTGAGAGACATTAGTGGACATGTATTGCATGCCCTGGTTGATATCGACCGGCTTAAGCGTGCCAATCATCGTGGCCACACGCACCACCTGATCGGCGGGAACGCCGGTGATGAACTCAGTGTGCTCAGGCGTCCACGGCTCAACGTTGTTCGTCAGCATCTGGAAGGCCGGGATGCAGGTAATCTTGCCGCCACGCGTGCACAGTTCAACCTCATATTCGCCGAAGAGCGCGGGGCTGATTGAATCGGGCAGTTCCGCAGCCGGCGACTGTTCGGTCGAGGTCTTGTTCTGCTCGAACAACTCCACCAAGTGATCGTAGTGGGCCTTGCCGGAGGGGCCACCTTCCCACTGTACTTCTTCAACATCCCAGTACTTGAGGCGATTCTCTTTTTCGTCCCACACCATATAACGCTTGTCGCTGCCGCCCTTTACGATGTCACTCTCCAGCAGCAGCGCACCGGTGTCGCCGCGCACCAGGAAGGGTGCGTTGCTCCAGCGGACAATGTAATCCTTGTCGTACAGTTCCTTTTCAATGATGACTTTCACCATGCCCATGATGAGCCCAACATCAGTGCCCGGGCGCACGGGAACCCATTCGTCAGCCTTGCTGGCATAGACGCCCTGCACGGGGTCAACAACGATAAATTTTGTGCCGTTTTCCTTGTTGGCCATAATGGACTGCGTCTGAATGGGCCAGGCATAAGCCTGCTCGGCTGAGAAACTCACATGGCAGTTCGTCGGCGCCGACCCGCCGCCAGTTGCTGTATAGAAACCGTAATTGATATGCTCGTGGGACTGGGGCAAATAGCACACCTGAATAGCGCCATAGTAGTTGTTCGGCGTACCAATAGTGCGTGCGATACGATGGGCTACCCAGCCCATGTCGTGGCGTCCGGTACGTCCGGGGAGCACGAAGGTCTCGGCCCCATACTCTTCCACCATGGAGTGAATCTTCGCGGCGATTTCCTCGACAGCCTGATCCCACGAGATGCGCTCCCACTTACCTTCGCCACGTTTCCCCGCACGCTTGAGGGGATAGCGCAGGCGCGTCGGGCTATACTCAAATTGAATTGCTTCCGAGGCGCGCACGCACGCCTTGCCCATGTTAGGCGGGCCAAGCTTTGGATCCCCTTCAACCTTGACCGCCCTTCCGTCTTTCACTGTTACCCATACTGGGCAGTTCAGGTGACACGACCGACAGCCGGCGTACACCTTCTTGGTTCCGCTTTCGTTGGTTGCTTGGGCGTTTTCCACGTCTCCTCCTCCGTATCTCGCCGTACCGTCGCGCGGCTGCTAGCACGCGCCTTTTATCAAGCCGGTGGGCTCGTTTGGCAATGCCTTTGCAGCACCGCCCCCTTAGCTTGTTTAACCGAGCGAAGCTTTTGGAGCGCTCGGAGCTTTAGGTGCCGCCGGGGCACCCGGCGGGGTCGGAATACCCAGGGGAGCTCCGTCAGCCGTGTCACCACTGGGCCCGTCAAGCTCCGCGCCGCAGCTGTCGCAGATAGCCGCGTACTCCAGATTCTCCGCACCGCACGCAGGACAGATGTTGGCCTGGGCTTTTACGTCTGCAGGTCGAAAACACATATGAATCCTCCTCTCGCTTTTCCACCATCTGGCAAAAAAGTATAGGGAGGCCGAACGCGCCCGAAATCACCGGAAACACGTGACAAGGCATGGTGATTTTTAGGGATGGAGAGAAGGGTTTGAGGAAGAAGCGCACAGGCGCGCCGAGAAAAGAACTGAGAACGCAGGTCATGGTTGTATACTCCGCCTACGGCGGAGAGGGCGCTTCGTGAAGCACCCCTACGAAAATTACCTTTTTAGTTAGGTTTATCGTACATGAAGGAGCCCTCGTCATGGTGATAGGGAGGGCAGGTCATCTTGTGGCGTATTCGGTAACGCGTAAGCGCGTCACATTTTTTGAAGCGGGGCTAGAGACTCTTGTTGCAGCCTCTCGCTATAGAAGTTCCGGCGGCTGTAAGCCGCCGGAACGCTAAAGCATACGTTTCACGAATTGGCCCGTGTAGCTTTCCTCCACCTGGGCTACTTCTTCGGGGGTGCCTTGGGCTACTATGGTGCCGCCACGGTCGCCGCCTTCGGGGCCGAGGTCGATAATGCGGTCAGCGCACTTGATGACGTCGAGGTTGTGCTCAATCACCAGCACGGTATTCCCAGCATCCACCAGGCGCTCAAGCACTTCCAGCAGCTGACGCACGTCCTCGAAGTGCAGGCCCGTGGTGGGCTCGTCCAGAATGTAGAACGTCTTGCCAGTCTGGCGGCGCTGCAGCTCACTCGACAGCTTCACGCGCTGCGCCTCGCCGCCGGAAAGCGTGGTGGCGGGCTGGCCCAGACGAATGTAGCCCAGGCCCACGTCATGCAGCGTTTGCAGCTTGCGCTTGATGCCCGGAATGTTCTCGAAGAACGCGAGCGCATCGTCCACGGTCATGTCCAACACCTCGGCAATGTTCTTGCCGCGATACGTCACCTGCAGCGTTTCGCGATTGTAGCGCGCACCGCCGCACACCTCGCAGGGCACGTAAATGTCGGGCAGAAAGTGCATCTCAATTTTGATCTGACCGTCGCCCTTGCAGGCCTCGCAGCGGCCGCCATTCACGTTGAACGAGAAACGCCCTGGCCCGTAGCCGCGCGCCTTCGATTCCTGCGTGGAGGCAAACAGCGCGCGAATGTCATCCCATAGCCCAATGTAGGTAGCAGGGTTCGAGCGCGGCGTGCGTCCGATAGGACTCTGGTCGATGTTGATAACCTTGTCGATCTTATCGAGCCCGGTAATTTTCTTGTACTTGCCCGAGCGTCGGTGCGCATGGTTTACGCGGTTTGCCAGCGCCGGTGCCAGCGTATCGGTGACCAGCGAACTCTTACCCGAACCGGACACGCCCGTCACCACGGTGAGCGTGCCGAAGGGCACTTCCAGCGTCACGTTTTTCAGGTTGTTCTCTGTCGCGCCCGTCAGCTTGAGCGAGCCGCGGCGCGGCTTGCGGCGCTTCTCAGGTACGGGGATGGTGCGCCGCCCAGACAGATAGTCCGCCGTGAGCGAGCCGTCGAACTTCACAATTTCATCCGGCTTGCCGGCGGCCACCACCTGGCCACCGTGTTCGCCCGCGCCGGGCCCTATGTCAATGACGTAGTCGGCGCTGCGGATAGTGTCTTCGTCGTGTTCCACCACAATCACCGTGTTGCCCAAGTCGCGCAAGCGCTCAAGCGTGGCAATAAGCCGCTCATTGTCGCGTTGGTGCAGGCCAATGGAGGGTTCGTCCAAAATGTAGAGCACGCCCATGAGACCCGCACCAATCTGCGTAGCCAGACGAATACGCTGCGCCTCGCCGCCCGAAAGCGTGGCGGTGGCGCGCTCAAGCGTGAGGTAGTCCAAGCCCACGTCCACCAAGAAGCGCAGGCGCGCCTTGATCTCCTTCACGATGGGTCCCGCGATGTGTTCCTCCGCACCGTGGAACGACAGCCCCTCGAAGTACTCAAGCGAGTCCGCCGCACTCATTTCGGTTACGTCATGAATAGACTTGTCAGCCACCGTCACGGCTAGGATTTCAGGCTTCAAGCGCTTACCACCGCACGTCTGACAAGGCACAATGGCGAAATACTCGGACAGTTTCTCGCGCTGATTGTCCGACTGAGCCTCCTGATAGCGACGCTGCACGGCGGCAAGCGCACCCTCCCACTCGATATACCAGTACGTCTCGCGGCCATCCACCGTCACGTAGTCGACGCGCACCTTGGTGTCGCCCAGGCCGTAGAGCAGCGCATCCTGCGCCTTCTTCGGCATGTCTTCCCACGGAGTGTTCTCATCCACGCCCATGTGGTGGGCCACGGCGCGCAGCACCTGCGGGTAGTAGTTGCCCGTCTTAAACGGCGCAACCACGCCTTCTGCCAGCGTGAGCGACGGGTCGGGTATCACCAGCGAGGGATCCACTTCCTCACGACTGCCGATGCCCAGGCAATCGGGGCAGGCGCCGTAAGGCGCGTTGAACGAGAAGTCACGCGGTTGCAGCTCGTCCATGGAGTGGCCGTGCTCGGGGCACGCGAGCGCGAGCGAGAACAGGTGCTCCCCCTCGCCCAAACCACCCGTGGCACCCGACGACTTGCCGCCGCTTTCGCCGAGCGGCTGGCCGTCGTCGCCCAGCACCTGCACGAGCACGCGCCCATCAGCCAACTTCGTGGCCAACTCCACGGCCTCAGCGATGCGGCTCGTGGCACTCTCTTTCAGCTGGACGCGGTCCACCACCACGTCAATGAAGTGCTTGATCTTCTTGTTCAGCGTGCGCGGCTCGCCGTCCAGTTTCACAATTTCGCCGTCGATGCGCACGCGACTAAAGCCCTCTTTCTGCAGGTCGGCGAACAGCTTCGTAAACTCACCCTTGCGGCCCGCCACCACCGGGGCCATGATGATGGCCTTCGCACCCGGCGCGAGGGACAAAATTTCGTCGGTCACCTGGTCGGTGGTTTGCTTCTTGATGACGCGCCCGCATTCCGGACAGTGCGGCACACCCACGCGTGCGAACAGAAGGCGCAGGTAGTCGTATATTTCTGTGGTCGTGCCCACCGTGGAGCGCGGGTTTTTGGAGGTGGTTTTCTGGTCGATGGACACGGCCGGCGACAGACCGTCAATGCTGTCGAGGTCCGGCTTGCTCATCTGCCCCAGGAACATACGCGCGTAGCTGGAGAGGCTTTCCACGTAGCGTCGCTGGCCTTCGGCATACATCGTGTCGAAGGCGAGGCTCGACTTGCCACTGCCCGACAAACCCGTAATAACCACCAGTTCGTCGCGCGGAATAATGAGGTCAATATCTTTCAGGTTGTGCTCGCGAGCACCTTTAATAACAATGGCGTTTTGTCCCATAGTGCGTATGCTCTTTCTATCGTGCGGCGGCCGAAACTATGGCTACCGGAAAACTATCATTTCCGTGTAATCGTCCATTCTAGCGCAGCCAAGCACAACCAAGGGCGAAAACATCCGTTCGCCCCATTCGTTCAAATTCTGAGCACAAACTGTTCGATTCCTACCGACCTGTCATCCCAAGCGGCGCCAACCGTAAGCCTTTCTGCTCACGCCGCACGGGATCCTTCGACTCCGCGCCTGACGGCGCTCCGCTCAGGATGACAAAGGGTTGTGCCAGCAGTAAATCGTCAGGATGACAAGGGGGTATTCACCCGCACCCGTTCTACCATTTCGTTGAATGGGAGGGCGGGGGCGTAGAGGTAGCCTTGAAAGTAGGAGCAGCCGAGTTCTTTCAAGCGGTCGCGTTGTTCGGCGGTTTCCACGTACTCAGCCAGCACCGTGAAGCCCAGTTGCTCGGAAAGTTGCGTGATGGAAGCCACAATTTCGGCGTAGCGTTCGTTTTCCATGACACCTTTGGCAATGGTGCCGTCAAGCTTCACCACGGAAAACACGCTGGTTTCCAGGTACTGGAACGACGTGCGACCCATGGAGAAGTCGTCGATGGCAAGCGGCACGCCCGCGTCCGCCAAGCGACGCAGCAGCCCCGACGCGTCCGCGTCCCAACGCAGCGCCTCGCGCTCCGTGGCCTCCACCACTACACGCCCCGCGTCCAGGCCGCGCGCCCGCAGTGCAGCAATAATAAAGTCGACCGACTCCGCGTCCTGCAGCAGCGTGGCCGTGGCGTTCACGCTCACGGAGAAGTTCGCCGCCAGCGCGCCCTCGTGCGCAAGCGCTTCCACCGCCAGCGCCTCATCGAGCGCCCGATCGAACACCGCGCGCTCCAAGTCGCGCTCCACGCCCACCTCTTTGACCAGTTCCAGCACGAGCGGCGGATACAGCATCCCATACACCGGATGCTCAAAGCGCAGCAGCGCCTCTGCCCCCACCGCCTCGCCCACGGCGTTGAACTGCGGCTGATAGTGCAAGACAAACGACCGCGTGACCACCGCATGCCGCACATCCTCGGAAAGCGAACGGGCCAGCGCCCCCTGCGGCCCCGCCGTAGCGATGAGTTCCACCTCATGACCCGAACGTTCAGCATCTTGGAACGTGGCAAGCAGCGCCGCGTACTCCCGGCGCGCACGGTCGTCGGCCGAACGCTCATAGCGGCGAAGAAACGGCAGGTAAAGCACCACATCAAGCATGATGCATCCCAGCTGCAGCAGCGCGCCCGCCATCGACCCGGTGGCAACATACCCGCCCACCAACGGCGGCGTTGTCCACGACACATCCACCACCGTCAGCGGCACAAGACCCGCCGCCGTGGCCGCGTACGCCACTACCATATTCACCAGGGGCACGGCAATAAACGGGATAAACAGCGCCGGATTCCACACCACCGGCAGGCCAAACAGCATGATTTCGCTGATGTTGAACACCATAGGCACGGCCGCAAACGTGGACAGGCGCCGCGCACTGCGCCGTCGTCCAAACAGCAGAATCGCAATGAGCAGGGCCAGAAGCGCCCCAGCACCACCAATCGAGGCAAACACGTCCAGAAACGTCTTTGTCACAATATGCGTCGGCGCCTCCCCTGCCGCCAGCGCCGCCGCATTCGCCGCCGTACCCGGCACGAACACGCTTTGCGCCACGCCGTCCAGCATATTGCCGCCATGGATGCCGAAGAACCACATGACGTTGTTCATTAAGAGGTACAAAAGCCCACTGCCAAGCGTAGCCGTGGCCAGCGGAAAAAGCGCGCTCACTCCCTTGAACAGCAGCTCTTCCACGCTGCTCACGCCCGCCAGGTGCGCCACCAGCACGTTCACCAGCGCAAATGCGAGGATCACCACAGCAATGGGCATGAGCGCCGACACCGCTTGGTTGAACACATCGTCCATGCTGTCGCCATAGAGCCGCTTCGCGCGGCGCAGACGCATCAGGCGACAATACAGCATGGACGAACCGAGGCCAGTCACAATGGCTATGAATAGCGACCGCGTGCTGAGCACCACCAGGTTGAATGCCTCAGTACCAAAGCCAACGAACGCCAGATACGCCGCCAGCGCCGCAAAGGGCGCGCCCTGCACGAAGAAACCACCGAACCGCTCGGCGCTTGCGTTCGCATAACGCAGCGCAATGGCCACGGCCACATACAGCGAAAAAATACCCATCGTGGCGTCGTACGCCAGGTTCAGCACGCGTTCAAACAGCGGAACAGAACTCAGAAACACCTGATAAGACGCGAACGGCAGGTTGAGAAAAATCAGACAGAAGGAACCCACCAACAGCACCGGAATAGTAAGAATGAGGCCTTGGCGAATGGCTTGGAACGCCATGACGTCCTCCAAGCGCGCGAACAGCGCGTCGACCTTGCCAAGCATGCCTTCCCTTTCCTCGCCGCACCTGTCGCAGAACCTTGTGCCCATTGTACCGCGAACTGCACAGGGGGGTGGTGCAAACAACGACGTTTGGGAAACGGATGAGGAAACGAGCGAACGGGAGGAAGGTTCAGCAGGCGAACTGTGAGGCGAATTCGGCAGGCGAAGGTTCCGACGAGCCGGCAGACTAGCCGGCTGGCGAATTTAGGGCTGTGGTTCAGCGACCGAGCAGGTGGCGAACAGCCGCCACGGGATGATGCAAGAGCATGCGCGGGCCGGCGTAGCGCATGACCGCACGTACGGCTTCGCGCTTGTCGGGAGCATAGCAATGGTTGCCACACTGTTCGCACGAGGTTTTGACCTCCATCTTGCGACAGCGCTCCGTGCGCAGCACGGCGTAGGCGTCTAGCTCAGCACACGCCGGACACACCCGCGCGCCACAATGCGCCGTCTCGGTGCGCGCGGCCGCCTCATGGTTACCGGCGCAGTACAGCACCACCATCTGCGAGATGGTGCGCTTCTCGCGCACGCGGCGCTTCGCTGTCTGAGGGGAGTCAACCATGGCAAACATTTTACCAAACCCCCCGCACCTGTCCATCGGGATTTCCCCTGCTCCCTGATCAAAGATACCTTTATCATCCCGAGCGGAACGCCGCCAGTATCCCCCTGTCATCCTGAGCGGAGGCGCGAAGCGCCGTAGTCGCGACGCGAAGCTAGTCCCGCAGGGGAAGGATCCCGTGTGGCGTTAGCTGGGGGTATTCCTGCTGGCGCCGTTCGGGATCCTTCGACTACGCTCACTGCGTTCGCTCCGCTCAGGATGACACAGGGGTACACCAACGGCGCCTCTGCAGGATGACGGGGGGTTGCGCACGCTTCCCTACCCCAGAAGCTTGCTTCCCAGTGAAGAGCGAATGATGCCCTTGCTGGCGAAATACGTCACCAGCAGATACGCGCCGTAAATCACCGCGGTAAACACGCCGGTCAGAAGCGCGGGCTCAAGTACTGACACGCCCAGCTGCTTGGTCACCGTCTCGCTGATAATTCCCACCGCACACACCGTGTGACACACAGCCAGCGCTAGCGGCACCAGGAAGTACACGAGCGTCTGCGTGCGCAGCGACCGGAAGATCATGCGGCGGTCGCAGCCAATCTCGGCGAGCGTGCGGTAGCGCGGCAGCGAGTCACTGGTCTCCGACAGCTGCTGGATGGCAAGGATTGCCGCCGTAGCCACCAGAAACATGAAGCCAATGTAGAGCGCCAGGTACGAAATCATGAGGTTCATGCCGCTCGACTGAATGAGCACCTCTTGCGCGGTAAACGTCAGCGTAACCGGCCAGGGATTCGGGCCGAACGCCCAGCCCGACGCAGCCACCTCGGCGCTGGGGGGTGACACCTGGGCCAGCAGCTGCTCAAGCAGCACATCGCCCTCGGTACGATCCACCTTGTACATGAGGTTCAGGTAGCTCGCGTCCGGCACCTGACCCTGAGCGCGCAAGTCGGCAATCACCGAATCGGACACGATAACCTCGGCACCGCTCGACACGAACGCAGCATCTTCCAGCGGCTGACTGCGCAGCTCGCCCACCGAGGTGAGTTCGCGGCCTGCTGCCACCACCGTCTCGCCTTCTTTCGCGAGCGATTCCGCAAGCCCTTTCATGCCATCGAGGGTGTTGTTCACGGCGTAGTTGTTCTCGCCTACCTCTACCGTCGGACGCCCGGTGAGCTCGGCAAGTGTATTGAACTGTGAGACAGCGATGAGCGTGACACCCTGCTTGTGCACGGCCTCGTTCTGGTTCTCGTTGCCCGTGTCCCACTGGTAGCGATCCATGAGTTCACCGTAGGATGTGTCGGCGCTTACATAGGCGTCAATCTGCGCGGACTGCTTCACCAGTTGGTTCCACAGCTCGGGCGCGCCGTCGGCCAGCTTCGCGGCCATGTCCCAATCGTACGCCTCAGCGTCGGCCTTGATTTTGGCTGCTTTCTCGTCGGCCACCTTCTGGTATTCGCGATCTTCCTCGGACATGTTCGCCAGTTTTTCGGGATCATCGGTTCCGCCGGTGTTCAGGTAGATGTTCGCGGTCAGCGTGGCATCGTACAGCGTGCCGTTCTCAATGTTTCCGCTGAACGCGCGCGCCAGCCCCATGCCGGTGGAGAACACTGTCAGCGAGAAGAACAGCATCACGCACACCACCGACAGCGACACAAACGCCGTATTTACCTTGCTGGCAATTTGGCGTGTCGTAAACATGACCAGACCTTTGAAATACACGCCGCGCGTGCGTTCAAGTACGGCAATCACAAAGCCCGCGAGCGACCAGAAGAACAAGAACGTTCCCAGCACCATGAGCACCGTGGCCCTGGTGAATCCTGGGCCAAAATCCAGCACGCCGTTCTCGATGAGCGTGACATACGCCCACGCGAGAATGCCCACCGCCGCAATGAACGCCACCAGGCTCACCCACGGATTCCGCACGCGGTAACGCGCGTTCTTGGCGCGAGCGCTGAGTAGGTCGATAAGCTTATAGCGCCTGATGGAAAGCGTGTTGAACACCGCCGTCACCGCAAAGATGAGCACAAAGCAGATGAGTGTCAGCATGAAGCCGTCGAAGGAAAATACGAACTGATACTGCGTCATCTGGATGTTGAACAGCCCCGCCGTCACGAACGAAAGTCCCTGCGACAGCGCAAGTCCCAGCACCAGGCCCACGGCCAGCGACACCAGGCCCACCGCCACCGTTTCCATGAGCACGATGGCCGACACCTGCCCCGGCTTCATGCCTAACACCAGGTAGGTACCGAATTCCTGCTTGCGCCGCCGGATGAGGAAGCCGTTGGCATACAGCACCAAAAAGCCCAGCACACAGGCAATAAGCACGCTGAACATGCCAAGGAACTGCCCCGTGAGCGCAAACACGCTGCCCGAGGCCGTGTCTGCGAGGTCGAACAGGATGGACTGACTCTGCACGGAGTTGAACGCGTAGAACACCGCCACGCCGAATACGAGCGTGACGAAGTACACAGCGTAGTCCCGCACCGAGCGGCGCACGTTGCGCCACGCGAGTTTAGCTAGCATCGCGCACATCCCCTCCAAGGAAGGTCACCACTTCCATGATGCGGTTGAAGAAGTCGGTGCGGCTGGTGTCGCCCTTGCGAATTTCATTGAACACGGCGCCGTCCTTGATGAACAGGATGCGGCTGGCAAACGACGCGGCGAACGAATCGTGCGTCACCATCATAATGGTGGCGTTCAGCTGGGTGTTCATCATGGTGAGCGTGTCCAGCATCACCGAGGCACTGCGCGAATCAAGCGCGCCGGTGGGCTCGTCGGCCAGTACCAATTTCGGGTCAGCCACCATGGCGCGCGCCGCCGCGATGCGCTGCTTTTGGCCGCCGGACATCTGGTAGGGATATTTGTTCAGCACGTCCGACACGCCTAGGACCTGCGCAATCTCTTCCACCTTCGGGCGCACCTTGGAGGTGTGCTCCCCCTTCACCGTGAGCGCGAGCGCGATGTTTTCGAACGCGGTCAGCGTGTCCAGCAGGTTGGAGTCCTGGAAGATGAAGCCCAAATCGTCGCGGCGGAACTTCGCCAGCGAGCGCGAGCGCAAACCCGTGACGTCGCGGCCGTCCACGAGAATATGGCCGCTCGTGACCGTGTCGATGGTGGCTACGCAGTTCAGCAGCGTGGTTTTGCCGGAGCCCGACGGCCCCATGATGCCCACGAACTCGCCCGGCATCACGTCGAAGCTGATATCGTTGATGGCGCGCGTGACGGAATCGCGGTTGCCGTACTCCTTTTCAATCTGACGCACGGACAAAATGGGTCGCGCCGAGCCCGCTGCAGCATGGGCCGCCGCGGCGCTTTGCGGAGTGGCATACACTTCGGTCATGATTCGCATCTCCTCTTCTTCGGGTATGAGAAGATACTACGAAACCCCACCCCCACCTGCCATAGCCCATCCTTACCCCAACCTTACGCTTTTGAAAGGAAGAGAGTGGTATCCAAACGGCGGCGGTCGTGGGGGAAGGTTATGAGGACGCGGGTACCGCTTCCCTCTTCCGAGGCGAGGCCCACGCCCAAGTCCATCTTCGTGCACAGCTCGGACACCAGGTAGAGGCCCATGCCGGTGGACGAGCCCAGCATGCGACCGTTTTGGCCGGTGAAGCCTCGCTCGAACACGCGCGGGACGTCAGCGGCGGGAATGCCGGGGCCGTCGTCGGCCACCTCCAGCACAGTGCGCGCGGCGGGCGTGCCCTCCCCCTCCGTGCGCGTGGAGAACCGCACCTGCGTCGCGCCGTACTTCGCCGCATTCGTCACCAGTTGCCCCACAATGAAGGCGAGCCACTTCGCGTCGGCAAATACGCGCACGTCACGACCTAGCTCAATAACCGGCGTCGTCCCCTGCTCAATGAGGAAGCGTGCGTGCTTCTTCACCGCGCCGCGCACCACGCTTTCAAGCGGCACCTCGCGAATGGCGAAGTCCCGCGCAAGCGAGGTGGAGCGCGCGTAGTAAAGCGCCTGTTCAACGTATCCCTCGATGCGGTCAAGCTCGCCTTTGAGCTTCGTGGCCTCCGAACCGTGCAGGTTCGCCGCCATGAGACCCGCGGCGGCGATGGGCGTTTTTATCTCGTGGATCCACAGCTCAATGTAGTCGCGGTACGCCTCGGCTTGCTGCTTGTGCGCGGCCACGTCATCGGCCGCCGCCTTCCCCGTGGCTTCAAGCGCCTCGAACGTCAAGCAGCCCTCAAGAAACTCGGGTTCTTCCAACAACGACGAGGCGTAATAGGCGTTCTCTAGGTCGTCGGTGAAACGCACCAACTCGTCGTAGAAGCGACGACGACGTGCAAAGTCGTACGCAAAGACCACCGCCCCGCAGGCCACCACGAAGCACGCGCCCAGGACGGCCGCCTGCACGCCGTCGCCCAGCACCATAAACATGCCTGCCACACCAAATGCGCAGATGACAAGCAGTACGCACGCCACTGCGCGATCGCGCAGATACCGTCCCAGGCTCATGGCCTCACACCAAATACCCTTGTCCACGCCTGGTCACCAAAAAGCCCTCGGGCACACCGATGGAGGCCAGGCTTTTGCGTAGGCGGTTCACGTTCACCGTAAGGGTGTTGTCGTCGATGAAGGCGTCGGATTGCCAGAGTTCCATCATCAGCTCCTGGCGCGAGATAATGGTGTCGTGGTTCGCCATGAGCAGGTGCAGAATTTTCAGCTCGTTGCGCGTAAGTTCCACCGCGTGCCCGTCGTGCTCCACCGTGCCGCGGGCCACATCCAGCACCACGCCTTTGTGCGCGATGCGCGTAGACGGCTCCCCGCGCTGCGAGCGACGCAGCACCGATTGCAGGCGCGCGAGCAACACGGCGGGGTTGTAGGGCTTCGTCACGTAGTCGTCCGCACCCAGGTTCATGCTCATGACTTCGTCAAACTCGCTATCGGACGAGGTGAGCATGATGATGGGCACGTCGCTTTCCTGCCGCACCGCGCGGCACACGGCATGCCCGCCGGCGCCGGGAAGCTTCAAGTCCAACAGCACGCAATCGGGCTCAGCCGCCAGAATCTCGTCGACCACGCAATCAAAGTTCGCGGTGGACACCGGCTCGTGACCCTGCAATTCCAGCAGGTGAGACACCTCTTCGCGCAAAGGCGCGTCATCCTCCACAATGAATATGACGGCCACAAAGCCCCCTTCGCGATGCGTTGCCGCACGTCCGCGCGCAGCAACAGGTTACGGTACGTAAGCCATACTATGACATCCGCGTGACGGATGCCCCCAGACGTAACCGTATCGTCATCGGAGGGCCGGCGCGGCTAGTGCTGCCGCGCAGAGGTGTTCGGCATCACCGGGCACACGACGTCCGTATTCTTGCGAAAGTAGCGCAGAAGAAAGGTGAGGCCCGCCACCACCAGCGCAATACCCAGCCCCGTATAGAAGAAGGCGAAAAACCAGTCCGGGATCAGGCCCGACATGCGCAGCCCAATGCCGCCGACCATCATGATAGCCATCATGATATAGCCCTTCTTGTCGAAGAACTTGAAGATGTTCGTCTTCGCTTCTTCGTAGCCGCGAATGCGCGCCGTGTGTTTGCGCACCATTTTCTGGAAAATGCGGGAATGGAACAGCACGAAGATCACGACCGAACCCACCAAGAGCGCCCAGATGACCCAGCCCCAGTCGTGCCGATACGCGCCCAGCCCGATGTTCGCGATGTTGGCGCCCGCGATGGCCCACACGATGCCAGCCACTAACATGAGCTTTTCGGTGGTTATCTTCAACATGATTACTCAACCTCCTTGACAGCCCGTGCCGTCGACTCGCTTTGCTGTTCAGGGGCGACATGCGCCCCTTCGGTGTGCGCCGGCGCTTCGTAGAGCGCGGCGCTCAAAAGATGCGCCAACACGCGGCAATCGCCCTCGCCGGCGCTTAGGGTGTGAATAAGGCTGTCCAGCACAAACGCCACCAGTTCCTCCGCGCTCACGCCCGCGCGGGCAACATCGGCGTCGGGGTCGGCCGCAAGGACGGCCTGAAGGCCCGCACGCATGTGGTTGAAGAGTTCCGTTTCGCGCAGCTTGCCCGCATCACGGCCCTGCATAGACAAGGCGCTGATCTGCGGTAACCAGTCTGAGCGAAACGCTGCAAGGCCTGAGGTAAGGGCGCTGTGCAAGCGCACCACAAAGGCATCGAAGCGCTCCCCCGGCACCACGCGGCACAAGTCCTCCTGGAAGACATTGCCCCAAAACGTGCCGATGACCTCCACCATGAGGTCGTCTTTCGTAGGGAAGCAGTTGTAGATGGTGCCCACCGACACGCCGCACGCCTCGGCCACGCCGCGGATGTCAAGGGCCGCAAGCCCCCGCTTTTCAGCGAGCGCATAGGCCGTCTGCGTGATGGTGGCGCGATCCACGCCTCGTCGCACCATGGCGCCCTCCTTTCCGCGTGTGGGTTTCTGCCGGTGTTGCCAATCCAAAGTGAACATCGTTCATTTCAAGCTGTGCCTATTATACGCACGCCCGCAAACGAAGCAAGGGGTTTCTGAACAATGTTCAGAAACCCCTTGCGAGCGGTGGCCACGTTGGGTAGTCAGCGCAGAGTGCGCGCCCGGCAACTCACTTTGGAGCTGGTCGGATGCTGCACAGTGCATGCGGATTTACTTGTCGGTACCTAAGCCGTTTTCGGTAATG
Organism: Candidatus Gordonibacter avicola; assembly: GCA_019113915.1. Lineage (GTDB taxonomy): Bacteria > Actinomycetota > Coriobacteriia > Coriobacteriales > Eggerthellaceae > Gordonibacter > Gordonibacter faecis. Next base: position 38,068 of record DXGM01000038.1, read on the forward strand.
TCAAGAATCTCAATCTTCTCGGGCACGAAGTCGGAACCGAGGCCTGCGCCGCGCATGACCAGCACGTCATCGGCCGCAAACGTCGGGTCGTCAGCTACAGCGCCCGATTCGTCCATAACCACTACATTACCCTTGTTGAAAGTGATCTCATCTTCGTCGGCAACAAAGGTCTTCGCGCCACTGCCGTCCTGAGCGTTCTCAAGTTCGCCCAAGTTAACGGTCACTTCGTCGCCGTTCACTGCCATTACCTGACCGTAGCGCACGGTCTCGGTTTGGCTGGTGCTGGGTTCCATTTGAGACGTCTCCTGGCCGGAGCCTTCGTTTTGGTTTGCGTCGGTATTGGTGTCACCCGCCGCGCACCCGTGCAGAAACGGCGTCATGGCCAGCACGGCCGCCACGGCCCAGCCCATCATCCTAAACTTGCGCTTATTCATAAGCATCATATCCCTTCTAACGAGCGTCGCGCGGCGAATGCGCGCCTGTTCAACGCCCAATAGTGAAGGAATGGTCGACCAGTGTGGGCGGAGGGCGCCATCCGTCAGGCAGCGGTCAGGCCGCCGCTACCTGCGCGCCAACAGCCCGGTGAGCGGCGGGAGCCTTAGCCGCGCGGATGCGCGCGATGATGCACCTGCTTGAGACGGCCCGGGGAGAGGTGCGTATAGATTTGCGTGGTGGACAGGCTTGAGTGGCCGAGCATTTCCTGCACGCTGCGCAGATCGGCCCCGCCGTCGAGCAAATCCGTTGCAAAGGTGTGGCGCATGTCGTGGGGCGACAGCGTTTCGTCGAGCCCCGCGGCGCGCAGCGCTTCCTTGAACAGCTTGCGGATGCCGTCGGTGGTCATGCCATTGCCACGCGTGGACACGAAGAAGAAGTCACTCTGGCGGTCTTTGAGGATGTGTGGGCGCCCTATCAGCAAATACGTGCGCATTGAGGAGAGCGCCATGTCATGCAGCGGGACGATACGCTCCTTCGACCCCTTGCCGAATACCTTCACCTGGCCGCGCTCGAAGTCGACGTTAGCCGTGAGCAAGCCCGCGGCTTCGGACACGCGCGCGCCGCACGCGTAGAGGAACTCCAGCAGCGCCTGGTTACGCAGGTCAACCGGGGTTTGCTCGCGCAGATTGCCGGAGACGTCGCGCTTGCCATACACCGACAGCAAACGCACCATGTCGGCGGCGCGTATGACGTGCGGCAGGCTTTTCTGTTTGCGCGGGCCCGAGAGCACGCTTGCCGGGTCGGAGTCGATGACGTTGGTCACATTGAGCCAGCGAAAGAAGCTGCGCAGAGCCGAGAGCCGCCGGTTAATGGTGGTGCGCGAGTACTGGGCGCGATCGAGTTCTCCCAGGTAGCGACGCAGGTGTTTGTGTGTTGCAGCCAGCGGGTCAATATGTTCGCGCGCGGCCCAGCGGGCGTAATCTAACAGGTCGATGCGGTAGGCGCGCAGCGTGTGCACCGAGGCATTGTGCTCCACGCGCAGCGCATCGCAGAAGCCCTCAATGAGCGCTTCGGTGTGCGGGTCACACTCCGGGGTGTCATCTGGTGCTAGAGAGGTTTCAGTCATCGCACGCATCCTTGTGCGCGGCCGGCATGAGGCCCGCCTGCTCCAGATCGCGCACGTAGGCCACAAGCGCCTCGGCCCCGCGGGCGGCGTAGGCGGCGTAGCGGTCGCGCTTGTTGCGCACGCGCTGCGCAAGCGGCGGCATGATGCCGAAATTCACGTGCAGGGGCTGGTAGTCCACCGTTTCCGGGTTCGTGGCGTAGGACAGCAACGCCCCAAACGCCGTCTCGGTGGGAAGCGGCGGCAACGGCGTGTTGGCGAGCGTTGCAAGCACAGCCAACGCCGCGTGCAACCCCGAGCGGATGGCCTCGCAATACCCCTCCGTGCCGGAAAGCTGCCCGGCAATGAATACCGGGATGCCAAGGGACGCGGCAGCGGGTGCCGTCAGGTGCAGGTTACTGTCGAGCAAGCGCGGCGCATCGAGAAACGTGTTGCGATGCATGACACCATAGCGCGCAAATTCAGCCTGTTCAAGCCCCGGTATGAGGCGAAACACCCGCTTCTGTTCAGGAAAGGTGAGGTTCGTTTGAAAGCCCACCAGGTTATGGCACGATCCGTGCGCATCCTCGGCACGCAGCTGGAGCGCCGCCCACGGCCGCCGTCCCGTGCGCGGGTCGGTGAGCCCCACGGGCTTCAGCGGGCCGAAACGCGGAGCGTCGTGTCCCTTGCGCGCAATTTCTTCGATAGGCTGGCACGCCTGGAACAAATCGCGCGTCTCAAAATCGCGTAAAATCACGCGCTCAGCCGCGATAAGTTCCTCGATGAAGTGGTCGTATTCCTCGCGCGTGAACGGGGCATTCAAGTAGTCGCCCACTTCCGCCCCATCCTCGTAGCGGCTTTGGCGAAAGAGCCGCTCGGTGTCGAGCGAATCGGCCATGACGATGGGTGCCGCCGCGTCATAGAAGGCAAGATGCTCACCGCCCGCATACGCAGCGAGGTCGGCCGCCAGGGCGTCGGAGGTAAGCGGGCCGGTCGCCACAATGAGGGCACGCGCACCGCAGGCAGCCTCAGCAAGCGAGGGGGCCTCTTCGCGCACCAGGTTGATGAGAGGGTGCTTCTCAATGCGCGCCGTCACCTCGCGCGCGAATGCCGCACGATCTACCGCAAGCGCGCCACCCGCAGGCACAGCGCACTCGCGCGCTACCGCCATGAGATGCGAGCCAAGCGCGTCAAGCTCGGCCTTCAGCATGCCGGCCGCGCTCTCGGGCTTCATACTTTTGAGCGAGTTCGAACACACCAGTTCAGCGCACGCATCGGTGGTGTGCACGGGCGTGGGTACCGTCGGGCGCATTTCCACAAGGCGCACGCGCACCCCGCGATCAGCCACTTGCAGCGCCGCCTCACTCCCCGCAAGCCCAGCGCCCAGTATAGTTACGTAGTCAGTCATGCCCGCAAGGATACCAAACCTCAAGCCCGCACCCTATCCACGACCTCAAAAATCCGCACGAGCAGCGAAGCAATGCAACCAGCTATTTCACCGGAACGCTCAACTCAAACAGAGCCTCAGGGCATACTTCCTGGCCAGCCGGCCATGCGAGCGCCATTCCCCCATCAATGATACGAGCATGCTTAAAGTACCGCTCGTCTTCCAAAGGGCGATAGGCATCGCCATAGGCAATGAGCGGGGCTGCATCAAAAAGCCGCTGCTCCCCCGTCTCAAATTCAAGCAGAAGCGTAGTGCCGCCTTTCGGCTCGACGCGCGTCAAATCGGGTTGGGACTTGTTCATACCTACCACTGCCCCATCAACCACTACCGGCTCCCACATGGCGCACCTCCATCCACTAGCGCAACGGATCTATTTTGAAAGCGTCCAGCCCCTCAGCTAGCAAGTTCCAATCGGCTTCGAGTTCCTCCCGATGAACAACCACCCATGCGCGGAGCAACGCGAGTTTTTTAGCGGGAAGATAGCCATCGAGCACGTTTCCGTCAAAGTCGAGTGAGCAACTATACTCCGCATAGCGCGCATGAAGATGCGGCGTATGATGCTTTCCATACGGCTCATTATACATGATGACCACGATGCCAAAGAAGAGGGATATGGTCGTCATAGCACTCCTTTCCCTACTGGCACTTCACAAGTACTCCGATGAAACCCATTGCTGCTTACATTCCCTCACCCCACGGGGCCCCAGCGGCCGTCGGGGTAGTGGGTGACCAGGCCGGCGCGTTCGGCTTCGACGAGGTGCTCCATGAGCCAGACGCGTGGGTCGGCGATAATGCACACGTCGCGGGCGATGCCGAAGAGCTCTTCCATGCCGAGCGGCTCTGCAACAAGCGCGGCGGCAAGAGGGCCAAGAACTTCTGCAGCGTTGCGGGAAGCGTGGGTAGAACGCGTCGCTGGTGCTGGTGTTGGTGGTGGTGAATTGCCGACGGAAACCCTGGCGCTTTCGACCACTTCTTCCCCTGCAGAGTTGCTCGCATCCACCGCAGGTGCCTCCCAGCTTTCCTGTTTTAAGCAGCCGAACAGCGAAAACAACGCATCGGCAAACGTTTCATCGTCGACGATAGGTACGGCTCCCTGGTGCAGAAGCCGGTTCGCGCCGCGCGATGACGGCGAGGTGATGGCACCCGGCACCACCAGTACGTCGCGACCCGCCGCAAGCGCCTCATCGGCTGTCGAAAACGTACCCGACGGCAGACCAGCCTCCACAATGAGCACCGCCCGCGCTAGCCCGGCGATAAGCCGGTTGCGGGCGCGAAACATATACGGCCGCGGCGTACGATCCCAGGGATGCTCGGAAACAAGCGCTCCACCACCATCAACAATGCGCTGGAAAAGACTTTCGTGCTCGGCCGGATACAACTCATCGCAGCCCCCGCCCAAAAACACCACGGTGGGAGCGCCCGCCTCAAGCGCCGCCCGATGTGCAGCAGCATCGCAGCCCCGCGCGCCACCCGAGATGATAACCACCCCTCGTTCGGCAGCCGCCTGCGCAAAACGGGTCGCACACCCAATGCCGTAGGGCGTGGCCTTGCGCGCGCCCACCACGGCAAGTCCCTCCTGCAAAGCAGCCGTATCCCCCACCACATAGAGCCGCTTGGGTGGATCGGGAATACGCGCAAGCGCCGCGGGAAAGCGCGCATCATCCCGTGCCAGTTCGCACCGCGGTCCCTTTACAGGCATGCTCCCACCCCCTCGCGCAAACGGAAAGCAAGTGCCTCACACAGATGACTCTTGGTTACCGCCGCCGCTTCCTCCATGTCGGCTATCGTGCGTGCCACGGCGAGCGTGCGCATAATGGCACGCCCACTCATGCTGGCCGCGCGCGCAGCATCCTCGTAAAACGCCCGATCCTCGTCGGTGAGCGCACACGCCTTTATGAGCGAAGCCGCCGTGTCATGTCGCTTCGCATTGCCACCCTCGCGCGCTGTGCGCCACGACGAGTAGGCGCGCGCCTTTAACACGCCTTCGCGCAACTCGTCTGACGAGGAACCACCGCCGGAAGACAGCACCTCACCAGGGGCAATGCGACACACGTCAATATGTACGTCGATGCGATCCATCAGCGGCCCACCGATGCGGTTCTGATAAGCGCGAATCTGCGCCACGGTACACGAACAGGCATGTTCTTCGTCACCGCTATAGCCACACGGACACGGGTTCGAAGCCGCCACCAGCATAAAGCGTGCCGGAAAAGACACCGACCCATCTGCGCGGGTCACCGTGACACGCCCCGACTCCACCGGCTGGCGAATACCCTGCAGCACCGAAGGTTTAAACTCCGCCAGTTCATCGAGAAAGAGCACCCCCGCATGCGCAAGCGATATCTCACCCGGCCGCGGCGGCGAGCCACCGCCCACCAGCCCCGCCAGCGACGCGGAATGATGCGGGCTGCGAAACGGCCGCAACCCACCCAACACGCCCGATACTTCCTCACCCGCCACCGAGCACACGAGCGCCGACTCAAGCATTTCCTGCTCGGTCAAGGGTGGCAGAATGGAAGGCAATCGCGAGGCGAGCATGGTTTTGCCCGAGCCGGGTGGACCCATCATAAGCACACCATGCCCACCCGCTGCCGCTATCTGTAGCGCCCGTTTCGCCATATCATGGCCAGCGACATCACGGAAATCAGGTGCGTTGCGCACCCGCGAGAAGTGCGGTGCCTTTAGATCGACGAAGTCCCCCGTACGGAAGGTGGATAAGGTGCGCGCGCCGCGCTGCACCAACCCCTCTATGGCCACCAGCCGCTCGGGCGCGTCGGCGCACACAAGGTCTAACCCCTGATCACGCGCCGCCAACGCGTAGGCCATAAGTCCATCGACGGGACGCACCGCCCCCTCAAGCGACAACTCACCCACCAGAAGTGCCCCCTCGCAGACGCGCGGGTCAATCTGCCCCGTCGCCGCAAGCAGTCCTACTGCAATAGGCAGATCAAAACCCGAGCCGGTCTTGCGCAGCGCCGCCGGTGCCAGGTTCACCACCACGCGATCGTTAGACATGGAAAAGCCACTCGCGCGCACGGCCGCGCGCACGCGTTCGCGCGCCTCCTGCACCGCCGCATCAGCCATGCCAACAATGCAAAACGCCGGCATACCGCTGCTCACCACCACCTCAACATCCACCGGCACAGCCTCGACGCCCCGCAGTGTGGCACCCCGCACCGCGCACCTTCCCTGCATGCTGCTCACCCGGCCATAAACGCGTTGATGTAGTGATGCATGAGCACCCGATCGGGCGCTATCACCAATAGCGACACCACATCGAAGCGCACCGACACATCGGGCACCTCGTAGTTTTTGACGTAGAGTGACGCGATGCGCCCATAGCGTTTACGCTTGGCCTCATCAACCGCCTCGGCGGGAAGGCCCTTTTCCGTGCTTGACCGGGTTTTCACCTCAACAAACACCAGCACGTCGCCGTCGCGCGCAATGATGTCCGCCTCGCCCGCCGCGCACTCCCAATTGCGCTCGAGTATTTCGTAGCCGCGTCTGTCCAAAAAGCGCGCGGCGGCGTTTTCTCCACGTCGTCCCAGTTCGGTGTTGTGTTTGCCGCGCGAACCGCCGCTTTTGGGGCGCTTGCGCGAAGAACAAGACTTCGCGGCGCCCGCTTCCGCCGCGTTCTCAGCCGCCACCTGGTCAACATCATCCGGTCGCGGTTTCGCAACCGTGGCACTTGCTCTACTCATAGGATGACCCCTTTCTCTTCGGGGTCATCGTAGAGCCGCAACCTTACCAATTCGCCGTCAGGGCACCCCTCACGCCGCCGTGAGAATCATGACCAAGAGCCGGCGTACAAGCCGTACTCACTGCGACAAAACTACGGCGCATATCAAACGCGTTTCAAGCGCGCCTACGCCGCAAACGCGGCACAAGTACGGCGCATTTCCAACGCCATTGAAGCACGCGAGTATTGACCTGGCATTTCAGAAAGAAGAAGAAAAAGCGAGGCCCCGGAACCTCGCGGTGGAAAACCGGGAATTAGAACAGAGATTGCTGGGTAAACGCAGTGCAAAACGACACGCGATGGATGGGCGTGAGCCCGTAGCGCTTGATGGCCTCAATGTGCGCAGGACTCGCATAGCCCTTGCAGGATTCGAAATGATACTCGGGATATTCCTCGGCATAACGACACATAAGCGCATCGCGCTCGACCTTCGCCACAATGGACGCGGCGGCCACCGAGGCGCACAAGGTGTCCCCCTTCACCACGTTCACTTCGCGCGCATCCATGCGCAGAGGGTTGCCGTCCAGAAGCACAACGTCCGGATGCACGCCCGCCTCTTCCACATGCGCCACCGCGCGACGAAAGGCGCACACGAGCGACGCGGTCATGCCCGCCGCGTCGATATCGCAGGCTTCGATGTACTCAACTGTCCAGGTCATGGCCACCTGTTTGACAACTCCCGCAATGCGCTCGCGCGCTTCGGGCGTGAGCTGCTTGGAATCGTTCAGGCCCTCAACAATGGGATCTTCGGGCAACACGACGGCACCCACCGCAAGCGGCCCTGCGAGCGGGCCCCGCCCCACCTCGTCGAGTCCCACAATAACCGTGCCGCCGCGTTCGGCCGCGAGCGCTCGCTCATACGCATACAGGGAAGCAAGTCGCTCGCGCTCGGCGCGCACCGCCGCCAACCGCCGCCGCGCCGCCTCAACCGCTTCGCGTACCCCCTTGCGCGTATCCGCCACCAGCGCGCGCTCCAGCACGGCGAACTCCTTCTCGTCCGCCTCATGCAGTCGGCCCTTAATCTCAGCAACCGTCAACCCCACGCGCCCGCCACTCCCTCTCACAAAGCGCACCGCCCCAGCGCCGCGCCTTCGAATTCTCGTCTCACGCCCATAATAACAAACCCCTCGCGCAATTCGCGCGGAGCGCGAAAGCAGTCGCCCAGGTTGGCGTAGTAAGACAGCGAGAAGCCCCCTCGTATCGATAATCGGCCCGTTTCGCGGCTGAGCGTACTTCGGTACGCGAAGGCAAGCGAGAAAGGGCCGAGGATCGGTACGAGGGGGCTTCGCAGCGTCGAGAAGTTCCGGCGGCCGTCAGGCCGACGGAACTACCTAAAGGACTTCTCTTTGATCTTGGCAGCCTTGCCCACTTTGTCGCGCAGGTAGTAGAGCTTGGCGCGACGCACATCGCCCTGACGGACGACTTCAATCTTCTCGATCTTCGGGGAGTGCACGGGGAACGTACGCTCCACACCAATGGAGAAGCTGATCTTGCGAACCGTAAACGTTTCGCGGCTCGAGGCGCCATGACGGCGGATGACGTCGCCCTGGAACACCTGGACGCGCTCGCGGTTGCCCTCGACGATGCGGTAGTGGACCTTCACGTTGTCGCCCACGTGGAACTCGGGAAGGTCCTGCCTGATCTGCTGCTGTTCGATAGCGCGAATGATGTCCATGTTCGTTATCCTTCTATGTGTTCAAAATGAATCTCGTGCGTGTTCTGTGGAAAGACACAATTGGACAGTATACTGCCCCAGCCCTTCTCACGCAAGGAAAAACCGCATCACTTCCTGCATTTTTTCCCGTATTGCCCACCTCTCCACGCAAAGCGCAGAAAACAACAAGCCTTTCGCTCATCCCTCACCGGCCCGCGTCGCGTCCCGCGGCACTCAGATAAGCGTCAGCAGCGCGTAGGCAACCACGCCGGACACGGCACACCACAGAAGCGACTTCGTCTTCCACGCCACCAGCGCCACCACGCCCGCCGCCACCAACGGTGCTGCCGCAGGCCACACACCCGCGTCAAACATGCCAGGCGTGAGCAGATCGTTTGCCACCAACGCCGCGAAGGCAGCGGGCGGAATGAACCCGAGCGCACGCTCCACGCTGGCGGGGAGGTTCTTCCCCTTAAGCGCGAACAACGGCACCGTGCGACATATGAGCATGGTCACAGCGCAACACGCGAACACGATGAGGAAGTCTCCCCGGCTCATCGGCTCCATCATCCGCGCCTCCTTGCCCATGAAAACGCAAGCGCCGCAGCCACACCAGCCACCGCTCCCACCAAAATGGCCGGGCCCGAAAGGCCCACCGCCTTGCACACGAACACGCCCACCATGGCCACCACCGCCGCAAGTACGTTAGCCGCCGAGGGCTTCTGCGTAACCAGCAAGCAGATGAAGATGGACGTCATCGCAAACGACGCAATGGCAAGCGGAATACCCACGGCGTTGCCCACCAGCACGCCCACCACGTTCGAAAGCGCCCAGGAGCTCTGCGACAGCAGGTTCACCAGGGTGGCGCGGCCCACCGACCACTCCCCCTCAGCAAACTTCGACACGTTCACGCCGTAGCTCTCGTCGGTCACCGTGGCCGCGAACAGAAACGCCAGGCGCTTGCGCACGCCCTTGCACGCGGGCGCGAACGCCGCCGAGTACAGCATCTGGCGCGTGTTCAGCAGCGACACGCTGGCAATAATGGAGGCCACCGGCGAGCCTGCCAGCCACATATTCGGAATCATGAACTGCCCTGCACCGGAGTAGAACAGGGCCGACAGCAGGAACACCTGCAGCGCGTTCAGGCCGATGGAGGCGCACAAAATACCGCAGGGTATGCCAATGGCGACGTAGCCCAACATGATGGGCAGCGCCGCCTGAAACGATTGTCTGATGTGATCCCCGGAAAGCATAGCTTACCGATTATACAAGTTTTGCGAACGTGCGCAACGACCTTCTGCCCGCGGGCGCGCACCGCAGGCGCGCCACGCAAGGCCGCCCGCGCCCCTACCTATTTAATAATGTATGGAAAGCGGCACGAACAGCTGCTGGAACTGGTTTTTCGCGTAGCGGTCGGTCATGCCGGCCACGTAGTCGGCCACGGCGCGCAACGTGTCGCCCTCGGAGATGGCGCGGTATTCCTCCGGCACCTCGTCGATGTGCGCCACGTAGTAGTCGAACAAGTCGCTCACCAGGTGCGTTGCCTTCTCGACTTCGGCCATCACAACGGGTGCCGTGTACACGCGCGCGAACAGGAACGCGCGCAACTCCATCATGGCATCCCACACCGAATCGCTCATGCGAATGTCATCAACCTCAGCGGACGTTTCCACCATGTCCAGCACGAGCGTTTGAATGCGCGAGGAATGGTCGGGCCCCAGCACGGCGTGCGTGGAAGCGGGCAGGTCATCCTCGGACAGAATGCCCGCGCGGATGGCGTCGTCGATGTCGTGGTTCACGTACGCGATGCGGTCGGCCGTGGCCACGATGCGCCCCTCCAGCGTCTCGGCGCGCAAGTCACCCGTGTGGCACAGAATGCCGTCGCGCACCTCGGGCGTGAGATTCAACCCCTTGCCGCCATTTTCGATGCGCTCCACCACGCGCAGACTTTGCTCGTTGTGACGGTACAACGCGTGCGTGCCGGGAGCGTCCGGGTCAAGGCCCTTGTGACGCGCGAGGCACCGCGCGAGCGCTTCCTCCCCCGTGTGGCCAAACGGCGTGTGCCCCAGATCATGACCAAGGGAAATGGCCTCCGTGAGATCCTCGTTTAAGCCAAGCGCACGCGCGATGGTGCGCGCAATCTGCGCGACCTCCAGCGTATGCGTGAGTCGCGTGCGGAAATGGTCACCCTCAGCAGCGAGGAACACCTGCGTCTTGTGCGACAGGCGGCGAAACGATTTCGTGTGCAGAATTTTGTCGCGGTCGCGCTGGAAGTCGTTGCGCAGGATGTCGGGCTCGGTGGAACGGGCGCGACCTTCGCTCTCGTCGGCGAACGACGCATCGGGCGACAGCACCTCGTGCTCACGTTCCTCTTGGTCCTCGCGGTGAATGATGCGCATGGCGACCCTCCTTGGACTGGGCGATGCGCTCAGTATACCAGCTTGCTGGGTTCGAACACGCCCTTTTCCGTGATCACGCGCGTCACCAGCGCCGCTGGAGTCACGTCAAACGCAGGGTTCCACACCTCCACCCCTGGCATTGGGTGTGGAAGTACCTCAGCGGGGCTGCGCTCTTCGATGGGGATACCGGAGCCGTCTGCAAGCGTTGCGTCAATGGTGGACGTGGGTGCGGCCACGTAGAACGGAATGCCGTGGTGATGCGCGAGCACCGCCACGCCGTAGGTGCCTATCTTGTTGGCCACGTCGCCGTTGGCAGCAATGCGGTCGGCACCCACGATGACGGCATCAACTTCGCCCTTCGCCATGAGGCTGGCTGCCATGTTATCGCAGATGAGCGTACAGGGAACGCCCGCACGCGCAAGTTCCCACACCGTGAGGCGCGCGCCTTGGCCCACCGGCCGCGTTTCGTCGGCATACACGCGCGCTATTTTGCCCTTGGCGGCAGCGGCATACACCACACCGAGCGCCGTGCCGAAAAACGCGGTGGCCAGGCTGCCGGCATTGCAGTGCGTGAGCACGCGGCTGCTCGGCCTAAGCAGCTGCGCGCCGTGAGCGCCGATGGCACGGTTCACGGCCTCATCTTCGGCTTCCATGCGTTTGACTTCGTCAAACAGTGCGTCAGCCACCTCGCCGGGCAGCGCGCCTTCGGCGAGGTGTGCCTGCGCCACGTCCACCACGCGGCGTACGCCCCACGCCAGGTTCACAGCCGTGGGCCGGGCGGCGGCCACTTCATCAGCCACTGCGGCAAGTTCGCCCGCGAACTGCCCGGAAGCTTCAGCGCACCCGTGCGCCGTCGCCGCCGACGCGCCACCGTTGCTCGCCCAGAGTGCCACAGCCGCCGCACCCGCAACGCCAATGGCAGGTGCCCCGCGCACGGCAAGCGTCTTGATGGCCTCCACCACCGCGCGCCACACGTCCGTGCGCTCAAATACCAAATCAGTGGGCAGTTTCCGCTGGTCAACATACGCAAAACAAGTGCGCCCGTCGCCGTCACGCTGCAACTCAACCGTGCGCGGCAACTTCTCAAGGTGAAGCACGTGATCCATCAGGGGCCTTCCTCTCGTTTGTCAGCGCTATTCTACCGGAAAAGGCGGCACGTGGCCGCCCGGCACACCCCAGGTAATAGTTGCATGACGGTTCGCAGCGGCGAACGTACGCGGCGCAGGCGGACGCGTACACTCAAGATTCATCTGCGCCGCCCCGCCGTCGAAAGGAACGTTATGCCCTCCCCGTCCCCGACTGCCCCTGCCAAACCTGCCGCCCCACGCGCGCCCAAACCGTGGCATGCGCTGCCGCTTGACGAGGTGCTGGCCGACCTCAACGCCTCGCGCGAGGGCCTTTCCGACTTTAACGCCCGCACGCGCCTGGCCGAAGTGGGTCCCAACGAACTGAACGCCAAGCCGCCGCGCACGCTTGCCCAGATGGTGCGCGAGCAGGTGGGCGACCCCATGGTGCTCATCTTGCTGGTGGCCGCCGCGCTCTCAGCGCTTCTACAGGAGTGGGCCGAAGCCGGCATCATCTTTATTATCGTGGTGGCGAACGCGGTCATCGGCATTGTACAGGAGCGCAAGGCACAGTCCTCACTTGAGGCGCTGCGCAACCTGAGTGCACCCACTGCGCGCGTGCTGCGCGATGGCGCGGAAACGGTAGTGCCCGCGCGCGAACTGGTACCGGGCGACGTGGTTATCCTCGATGACGGCAGTATGGCTCCCGCTGACCTGCGGCTGCTTTCCACAGCAGGGCTGCGCATGCAGGAAGCCGCGCTCACCGGCGAGTCGGTGCCGGTGGAAAAGGACGCCACGGCCACCGTGGTGCCCGGCGCGCCCGTGGGCGACCGCGCGAACATGGCGTTCGCCACCGCCATTGTGACCGGCGGACGCGGCGTGGGCGTGGTGGTTGCCACGGGCATGAACACCGAGGTGGGACACATCGCGGGCCTCTTGGAAGGCGACGAGGAACTGGACACGCCCTTGAAGCGCAAGCTGGCCTCATTCGGTAAACTGCTCACTATCGTTGGCGTGGCGGCGGCGCTGGTGGTGTTGGCCGTGGGCATGGCCTATGGGCGCCCCTTCGCACCGCTGTTGCTGCTGGCCATCTCGCTGGCTATCTCGGTCATTCCCGAGGGGCTGCCCGCCACCGCTACCATTGTTATGGCGCTCGGGGTGCAGCGTATGGCCCGCCACCAGGCGCTTGTGCGACGGCTGCCCGCCGTGGAAACACTCGGCGGCGCTACCGTCATCTGCACGGACAAGACCGGCACCCTCACCGAGAACCGCATGAGCGTGGTGCGCGCCGCGCTCGGGCCCGACCTCGACCACGCTGCGGCACCTACGCCCACCCGCGCGCTTGAGGAACACCCCACGCTGTTCGGTTACCTCGCGTTCACGGCCGTACTCTGCAACGATGCGGGGTTCGCGGACACGGACGCCAGCAACACCGCTCCCGGCGGTGCAGCCTCGCCCGACACCATCATCGGCGACCCCACCGAGGGCGCCCTGCTCGTCATGGCGCGCGACAACGGCATCGACCCCGCCGCCCTGCGCACCACCTACCCGCGCCTGGCTGAGCGTCCCTTCGATTCCGACCGTAAGCGCATGGCCACCGTGCACGAGCGCGACGGCGAACTGGTAGTGGCCGTGAAGGGCTCGCTCGACGGGCTACTTCCCCGCTGCACGTTCCTCATGGACGAAGACGGCCCGCGTCCCATGACCGAAGGCGACCGCACCCGCGCACTTGAAGTGGCACAACAGCTCTCCGACGAGGCGCTGCGCGTGCTCGCCTTCGCCACCCGGGCGCTGCCCGCCCTGCCCGCCGAGGGCGAGGACATTGAGGAAGACCTCACGCTCATTGGCCTGGTGGGCATGATGGACCCGCCGCGCGCCGACGTGCGCGAGGCCGTGGACACCTGCCGCACCGCTGGCGTGCGCACCATCATGATCACTGGCGACCACGCCGCCACCGCACGCGCCATCGGACGTGAACTGGATATCTACTGCGAGGGAGACCTCGTGGTATCGGGCAGCGAACTTGACGAGATGGACGACGCACAGCTGGATGCCGCCATCGAACGCACGAGCGTGTTCGCACGCGTGTCCCCCTTCCACAAGCTGCGCATCGTGCGCGCGCTGCGCTCAGATGGCGAGGTGGTGGCCATGACCGGCGACGGCGTGAACGACGCGCCCGCCCTCAAAGCCGCCGACATTGGCGTGGCCATGGGCATCACCGGCACCGACGTGGCGAAGGACGCCTCTGACATGATTCTGCTCGACGACCGCTTCACCACCATTGTGAACGCGGTGCGCGAGGGGCGGCGCGTGTATCGCAACATCCAGAAGGTGGTCGCGTTTTTGGTAGCCGATAACCTGGCAGAAATTGTCGTGCTGCTTACCGCCGTGGCGCTCAACTGGAATGCCCCGCTCACGGCCGTGATGATTCTCTGGGTGAACCTGGCTACGGCCACCCTGCCGGCCCTTGCATTGGGTGTAGAACCAGCAAGCCGCCACATCATGGAGCACCCGCCGCTGCGCTCTGGCACGCTGCTTGAACCCCGGCTGGCGCGCCGCGTCATATTCCAGGGGCTCTTTGTTGCGGTGTTTGCACTGGCGGCATTCGTAGTGGGACGCGAAGCGAGCGGGGATGCCGTCGGGCAAACCATGGCGTTTACTGTTCTGGCGTTTTCCCAGGTGTTGCGCGCGGTGAATCAGCGCTCTACCACCGACCCGGTGTGGGATCGCGGCGGCGGACGCAACCCATGGCTCTGGGGCGCGGTGGGCGTGTCGGTGGTGCTCATGCTAGCCGTGCTGCTGATCTCGCCCGTGCTGGCGGCGTTTGGCGGCGAACCCATGAACCTCTGGCAGTGGGGAGTGGCGCTGGGCCTCGCGTTCCTCTCGCTCGTACAAACCGAGGTGGCGAAAGCCATCGGCCGAGTGCGCACACGCAGCTGACGCGCACCTCTTCCCCCTTTCGCCCCCTCGCCCCGACGTGGCACGAGGGGGTATACTAAGGCCAAACGAAAGGCTGTAACGGAGGGCAACCTGGTAGGTGGGGAGCCAACGAAAGGGGCAAACGATGGAGCAGTGTGGATTCTCGTGTCTGAGCTGCGCAGGTGAAGCGTGCGAGTTCGAAACGGGCAGTAACCCGCCCGAGTGCGTGCAGGAACTCATCACGCCCACCATCCACGACGAGGTACACGCGCGCTACGCCGAGCCGGAGAACCACCGTATCATGAAGGCGGCGGTGCAAACGAGCGAGCGCTGCTCAAACCTCACGCGCGTGCAAGAAACCATGGAATTCGCCCACCGCATAGGTGCGCACCGCATTGGCATTGCCACGTGCACCATGCTTGTCGAGGAAAGCCGAACGCTGCGCAAGCTGCTTGAACGCGCGGGCTTTGAGGTGTTCGGCATCGCGTGCAAGGTGGAGAGCAACCACCGCGACGACCTTGACCTGGTGCTTGAAGACGGCAAACGCGGTGCGGTGCTCTGCAACCCCCTCATGCAGGCGCGCCTTCTGGAAGAGGAGCACACCGACCTCAACATTGTGATGGGGCTCTGCGTCGGCCATGACACGCTGTTCTACCGGTACTCACATGCGCCGGTGACCACGCTTGTGACCAAGGACCACATCACCGGCAACAACGCGTGCGCGGGCCTCTACGCCTCGAAGTCCATCTACAAGAAGCGCCTGAACGCAACCATTGAAGGCTGTCGCACCGGCACCTTCGCCTGAGCGCGGGGTGCATGGAGACTTTGCGCGGCTCCCGCAGCGCCGGGAGCCGCGTCCCCGCTCGCGCGCTATTATTGTTTCATTGGTGAAACAATCGTGAGCAAGGAGCGGAATGAGCGCGCGGGTAGACAACAGGGCCTTTGAGGAACTGAGGCTTGATTCAACGTTTTTCGTTGCCTTCGACTTGACCCATCGTGCGCTGAAAAGCGGCCTTGAGCGCGCAAGCTCCCTCAACGTGACGCAGTACCGCATGCTGGTAAAACTCCTGGCCGCTGGTGATGCCGGCGTGCCGCAAACGGAGTTGGCGAAGCTGCTGAACTTCAAGCCCAACGTGGTGACCCAAGCCTTAAACGTGCTGGTAGCAGAGGGGTTCGCCGAGCGTCTGCGCGATACGGGCGCGGACGGACGCGTGCGCACCGCGCGCATCACCGAAGCGGGCACGCGGCACGTGGAGCAGGTGAATACTTCCATTGTTGAGCGCCTGTATGCCCTCTTCCCCACCGAGGACGCAGGCTACCGCAGCATCTTGGAAGCGTCTATCGCCGCCGGCGCGAGCATTGACCCGCCGCTTTCAGGTGACATCTCCGGGCGCTTCGCCGCCTCCCGCGCACTCGTGTCGCTTGAGCTGGTGAAACTGGCATTGGAAGAGGCCCTGCGCAGCACGTGCGACGGCGCGTCGCTTGCCGAATGTCGCGTGTTGCAGCGCTTGGGTGAAGTGGGCGAACCCCTGCGCGTGGGAGACATCGCGCGCCAGTTGCAGATGACACCCGTTGCCGTGGCGCGAGCCGTTGACAAGCTGGTCGCACGCGGGTGGGTGGTGCGCCTGGCTAGCCCAAACGACCGCAAGGCCGTATTTGTGGACGCCACCGATGCGGGGCGTCGCCAGCAGCGCGCCATCGCCCGCACCATCGACGTATTGTCCCGCCGCCAACTGTGGCAACGCCTGAACGCCGAGCAGCGACAAGCCCTCGCCCGCGCCTGGCGCGTCGTGGTGGCCGACCTCCAAGCACGCGAAGAGGCCGAACGCAAAGCCGCCCTCGGCCTCTTGAAACCAATCGCGTAACGCGCTTACGCTGATACCTTCTTCATCAGGGCTGTTGCGCCCAACAGGATGGCCAGGTTCGCCACGATGTCGGCGGCAAACCAAGCGCCCACCACACCCAGCTGGACGTGCGCCGTGTTGATGGACGCGAACGTGCCCACGGTGAGCAGCATGACCACGAGGCCACATACAAGCGCAGCCACCACCAGGGTGCGGCCGAATCCCGTGCCGCGCGCCTTCGCACGTGCCACGCAGAGGCACACCACCTGCGATGCCGCGCCCAGAAGCGTGCCGATGAACGCCGCAAACACCACGGCCGCCAGCAGCAACACCGCCGTGCCCGGCAGCTTCGAACTCATGGAGCCCACCTGCACGGCAGACAGAATGCCGCTCGCCATCACCAGCGCGCACACCAGCGCCACAAGCGCCGTTGCCCAACCCCACAGAAACGCGGTCGCAGGCTTGCCCGCACCGGCCACGCCGCGCTCGAACAGCAGCCCCGAAAGCGCCACACCCGCCACGGACACCACCAGCACGAGCCCCGAAAGCGCCATGAACGCCACCAGCGTCGAACCCGTCAAAATGGAACAGATCACGTCAAGCATCGGCACGTCAGCAGCCGAAATGTAGTCGTAGGACAGCGTACCCGTGAGATCCATCACACCCAAGCCCACGCGCGCCACGAGGGCTACCACCAGCGAGAGGGCGAACAGCGCCCCGTAGGGCCGCGCCATGCTTTTCATCTGCTGCAGCATGTCACATCTCCTTCCCACCGTGCGCCTGCGCGCCCAGTTCGTTGCCCGTCGCAAACGTCCCGCACAGATACCCACCGCAGAACGCCAGGCTCACGTCGCCCAGAAGCGAGCCCAAAATGGGGTCGCCGATGTAGCTGTTCTCGCCGCACGCACCGCCGGCCGTGTGCCACCCGGCGTACAAACCCGGAATGGGCGTGCCCTTCGTGGACACCACTTGCATCTGGTCGTTGATGAGCAGGCCCGCCTTCGTGCCGTACAGGTTGCCGCCGATGCGACAGCCGTAGAACGGCGGGTCGGAGATGGTGTGCAGCCACTCGGGCGGCATGGGATACATGAAGTCGTCCTCGCCGCGCTCGCACGTTTCGTTCCACTTCCGCACGGCCTCTACCAGCACACCCGGCTCGAAACCCAGGTCACGCTCAAGTTCTTCCAGCGTGTCGCGCTTCTTCAGCACGTCGGCGTCGATGGCGTCCTGCACGCCGTGGTGCCAGTCGCGGTAGTGCTCGGGCACCTTGTCAATCTGCTCAAGGTCCGGCGTGATCAGCTTGCGGCAGTGCTCCTGTGCGTAGCCCGCCAGGTGTTCCTCGTAGTGCGAGTCGAAGATGATGTATGAGCGATGCCCCGGAGGCGTCATCTGGATGGTGGCCAAATCGCCCAGCGCGTAGATGGCGTTCGCGCCGTCCTCACCCACGCGGCTGTCCATGTAGCGCAGGCGGTTGCCGCAGCGATCGATAGTGAACCACGGCTGGCGCGAAAGCTGCGTCATGCCGTCGTAGAGGAAGCGCGCCCACTGGCCACCCTCGGCTTCCCAGTCAACGCCGCCATCAAACGACGCCGAGCTGTTGAAGCCCGACACATCTGCGCCCACGCCCAGCCCCATGCGGAAGCACTCGCCCGTCTCGCCGGCCGTGAGGTAGCTTGAGGCGCAGCCCATGGCCGCGGTCGGAATATACTGCTTGAGCAGGGCTTTGTTGTTGCAGAACCCGCCGGCCGTGAGGATGACCGCCGTTGTGGCATGAATGTACACCTCGCGCTTGAAGTCCTCGCGGCACACCACGCCCACAACGCGACCGTCGTCGTCGCGCACGAGCGCCTCAGCCGGGCACTGGAAGTGGTACTCCACGCCGTGCTTCTGACCGAAGCTGAACATGGCGTCGGTGGCATCCTTCATCTTGAGCACATGGTGATCAAGCGTGGAATTCTTCGGCGCCACGTACACGGGCACCTCACCGAGGCGCCACTGCACGCCGCAGTCGGCCATCCAGTCGATACACACCCCGCCTGCCTCGGCAATAAGGTGGATAAGCCGCGGGTCACACGCGTAGTGGTACTCGTCAATAGCCCAGTCGGCCAACTTACGTGCGTCGAAGGGGTAGCTGGGGAAGGCAAAGCGCTTCGACTCCTGCAACTTCGAGCCGCCCAAGATGGCGCACATGCCTGCCTCCTGCGCGTTGCCGCCGTGCAGGCCAAGCGCCTCCACGCAGATGGTCTTCGCGCCCAGCTCCGCCGCGCGAGCCGCGGCATTCAGACCGCCGCCGCCCGCACCTACCACGCAGATCTCGCACTCATAATCCCACTTCGCAGGTACCGCGCGGGGCGGGATGGGCGTGGCATCGTCGGCCGGAAAGGCCGCTGAGTTGTGCTCGCGGTACGTGCCGTCAGAGCCCGATGCGTTGCCCTCTTCACTCGCTGGCACGGTGACCGCACGCGAGCCGTCGGCCGCCCAGTCGCCAATGATGCCGGGCTCCACCGCCTGCGCCGCCGCCGGTACCATGCTTGCCGCCGCCGTGCCTGCCGCCATCACAGCCGCCCGCGTCAGAAAATCGCGCCGGGACATGCCTCCCGTCGCGCGCGTGTTTTCGCTCATCGCTGCTCCCCCTCACCCGTCGTTGCGGCGCCCGCGGCCGCCGCTTCGGCCTGCGCAAGCGCATCGTCAACAGCAGTGCGCACGGCGGCCGTCGTAATGGTGGCGCCCGTCACCGCGTCGATGTCCGACCCCTGCGCCGCCTCAATCATGGCCGCGAACTTGCCGTCGCGAATGGCCTCATAGCCACCGCGGCTCTGGCTTTCGCCTTCCTGCGTGGTTTCCAGGCACGTAATGCGGTTGTCGTCCACCAACAGCTTCACGGTGACCAAGCCTTCCATACCCTTACCGGTGCCGGTGTACACGCCGTCGGCCAGAGTACCCTCAGCCTTCGCCGCGGGGTCAGCCACCACTTCAACGGCCCACGGGTCATCCGCGCGCAGAGCCAGCTGCTCAGCACTCGCTGCGTCCTTCGAGCCCGAGCCCTCAAACGACGACCCGCAGCCCGTCAATCCCAAGGCGAGCACCGCGGCGG
Source organism: Candidatus Gordonibacter avicola (assembly GCA_019113915.1). Lineage (GTDB taxonomy): Bacteria > Actinomycetota > Coriobacteriia > Coriobacteriales > Eggerthellaceae > Gordonibacter > Gordonibacter faecis. Next base: position 57,765 of record DXGM01000038.1, read on the forward strand.
TTGCGCCACAGGCTGCCGCTGTTGTTTTCTTCATCGCTCGTTCCTCCTCACTGTGCTCATCTCTCCCCTCATGCGCGCGCCGCGCCGGGGTTTTCCCAGCCCGCAGGCACGTCGTAGTCATGACACGTGTTGCAGTACAGATATGAGGTACCGTGCGCGACGTGGCAGTTGCTGCAATCAATGGCAATGCCTTGGTGCGACACGTGCGGGTTCACGCCTTCCTCGCCGCCCCAGTTCTCCGTGGTTGCCGCCACTTCGTCGAAATCGTGGCAGCCCGCCGTGGCGCACATCTTCGAGTCGGCCGTCACACCCACCGTGGCCAGGTAGCCCGTCTCATCAGTCACATAGTCGCCACGCACCCACGCAAGACCTTCGGCCACCTGCTCGTCGATCTTCGCCTCGTGGCACTCCAAACAGGTCACACTGGCGCGCTCATGGGCGTTCGCCATGAGTGTGGTGTCGTGGTAGTAGCCCTCAACGTAGTTGTCCATCGGCTCATGGCAGATGGCGTTACAGAAGCTGGGCTGCTCGTGCCACACCCAGAAACCCGCGCCCGCCGCCACCAGCACCACCACAACCACGCCCACCACGAGCGGCCACCGCTTCGACCGCTTGGGTGCGCGCCGCCCCTCGGGCGCACCCCCATCATCAGGCCTTGTCGCCACTTCGTTGGGACCAGCATTCCGGCCGTCGCGTTCCTCCCTAACCCTTTCGTCCATGCGTCCCTCCTCCTTCGTTTATTATTCATAGCTGATTGTTTTTTATTTCATCTATGAATTTTATTGGCGCTCATAGTATCATGGTCGCAACGAACCTGTCATTGACGGATTGCCCGATCTGTACATTGACGCACCGTCAAAGCGCGGCGTATTCTCCGCTCGTCAGGGAGGTCGCCGGCCGAAGGAGGGGAAAGATGCAGAAGGCGGACACCATGCACACCGACAGCGAGACGCGCTCGACGCGCCGCGACGACATCGTAGAGGCCGCGCGCCAACTCTACGAGGAGCAGGGCCTTTCGCGCACGTCAGTGCAGGCCATCACCGACCGCGTGGGCGTGGCACGCTCGCTCTTCTACCACTACTTCCCCGACAAGAACGCCGTCACCTCGGCCGTACTCGACGACTACATCGCCGACTTTTTGGAAGCGCTGCACATCTGGAACGAGGAACGCCGCACGGGCGACATCGAAGCCGCGCTCTCAAGCGTGGTGAAGATCCTGCGCCTGGCGCTGTTCGAGCACGATTCGTTCCGCCGCTCGCTCGCCTCCAAGGAAAACGCGGCGCTGTACCTGGAATTCGTGAACCGCGTCGCCGACCGTATGGCCACCTACATCGTGCAGACCACCGTGCGCGACTACGGCGAGCTGCACGAAATCAAGATCGACCACGTGTACGAGACGTTCTACATCCTGATACTGGGCATTGTGGGGTACGTGCGCCGCCACCCTGACGTGGACGACGAGGTACTGAAAGACGTCATCGCCCAAACGCTGCACATGGACCGGGGTACCACGCCGCCGGTCTAAACGGGGAATAAAGAGCCAAAGAGAACCGCAAGAAGAAGGAGGGTTTCACATGTTGTTCCAAGTTTACGGGGAGAACGCCCTGTACCAGTGGATAGGCTGGATTGTGGTGTTCATCGGACTCATCCTGGTGAACGAGATTGCGCGCCGCACCAAGGTGGGCGGGGTGTGCTGCTTTATCGTGCTGCCGGCCGTGCTCACGGTGTACTTCATCGCCATTTCGGTAGGCGCGGGCATGGGGGCCGACTGGGCGCTCAACAACCCCACGCACGTGCACATGAACAGCTGGTTCCACTACGCGAAGCTCTACGCCGCCACCATCGGCTGCATCGGCTTCATGGCACTGAAGTACAAGTGGGGCAAGCTGGGGAAAGCCGAGTGGTTCAAGTGCTTCCCGTTTGTCATTGTGGCCATTAACATCCTCATTGCCGTGGTGAGCGACTTCGAAAGCGCCTTCCGCGCGTGGGGCACCACCTGGGTGTCCTCCGAGGGCGTCACACTCTACGGCGGCTGGCACAACGTGTTCAACGGCGTGGCGGGCATCATCAACATTGCGTGCATGACCGGCTGGTTCGGCATCTATGTGTCGAAGAAGAAGCAGGACATGCTCTGGCCTGACATGACCTGGGTGTTCATCATTGCCTACGACCTCTGGAACTTCTGCTACACCTACAACTGCCTGCCCACGCACTCCTGGTACTGCGGTCTGGCCCTGCTTCTGGCTCCCACCGTGGCAGCGATGCTCTGGAACAAGGGCGGCTGGATTCAGAACCGCGCGTTCACGCTGGCTATTTGGTGCATGTTTGCGCAGGTGTTCCCCATGTTCCAAGATTACAGTGTGTTCAGCACGCAGTCGGTGAACGACCCGAACGTGAACCTGGTAGTGTCGGTGCTGGCGCTCGGCGCGAACATTGCGGCCTTCGCCTACATCATGTACCGCGCACGCAAGCTTAAGGTGAACCCGTATCTGCACGAGGTGTTCGTGGGCACGCGCGACTACGACCGCGCCATGGCGCGCCGCGAGGATGCCCCCGCCCTGCCGGCTGACAAGCCCAACTTCGACGGCGAAGCTCCCCAGGGCGCCTAGCGCGCGCAACAAGCCCCCTCTCAGAAGGCCCGCCCCGCGCGGGCCTTCTGGTTGTTCGGAGCTATAGCAAAGCCCTCTCCCGCTGCGCAAAAGTGCGACGCGCTATCGCGCTAACGAATGCGCCACGAGGTTACCCGTTATCCCTTACCTTACGACGCGGGCTGACTGACCTGTAGGCGAGATTTTGCAAGAAGCATAACCTCCGTAGGGGGCTGTAACAAAAGTCCTCTTGTGTTTTTGTATCATGCGGAACATTATCAGGACTGTTCCTGCGAATTGAAGGCCTGAAAATCCGATTCGCAACTTTTTGCTTTCAATGAGCGTATGGCAAGTATTATCGAGATAACTGCGGCCACGGCGCCGGCAAGGGCAAGGATTGAAAATGTTTCACGGACAGTGTCGACACGCATGATGACAAGCAACGCCGTCACCACGAATGAGGAGAGCATGCTCCCAACGGCGATGGCGGCATTGTTGATGCCGATCACCGCGGCATTCTTCGATTCGGGGGCTATGACAGAGCATTGCATCGGGTAGTACGCGAGCGCATTGCTGTTTGCGAAGCCGAGCAGCGCAGACCCGATTAAGGCAACAGGCACGCTCGGAAACGCAAACATGATGAAAAGGGAGACTGCCGCGAAGATGAAGCTGACGGCGATTGAAGCCCGGGAAATCTTGCCGTAGACCATGCCGAAGATTATGCTGGCAACGAGCCCGCCAAACGTTGCGACAGTGGTGAGCGTACCCGTAAAGGCTGAATCACCAATGCCCGTTTGTTCAACGTACACGCCGCTCAGGTAAAGGAAAGCGTTGTACAAAATGAGAAACACTACGGAGCTAGCGCAGATAGCCATGAGCTTTAGCCAGTCGATACCTCCGTCATCGGCTTCATCTCCTTCATCCCCCTTCCATTTTATGCTTACGCTAGGCACGAAGAGTATAATCATAACGAACACTGGCACGGAGAGCCAATAGATGCCGAATACGTTTCGCCACGAGCTTAGCGCCAAAAATCCAGCAGCCATGCCGAAAACCATGCCGTAAACGGTCATAGCGCCATTGAAGACGCCCATCATCGTCGAACGCTGCTTTTCGGATTTGAATATGTCGGCAATAAGCGAGAAGCACGTCACCATCGAAGTGCCCATGGTGAATCCGATTACGATTCGGCACGCAATGATCCATGCGATATCGTAGAATGCCACTGTGGAGATGGAGGCGAGAGCGAACAGCAACATGGATCCTGCGAGAATCCATTTCTTGCTGATCAAGCGGCAGAGCGAACCAACGACAACTGACCCGATAGCCATCATGAGCAACGGGCCGGTAGTCGCGACGTTCACCATGTTCCCGTCGAAGTCCCCATACCAAACAGGAAAGATTGGAATCACCACAAAGTCGGCCATTGGTATGAGCGCCGAAAGCATTATGGTGACAACAAACAAGATCTTGCGACCTTTCGAAAGTTCAACATCCATTTTGAACACCCTCCTTCGAACAACGGTCTCCCGTAAGGAAAAGCAGCGCCCCTTCGTTCAATCCGCGCTGCCTTTCCTTGCGAACAGGATAATGGTTGAGCAGCTCTTGCGCTTTCGCGCCAACACTCACAAAACCACTCGCTTGTCTTGTAGTCCGCCCAGTGTCAGTTCACGGGAGCAAACAGCGCCTGTTTACCCTTCTCCCCCATCTGCTTGACAAGCTCCTCCACTGGGCCGTAGGTCATGATAGCGGCCTGGCAATGTTTCACGCACGTGGGCATCTTTCCTTTTTCGACGCGCTCGGCGCACAGGTCACATTGGTCGGTGAAGCCGGTGTAGTAGCCGAATTGCCACTTTTCCTCGCCGTCTCCCCCGTAGGAATAGGGACCGACCTCAAAGACCTTGATTCCACATTGACCCACGGGTAGGTTGTTCTCGGCTTGGCAGGCGATTTCGCATACATGGCAGCCCGTGCAATACTCGTAGTCAATCAGGATTCCGTTCCGGCTCATGATTACTTACCCTCCTCAACTTTGTAGATCTTGCAGAGCAGCGATTTAGCGTTGGTGCCGAAACCGGTTTTGCCGCACTTGTTCTGCATAAGCTGGTTGATGTTGACGTCCCATACGCCAAAGTTGTTAGGGGAAGCGCCATCCTGCTCGGGGAACCACCAACCGTGATCGGTCATCACCATCCACTCGGGAACCATCTCGGTGACTTTCACCTTACGCTTTGCGCGGCCGCGCGGGTTCTCTATCCACACCCAATCCCCATCGGCCAGGCCGTATCTCACAGCCGTTTCAGGATTCACTTGCACTTCGGGCCATTTCTTCAAGGCGCGCAGGCGGGGAACCTGGCGATGCTCGGAATGGAACGACATCCAATCACGGGCGCCGGTGCTAAGGATGAGAGGATACTCCTCGTAAAGGTCGGGGGTTCCCACCGGACTCATCGAAGGCTCCTCGAAGTAAGGCAGTGGATCGAGCCCGAAGTCGGCGAACATGAGCGAGTAGAGCTCCACGCGGCCCGTGCGCGTGGGGAAGCCGAACTGACCATCTGTGCGGAAGGTACCCTTCTCATACTTCTTGTATTCAACCGTCTTGTAGACGGGAGCCTGCTGCTGAAGATCCTGGAACGTCTGGCCTTTGAGGAACGAGCCCTGGACGAAGTTCGTGAACATGTCGCGCACGTCCTCCCACGGCCAAGCCTCAGGATTCCACCGGTGGCCGAGCTCCATGTTAATCTGCATGTCGGACTTGCACTCGCCCACCTGACAGCACTTGTTGATAGTGGCGCCGAATTGTGGGCCGTCATTGGTGCGCAGTCCGTAACGTTCGGGAAAACAAGCGGCCGGCAGAACGATATCGGCACAAGCGGACGCGGTGGGGGTCATGAACAGGTCAACGACGACCACGTAGTCCATATTGTCGAGGGCCTGCCTGAACTCAGCTGGGTCCATGCCGCAACACGCGAGCAGGTTGGTTGTTTGCAGCCAAGCGCCCTTGATGGGGTAAGGATCACCTGTAATCATTTGCTTAACGGTCATGTCAGGCTGGGCGAGGTTCAGGATTGAGCCGACGAGCGGGTATTCCTTGATTCCAATGCGCTTCTCGGCTTGCTCAGGGCTCAAGTGTTCGATTCCCCAGCCGTAAGCTTCGGATACCATCTGGTGAGGCGGAAGCATGCCGCCGGGCACGTCCAGGTTACCGGTGATCGACCAGAGGTCGATGATGGCCATCGCTTGGGGGAACGCCTCCTCGTTGTTCATGTCGATGGCGAGGCCCCACTGGACGGTGCCGTTTTCCGCTTTGGCGAACATGCGGGCGGCAGCAAGGATTTTGTCTTTCGGGATCCAAGTGATTTCGGAGACACGCTCCACGGAAAACTGCGCAGCACGATCGGCCAGTTCGTCAAAGCCGTAGCACCAGTTCTCAACGAACTCGTGGTCGTAGAGGTCTTCTTGGATGATGATATTGATCATGCCGAGCGCGAGGGCCGCATCAGTGCCGTTGCGCACCTGTAGGTGGATTTCCGCCTTGCTGGCCAGCCAGGTCACACGCGGATCGATTACGATGAGTTTCGTGCCGCGCCGCATAAGGTCGACCACCCAATGACCGTAGAAGCCGTCAGGACCGGATTCCAGCGGATTGTTTCCCCACACGAGCATGACTTCGGGAATCTTGTACTCGGGATTGTCGTAGCGGTCGATGAAGTTCTGGGAGCAGTCGGCCACCCAGAACGAGCCCGTGATGGCGAAGCATGCCGTAATGCGGGGGTCGTAGCACGCGGAGCCGGACAGGAAGTACACAGGGTTGGGGCTGTCGAAACTCCAAGCGAGGCGCGTGTTGTAGGCAACTATATCGCGACCCGTACCCTCAGCGAAGACCACTGCCTCGGCGCCGTAGCGTTCTTTGATCTTCGTGAACTCCCTCACGATGGCATCGTATGCCTCGTCCCAGCTGATGCGCTCCCATTTGTTCTCGCCGCGGGCACCTACGCGCTTCATGGGATACTGCAGTCGGTCGGGGTGATTGACTACTTCGGGCAAGTCCAAGCAACGCGAGCACAGTCGGCCCTGGTTGTACGGAGCTTCTTCGTCGCCTTCGACTTTGACGAGTTTACCTTCCTCGTTGGTATACAGGAGTACCATGCAGCCATTATGGCAGCCGGGACCAGACCAGGCCGTGCTGCGCGTAACCGTCAGATCTCCCTCTTTCCAGCTGATGGGACGGTTGATCCCAAGCGGAATCCACTTGTCTTTCTCTGACATCTTTCTTCTCCTTGATCTCTTGTCTCAGATTGTATGCGCAGCTTTGTTGTATTCCTTGCACCTCCTCCCGCCGTTTCTTGTCGAACACTTGTAACGAAAGGTTTGCAGGCGCCCTACGCTTTCGGGGGCCCCGGGATCCTTGGAGTGCCGGGTATGGATGGAGCTCCGGGAGGCTTGGGAGCGGCGGGCATGGAAGGAGCTCCCGAGGGAACGCCCTCAAGGGGAAGCTCGGCTCCACACTCAGAACATATGATTTCAAGCGATGGGTTTTCCGTGCCGCAGTTGGGGCATTTCTTCGTGGCGCTGGCAGTAGGTGGTCTAAAACACATGTCTCCTCCTCGTTCCCTCGATTCGTCCTGTTTGTAGGACTTCAGGTCGGGTTCATCATAGGAGCGGAGAGGTTTCGCGTATATTCGACAGGTTTCAGATTCAGAAAGCGATGTCTAACGCATGTTGACAAAGGCGCGGCTCTTGCGCCGTGCCCTATTGAAAAAAATATCGAAAAAAGTGGTGCACTTTCGCGAAAAATAGCGACGGGACCGTGCTTCGAACCGCGGAGCGACTTGTCGGGCAGAAGCGGGTGTCGACGCGCACAACTACCTGTTGCCGAAAGCGCCGGGTCGAGACCTACGAGGCGGAACTATAGAGTCCGTCAATGAGCATGAACACGCACTGCAAGAACAACCGATCATCGACGGTTTGCAGGTCGAGATCGCAGAGCATTTCCTCGAGACGTTTTATGCGGTAACGCATGGTCCCCCCGTGAACGCACATGCAGCCCGCCGTAGCCGACACGTTTAGGTTCTCCTTCAAGTATGTCTTCAATGTGTCGTAGTATTCCGTACCGTGCTGACTGTCATAGTCGATGACGGCTTGCAGGCTTGCAGGAATGATAGCCACAGAGGGCAACTCGTAAAGCCCGTTTGTGAGCACGAAAGCTAGCCGATATTTCTCGAAGGAGTACACGCCGTAGGTTTGCGCCTCGTGCTCGACAGCCATGAACGCAGTTGCGCGCGCCTGACGGAAGAAAACCGGTGCCTGGCTAAAGTCATCGAACACGGTGCTCGTCCCTGCAACAAAGCAGTGCTCTTGGGATAGTTCGTCCAGTTGATCCAGCACGGCATTCCGCCCGCTTTGTTGCCCCGAGAGGTTGACCAACAGGAATATCTCGCTCCCCTCAAGCATGGCAACGCTGGACCATATTTCTTTCTCAAGCTCAAGGCATTGGTAATACAGCGCGTTGATGGCCACGGAGGAAAAATCAGGCACGATACAGATTGCCTGATAGGGATCACAGGTTCCCCATCCCAAGCGATTGATGGCGGAAACGGCAGTCTTCTTTACTCCGTCAGACTGATCCGAGGAGAAAAAGAAACGCTGGAGGGCTTTCTTGAACGAGGACTGCAAACCGAACACAGAGACCTGGTTGATGAGAAGGTACTGTTTCACGATGTCGGCAAGCACAATGAGGGGATATAGATCGCCCTCGTCGCAGTCACGATCTATGAAGGGAATCACCAGTCGGGCGACGAACTTTCCCCGCTTTCGGATATTAAAAAACGCTGATTCTAAAGATAAGTCTACATGTGGACCCTCTAAATCATGGGAGCGTGCGAACGCTTCGTTGTGACCGAAACGGTCCATGAGATCGCGCGCCATAAAGCCCGTCTCCTTGTCATAGTTGCAATCAGGTATAAAATGAGCCTCCGTTTGGCCACGGCCCAGCACCTGAAACTTCTCGCCGAAAAGTTCAATGGGATTGCCGAAGATGGGAACCGCTCGGGAGAGCAACCTGTCCAGGCTCGCCGACTCCGACACCAGTTCGAGGAGCATGCCCTGCTGCCAATCGTTAAACAGGGCGAACAGATCCTCGACTTGTTGAAGCACGGTCGACAGATCGCGAAGAGGTCGCACGATTACGATGTCGAAGTGTTCGTTCTCGATCAGTTCGGCCGGAGGTGGTCCGATGGACACGATACTGTACGAACCTTCGGTGGGAGACGGAGCGATCCGCGCAAGGTCCTCTCCAACAGCAACATATAGGCAGGACTCTGCGAGAAGACGGCTTTCGGTCAATGGAGCTGCAAAGGACAGCCGAGCCTCCAAGCTGTCGCTGCGAAGATACGAGTCCGTTACCCCTTGAAGCTTCGATGCAACCACGTAGGCATTGAGAAACATCCCCCGTCTCCCCCTTTTGACTATCTGCACCTTGGGAGCAAATCCTACCACAACAGCATTCCTCTGAACACCGTTCAACGGCCTCTTACGGCATAGTCGGGGTCCTTGCGAGCTTTGGTCTTTTCCCTGCGCAAGATGCAATTACAGCCTCTTGAATAGGATTTTTTCGGATTCAAGCCAACATGCAAAATCCGGCTAGATGACTAGCCTTTGCAACTCTAATTCTTTCTCTGATCGAAGGGCTGGAACAACCTCATCGGTTACTCGCCCGCTAAGGAATTATCACTATGCTCTTTTTGAGATTTCTTCTCTATACTGAAAAGTAAGTCTGTAATTCAAAACCTACAAGACTTTTCGGCAGAGCAATAGATTTAAAAAAGAGAGGATCAGGTTTTCCTGGTGTTCTCTTTTTGGTTGGGACTTTTGTTACATCCCCATTCGAGCGAAGCGCGAAAACGCAGTTCAAAAGCGATTTTATGTCTTCAATCCTATCAGGTAAGGTTACCTCTCGTAGGGGCAGATCGAGGTTGGGTTCTCCGCCTTCGGCGGAGAGGGCATCGTGAAGCGCCCCTACGATGGTTACCTTTCTAGTGAGGTTTATGGCGCATGAAAAAGCCCTCGTCATAGTGGTAGGGAGGGCAACCACGCCGTGGCGTATTAGCCAGCGCGAAGCGCGTCACACTTTTGCGAAGCGGGCAACCTGGCAGGTGAAAAGCGCTGGACAACAAAAGAACCCGCGGCTCGCGTCGCGGGTTCTTTTTGAAGGTATTATTTACCTGCGCTTACTTGTCGCGGGCGTCGCCCATCTTTTCGGCGAGGGCAGCTTGTCCGGCCGCAAGGCGCGCGAGCGGCACGCGGTAGGGCGAGCAGCTCACGTACGTGAGGCCAATCTTGTGGAACGTCTTCACGGAATCCGGATCACCGCCGTGCTCGCCGCACACGCCCAGCTGGATGTCCGGATTCGTGGAGCGGCCCTTCTCGCAGCCCATCTGCACGAGCGTGGCCACGCCGGAGTCCACCGTCTCAAACGGGTTGCACGGCAGGATGCGACGCTCCAGGTAGCGCGGGATAAACTTGGCTTCCACGTCGTCGCGGCTGAAGCCGAACGTCGTCTGCGTGAGGTCGTTCGTACCGAAGCTGAAGAAGTCGGCCTGCGTCGCAATCTCGTCAGCGGTGACGGCGGCACGCGGCAACTCAATCATCGTGCCGATGGGGATGTTCAGCTCAACACCCTCGGCCTCGCACACCTCGGCGATAACCGCTTCACACTCGCCGCGCAGCGTCTCCAGCTCGGGCAGCACGCTCACCAGCGGAATCATGATCTCGGGCTCGGGGTTCAGGCCTTCCTTCTTCAGGCGTGCCATGGCGCGAGCGATGGCGCGCACCTGCATGGCCGGCAACTCCGGATAGAGGATGGCCAGACGGCAGCCGCGCAGACCCAGCATCGGGTTCGCCTCAGCCATGGCGTCCACCTGCTCCATGAGCTTGCGCTTTGCCGCGATGTCGGCAGCTGGCGCGCCCGTGGCCTCCATGCGCGCAATTTCCACATCCAGCGTGCGCGGGCTCTCCAGGAACTCGTGCAGCGGCGGATCGAGCAGACGCACGATAACCGGCAGCCCGTCCATGGCCTTGAACATGCCATAGAAGTCACCCGTCTGCGCCTCCAGCAAATCGTCGAGCGCCTTTTCGCGCACCGCCGGGTCGTCGGTGAGGATGAAGGACTGGATGATCTGCTTGCGATCGCCCAGGAACATGTGCTCGGTACGGCAGAGGCCAATGCCCTCAGCGCCGAAGCCGCGCGACAGCTCCGCGTCCTCGGGGTTGTCAGCGTTGGCACGCACGCCCATGGTGCGGAACTCGTCGGCCCACTCAAGGATGGTGTCCAAGTCGCCCGTGAGCTCGGGAAGCACGAGGTTCACGGCACCCAGCACCACGGAGCCCGTCGTGCCGTCGATGGAGATCATGTCACCTTCGCGGATGACGATATCGGTGCCCGCCACCTCGGCCTGCTTCTTCTCGGCGTCAATCTTGAGCGCTTCCACGCCGCACACACACGGGGCGCCCATGCCACGGGCGATAACGGCCGCGTGCGAGGTCTTACCACCATGTGAGGTGAGGATACCCTCGGCGGCAATCATGCCCGCGAGGTCGTCCGGGTTCGTCTCCCAACGCACCAGCACGCACTTGCGGCCGGCCTCGGTCACCGCCACGGCATCGGCGGCGGAGAACACGGCCTCGCCCACCGCAGCGCCCGGGCTTGCGTTCAGGCCCTTGGCAATCACGTCGTAGTGAGCGTTCTTGTCGAACTGCGGGTGCAGCAGCTGGTCAAGCTGCTCCGGGTCCACGCGCATGACGGCCTCTTCCTTCGTGATGAGGCCTTCCTTCTCCATCTCGATGGCGATGTGCAGCGCGGCGGCGGCGGTACGCTTGCCCACGCGGGTCTGCAGCATCCAGAGCTTGCCCTGCTCGATGGTGAATTCGATATCGCACATATCGCGGAAGTGGTTCTCCAGCGTGACGAACACTTCCTCAAGCTCGCGGCCCGCCTCTTCGAGGCCTTCCACGTTCTTGAGGTCGGCGATGGGGCTCGTGTTGCGGATGCCCGCCACCACGTCTTCGCCCTGGGCGTTCACCAGGTAGTCGCCGTAGAATTCCTTCTCGCCGTTGGCGGGGTTGCGCGTAAACGCCACACCCGTGGCGGAGGTGTTGCCCTTGTTGCCGAACACCATGGACTGCACGTTCACGGCCGTGCCCAGGTCATCGGCAATCTTGTTCTGCTTGCGGTAGAGCACCGCGCGCGGGTTGTTCCAGCTGCCGAACACAGCCTCAATGGCCAGCTGCAGCTGCACGCTCGGGTCCTGCGGGAACTGCACGCGGCCGTCCACCACGAGCGACGGGTACGCCGCGGCGTCCACGTTCTCGGAGAAGATTTGCTTGAACTCGCTCACCAGCTCCTGCAAGTCCTCGGCCGACAGATCGGTGTCGGAAGCAGCGCCGCGGGCGTTCTTCATGGCCGTGATAGCGTTTTCGAACAAGTCACCGTCAAGCCCCATAACCACGTTGGAAAACATCTGGATGAAGCGGCGGTAAGAGTCCCAGGCGAAGCGGGGGTTCTCGGTCTGGGCGATGAGGCCCTTGATGGACTCGTCGTTCAAGCCCAGGTTCAGCACCGTGTCCATCATGCCCGGCATGGACATGGGCGCGCCGGAGCGCACGGACACAAGCAGCGGGTCGGCCGCGTCGCCGATCTTCTTGCCCATGCGGGCCTCAAGATCTTCGCGGTAGGCCTGAATGGTGTCAAGCGCGCCTTCGGGCCACGTGTTGTCGGCATTGGCGTACTCCATGCACGTCTGGCACGTGATGGTGAAACCCGGAGGCACGGGAAGCCCAATATTGGCCATCTCAGCAAGGTTCGCACCTTTGCCGCCGAGCTGCGCCTTCATGTGCGTGTTGCCCTCGGTTACGTTGTTGCCCTGCGCGTCTTTGCCGAACGCGTAGACTCGTTTGACTTCTTCGGTCACCTTATTCTCCTTAAACGCGACGTATCTAACCGTTCAGAGCCGGGCCCCCTGGGTCCGCAGGTCTAGCCCATCATATCAGCGGAGGGGGGGTGGGCGCGCTCATAGTAACGCAAAATTTCCTGAGCCGTTTCCTCAACGGCCCTATTTTCGGTGTGAACGACAATACAGCCGAGTTTGCGCATAAGCGCGCGGGCAGACTCGAGGTCTTGATAGACATACTCGGGGTCCGCATAGCTCTTTGCCACCACACCCGCGTTGCCGAGGCGCCGCTGGCGAATGCCCACCAGCACCTCAGGCGTGGTCATGAGGCCGAAGAGGCGCGTGCGGTCGACGTCGGCCAACTCGCGCGGCGGCTCGGTGTGCATATCAAGCGGAATGTTCGACACCTTATAGCCCTGTTGGGCCAGGTAGATGGACGTGGGCGTCTTCGATGAGCGCGACACGCCCAAAAGCACGATATCGGCAAGCGCAAGTTCCTGGGGGTTGCGCCCGTCGTCGTGGGCGATGCTGAATTCGATGGCCTCGATGCGCTTGAAGTAGTACTGGTCGGCCACGTGCAGCCCGCCCGGCTTGGTGGAGGGCTTGAAGCCCGTCATGTCGGCGATGGCGGCAATGGCATCGGTCATGAGGTCGACGGCCACGATGTCGTCACGCTCGGCCGCGTACGCCGCCAGTTTGTGCGAGAGGTCGCGGTCAACCAGCGTGTAGAACAACAGCATGCGCCCGTCGCCGGTGTTGCGCTTGTGGAAGGCGCTGTGCTCGTCGATGAAGGTTTTGATTTCCTCGAACGAGCGCACCTTCGGCAGCACCTCAATGGCGGGGTTCGTCACGCCGAACTGGGCGGCGGCCGCGCGGGCCACCGCCTGGGCGGTAAGCCCCACCGAGTCGCTGATCACGTGTATGGTGGGCAGGTCGGTGGAGCTTCCGTACGCGATGCATTCCGCCATGGCGCTACTTGCCCTTGGCCATCTTGCCGAAGTCGGCAACGTGGGCGAACACGCCCACAAAGCGGTTGAGCAGGCGCAAGCGGTTCTCGCGCACCGCCGTATCCTCATCCATGATAAGCACGTCGGCGAAGAACGTGTCGATGGGTGCGCGCAGGGCGGCCAGCGCGGCGAGAGCGGCGGCGTAGTCGTCCGCCGCGAGCGCTTCTTCCACGCGCGCGTTAACCTCTTTGGCAGCCGTGGCAAGCGCCGTTTCGGCCGGGCCCATGAGCACCTCGTTCACCTCGGCGCCAAGCGCGGCGTCACGCAGGTTGTTCGCGCGAGCGTAGGCCGTGGCCAGGTCGTCGAACGTTTCGGGCTCGTTCACACGAGCGGCCTCCAGGGCGCGCACGCGGGCGATGATTTCAGCCGGCTCTTCCACGCCTGCCGCCAGCACAGCATCGATGGCATCCGGCGACGCGCCGGAATCGCGCAGCATCACCTTGGTACGCGTAACGAAAAAGTCAGCCACCTCGGCGCGCACGGCCTCGCGGTCAAACGCAATGCCCGCATTCGCATACGTGGCAAGCGAGGCATCCACGGCCTTCATAAGCGACACGGGCAGGCCCGCTTCCAGCATGGCAATAATGCCAATGGCGCTGCGGCGCAGGGCGAAGGGGTCGGACGAGCCCGTGGGGCCCTGCCCCACCGCGAACAGGCCGCAGATGGTGTCCAGCTTGTCGGCCGCGGCCACAATCTTACCCACGTCGGACGCAGGCGGTTCATCGCCTGAGAACCGCGGGCGGTAGTGGTCGGCGATGGCTTGTGCCACCTGGGCATTTTCGCCCGATGCCTCGGCGTAGTAGGAGCCCATGACGCCTTGCACACTGGTGAACTCCACCACCGCGTTGGTCACGAGGTCGGCCTTGGCCAGCTGCGCGGCGCGCACGGCATCGGCCGCGTCAGCCTGGCCGAGCTGCGCGTCGGCGGCCAAGTGCTCGGCCAGCGCCACAATGCGGTCGGTCTTGTCCTTCATGGTACCAAGCGTCTCCTGGAATACCACTTCATCCAGGCGCTCCACGTACGCCTCAAGCGGACGCTTCAAGTCTTCCTCGTAGAAGAATTTCGCGTCGGCCAAGCGGGCGCGCACCACGCGCTCGTTGCCACCCGTAATAATGTCGGCGCAGGCCGGATCACCGTTCGTCACCACAATGAAGCGGTTCGTCAGCGCGCCTTCGGCGTCATACAGCGGGAAGTAACGCTGATGCATGAGCATGGCATCCACGATGATTTCCTCGGGAACGCGCAGGAATTCTTCCTCGAACGTACCCACGAGCACCGTGGGCTGCTCGGAGAGGTTCACCACTTCCAGAAGCGTCTTCTCGGGAAGCTCCGCCGTGAAGCCCGTCTCGGCCTCGACGCGCGCCACTCCTGCGCGAATGGCCTCTTCACGGCCCTGTTCGCTCGTGACCACATGGGCGGCTTCCACCACCGAAAGCAAATCGGAGGCCGTCGGCACCGTGTGCGGGCCGGGAGCCAGGAAGCGGTGGCCGCGCGTGGTGTTGCCGGCTGTGAGACCTGCGAACTCCACGGGGATCACACGCTCGTCAAGCAGCGCCACGAGCCAGCGCACCGGACGCGAGAAGTACTCGCGACGCGTGCCCCAGCGGCACGACTTCGGCCACGAGATGTCCTCGATAACGCCCTTCAGCACGCCGGGCAGAAGCTCCGCCACGTTTTGAGCAGGCACACTGCGGGTGGCAAACACATACTCAGTGCCGTTTTCCTCGCGGCGCTCAAGCGCGTCCACGTCCACGCCCTTGCCGCGCGCGAAGCCCGCCGCCGCCTTGGTCGGGTTGCCGTCGGCATCAAAGGCAATCTTCGCCGACGGACCGCGGAATACCTCTTCCAAGGCTTCCGTAGTCTCAGCCACGTCCTCCACCAGCACAATAAGGCGTCGAGGGGTGGTATGGATCGACACCGCGCCGTGCGGGATGCGTACCGCATCAAGCGACGCAGGCACCAGCTTCTCCAGCTGAAGCATGGCTTTGTGCAGGTCAAACGCCGGAATTTCCTCGGTGCCAATCTCGAAAGCGAGCGTGTGCAAACTACTCATGACGCTCCCCCTTCCCCGCCTCGGACGCGGGCGCTGCAGCATCGCTGGCCTCCGTGTCATCGGTGGCCGGCGCAATGCCCACCACGTGCTCCATATAACTTGCGCAGCACGCCTTCGCCAACGTGCGTACGCGCAGAATGTAGGCCATGCGCTCGGTGGCAGAAATCACGCCACGGGCATCTAGCAGGTTAAACGTGTGGCAGCACTTGAGCACGCTGTCGTACGCCGGCAGCGGCAACCCCGCCTCAAGCGTGCGCAGGCACTCCGCCTCGCGGTCGTTGAATTCCTGGAACAAAAACTCAGTGTCGGCCACTTCGAAGTTGAACTTCGAGTACTCGCGCTCGTTTTCCAGATACACGTCGCCGTAGGTGAACGTCACGCCGTCGTCGCCGCGCGCCCACACGATGTCGAACATGGAATCCACGCCCTGAATGTACATGGTCAAGCGCTCAAGGCCGTAAGCAATCTCCACGGGCACCGGGTCGCACTCAAAACCGCCGACCTGCTGGAAGTAGGTGAACTGCGTCACTTCCATGCCGTCAATCCACACTTCCCAGCCAAGGCCCCACGCGCCCAGCGTCGGGCTTTCCCAGTCGTCCTCGACAAAGCGCACGTCATGCGCGTCCACGTCGATGCCGATGGCGCGCAAACTGCCCAGGTAGAGGTCCTGGATGTTGTCCGGCGAGGGCTTCATAAGCACCTGGAACTGGAAGTAGTGCTGCGTGCGGTTCGGGTTCTCGCCGTAGCGACCGTCGGTAGGACGGCGGCAGCCCTGCACGTACGCGGTGCGCCACGTGTCGGGGCCGAGCGAGCGCAGCGTGGTGGCCGGGGCGTTCGTGCCGGCGCCCACCTCGTTGTCGTAGGGCTGTAAGATGACACAGCCAACGCTTGCCCAGTAGCGCTGGAGGTTCATGATGACGTCTTGGAACGTCGGGGGCAGCTGCTCTGCGGCCTGCCCCTCCGCTCGCATCGCGGAGTCAGTTTCGGTTGACATGGCTCTTTTTGTCCTTCCCTCTTGTACACGCCCGCGCACACGCACCGCGGTACACTCTGCCCGTATGCGAGTCTTCCGGCCCGCTTCCCCTGCTTATTCGCTTAACCCAAAAGGCCGATGTTGTTCAGCGGCCAGTAAATCAGCATGCCTCGCCCTGTTACGGTGCTTTCGTCAATGGCGCCGAAATAGCGCGAGTCCTGCGAGTTCGTGCGATTGTCGCCCATCATCCACAAGTGCCCCTCGGGCACGGTGTAGGGATACGTAATAGTGGTGCCCAGCGCGGGCGTCAGCGGCTCGGAAGGCAGGCCGCGCGTGTAGGGTTCATCCTGCACGACGCCGTCCACTACCACCTTGCCGTCCTGGAGATCGACCGTCTGCCCGCCCACGGCGATGCAGCGCTTGATGAGTACGCGCCCGGGAATTTCCGGGTCTTGGAACGTGACGATGTCACCCGGCTCAGGGTCGCGCATATAGTAGCTGACTTTTTCCGAAAACACCATGTCACCGGTCATGATGGTGGTTTCCATCGACCCGGAGGGTATCTCGTAGGGTTGGAAGACGAACGTGCGTAGTGCCCATGACAGCCCGAAGATGAAGGCCACCGCCACGAGCAGGTTCACGAACGTTCTGAAGATGCCCGGCTTTCGAGGCTCGGCGTGTTGCCCGGAATCCATGAAGGTAGTCTATCCTTTCCGCACGGGCGCAGGCGCCCGGATGAGGTCGTGAGCGTATATGATAGCGCTTCGCGCCTACACGCCCTCGCCGTTCGATAAACTCTTCAGAAATTCCCGATCAGCGGCCGAAAGATCCGCGTGATCTAGCAGGTCGGGGCGCATACGGGCCGTACGCGCAAGGCTCTGCTCGCGCCGCCAGCGCGCCACCTTGCCGTGATCACCCGACAGAAGCACGGCCGGAACTTCCTCGCCGCGAAATACCGCAGGGCGCGTGTACTGGGGGTACTCCAAAAGCCCGTCGGCGAAACTTTCATTCTCGGCGCCGGTTTCGGCACCCAGCACGCCGGGAAGTTTGCGCACCACCGCATCAATCACCACCATGCTGGCCAGCTCGCCGCTGGTGAGCACGTAGTCACCAAGCGAGATAATGCGATCGGCCAGCTGATACGTGCGCTCGTCAATGCCTTCGTAGTGCCCGCAGATGAACAGCAACCTCTCTTCGCGAGCCAGTTCACAGGCGAGCGCATCGTTGAAGGGCTCGCCGTGGGGGGCAAGGAAGATAGTGTACGGGGGGACGGGCAGATGGTCGGTAAGGGAATCGAACGCTTCGAAGATGGGTTCACACTTCATTACGAGGCCGTCGCCGCCGCCGTAGGGGTCGTCGTCGGTGGTGCGGTGACGGTCGTGCGTCCAGTCGCGCAGGTCGTGCGCCTTGAAGGTGATGATGCCTTTATCCTGGGCGCGGCGCATCATGGAAGAGCCCATGACGGAGGTATACATATCGGGGAAGGTCGAGAGCGTCTCGATAAGCACGAGGGTATCCTTTCGGCGGCTTTATAACTCCAGCAGGCCGGAGGGCACGTCCACATCGATGCGGCACTCGTCCTCGTCCATGGAAACGATAAACTCATCCACAAGTGGAATAAGAATCGTACGCGCGGGAGCACCTGACGCAGCGCCAGTTCCCTCGCCTGCCGCAGACTCGGCCTCAGGTGCCACCTCCAGCAGCGTTTGACCTGGTAGTTCCACCATGCCCAGCACGTTTCCCACGAACCCGGTGCTTGCGTCAAACACGCGCCAGCCTTCCCAGGCGTCAGGGCGCACGTCAAGCGCATCGGCGGGAAGTTCAGCACGGCGTACCAAGCAGTGGCACCTCACCAGCGCCTCAGCCACGTCGATGTCTTCCACCGCATCAAACGTGACTGCGAAAGAATGATCATCCAGCGGCACCGCCGACGTTACGTGCGCGCGGCGCGGCGCGTCCAGCACCGGCGGCACAAAGGCCACTTCCTGGCCCTCAGACAGCAAAAAGGGAAGGCCCGCCGCGCTCTGTGCGACGAACCCTCCCTGCAAGCTTCTCGTTTTCGCCAAGACGGCGACGTCAGCCCACGTGCGCATCTAGTCGATGAGCTCCACTTCCACATGAGTGGCCGTGCGCGAGGCAGCCGCGCGGGCCAGCGTGCGAACAGCCTTGATGACCCGACCCTGACGGCCAATCACCTTGCCGGCGTCCTCCTCGTTCACATGAACTTCCACAAGGATGGAGCCGTCTTCAGCTTCGCTTGCCTCAATGCGCAGATCATCTGGGAACTCGATGAGCGGGCGCACAACGGCATCGACGAGGCCGACGATGTCTTCCGTCTGCTCGGCCATAGGTGCTACGCGTTCTCGCGAGCCTGCTTGAGCAAGCGGGCGACGGTGTCGGTCGGCTGGGCGCCGTTCTTGACCCACTGGTCGACCTTTTCCATGTCAAACGACACCATGGAGGGGTTGACGCAGGGGTTGTAACGACCCACTTCCTCGATGAACTTACCGTCACGCGGGCAGCGCGAGTCGGCAACGACGATGCGGTAGTACGGGCGCTTCTTCGCACCATGACGGGCGAGGCGAATTTTGACTGCCATGAAGGTGAACTCCTTTTTGCTTCTTATCTTCGATTCGATGCTCAACGCCGAGCGGCTGCGCGGCGTAGCGAAAACAGCAATTGCTTATGATACGGCGTAAACGACCGTTTGACAAGCGGATTACTTGCCCAAATTGTACCGAACCACGCACATTCAGCCAATGCCAACCGCCCGCATCCTCGAAAATCCCATGTTTACTGCACCCGACCGGGCGCCTGTCAGCCTCAACAACCTCGGCGAGCATCAAGGCAACTCTTATAGTAAATATGTATGTCCTCGAAAGCACCCATGCCGTTGCAGAAGCCACCGGGAATGGTGCCTACCCGCGTAAAGCCCACATCCTCGTACAGATGGATAGCCGCCTCGTTCGAGGCCACCACTGCGTTGAACTGGAGGCCGCGAAAGCCGGCACGGGCAGCCTGTTCAAGGGAGTTTTTCACCAGTTCGCGGCCAAGACCCAAACCGCGGGAACCCGACGCCACCGCATAGCTTGCATTGGCCACATGCGCACAGCGACCCACGTTGTTCGGATGCAGGATGTACAACCCGAACAGCTTCTCGTCCACCACCGCCACCACAGTAAGCGTCTGTGCGGCAAAAAACTCGCGCGCCGTCTCTTCAGTGAGGGGCTCAACCTGCGGAAACGCATTACCCGCTTCCACCACTTCATTCCATACCCGCACCATACCCGCAAGATCTTCCTCACGATACGCCCGAATCTCAAGCGCCATAACGCCTCCTTCCACCAACGCCGAGCGCAGTATAGCACTGCGCAAAGACCCGGGCATCACCCCTCGGCAACGCCTTCTCCACCTGGCTAGTCTGCCACGAGTTCGCGTACGTCGACGTGTTTAATCTTTCGCGCGCCTGCGTAGGCGGCCACGAAGAACACCAGAGCGAAGCCGAGCGTGAGGGCGCTCACCACAAGAGGGTCTGAGGCGAGGTTGAACTTTGTGACGCCGAACAGGCCAAACAACTGACCCATGAGGTTTCCGCCGCCGAGTGTGGCCGTGATCGCTCCCAGCACACATCCCACGAGCGCCACCAGGAAGAAGCGCAGGGCGAACTGGCGGCGCAGGCGACTTGCGGTGAACCCGAGCGCGCGGTACACGCCGAGGTCCTGACGTTCAGCGGTGAACATGCGGCTGGTGATAAGGCCCACGGCAAGGAACGCGAGCGCCGCTGCAACCGCCGCCATGAGGTAGGCCATAGTCATGAACAGCGTCTGGATGAGCGAAATGAGGTCGCTTGTGTCAGCAAAGAGACCGGTCGGTCGCACGTCGACGGCATCACCGAACCGCTCTTCCAGTGCGTGGCGTACCTCGTCGGCCGCCTCAGGGTAAGCCAGGGTATACTGTCGGGCGACGCTCGCATCGTCCACGTCTGTGCCGAACACGCTACAGAAGGCATCATAGGTGAGCACGCAACCGTACCCAGCATTGAGCATACCCGACAGCAACCCACTCACCATGAGCGTGCGCGGCTCGCCTGCCACCTCAAGCTCAAGTTCGTCGCCTACCGCAAGTCCAAGCGTACGTGCAAGGTTCGGGCCGATAATCACCTCGTTGTCGTAACGCGGCTCGCGACCTTCCGCCACTTCCGAGACAAGCGTTAGGTCGGTCAACCCCACAAAAGCGCGGCTCTCGCCTCCCAGGTTCACCATCGCGAAGCGCTCTTTCCACGAGTTCTCGATGGGACTCACCTCTTCGATAGCCTGTTCCACCTCGGCGAAGGGTACGTCGTCGGACGGCACACGCACCGACACATCGCTGGTCCACATGCCGAATGCGGCATACGCCGCGCCCGGCGCGCCCAACGTGCCGCCGATGCCAAACACAAGCACGATGAATGCGCTCAGCAAAAACGAGCAGGTCAGAAGGCCGATATAGCGGCGCTTCGCCGACACCACCGCGCGCATCGCCAGCTGCGCGTTAAGCAGTCGACCCGTAACAGGACGCGCAAGCCGACTTGCAAAACGTACGTCGCGAGCGCCACCACGAAACGCCACAAGCGGCGAGATGCGCGAAAGCTTGCGCGCCTTAAGCGCCACCACACCCACAACAAGCGCCGTGAGCAGGACAACGCACGCCACCGAGAGCAGCGCCATGCCATGACTCGACGCAAGCACACCCGTAATCGGTGTGAAGAGCGGCAAGACCGCAGGAACAAGCCCGAGGGAGAGAACCAGACCCACGAGCAGCCCCAACAAACTCGCGCCGCCGTATTCAAGCACGAGCACTCGCGACAGCGTGCCGCAGGACACGCCGAGCGCCTTCAAGGTGCCAAAGTCGGCGTAGTCCTGCTCGATGGATGTCGAAACCGCATGCGTGCAGATGACAAGCGCAATGATGAACAGCAGCAACGCAAACACCGCGCACACAGCCGTCCCAACAATAACCACCATCATGGCGTAACCCGTCAGTGTTGCCGCGCTGAATAAGCCCGAGGTGGTTTTACCCCACAAGGTTTCCTCCGCAATAATGCGCGTGAGATCGTTCGAGGTCAGCCCCGCAGCCTGCGCTTCGGCGGAGAGATCCGCGTTCATTTGAACCACACGAAATGCTTGCTGCGTTGCCGTGAATATATCAAACTGCGCACCCGACTCGGCCAGAGCTTCATCGACTGCCGCGCCAACCTTCTCAAAGTCATCCGGCGCGAGCAGGCAGCGCTTCACTTCCATGAACATGGTTCCCACCTGCGGGTCTTCGAAAAACGCTGCGATGGTAAACGGATGCACCTCATCACCAACAAGCAGCTCCACCGTATCGCCCACCTCAACGCCCGGTGACAGGCTCCACGAGGCAGGCACGTACAGCTCACCTGCGCGCGGCGCCTGCGCGTCTTCCACGAACGCTGTACCATCCTGCGTGAGTACCTGGTAGCGCAAACCCTCACCCCACGCTTCAAACATGTTCGATAACGTGGGGGTTTTGTCACTCTCTTCGCCCGCATGGCTAAACCTTGCGGGAATGCTCAGCCCGGAATACGCCCGTACCTCCCCCACCTCGTCAAGGCTGCGCAGTTCCTCCACCACCTCGTCAGTGAGGTTCTGCGGCACGTCGTAGGCAAATATGTCACCCGCGCCGGCCTGCGCCAACGCCTCAGCTTGCCGCGCGTTGAGGTCGGTGTACAGACCGATGGTGAAGCAGAGCGTCGTCGACGTAAGCGCCATGAGGAAAAACAGGCCCGCGAAGGTGGCTTTCCCGCGCTTGAGGCCGGCTCGCGCGAGTGTACTTATGAGTGCCATAGGTGCCGCCCCCTACCACGAAAGCGACGAGAGCCAGGCGTTCACCTGGGCCTCGCGCGCTTTCACGAGGGCCGCATCGGCGTCGGAGGGCCACGTGGGCAGCTCCAACTCACCGACGATGGCGCCGTCCTCCAGGTAGAGGATGCGGTTTGCACGCACGGCGCAGAACACGTCGTGCGTCACCATGCAGATGGTTTGCCCGCGCTCGTTCAGTTCCACAAGCAGCGCCAGCACCTCAAGCGTATTCGCGCGGTTGAGGGCGCCCGTGGGTTCATCGGCGAACACGAGGGCGGGGTCATTCACCACGCTGCGCGCCACGGCGCAGCGCTGCTGCTGACCGCCGGAGGTCTGACTAGGGAGATGGCGCGCATCGGGAGCGAGGCCCATGCGCTCGATGAGCGCCTGCGCCACCGCACGCGTCTCGGCGGACGTGCGACCCGCTTTCAGATAGCCAGGTACGGCGACGTTTTCGAACAGCGTGAGGTTCGACACGAGATGCGCCTGTTGGAATACGAAGCCAAAATGCTGCGCGCGCACTTCAGCCATATCGCGCTCTCGCAGCCCCGCGATGGACGAGCCGCGAAACCGCACGTCACCCGCCGTGGGCGTATCCATACCCGAAAGACAATAGAGCAACGTAGACTTACCGGAGCCCGACGGCCCCATAATAACGGTGAAGTCACCGTCATAAAGCGCCAGGTCAATATTGGAAAGCACATGCGTCTGCACCCCATCAGCCGCATAGTTCTTCGAAAGCCGCTCAGTTTGAATAACAGGTTGTTTCATGATCACCTTCCGGATTGATGTATTCCTGAAAGGCATCGTAGGCGCGGCAACATTAAGAAGTCCTTAAGCAGCTTAACATTTTTTAACTCCGACAACTCTGTGACCTGCGTCTTTAGCAATGCCAAGTCTAAAAAGCTCATGAAAAACGGTAACTTAGGATATTGAAAGGATATGAAATGCACGTTTTAGCGTCATCACAAAACTCAGCAAGGGGGCCTCCGAAAACAGCAGTAAATGCAAAAGAGCCCCCGCAATCCTTGGACAGACACGCGAAGGCTCACCCCAAAACGAGGCAAGGAGCATCATACCATGAACAATATCGAAGACTGTGCACTACTCAGCTACCGCATGTACGGCGAACCCATGCAGCGTGTCGTACCCTGTATATATGACGCGAGATGCCGCATCAAGGCATCACAATCCTGCTGTATCGAGTTGGCAAGCAATTTGAGTGACGATAAGGACGCACTGCGCGGTGTAGCAGCCATCCTTGGTGAGGTCGAAGACATGTTATACGAGGTGTCCGAGGTGGTCAAAAGCCGCTAAGAAGTCTGAGGCTGCAAAACAAAACAGGGAGCACCGCGCGATGCGATGCCCCCTGTTTTTTGCCATCACTTACATGAGTATACCGGCTATAACTTTCGCAAGTACGTTTCCCCGCCGTCAGACGTGCCGATGGCGATGTATCGCACGGCCCCGCTGTAGGACGTGTAGCGGCCCCACAGGTAGCCGTCTGCCTCCTTACTCCAATCATCGAGCACAACCGTCTCACCATGCGTATAGGATGCTACCACACTGCCTGCGAGGCTTGGGGCGCCTCGCACGTTGAGGATATCGACAACGCACTCATAGCTACCACCCGAGACGTTAGGAACTGGCGTGTGGCCCCCCTGTACTGCACTATCCGCTTTGCCGTTATAGGCGAGAATGCCATCCCAGGGAAAGTCGTAGTATTCACGCACAACGCTCTCATAACCCGTCTGGTCACCTACCGCTCCGCCCGTGATAGTGCCATGCTCGTTACTCAAAAATTCGCTCAGCATATCGGGCTCTGCCGACTGACACATGGCCGTGTGGTTGGCCTCGTTTAGATAGATATCCCCGCGCTGCGCGACATAGCCGTCGCCCATAGGGTGCCACTCGAACAGCCCCGAGCCAACGAACACCGAGCGCATGTTGCCGGTGTATGTCGCCGTGTCCAGCGCGCCCTCGTAGGGCGTGCCTTCAAGCGCGACTTTCCAGCACTCAACAACCGTGCTAGAGCAGTCTCCATCACCCTGCTGGAGATGGTACGTGCGTCCGTCCACCTCCACGGGGCACGTACCCTCGCCGTCGCCCCAGCGCCCAGGCCCCTGGGTATAGCCGTGCCAGGGATGAGTACACTTGTGATGATGCAGCGTCGCCGCGACGTTCGCGCACCCCATGGCTACTCCACATCGGCGTTGCGACGCATCTTGTGGTAGCCCTCAAGTTCCCACACTTTGTTTCGCACGCGCTCCATGCAGATTTCCTCGCCGATCTTTCGGTCATAATTCGCCGAGTCAATACACGCCGACGTTTCGGTAATGATGAAACCGCACGACAGCTTCGCGTGCACGACAGTCATGCAGCCGAAACGGTCTTCTACGGTCACCTCAGCCGCGTTCATGATTGCGTCGATTTGTTCCGGCATAACTCGGTTATCGTTCATGGTTATTCTCCTTTCGCCAGCTTGGCTACGCTGGCACCGTCTTCCACCTCGGGAATACCTGCCACACTCGTTAGGACGGACAGGATGCCAGCACAGAGTGCCGTGGAACCAACCAGCGCCCAGAGAACGTCACCCATCGCCGCAGAAACCGGAATCATGGTGGCAGCTGTCTGAGCGGCAGTCTTGATGGCACGCACAGCGGCAGCCCTTGCCCACTTTTTGATCTTGGTATTCATGTTTTCTCCCTACTCTGCTTTATCTTTGATTTCATCAATGCGCATCCATTGAGTTCTCGATGTTTCTTCCAATTTGATGATGCGGCGCTCGTGGTCGCCGATTGTGTTTCGGACAGATCGCAATTCGGCCTTGATATCCGCCACGTCTGCGCGCGTTTCACGCGAGTTCTCGTCAATGCGAACGATGCGCTCGACGTCCGCAGAATCTGACCTTTTGTCATCCCTACTCGAACGCCACACGTTGATGACCAGACCAAGCGCCGCAACAACAAGCGCGCTCATGGTCACGATGTCGCCTCCGGTGAGTCTCATTTCTTCCAACATGTTTCCTCACCTCCTTTTGCAACTAAAAAGCCCCAGGGCCATGCCCCAGGGCTTCACTCACATCAGTTGTTTTGTTGGCTTAGGCTGGCTGCTCCGTCCAACCGTGCAAGCCCGGCTCCCAGACATTGCCGTCAATATCAGATACCCAGCGTTTGCCCCCGTGGAGCACTACAGCTCCTGCAGCGTAGGCATCATGCGCGCCGCTGGGCTGTGTCCACATCTCCGTGCCATCCTCGGCAATGCTGATAGGCGACCACAGCGACGCTGCTGCATCCGGTGTCCAGTCAGCCTGGGAGGTATGGGCCTGCGCACAGCGGTAGAGGTTATTGTTGTGGTTAACTACGGCACCTACCGCGTAAGCAACACCATCGCCCCATGCAGGGTATATGGTGTTGATTTTCATGGCCTCTTCGTCAGTGAGGTCAACATCCCTTACGGCGTACTGCATGGCCGTATGCATCTGGCCAAGCATGGCAATCCTGGCATCGAGTTCTGCTTTTTCCATAGTTCACGTGCCTCCTTAGTTTGCACCGGTGAGGGCGTCGAGTTGGGCCTGGATATCGGCCAGGGTTGCTTGTTCCTCTTTGGCCTGAGCCTCCGCTTCGGCGGCTTTGCGGTCGACCTCTGCCTGGGCTTCGTTAAGCAAACGGGCCGCATCATCTCCCGTCGTACCATCATCAACTGGAATTCCAAGATCAGCTTTTGCCTCGGAAAGTGTTTTGAAGCTTGTCATGCGCCCATCGCTATTCAGGACAATCACGCACTCATCTTCAAACAACGGAGCAAAGAAAGGCCGCTCTCGAAGCTCTTCAGCAGTAAGAGTTTTCCCGATCACCGTCTTTACCGTTTGGCCCTTATAGAATTCATACATTGGTTAAACTCCTTTCGGTGTCATGAATGTGAGGTAACTTCCCCTGAGGGTGTCTGTATATTGATAGGTCGGAAACACGCATACGTCGCCGTTGCTCCACGCAGCTCTATTTCTCTCACACGAGCTGATTGCGGTGCCATTCGGCTCAATAGCTGTATCGCCACTCAGCACCATCTTCATGGTGCTCATATCAAGCATGCCGACACCCTTCCTTGGTGTGCTGGCTGCGTCTGAGTATTTGAACAAGATCACATTTCCGATTTTGCCCGAGTACAAACTATCTATCGTGGCAACCTCAGGAGCATTAAATAAGACCTCAGCTTTATAAACGGGCTCTGTTATTTTTCCGAATGCTTCACCATCAGTTCTATAGCGGGAAACCGTCGTGCCCTCTATAGTGAAAGCCTCTCCCTCGGCAAACCATGCTCTTTTATCCCCATCAGCCTTAGCAAGTTCGTATAAATACTTTCCATTGTCACGGTCATACGAAACATTGCCCGTAACCCCTGTCACATTGTTAAAAAACGTATAAGCCATGCTAGATACATAACCAGTCGAAGTAGATGCCCAAGAAACATCCCCCAGCGGAAATATTGATTCTTGATCGGCTTCCGGTAGAGTTTCATTTGCGAGCGTCATCGTTTGCAGATCGAGTTTTTTGCTTGTGTAAGTAGACGAAGACGAGTTTCTGCGAGCAAACTTCATATGAGCGATGTTGATGTCCTTATCGAGGGAGTCACTCGCCTTTATACTTGCATAAGCAGGAATAAGCCAGCAGCAGTGTTGGTCCTTCAGGTTGTACAAGGACATATAAACACCAGGATTTAATGTTTTGCTTGTATAGGTGAGGGTTTCTCGGTCGATATCGTAGACAACCAGATAACAATCACCAGAAAAGTAGTCTTTTATATAACCACCAGGTACAACCGCAGCCACAAGGTAAAGGTGTCCATGACTTGGATAAACGGTTACATAGTTACATGATTGTTGTGTATTCATGTAAGTGTTACTTTTCACAAACTTGGTAATGCCTGTGTCAAGCTCGATCTGCCGCACCACGCCTTCCGGAGACGCAACAGACAAGATCACTACCAGCTTCTCAGAGGTTGTTGAAAACGCCGCTCTTGCATAGAAGACGGGCAAACCATCAGATGTTTCAAAATGACTAAAGTACCAGTTGTCAGGTACCTTAACGTACGAGTAGTTCAGCCCGGAAAACATACGTTTAAATGGCCCTGTATTGGTGAGGTCTAAATACCCCGCTCCGTCAAGAGCTTTGCCGTAGTCAAATTCTGTGAATACTCTTTCGTCGATTTTTTCCGGCGTTACCGACCTCGGGGACAGCTTTGCGGCTGTCACCGCGCCGTCGGACAGCTTTGCGGTGCTCACTGCGCCGCTTGCGATCTTGCCTGCCGTCACGGCGTTGGTTGCTAGTTTGGCCTCCGTCACGGCGGTGTCCGCCAACTTGCCGGTGGTTACGGACTTTTCGGCCAACTTACTGGCGCTAACTCCGCCGTTGGCGATAGAGAGGCTAGTGCCTGATTTGTGTAGGGTCGATTCGTCGGCTACTACCATTTCTTGCAGGTACTTGTCGTAGCCTACAAGTCCACCTTCGACGTTCTTTTGGTCGTCAATCCAGCCCTTAAAAAGCGGGTCAAGTTCTCCGGTTACCGCATCCTCCACACGCTTTGCGGCGTTGTTTGCGCGCGTCACTGCCGCCTCGCTTACCGTCTGACGGGCAGCTTCGGCAACATCATAGGCCTCTTGGCGCGCAGATTCCGATGCGGTGAATTGCTTTTCGCAATCCTCGAGCGCGGCGTTAAACGCATCCGTTCGCGCCTCTTGGGCGGCGATAAAATCAGCTGCACGCGCCCGCTGAGCAGCTGCGAATTCTTCGGCGCGGGCTGCTTGTTCCGCTTCAAACGCAGCCCTCTGTCGGGCTCGCTCGGCCTCCCAAGCGGCGATGACCGCTTCGGCCTCGGCTACAAGCTTGTCAACCTGGTCAGAATACGGCCCAAGGTGAGCCTCGGCAGTTGCACTGACGTCCAAGTCAACCATGAACCGCTGTGTTGATTCGTGATAACCCACATCATCGTTTTTGCGCACAACGAAGTAACACAGCTTGCACAAGCCGTCCGACGCCGTAGCTTCCACGGGAAGCGTGGCATCCCACACATTGCCATCGTGTTGCACGACATTCTCGCGCAAATGCACCCATGCGCCATCGGGTCGCACGAGTGCAAGTTCGAGGTACTTGCCACTTACGAAGTCATACGGTTCGCCGTCGTTTAGGATTGTTGCGCGTACGATGGTCGCCGTGTCGCCCTGGCGGCCTTCGATTTTCTCGATGCATTCCTGCGGTTTTGTCACGTCAAGCGTAATTTCGACAATTGCCAAAGTTTATCCCTCCTAACTTATTTTCGTATTATTGAAGTACAGCCCGTCCGCCTTAACCGTGAGCGTGCCGGTGGCACCACCATCTGACAGCACCACCGTTTTAGTGGTGACCGTCTGGGTGTTAACCTCGCGGCCAATCTGCTCCAATGTCTCGGCGGCTGACGCTATCGCCTTTCCTGATGTATCCATAAGCGCGTTTGCTGTTGTGATAGCACGCTGCGATTGCTGATAGGTGCGCGTCAGCACATCGGGCAATATCGATACGACGGTACCGAACGTTGCACTTGTCACCACGTCATTAAGTAGGTCGCGGGTTAGTGCGCCAATACGGGCTTGTAATCGCAACTCAGGGGTAAAATCGAGGTCAATCACCTGCACGGTGTCGCCCAGCCCTGAGTGGATTAGTCCATCAAAAATGCGCTGCACGGTATAGCTGACCGCCGGGGCCGAATGCTCTGCATGATAGGCTCGCGTTTCATCAAGAAGTTGCTGCTTGTCCTCGCATTCGCTGTTAACGTAGCAGCCGAACGAATGGATAAGCTGACCGCCTGGGCCAATAACGCCCCACCGTTGTATTGCCTCGGGGTCTTCGGCCTCAACGTAGGGCACGCCGCCGTTGATGCTCGCGAAAGTGAGGCGGTCAGTTACGCCGTCGGTGTTGCTTTCGAGGTTCTTCCCAAAGCCGTACACTGCGGTATACACGTCGTCCGCGAGTATGTTTTTGGTAACGCCCTCCATATTATGCGAGTACTCGAAACGGGCGCCGTAGAACCCGCCCATTGTTCTAACCAGGTTCACCCGGCGCGTCGTGACGCCGCGCGCATCAACAGCTATCGACGGATAAAACTCACCACCAAACACCCCGGCAATTTCGTGCAGCGCCTCCCATCCGGTCATGTCGCTAAGTACCACTTGGGCCGCCCCGAAGTCGTCAACTTCGCCAACTTCCCAGGCCGTTTGCTCCAGCATGATTGCCAGCGCCTCGCTCGCGGCAACGTCAGTCATTACGCACACGTCGATATAGGCGCGTCGAAGATCTACCTGCATACTACTTTCAAGTGTGTACTCGTGCGTTTCGCCCAGTGTGTGGGTTTGCCCCGTCTCATTTACAACGTGCTCGTGCCAGTCCTCGCCAGTACTCCACAGCACCCGATCATATTTAGCGAGGATGGTATCCGTGGTAGTTAGCGCCAGGGTGTCTTCGCCGTTAATCTCCTGGTTGTGCTCAGCCGTTTCAATATCCACCAATTCGCCGAGATACTCGCCGAAGTTGCTATACACAATTGCGCGCATCATAGCCACCTTTCCCGCCATGACACGGCGAAGGGGTGGCTGCATTCGATCGTGTGCACGCCTGGCTCCCACTCGGGCCAGTCGCTCATGATGCTCACCGGCACTACAATCTGGCCCTTGCTTGCAACGTGAGCCAAGGCGTCGATTATCAGCGGGTCGGCACTCGAAAAGTTGCCAAGGGTGCTAAATTCCACGCCGTCGAACTTAACGGTGACCTCTGCCGATTCCGCAAGCACCGCAACCGTTGGCATGGTGGTATAAGTGCCGCCTACGTTACAGCGGATGATGCCGCCGCTTTTCGCCTCCTTAAATCGCTCACTGCCGTAGGCTACCGGGTCGGCACAACGAAAAGATATCTCAGTGCCCCGGGTATACCCGAGGCGTTCCAATTCGCTTTCATCAGCCAGTACCGCCATCAAAAACACGTCCGGAGCGTCCGGCAGGACGAGGCGGCAGGGTTCTTTTCGGTACAGTCGGTAGGCGACCTTGCGGCGCATATCTTCTAACTGTCTGATCTGGTCTTTCTCGGTCTTTTCATCCGATACCAGATGGGCCAACACTCGCACCGTCATAGGGAGCAGACGCGCCCGCTTAACAGGCGCGCCATCGCTTCCCACCTCCGCCGTGGTAACTTCCATCGGCGGCACGAGCGGGCGAATAACATTTTCGACCATAAGTAAGCTGCTCAGGTCGTAGCCGTCGTACGTTAAGCCTTTCATGCCATACCACCCGCCCTCATAGTCCTCATGTTTAGCGCGTTCAGCTTCATACCCACCTTGCGGGCGAAGCTGTCCGTAATCTTGTCAATATCCGTTACGTTTCTAACCTCCGCTTTTTCCACCTTTAGCGTGATTTCGTTATGGATGGCACGCCCAACGCCCACCGGGTTGGTACGCTTTCCCTCCACATCAATTGCGCCTTGGATGTTGCGAATTTTGCGCATGGGCACATCCACCAAATCGCACAGCGCCTTGGCCACCGTTTCACGGGTGCGGTCAATACCACGCGCCGCGCCCAGGCCAAGCATCTGGCCCACGGTTTTATCCATCACCGTTGAGGGTGAGTGGATACCGGCCTCCGCCCGAGCAGCTTCAATAGCTGACCTCACCGCTGCCGCAGCCGAAGCTGCGATGGCCGAAATTTTAGACTCAACGCCCTGGGCAATTCCACCGGCCAAGTTCTGCCCGGTTTCGAACCACTGTGGAACTGTCACGGCAGCCGCATTGGCTGCATCGACAGCCGTCTGCCCAACCACCTCAATAAGCGCGATACTGTCATCCTGCATGCCGAGCACTGCGGCTTGCAGCATTTCAGCGCCGGGGGACAACGCTTTGAACTGGTTGATGGCGTTTTGGTTCGCGGCGGCGACACTGTCGTTAAACAGCTTAATGGCCGCTGCTACCTCGTCCGATGATGCCTTGGCGAGGTCACTGACCACCATGCCCCACTTTTCAAAACCGCCCTCATAAATGGCCTTGCGGAACGCCTCGGAATCTATTGAGGGGTCAATGTTCGCGAACACCTTTTCGAGGTCATCAGCGTATTGCTGCGATTCCGCGATATTTAACTTTAGGTTGCGGCTCCACTCGGTCAGGCCGGTTAGCCCGTGCTTGGTTAGCTGATTAAAGCCATCGCTCACCTTGCTCACGTAATCGGCAACACCACTGGCGAACGCGTCCATGGACACATCAAGCCCCTGCAAGTCCGCCGCGAAGTCCACCACCTCGGTAGCGGTGGCCTTAAATGCAGCCATCAGGCCATCATTGCCGTTTAGCGCCTCTTTGACATCCAAGCAGATAGAGCGGAATTCAAGCATCCACTCTTTCGGCTTTTTCATTTTTAAGTTCTGCTGCGAGTTCACGTAGAGGCTGCGCTGGGCCAGTTCCTGCTCTTTCTCAGCCAACGCTAGAGCGTCGAACTGGTCAACAACCGCCTGAATTTCCTCGGCCGAACCGTCCGCAATCTGGTTCAGGGCCACCAGAAAATCGGCCCCGCCCTCGGCCACGCGATCAACGAAGTTCTGGCTGTAAACAACTCCGGCCTTGTTCGTGAGTTTGTCCCACGTATCAGACCAGGTGGTAGCAGCGTCCAACCCCGTGAGCAGGGAATCCTTCATTTTGTACATGGATTGCCATTTGCCCATGTCCTCATACGACGCCGTAAGGCGGCCGGTTAGGGCCATCCAGTTATCGTATTCGGATTGAAACTTCGCGAAGCTTTCTTTGGTGGCGTCGGTGACTTTTTCCGTGGACAGCTTTCTGTCCCACTCGGCCTTTTTGTTGGCGTATTCGTTGTTTTTCGCCATAAAAGAATCAAGCGTATATCCCGCCGCTTCGATCACCTTCATGCTGTCATATACGGCACCAGTCGCCGGACGCGCATACTTTTCGGCCATGATCGTTGGGTAAACCGTGCCCCACATGGCATCCGTGAGCACCTTCGAGGCTTCCTTAACCTCGGGAACGCGGCTTTCGTAGGCCGCAATCATCCGATCAATATATTGGTTAAGTTCGCGCTCAGCAGCATCGGCCGAATTACCCACCATGGAGGTAGTTGCATCGGATACCAGCTTAGTGCCGCTTGCAAGCCCCTTGGAGTAATCCACAGCTGCGTGGTATCCATACGCCCAGCCACTCGTCTTGCTCATGGCCTTTTCTGTGGCAACAGATACCTTGGTGGCCGCCTTGGTTACCAGCTTGCCAGCAGCTTCAACGCCATTCGCCAAGCCCTGAGTAATAAACTTACCCATTTTGGTCATCAACTTGGACGGAGACGCAATGCCGAAGAAGGACTTAACGGCCCCCAGGGCGTCACTGCAAATGCTTGTGATCTTAGAAATAACCCAATCAGCGCCAGCAGAAATACCATTCGCTACGCCTCTAATCAGGTTTTCACCAGCTGTTTTCATTTGGCCGATAAATTCTTCCACCTTACCTGGCAAGTTGTTAAGCAGTTCACCCACTGCTGTAAGGAGCGCATCGAGAATTTTAGGCACAGCGTCAACCAATGCCTTAAAAAGCTGCCCCGCCGCCTCTCCAAGTTGCGGTAAAAAGCCGATCAGGGTACTTGACACCTGGTCAATTAACTGCGGCAAGTTCTCAATCAGTTGGGGCAGCATCTCGATAAACGCCGTGACCAGCGCCATAAAGAGCGCAAGGCCAGCTTCGAGCAGCGCGGGCATGTTGGCAATTAACGCCGAGGAAAGTTGTTCCACCAACGTAGGCAATTGCTCAATCAGCACCGGCACAATCTCAGACAGCGAGTTAACAAGTGCGGTAAAGAGTTGGATACCGGCGGCAAGCAGTGTCGGAGCCATCTCCACCAGCGCGGGCACAAGCTGGGTGATCATGTCGGTAAGCCCAGTCACAATGACCGGTAGCACCGTGGGCAGCACCGTAACGATGGACTGTAGCGCCGTAATTAACGCGCCCGTCAGCGCAGGCATTGCGGCCACTACCTGCTGCACCAGTGCGGGCAGCATAGTCGCAACCTGCTGAGCCATGATTGGCAGCCCCGTGGTCAACTGCTGCATATTAGCCAGCAGCCCGTTTGCCATGCCCTGTAAATCAAGCCCGCCGGCAGCGGCGGCCATACTCATACCGAGCAGACCAGCTGACACCGCAGCAACGCCGCCCGCCGCAACCGTAAGACCACGGCCAAGCGTACCGGCGGCGCCCTTGACCTTTCCAAATGCCGCCGACACCTTGGACGTTTCGCCGTCGGCCACCTTGCCAAGCCCCAGCTTGGCGCGGAAGGTGTCACACGCATTTTTGGCAGATTCGCCAAAAACGCTAGTTACATTGGACAGCGCGCCCTTAATCTTTCCGGGCACACCGCCCAGCTTGGAGTTAATGGCATCGCCCAGCCCGTTGAACTTGTCAGCGATTGACTGCTTAACCCCACTAAACGCGTTAACGAGGTCAGTCTTGCAATCGCGCAAACCATAGCCCAGTTCGCTACTAAGCGACGCGATGCTGTCAAACACCCCGGGCGGGATAAAGCCATGCAGCAATGACTGGCCAAATGTCTGTATGGCAGACAGCCCTGCCCCGCTGACTTTGCCAACAAAACCGCCGAAGGACGACACGACGCCGCCAATTTTTCCGGTGGCCCCGCTGAACGCATCCACTGCGCTTCCGGCAATCTCCATACCCTTGCCCACGAGTTGCAGCCCAGGGCCGAGCACTGCGAGGGTGCCCAGCACCGAAACGACTGTTTGAATTCGCTCAGCCGTGCCAGGGCCAAACACCGCATCGAGCGCCGAACTAAGCGCGCCCAACACATCAACCGTGGTGCTTAGGATGGTGCCGTTTTCGTCGAATTCGTGGATGGGTTTAATGCCCTCCGCGAATGCCTCGATACCTCTAACAAGTCGGCCAGACACCACATTAGCGAAAGCGGAGAACTGCGCGACCGCCGGGCCAAGTGCCGCCGAAGCGCCATCAATTGCAGGGATTGCCGCGACGAATACACGCCGTAACGAATCCAACGCGGGGCTGGCAAACTTTTCACCCACGCGCGAAAGAGCCGCACGGACGTTGGCCATGGCCCCCTGAAACGTCTCGTTTGCCCCGGCAGCAGCTTCGCCGAATGTTGCATACATGGCATCCGAGAACGTTTGGAAGTCAATTTTGCCCTTGGTAATCAATTCGCGCACTTCGGCTTGCGACTTGCCGAGGTGCTTAGACAACGCCGCGAGGGCGTTAACGCCCGATTCGGCAAACTGATTAAGTTCGTCGCCCTGTAGCTTTCCGGTAGCCGCTACCTTGCCAAAAATCAGGCCAATATCTTCCATCGAGCGGCCGCTCATGGTCGCCGTACCGGCGGCAGCTTTTAGGGCGCGCGTCATCTGGTCGCCAGCTTCAACGCCAGACGCGCCAAGGCTTGCGGCGACGGTGGCGGCGGCATCAAGGCCGTACATGGTACCGTTTACGGCCTTGCTGCACGATGCCATAGTTTGCTCAACATCAAGCCCTAACGCGCGGAATTTGAACTGGGCGTTTTCAATGTTAATGGCTCGTGAAATACCACCCTTAGCGGCAAGTCCCACAATTGCACCACCAACGGAGGCAATGGCACCAACACCGATTTTCGCGACCTTGCCAAACACGCTACTCATGCCTTTTCCGACGTCAGAAATGGTGTTTGCCATGTGCTTCTCCACGCCAGATGACAGCGTTTTGCCCATGCCAGACGACAGGGACTTGCCCATGTTTGCGCCGGTTTTTTCAAGATTTACCCCGGCTAACTGGCTTTCAATGCTTTTCTGCGCCCCTTTAAGCGAGGGGACAAGCGACAAATAAGCCGCAGCGAGTTCAGTTGCCACTGCCTATGATCACCTCCTTTCTGGGAGCACTAAGCAGGGCTTCGTAGGTATCTTGGTCAGCTACGAACCCTTGTTTTTCGCCCGTGTCCCACGGGTCTATTGGTTTTTCTCTGAGGGAATTAAGGATTGCGAGCAGGAGCCATTCGGCGTCGCCCCACTCGCTTTTTGGGTCAATCTTTGCCAGGGTTTGCGCGCCGCGCGGAAGCGAATAGACAAGCGCGGCGGCGTGCTTAACGGACACACTCACGCCCACGTCATCTAGACAGATGCCGTAATAGCGCTGTAGATCAGCGCGGACTTCGTTGGGGTAAAGCTTCCGTACCCTGGCAAAGAAAATTAGTTTTTTGCATCAAGTGCGCTCAGGGCGTTCATAACACCCGTGAAAAAGTCCGTCATTTCCGTGGTGGTCGTAATGCCGTGTTCAGTGGATAGCTTTTCCTTCACGACCGCATAGTTATCGCCAAACATGCGGCGCAGAATTTTCGGGAATACGAAAATATTGCCCTCCTGCATCTCACCAATCCACTCCAACATGTCGATATCGTCCATGACGTCGGCGGACACTTCCACGGTGATGCCCTTCACGGTGACCTTTTGCTTCTTCGCGGGAGCGGGCACGTCCGCGTTTGTGATTACCTTTACCTCGGTGTTCTTTGCTCGTGTAGCCATTTTCTACGCCTCACTCCCGCTCGTCGGTTTAATCTCCGAGAAATACTTGTAGGCTTTGTTGCCGTCCTTATCCGGCAAGGCCGTAATGGTGAGTTCGGCCCCAATGGGGTCGGAACTTCCGTACTTGACTTCGCCGACCTCGGTAACCTTGCCGTTGGGGATGACCACGCGCATGACGTGAGTCGCATCCAGAAGCAGTTCGAGGACGTAGAGGCGAGCCGGAGCCTCGTTGGCGTTGTACTTCACCGCGATATTGCCGTCATTTCCAACGGTCACGTTCTCGTCGCCGTACTGCTCAGCAAGTACGTACCGGTTGGTTTCAATCGGATGAAATTTGAACGTTACATCGTGGGTTGTACGAACAACGTGCACCTTGTCGCCGCCCATGGCCGCAATGCTTTCGTTGTCCGTCTCCACAGATTCGGTGATACCGTCCTCGTGCATATAGCCCAGGCTGTTAATGCCGTCAGGCAGCGCCGTCACCGCATCGGTCGGCGGGGCAATCGTGAGCGCGCCACTCCAAACAGCGCCACCCACTTTGGGCTTGGCAGTAAAAACGTTTGCCGCGTTTTGCGTCATAAAGTCCTCCTAAAATAAAAAAGCCGCTGTTCGCGGCTATCTGATCGTTGTTATCTCGACGACGAGTTGGTATCTCGCCAGCCCACTTGTTGGGTCGGGGAAGTTGTAGAGCGACTGGCGCTTGACTGCTGTAACTCCTGGCTCTTGAGAAAAGCTGGCAAGGGCTGCATCGGCTCGCGCAGCAAGGGCGGATGCCTCATAGCGCGAAGCTGCCCAGCATTGCACCGCAACGGTTGCGCGATCTATAACGACGTTTTCAAGCGGCCCGCCGGTGCGCTCCACAGTGATAAATCTATCCGGCCTCTTTCGCGGCACATCAGGCTGTGCCAATACGCCGACGCTGGTAGTGAGGTAGTCGGCTAGCCTTTTTTCAATGTCCATTCGGCTCCTTCCCTCACCTCCCAGCGTCAAGCGATTTAAGCAGCGTGTTGTGCTTAGCATTAGAGGCCATCGACACCACATCTGTGGTTTTTACCATCGCGTGAGCACGGTTTTTACCTGGCTGTACGTCAGCTTCATAGCATCCACTTCCCATGCTGTCGGCGTGCGCCTTAATTGCCCTCGCGCGGCGCAGTAGTTCGTCTTGGATTGCCCGCGAGTTCATAATTTCGCGCGCCCCAGCGCTATTCATTTTTACCTGTGCTTTAGCCATCGGTTCGTTCCACCTCGGCTTTCAGATTCCACTGCGTCGGGGTGATGACCTCGGGGTATCTCCGTGGCGCGCCAATCACGGAAAACGTCTCACCGCGCACCACCACTTGCGCCCCATCAAGACACCCAGTAAAAGCCTTGGGAAAATACAGGGTATAAGCAACGGTGACCCCATCGGGGCGGTTCGATTCGCTAAAATCATCCGTCACCCCTGGGGCCACCAGCACATTATCCACCTGTTCGGGGCACAACTCAACGATTGGCTGGTGGTACGGGTCTTCACCGACCTGCTCCGGCACTAGTGCGGTTACCACCTCGCCAATCATGGAACACCCCCGATGTTGGGCATGATGGAGCCAGCGCGCTGCCGGTTAATCCCAAGGCGTGCGCGCTCTTTGCTCGTCAAGTAAAGGTCGCCCGATGGGTTGACGAAGGTTTGCTGCTCCGAAAACGGCCCTGCGGTGATGTTGTACGACGACATGGGCACCTGGTCAGTGCCCGCAAGCATGGCGCGCTTGACCATTTCGCAGGTCGTCAAGCACAGATTCGCGGCGGTCAATTCGTCGGGGTCGGCCACGTCCACTCCTGCGCGCTGGCACTCGGTAGCGATGATAACGGAAGCATCCGCTAGCTTGGCTGTGGCTCGTGCCTGTTCGTCTGCAGTCAGCGTGCGCCACCTGGCTTGCAAGTCCTCAATGGTTGCAAAAGCCTCCATGTGGCACCACCTCCCTAGTTTTTACCCTCCACGACAGCCTCAATGGCGGCCAGCTTGTCCTTTTTGGCAAGCTTCGTCGTGTCAACTCCCATTGCGGAGGCGTACGCGTCAATCTCGCCGACTTTCCACGTCATATCCGGTCGGCCGTCGTCGGGTGTATCTGCATCAACCCAACCCATAGGCATTTCTTTATCATCGCGGACGTCAACGACGCACCCCGTGGTAACGTTTCGCCACCTCATTGGGCCACCGGCTTTTTGATCAGGGCGAACGCATTCATATCCATAAACGCCCAGCCGTATACGGCCTCCGCGCGCAGTGCAATCTGGTTCATTCGCTGCAAATCACCTTGGCCATCAGGGTCGCCGAATTCGATCATCTTTACGCCGATCTTGCGCTGCACACCCCAGTTCATCGTGCCCCAATCGCCAACAATGCCAAGAAGATTCGTCGGGGCTGCAACCTCGGGGTTGCCAGACACGGTGTCACTCGTCGCAGCTTTGAGACCTTCGAAATTGGTCACGTCGGTAGTGAGACCGATTTCGGGGAATTTCTTGCGACCATCCGGGTAGCGGAGCGTCGCAAGCTGCCATGCATAGGCAAGATCGAGCGCAACGCCTGTCGGCTTAAAACCATCGGCAATAATCAGCCCAGCAGCGGCCTCAATGTCAAGGTCGGGGTCGTTACCCGCCTCAACAATGTTGGTAGCCTTACCGATGTGCTCCGTAATGCTATCGGCCTTATCGCCAGTAAGCGGGTTGATTGCGTGGATGGCCGTGAGGTCAAGGGCGCGAGCGAGCGCGCCAGACAGCGAACCGCCAAGGGTGCTCAGCACGTCAAGCTGATAATCCTCGTCGGCCCACTTGACTTCCTCAGAAAAGCGTACGGTAACCTGCACCTTGTGCGGCTTCACCGTTCGCAGGCCAAACTTTGCGGCGGAAGAAGACTTTTTGCCGCCCTCAGCCACAAGTTCTGCGCGCGGGCGCTCTTCAAAGGTCATGATATCTTTCTCGCCGAACTTCTGCGGCTCAGCACCAGAAAGGGCTGCAATGACGGAACCCTTCTGCGCCTTTTGCCAGATGCCACCGGCAAGTTCGCGCGGCATCGTAATATCGCCAGTTTGTAAAATGTTGGGCATGTTTTCTTACTCCTTAATCTCGTCCAAATACACTTGCTGCCAAATCAGCCCACGGGTCTGGTTTGCCACCCGTTGATGGCTGTTCGCCGTCGCCGGTCACCACGGGGGTAGCTGGGGCTACGAACTTCGCCAGTTCCTCGGCGTGGGCTTCGAGTTCCTCTTTCGTCTCACCTCGCAGCAGTTCTGCGGGCACGCCGTTTTTCTTGGCGGCTTCGGCCTTCCACGTTGCGAGGTCTTTTTCTGCGTCCTTTTCGGCTAGCAGTGCGTCCTTCTCAGCCACTAGCCCCTCCGCCGTCTCCGCGCGCTTAATTGCTGCGGCCGTTTTGGCCTTTTCGCGCTTGACGCGAGCGCTGATGATCTTGTTGAGTTCTTCTTGCGTCGTGATCGGCGTAAATTCGTCCGTCGCGGCCTCCTTGGGTTTGGCCTCAGCCGTATCCACCTCGGTTGCCTCGTCGGTTTTTTCGTCCTGCTCCACGGCAGTAATTTCGTCGCCCATGCTTGGGTGCTCCTTTCCGCTTGGTTGCGTGTTTCTGCGGTTTCCGCCCGCAGTGACGTGGGTGGTGCCCGAAAATGGGCATGAAAAAAGCGCCCGTAGGCGCTTGTTTCTAAAATGGCTTCCGGGGCGCGGCTCGAACGCGCATTTACGGGGTCAAAGCCCGTTGTTCTGGCGTTGAACTACCCGGAAATATGGCACGCCGTGAGGGAATCGAACCCCCGCTTGCAGTTTTGGAGACTGCCGCCCTTCCGCTAGACTAACGGCGTGTGTGATGGTAAAATGTAAGCAATGAAAAGCCTGGTGGCTCTGCTAATAGGGACATTGGGCTTTTCTTATGCCCTTAATCGCTTTACCGTCCCGTTCTTCCGTATTTGAAGGACTTCTTCAATTCCATGTTGTTTCATCCTCTTTACGAGTTCTTCCGCTACCTTCTCATCCGAAAGTTCCATTTTTTGACCGTTAAAAACAACGCGCGCCGTTGTGCTTTTCGGCTTGTATTGCTTTCCAAACTGCTTTTTCGCCTTTCTTAAATTCGATTCCACAGCCCGTTCATTGCCACTTTTGGGGCTTTTTATCTCCCACAATTGCTGATTTATTTCTAGATCGATGTTCGAATAGCCTTCTGGTGCGTTTTCTTCTCGCACCGTAATCGCGAAGCCGTTTCGAGAAAGCGCCGCATGCGCTAGTAGGTCTTTTTCGTCTGGCGCTCCAATAAAGGCTTCCTTCGGCTTTAGGTAGATTGGCTTCGGTTCTTTGCCCGTCCACAGCCACTCCGCATCGCGCGTTTCGCACTCTTTGATGATGCTTTTTGCGTCATCTGAACCGCACGTTTTTCGACACATCGCCCAGCGCTGCTGCATGCCTTCCGGGTCGTATCCTTCTACCCTCGTCTTCCCATCAATGCCAGGGACAACTCGGCATTTACAGTTCGAGTGGAACCGATGGCCGTCTCCTGCATCAAAGCGCGTCCGATAAACAAACCCGCGCGATGACAGCATGAAGCAGAACCCACACGGCTCAGGCGAAGCGGTCATGCGAGCATAGCGAAGATCTACCTTACGATTTCGAGCAGCTTCTACGTTGTCGGCCATGGCATCATTGGCTGCCATGCTTACTTGGCGCTCAATGAATGATTCCATACGGTTAACGAATGCGGCCTTGTTCGGCTTTGCAGCAAACAGCACTTTTGCGGCCGACCTCACGCGAGCATCCACGGCCTCTAGACTTGTGTCTTGGTGCGGCGCAAGGGCCACCGGAAAGGCTTCGGCCGCCGCTACCTGTGAAAAGAACTCGTCGGCAAGTTCGGCCGCAATGGAAGCGTTAACACTACAGCGCGCATATACTTCGTCAATAATTGCATCTCGGAATAACGCTCGCTCTGGCTCGTCTACCGCAAGAACGAAAGCGTCAACCAACGCCAGAACCTTTTCGTTAAACCCCATCTTTGCCAGTTCGCAAACCTTGTCAATGGCCCTCGAATATTCATCAATTTGGCTGTTGCTTATCATTTACATCAGCCTCTTGCGGTGCAGCTTCTACCGGCTTTGCAAGCTGGGACAAATAGCCACCCACGGCACTTGCCTTGCGCTTGTCGGACAGCAAGCGGTCTCGCTGCGCTTCGTCAAACCCAATTTCCTCCAAAAACACCTCAGTTTCAGCAATCCACGGCGCAGCGGACGCGATCTTGCACATGGCATCTGCTTGGCTGACCACGGACGGCATAGCGGGGTTGCGAAAATGAGCCTTAATAGCCCGTTCGTCGTCCTTCAACTTCGGCAGTGGCTTGTTCTGCAACATGGCGATAACAAGTAGCGCAACGTTGCGCAGCGCAATGCCGTTGGTCTTGTTGAGGTTCATCGCCTCTATAATGAGGTCTTCCTTGGCCACGTAAATCGCTTCTGCGCTTGACGGGTTGTCATGGATGACGCCGAGCGAACTCACCGGGATGTTCGTTTCACCGCTGAATCGCGCCGCTAGGCTCCGCATATATTCCGTATGCGGTTGCATACTCATTTGCGAAAGCTGGCCAAATTGAGGAATGTCCCCATCTTCGTCTTTTGACACGGCGAAGATTGCGCCCAGGTACGCATCCCATTTTGATTTGTCCTCAAAGATCGTGCTATCGGCACCCATGAGGTACTTTTGCGGGGAGGTAAAAAACTCCGCGCTTACCTCAGTGCGCAAGGCCGTTCGCACCGCCGAATCGGTGATGCTCATAACCGCACGCGAAATGCGCGACTTACCAAATGGTCGGTCAAGCGAAGGGCTGTAGATTAACGGCTCCATAAGAGGGCGACCGTGTGGGTGTCGCTTACGTGTCGCCGCCCACCTTCCACCACTGCGCGCAATCTCAATCACTGCCTTGTCGGTGTATAGGTTCATCCGGCATGGCTCTTTGTTGGCATCGTCGTCGCGTTCGATGACGGTAAGGCCGTTTTTGATGCGCTTTCGCCGGTAGTCATATTCAGCTGCTGCATTCTCGGCTGAATATGCAGAAATGATTACCTGCGGCTCGCCATCCGCGCCCGCCGAAACGGTAAAGAACGAACACGAGTGGATTAGTTCGCTCGTGGTGGCTTGGTTGTACATGTTTTCGAAATTATTTTCGAGCAAGATTCTTTCGAGGCCATTCAATGATGCATCAGACGGCGAAACAAAGCCATCAAAGATCGAGCGAGCGGCCAACTGGTCAACCGCTTTCGCGGGCCATCCCACCACGGTGAGCGTATTGGTCAGCTGCGGAGGTACCGCGATGCCCATATCGTTTAACCGGTTGTGCATGCTGTAGTAAGTAGTGCGGATTTTGTTGCGATGGCTCTTTGTATCTAAAATTTTGAGCAGCCGCTTTAGCGTGGCCGTTTCCTCTTGCGTCATGCCTCGAATGGCTGTGGGGATAAAATCAATCATAGAATCACCTGCTTTCTACTGGGGTTTCGTTTGGTCGTTTTCGCTCCCCACAGCGCGAGCGAGGCGGCTTCAAGCGGCGACACGTCCACGTCGTCATAGCCGCGAAAACCAAACCCGCCATCCTGGCCGATTGGTCTTTTCTGGGCGCTTTCAACCGCAAGATTGAGCGCCGGTTGGTTGTAGTGGGTAATTGCTTCTTCTCGCACGCCGTCTAAAAACATTGAGGCGGCGGCGATAACGTCTTTAGCCATTGGCATGCACAATGCAGGCTTGCCCACCTTGCGTTCGCGGAGATTATCGACAAGGGCTTGCGCGCCTGATTTCCCGTCAACAACGATAATGGCCGCACGCTTCCACCGGCTGGCGAGCCAGTCCACAAGCCACGCCGAGCCATTAACCATGGAGCGGTGCTCAATTACCTCAACATGAGGCTTGCCGGTTTTTGGCTTAATTGCCACAGCCAGCGAGACGTACGCGCCATCTGCGGAAAACTTGACGCCATAGGCAAGCTTCCCGCCCTCGGGCGGCGTTTTTGTGGCGAGTTTAGCCCACTGGGCAGCGGCAAACACTGGGTTTTGCACGGTGCCGCACCACCAACAAAGGCGCTCACGGGCGAAGCCATCGGGACTGGCGCTTTTCTGTTCGTCTTCCACCGTGGTTTCGCTAATGCGGATTCCAAGCGCCGGGTTGCAGGCATACCAACGGCCACGGTCGGTAACGTCGCCGACTTCCTCTACACTCCACTCATGCCAGCACATACCCGGCTCTTTATTGAGCGCGTTTTTTCTCACGCGCCCGAACACCTCGGCGGTGATGTTGTGGTTCGGCGGTGTGCCTAAGTAGATCGTTTGAGGATTGCCCAGCGGGGCTGCGGCCTTCGCATAAAGCGAAGCCTCCATTTGTTCATCGGTGAGTTCTTGCGCCTCGTCGTATACCGTTAGGTCAACGGTAAAACCGCGAGCATTGCCACGGGAGCGGGAAATAAACTCAACCGACCCGCCGTTTTTAAGCCAAATGCCCTCTTTGCCGTTGGTATTGTTAATGCGCTTCACCAACGCGTTGAGTTCAGGGTACTTGGCTCTTGGGTCGTTCTTTTTCTCGCCAAAAAATACTTTCAGGCGCTCAAACGCCTTCATCGACGTACTGACGTTGTGAGCCGAGTGAAGTATTTTTTCGCCAAGAACAACCGAGCCGAATAACTCACGGACTTCCACGCATGAGTTTTTGCCATTCTGGCGAGGAACGAGGACGCCGCACGTGGTGCTCGCCCACAACCCTCCGCGCGTCTGTGCCAACCAGGCATGAATAATGATTTCTTGCCAAGGGTCACAAACAAGCCCGTATGCCGCC
Source organism: Candidatus Gordonibacter avicola (assembly GCA_019113915.1). GTDB lineage: Bacteria > Actinomycetota > Coriobacteriia > Coriobacteriales > Eggerthellaceae > Gordonibacter > Gordonibacter faecis. The sequence goes on from DXGM01000038.1 coordinate 101,607, forward strand.
GCCAAGGCTATAGCGTCTTCGCCATAATCAAGATCAAAATCAGGTTCGAGCCTAATCCTTGGCTCTTGGTTTCCGATTTTTGACGCTGATAAGGATGGCATTAAGCGGCACCTCCTTATCGCTCGCCCCAGCTTCGTTGCGTTTTACTTCTTCAATCTGTTCAAGCACTTGCGAAAGCTGCCGGGACAGCGCCGCAATGTCGCGACCCGATTCACATGTTTCAATCGAATCGGCCAGCTTGTCGCGCAGGCGCTCTAGCGTTTCGAGCGTGTTCCCGCTTTTTGCTGCTTCGAGCAGGGTTTTTGGTTCTTTTTTGCGCGCGGCCATCACGGCACCTCCTTCGGCGTCTCTGTGTTCAAATGTGGTTTTCAAAAAACGGGGGGATTGGCGCTATGCCTCCGGGGTCATCATGACCCCATGGGGGGGCATCACCCCCAGGCTCGTTCCTCTACCTCATTCGGCACTTGCTCAACAAAGCCAAATTCCACATGCTCGGCGACAGGCGGGAACAATTCGTTATGCAGTGCAACGGCGCTGCGATACACGTCGTCTAGGCTGTTGCCGTAGATCGTTCCGCCAGCGTCTACCCAGTGCCCCACGTAGGCATCAATGAATTCGTATGCGTTCATGTTCACCATTCTCTTGACGTTGGTAACGGTTCGGAAATTGTCTTGCGTGGCTCGTGTGCCATTCGGTTGCCCTTACGCTGGTTGCAGATACGGTGCACTAGCTGCACGTTGTCGCGCGCAATTGGTGACCCCCCTCGGCTTATTGGCACTATTTCGTCTACCTCTGCACTCATCGGATGAGGTGTTTTAAGCGTCTTGTCGATCGGTTGACCGCACAGCGCGCAGTTGTGCTGTGTTGCGAGTAGCCAGCGGCGAATCTCGCGGCGCTTAGCTGGGTTGCTGTAGCGAGGGTTGGACGACGGCACTGCTGCACCTCCAATACTGATAAGTTGCAGACAATAAAAAAGCCGCCCCCATCGGGACGGCTCTGCTGAAATACACTATAGCGCACATTTTACTGCAATTTACTGCACACTTTTCCGCTGACGATATTCACGCGGAATGAAACGCCACAACCTGCACATTGCCTGCTCGTGCAGCGAGTACATTTTGCGCTCACTCATCGGGTGGTCGCTAGTGGCGAGCAGCTTGTGTATGGCCGGGAAGCGCAGACCCTCGAAGTAGCGCAGGTAGACGATCTCCACCATGTCGCCGTCTGGCAGCTCGGCGAGAGCGCGCATGGCCGCCTCGCGCTCCTCAACGTAGCCCACCAGCTCGGTGTCAAGCGCGTCGCAGTAGTCATAGAGCCTCACAAACCCACGTTCCAGCGCGTCGCCCTCCATGGTGCGGCTCACCGTCTCACCGCCCTCGACACCGTTGAGCGTGAGGCGCGACTGCTGGCGCTGTATCTCGGCCTCCAAACATCTGATTCGCCGCTCGTTGGCGAGGATGCCGCGAAAGTACGCCTGGGCCTGCTTGTATTTCGGAGAGCGCGGGAGCCTATCGGCCATGCTCGGTCTCCATCGAAACGACTGCCTCGCGCACGCGCGGAGAGAGCTTCGAGAGCAGCTCGGATTGCACGCTCGGGCGAAGAGGCGTACCGTCGTCTCCGCCCGCCCAATAGGGCGAGCACTTGTATTCATCGGTCAGGTTGCCGTCAGTATCGATCACACCGCACGCCGTGAGGAAAAGTTCACTGAATCGCCGGTACTGCTCGCTGCCCTCCTCCATGCCGTCGATGACGCTGCACATGTACGCCTTGAACTCGCCCTTGCCAATGGAAACCGCCATGATCCTCCCATCCGTCGAACACCAAGCCAGACTGCGATTATACCCGTTTTATCGCTTTTATTATCAGCTGTTCAGCAGCCGATATGAAAAAGGCACCGCCGAAGCGGTGCTCTTTCTCCTACGCCATCGCCGCCTTCTTCGGCCTTCCGGCCTTGGGATCGTCGGCCTTGCGCCGCTCCACCGATTCGACCGTGACGTACGTACGCCTGCCCTCACGGTAACCTTCGAGTATGCCCGCGTCGATCATGTGAGTAACGCGCCCGGGAGACACGCCGAGCTCGCGCGATGCCTGGGCCGCCGACATGACCTCGCCGGAGACGATGTAGTTCTCGTCCGTCTCGAAGAACACGGCTATAGCCAATCCGCCGTCCTCAACATCAGCACCGAACGTCGCCTTTGGAAGGCGGCGACCATCCATCAAAAGGGACGCGACGTAGGTTTTCATCGCGTCAGCCGCCATGAAGGCCGCCTCTTCCACAGTTTCTCCCTCGGTCACGCATCCCGGAAGATCGGGAACCGTCACCCAGTACCCGCCTTCCTCGTCGGGATGCAGAACCGCTTCATAGATGTACTTTCCCATTGCTTATCCTTTCAAAGCCGGAAGCCCGGCGGGGCTTTAACGCCACCCCGCCTGCTTCGCTATTTCCAGGTAGGTTCCCAACTTGATCGGGTCTTTCGAGGTTGGAACGCTTACCGTCTTCCCGTCTTTCTCAAAGATCACATGGCTTCCCTTTCCTGGCCGCTCCGTCCATCCCTCCTTCCTGAACCGCTTGAGCACGTTCCTGACTTTTCTCTCTGTTTCGCTTGGCATCTTCGTCCTTCCCTTACCCGATGACTATATTATAAACTATTGCTAATTATTATGCAATGCTATTTGGCAACTATTTATAATATTTTCGGCAACAAAAAAGCGCCCCGAAGGGCGCTCTGCATCGGCATCCACCCAGTAATAGCAGAACTTGTCGAGAATGCAGACGGCCATTGTGTCGTTATGCCATGGGCTATGCCCGCACGTCCCGCATGTCTTATCGCCCATGGTGTTCCTCCCACACTCGCTCTGTCTGCTCCCATTCTCGTTCAGCCCGCTCCCGCGGTTCACCATGCACCCAGGCGTCGCAATCATCGTCGCTTGGGTATACATGGCCGGGTTTCACGTCGCACTTATAACTGATCGTCATGACTTCGCGGTTCGGTCGCCATCCACATATCACGCAGTTACCACAGGTGTTGCATGTCTTAGTCATCGCTCACCTTCTTTTCACCGCGCTTTATTACGTACATTCGCTTAGATGTCTCGTGGAATATGCACGCTCCAACAAGCAATAGGACTAATGGTTGCCAAACCTGGCCGCAATAGAACAAAAATGACGCCGGAATGGTTGCGGCCAGAACTGCAACAATCATTGCCAGATAGTACATAACGAATAAGATCACTCAGCATCACCGCCGCATAGGCTCAGTTCAGCTTTCAACTCATCACACCGCTGCTGCAACTTCTCGCAGTAAAACTCAACGCGGTTCTTCGGGGTCCGGCGAAGTCAGTGTTGTCTCGCTCACTGCCATCAAAGCCGTGTTCGTACCGCACGTTGATATAATCAGACAGAATGTAGAAGCCTTCGTCACTCCCACAATGCGGACAGCACGTAATGCGTTTACGTTTAGTCATACCAAGCCCCCTCTGTTAACAACTTAGCTTCGTAAATAAAGTCTAGTCGGCAAGCCAATTCGAATTCGCGCTCACATGCAGGGCATATTACATGCGTGTCGAAGCATTCTTCGCTAAGCGGCCACCCTTCGTGATCGTCGTATTCGACTTCAAGTTCAGCGCCACAGTACGGACACTCAACGTCTTTCGTACTTATGGATGCCAGATAGCCGGTTTCATCAGGGAATAGCTTATGAGCAATCTTCATAGCTACACCACCTTCGCCCTGCAATACCGGCAATAGCCTCCAACGATAGGATCGAGATTCAGGTGGCCGCACACCGAGCAGTCATAGGCGGTCGAATCATTCCACAGCTGCTCGCATTCGCGGCGTTTGATCATCAGGCACGTGCGCTCCTTGTACTCGTGAGCTTCGAGCATCGCGCGATATTCCTCTTGCCGTTGTTTCACCATCTCGTCGTTACCATCATCTTCCCATGCTTGTGTAGACAGTGAAATGTCTTGGAGCTGGCAAATCTCGTCGTGTGTCAGCAGGTACTTCTTCTCGCTCATCGTGCCACCACCTCGTAATTGTTACGTCCCATACACCCGCTCGCTCTGACCCTGAGTATCTTCTCCTTGCACACAGGGCATACGTCGATGTTTGTGTTGTCGATGTATGGTTCGCACGAATGGCATTCCGTTTGCTCGGTTATGAATACGACCGGGTAATTAACAACTTCGACATCCTCACACTGCGTGCCGCACAGGTCGCACGTTATGATTTCGATGCTCTCCCTCATGACTCCACCACCTTCTCTCCGCAGTTCGGGCAGTAATTCGGTACAAATTCGAACTCGCAATCGCTCTCAAGCCACCCATCCTCGCAATCGAGTTTGCGTACCAAAAAAGGCAACCCGCACTTCGGGCACAGCACTCCGTCAACGGGGTGCAAATTCGAAACATGTTCGCCAAGCGTGAATGTTTTCTTGCGTGGCTCTTTATATCGCTGGTGACACCTCGGGGCACCACAGCGGGGGCATGAGTCTTTGCCGTACACACCCTTCCTTCTTCCCCCCAGCACTCCACGACCTCTGAGCCACAGTTCGGGCAATAAGGAGGCAGCCCGGTATCCCAGTACATCTTGTTATCACACTCGGTATCCCAGGCGCCTTCCGTGTCGTCCCACTCCCAGTGACACGTACCCTTCCTTTGCTGGCGGGTGTTCCAGGCTTTCGCTGCACCTGCTATCGCCTCTTCTTCTGTCGCGTAATCGCCAGAAATGATCTGACAACCACATGAGCAGGTGACATCTCCGACATACACACCCTCAAACGCCCTCGTCACGCCTATGTCTTGGTCGTTGCCGCCACAGAATGGGCACCCAATAAGTTTGATATCACCCACCGTAGTAACCTCTCCCCAAGTTCTTCACATAGACGGCGCCAATGGCTTCTTCGACGTTCACGCCCTTTACCTCTAACATGCGAAGCATGGTTTCACACGCTTGTATGACGTCGATTGTCTCTATGGCAATAGCAAGCAGGTCACCATCGGCAAAGCGATAGCTGTATAGGGCCTCGTTAACTTCGACAACTTCCTCAGCCATCTTTCGCCACTGTTCGTGCATCGTTACGCTTTCGACCCACTTGGTCGCAGGGAAGGAGTACGCACACTTCACGACTCATCGCCTTCTTTCAAGTCCCCATCAGGGAGAATTGGGAACCCCCATTGGTCTTTCGGTAGCTTCTTAACCATCTTGTTCATGTCGTTTACGAGCTTGACAAACTGAAACCAAGCTTTCCGGTTCGTGAATTCAATATCCGAATACCACGGCCACGTGTCCTCTCGGTGATTTGCAAGAGTGAGCGTCATAGTGTGCCTCGGGCGAAAAAGCATGTTGCAATTACTTTTGTCTTGGTTCCAGACAGACAGTCCGCACTCTTTTGTTTCGAGGCGTGAAATAATGATGTCGCTCATTGCGCATCACCTTGAACTTGTTTTGCTTCGAGGATGTTTGGGTACATGCTCAGGAGCGGCACACGCCACCCAACAGTCTCGATGTTGTAGGTTTCTCCTTCATGTAAGGAGCCGTACATGTCTGAGCTATCCCAACGCCAGAACAGCAGGGTGTCCTTAACGCAGTACACCCCTTTGTCCGCGAACACCATGTAGGTAGAGCTTTCCGAGGTATTCTTCACGTCTTTTCCGGTGACGGTGACAGTCTCGGATGACCTACTTCCTACGTATACAATCCCGCCAATGACAAGGGCGGCGGCGAGGAGCAATCCGAAAAGGCAACCGCAGCCCGCTTTCAAGCTATCGTTCATCGTTCAACCCTCATCTCGTTTGCTATGCCCGCAAGTGATTTCGATGCGTCCTCTATCCACCAAACCGCATCGTCAATATCGCCGCCCACCGCAACGACAGATTCCAGGGCGCTGATCAAGCCACGTGCTTCAAGAATGGCCTCGTTAATTAGCTCCGTACTCATTTCGTATCACCCGCCGTACGCGCTCGAAGTTCCTGCTCGCGGCGCGCTATGTCCAGACCCTGGGCCACGATGCAATCGTATGTGCCGTAACGCTGCTTCGGCATCAGCCCGTCAATCTTCGCGGGGCATTCGCCGCAACTAAGGCCACGGCAACCCCAATAATCGAGCATCGCCGTGCGCTTGCCCCCGTTAATGCGCTCCTGAGTATCAGGCGGGGTGTGGGTGAGCTGGTCGACAAGGCAGTCGACTAATAGCATTTGATCGTTTTTGCAGATGACGTAACCCGGACGCTCTTGGTTATAGCCAACAACTTCTAAAGGGCCTCCGTGTTGCCATACAGTGATTGCTGTTGCGTCGTTGGGGCTCGTGATATCCCACACCGTCTCGCCCTCGCGTATGGGCAGGCCGTCCGCTCCCAGCACCTCGGGCTTCGGGCGCTCTATGGGCGCGCACTGACCGGTGAACAGCAGGCAATTCGTGTCGCCCGTAACAGGGATGTTGTCCAGCAGTGCAAATCCCAATCCGTTTAGCCCAAGTACAACCGAGAACACCCCATCAGGAGCATCATCTCGTGTTAGAGGAAACCCATCGTCCCACTTGGGCCATTTCAGATCGCATGGCATGAGGCGTTTATCAAGTTCGCGGCATATGCATTCGAATAACTCATGCGCTTCATCTAGGCTTATAGTCTCACCGAAGGCGGGCCGCTCGTCTCCTGATACAAGCGAATCCACGCGATTCAGCATGTCCGCGAACAGTTTCATTCGCTCGTAATTTACTTCCATCGTATAGATGGCTTTTAGGCCGCCACGTGATTCAACGAAGTCGGCCGCCGCCTCGCGTTCAGGGTCTGGCTCATGCGCCAAATCAGCCGCAGCCTCGCGCTCGCTATCTTTTACCGACGCGCCGCTTATGGCTTTCAAAATGTCCTGGGATGCCTCTAAGAACATTGCATGCACGTCATCTGTCTTCGTCTCTTTGTCAATCATCCACAAAGAGCATGCTGCTTCACTGAGGTTGCTAGCGAGCTTTTCAACACCTTCGTCCTCTTTGACGAATTTTGCGGTGCACTCAAGTCTATTAGCCAGCTCCCGCAGCGCCGCCACATCAACGTACCTGTCACTTTCAACCTCAGGAATCTGACAGGTTTTGCCTGTTTTTGGTAAATTTCCTACCAATTCAGGCGATAAATGCACGTTTTCAGTGCCGTTCTCGATGAGATCGCACAGGCGGTCGCGGATTGCCACTAGGTCATTCGAGGGAAGCCCGCTGCTTTTTATGCCGAGAGCTTTCATCAATATCATAACGAGAATGAATTGTCGATTTATCGAAGAGGGAGGGACCTCCCGCAGCCGCTCCACTGCCTCACGCGCCTCGTCGGTCAGTTCGCGTTTGTTCTCACTCATATGTATCTCCAACCATGTCACTTAACGATTGTTCGTACAGCTCGTATTCGCACTCAGGTTTATCCTGGTCACACCAGGATGCAAGCTCCATGCAGTACGCCTTGCCACAACACGGGCAAAGATTGCCGTACTCACATGTGCCACACCCTGGGTTGGCGCGTCTCAGCTCAGCCAGTTCGGCATCAATGCGCGCACAGTAGACCTCCCACGCAGCAGGACCGTCGAAGTAGTTTTCCTGCATGCCTCTTACGCCTCATCCGCATACTTGACGGTATGACCCTTGTACGATGCCGTTTGCCCGCTGAGCGTTCGGTTCAGCGCGCCTGGGATACATCCAAGAGCCTTTGCTGCTGCATTGACGCTTGGATACTCATGCTCCCCATCCACTACAACAGGTCGGGGGATGTACCTTTTATTCTTGGGTTCAGGCTTAGGCTCTTTATCAACCGGCTCTGGTTGCATTTCGCGGTGGATGATTCCCGCCACGCTTCCGTAGATGACCATCCAGCCCACCTCCCATCTTTAGTTTTAGTGATTGTTTAGGGCTTAACCCCAAGTTCGATCATGGCCTCGTAGGCCTTCTCTAAGGCTCGCTCATGCAGTCGGTAGACCGATGAGCGAGCAAAGGGCTTACCGCGCGAATCGAGTTCCCTGTGAAGCTCAGGGATGCTAAGTCCGTCGATGTAGACGAGCTGCAAGACATCACCCCACAGCGCGTTTTTGTCACACACGGCAAACACCACATTTTGCCGCATGTCTCGCTCCGTATTGAGCACGCTACTGTCCACCTTGATGTGCTCGGCGTGTCGCATCATCTCAATTGCCGCCTCAGCCATCTTGTCTTGCGAGGATGAGCGCGAACCAGGCACACCAGCAACAGATGACATAGATTCTGCTCGGCTTAGGGCCTCCTCGTAGTCTCGTGTGGCAGACTCTACCGCCATGCAAGTGCCCCGTAGCGGCGCAGGTAGGTCCTTGCAATCATAGCTTCGCGCTTCATGTCATCCTCTCAGTTCAGGTGTACCCACTCATCGACTGTCATCACTGGCAAACCAAGCGCACAAGCAACCGTCTTCTCAAGCATTGCACCACGGCTTAACCGCCAGTTAGGCAGCATGGCGAGCCCGTCTGCTTGTGCCATGATTGCCATGAGGGATAGCCGCATGGCTTGTGTCCACGGAGTCCCTGGCTTGATGTCATCATGCGGTATTCGCGCTGCATACCCAGCAGCCTTAAGGCGCCTTGCCGCTTCTTCGAACTCAGCGCGGTTGTCCCCTTGTATGCCAGATACTGGCCCTGATAGGTAAAGCGTTCGGCGCATCATTTGAACATCACCGACCTAGAACCGCGATACGTAATGATTGTCTTCTTTTTCACGTCGCTAATCTCCCAGTGCCCCATTTCGTAAAGCGCATTATCGTGGGGTGCTATACCGTGCGAGAGCCAGTATCCTTGCCACCACATTTCCCCATACTCAGGGCGCTCCCATACCCACTGCGCACTAAACCGTGCACCCCCGTGAAACCCGTTGTGGCATCCGGTGGTACCGCTCCCACACAACGCAATCAGCGCGGGTTTGAGGATAAACAGGCCCATGGGGGTTTGGAGTGCGAACTGGCGGTTACCCCCTCCTAGGCCCTTCGGCGGCTCGTGGTGAGAGTTGGTTGCCACGCGTCCACAGATCGCACACCGTGCGCCATCATCGAGCCGGTTGCTGTCGGTGTCATCGAAGCGGTAGTGGCAGTGAATGTGCGGCATGCCAAACTTGCTCGCGACCTCCACGCTCAGGCCGCTTAGTTGCCTCATGGACGGGGTCATATGCCCAACTCCCCTCGGTCAAACGTTGCTCGGCACGTACCGCACCGGAACTTGCCAAGGGATGGGTCTGGGAGCAGGTGACCATCACACCCAGGCATCCGGCAGCGCAGTGGACCGTACTGAGCGGCGGGCGGTGCGGCCTCAGCCGCAGCCGCGCCGTCCGACGCTGTGTTATTTGGATACCCTTTATGGGTATCCAATAACTTTTCCTTTTCCTTAGTTTTGGGTTGGGCAGGGCTTGGGTTAGCACTTGGTTTGCCTTTGGTAACCGGCTTGGTTTTTACTCGGTTACTCTTAGGTTTGCGTCCGCCAAGTTTACCGTTCTCACGTGCGGTTTCACGCCGTGCGTTGTAGCTTGCTATGTTCCTGGCGGCGCGCTCGCTTCCTACCGAATAACCGTCGTTTGTAGCCTGCAATAGCCCCACTTCGACCATCGAGTCAATCCAGTCAGACAATGTGTCAGCGTCTACACACAACCTATGGGCAAGGGCAACGAAACCAGCTTGGTTTTTGTCGGTTGCAAAGTCGGTTTCACAGCGATAGATTTCTTCAAGCACGCACCAGTAAGCATCCACAGCTGCGCCGCCTTTTAAGAGACGCAAAGCCACAACCTTATCGTCGTTGCCCGCAGTGGTATCGTGATCGAAATACTTCATGATCTTAGAACGGGATATCTTCGTCATAGACCGAAGAAGATGCGTCAACGATTTCAGCGGGGTCATATTCAGGCTCGCTGCTGCGGCTCGACATGAACTCAAGTTCGTCTACGATGATGTTTATCTTGCTGCGCTTCTGGCCCTCGTGCTCCCACTGGCTCCAACGCAGTTTGCCCTCGATAGATACCTTGGTGCCCTTGGCGAGGTAACGTGAAAGGCTCTCGGCGCGCGCGCCAAACATCGTGCAATCGATGAAGTTGGGATAGTCTTCCCATTCGCCCGTCTGCTGGTTCTTGTGGCGATCATTTACGGCCACGCCGAATCCAAGGACCGGCAGGCCGCTGGCCGTTGAGCGCAACTCTGGGTCACGCGTGAGGTTTCCGCTGATAATTACTCGGTTGATGCTCATTTACACCACCCACTCATAGTCAGGATTGTCGCAACACTGAAACTTGATGTCAGAAAGCTCGGCATCCTCTGTCACGTTGTCTATAACGTTCCCGCATGTCTTGCATGCTGCCTTGCGCCCAGGAGACGGCTCCTGGGCCTCGTTTTCACTCTCTGGCACCTCGTATTCGGGAACACTAGGAGAAGGTGGTATGACGCGGCTCAGATCAGCCGTGAAGCCTCCTGTTGTCTCGTCTGATACGGCTGCTGATTGAGCTTCAATCGACACCGGAAGATAGGGAAAGGCGCGGCGGACAACCGTCTTGCGAGCCATAGCCTCGTAGTCTGTGGCCCAAGGACCTTTGTCATTTGCTTTCGAGCGTTTGCGTACTGCCTCAACTTCCGCTTTTGTCATAACGTCGATGTAGTGACCGCCATCCTTGAAGTGACAGACCATATAGACGTATGTGAGTTTGTCCGGCGTGTGCTCGCCATTACCTGGGACATGGCGCAGCTTCTCGTTAAGACCAAACTCGTATTCGAATTCGTCTCCCTCATAAACAGCGCGCGCTGATATGTCCTCTATCTCGCCCGAGCGGCGTGCAAGAGCAATCATTCCCTTGTAACCAAGAATAAACGTGGCCTCCATGCGCCCGTGATTTCGGAATGGCAGGATGTACGCACGTCCAAGGCCGTCAACAGCCGACGGTTCCAACCCAAGGGCAGAACACTTCATGACACATGAGAGAAGCGTGGCAATGTCGCACTTGGGCCATTGCTTTTTGAGAACGTCCGCAATGGTTACTCGGGGTTTCTCAATATCGTTCTGCTGGCTTTTTGCCAGCTCTGCAATCTTTCCCATTTACGACCTCTCAGACATTCGCAATCCGCCGTCTGACGGATTGCATTTAACATACTTTGTGTATTCATCGGGTTTTTCTTGCTTGAACCGTTTGGTATCGAATGAAGTCTTATTCGACCGCACCCAAGTAATCTTCATGGTTGGTGTCTGGATTCCCTTAGCTGAGCCAATCATCTGCTTAAGTTCGTTTCCGAGCTGGCGTTTTTCTTTTTCAAGGCGCTTAATCTGCTCACTAACTTCACTTATCTGCCTGATCTGCGGGGCATCGTCATCGAGCATATCGAGGTATTCGTCAGACGGGTCGCAATTGATATGAGTGAGTGCATCGGTGTCAGCCTCGCTACAAGTTGTGGCAGGCATCACGTCATCTTCGACCATGCGCCAGAAACGTTTCTCGGCTTCGATAAGTGCGGAGATATCTTCATCGTCGCGCTCAACTCGAAACTCGCGGTACTTCTGCCCTCCGATCAGTACAGCCACGCAGAAAAACTCATAGCCTGTAACGGCAAGATAGTGTGTCGGCTGAGGAAGGTAATACTCAGGAATACCGTCGTCCCAGTCGTGCTCACGCATAGCCCCTGCCGTCTTAATCTCAAGTACACCGGTGCGCCCATCAGCATCTGTTACGAGACGGTCTACACTCGCAAACATGAACGGATGCTCTTTGCTCACCAAGATGGCGTTTTTTCGGCGAACCTTCATGTCGGTGTGGCGCGAAGCGAATTCTCGCGCCACAACATCCTCAAGCATGTTCCCCCAGTGGACGCTCTCCTTCTCGGAGAGGTCAGGGGGTTCTATGCGCCCAGTTTTCTCAAGCCACACAGTGAGTGGTGTCGAATAGGGAGACATGCCTAAGATAGCAGCGGAATCTGAGCCTCCTATTCCATGCTTTCGACGAGCGAGCCACTGTTGGCGCACCTCATCATCAGTTCCGCTGAACCTAACCTCGGTGAATGGTTTCATGACTAATTCCAACCGAGAATTGAACCGACAGCACCTAAAATTTCAAAGGAACTACCTGACTTTGACTTTGACTTTGCTTCATTAACATTACGAAGTGCGTTAGAGAAGTAATCACACACATTTGTACCGTGGGTTTCTGCGCCCTTAGGAACTAAGAAGAAGTTCATTCCCGCAATGAAACCATTCAAAAAGTTTTCATCAGCGATGTATAGATATTCCTCTAATACTTCGTCTGTAAGAGATTCATACAAATGGGAGTCCAAGCCGTACTCTCCGGCACCCTTTAACTCAACGTTTTTTGTGTTGCTCATTGTGATTCCTTTCATCAGGCCATCCAGTTATCACTGTCTAGCTGAGTCCAATAGGGGATGTGGTCGATGGTGCGTTCCTCGTCAGTTATCATCACGACGATGCGTGGGTCTTTTCCAAGGACGCATTTAGTGGGGAATTCGTAGGCAAGCTTGAAGGAGTCGCGTTTGATGATGCCCATTTCCTGTAAGGCATCGAGGATGACTTTCTTTGCTCCACCTTCAATGTTGTCCCGATCTTTGCGCATGTTCGGGCAAACGATGTAGATACAGCCAGAAACTGGCTTGCTAAATGGCTTCAAGTGAGCTTGCTTGATAGCCCACACGACGCGCTCCTGCTCGCGCTTCTTGAGTTGCGCACCGGCATGGTAGTTCGTCCGATTGCTTTTGGTAATCTCGTTTTGTCCTGCAAGGGTTCCATCAATCGTGAAGGTTTGCTTCATAGGGCGCTCACGTCTCCCTCTTCAACTAACCTCTTCGCTTCTTTCCACGATTTCGCGAGGAAGAACGTGTTTGGGTTGACTATTTCGTGCCAAGTAGCAATAAGATCAACATCGTCACGATCAAGTTTGGATGCCTTAAAACCAAGCGAGCGCGCAAGGCGGGGGCTCAACATCACCATGTATCGTGCGATGCCAGGCCAAAGCGTCCTGTCTCGTCTAAACTGGTTCGTTATAGTCACTTCGATGCCCGCATAGCTTGCAAGTTTCATAACGTCTCCCTGCTGCACACAGGGATTCCCGCTATCAACCTCCCTATGCACGATATGCATGAGGGACTTGAACGCAGCAGGATGATCTTTAATCCAGCAGCAAACTGCTTGCGCCATATCGGCGCCACTTATGCTGCTCATGAGTGCTCTGCTTCCATAGCCTTCTCCTATCAAAGGATGTAGAGGACTATGCCCACAGCCCACACAAGGCTAAACATGGCGCCAAAGCCCCAGCATGCACGGTTCCATGCCTCCGGGTCGTCATTAACCATGTCAAAGGCTCGCGTTTGTGGTATCATCCTCTTGTCTTTTTTGACGGATGCGCGCTTGCTTTCCAGGGCTTGGCGCGCTTTCTGTTTACTCGGCATGCCAATGCACCGTCCAATACCTATCGAAACTCTCCGGCTCGACCCTGCGGCCTCGCTCTCTCCCTGGCGGCAATCTGGCTTCAAGAAACCCAAGGCTCACGTGCTCAAACAGCGTTGATGGCGCGACACCAGAGGCTTGTGAAACCTCGGCAATTGAATATGACCCCTTGGGTTTTAGCCCCGCGATCTGAGCCATGCCTGCGAATATCGGCGCCTTCTGCGCCATGAGCTCAAAGCCTGTGCATGTTTCTTCCATCGGTTCCTCCTTCCCTATCTGATGCTTGCAGTGACTGATAGCGCAGGTGTTCTCCACTTAGCCCTTACGGGAGTGGGTATTAGGCTGCGCCCTAGGTTTTCAAGGTACTAGCCGAATAGGCACGAAAGCGGCAGCGCAATTTGCTGCCTATACTGGTGTTACTGCTGGCTTGCATCCGGCAACAACATGTCAAGCGAGCCGTCGCCACCCATGTAGAGCGGCAAGACACCGTTCCACTTTTCAATCATGAGTTTTTGGAAGTTGCGCGAATCGAGCGATTCAGCGATGACTCTGTTTGTGTCGGCTTCTGTTTTCGCCGTCTCGTTCTTTACCTTCGCAGTTTCTTGGTCCTGTTCAGCAACTTTCTTTCGTTCCACCGCTGCCTTATATTCCTCGGGAAGTTCTACGTTTTTAACTTCCATGCTTACGACTTTTATTCCATAAGCGGCAAGGCGGTCTTGTACAGCTTTCAACATGTCAGCGGAAAGTTCGCCACGCTTTTCGATAAGGCCTTCCAAGCTGTAGTTGGCAGTTGCGGCTTTGATGCCGTCTGCCAGCACCGGTGCGACAATGCCATCCATGTGATTACCGAGGAACTTCTTGTAAAGATCATCAGCATTTTCCGGGTCAACCACAATCTGCGCCGTGACCTCTTGATTCACGCTCTGGTTGTCCTTTGTTGCTGTCGAATAGGTGGCCGTCACCTGCTGTTGCGTTACGTCGATGATGTTGTAATGGTCGATGGGTGTTTTAACGTGGAAGCCCTGTCCCTCAACGCTCACGACGTTTCCGAAGCGGGTCACCACGGCGATCTTGCCGGTGTCAACGACTTTGAAGCAGGTGAAAATTGCGGCAAGCAAAACGACAAAGGCCACAACGACTGCAACAATACGCCCAATACGTAGACGCTCTTCTTTATGGGTATTACCCCACCTATCTTCTACTTCATCAGCTGCAATGAAAAACGACATGCGGTTTCCTTTCTGGTTTATGCTGCCGCTTCCGTGTCTATTCGGTTTTCAATGTGCCCTCCAAATAGGCACACAGGCGGTAGCTGACGGGGACCCCCTTGATGTCGTGACGCCCGTCCCGTGGAAGGGAGGCACGGTGCTACCGCTTATGTGCCTATTTGGCTGTAAATGTGCGTGGTGTAATTTGAATCAGGATGCATGAACCGCGAGCACGTCGGCAGGGCCGTCAATTTCTACGACCGCTTTGGCGTTCTCCGATATGTGTGAGTACTCGACTGAATCGATTCGGCATTTCAACTCATCCACCAGCTCGCAAGTCGCGAACTCATCGATGGTCTTTCTCGGAAGTCCAAACGTGCATTGATCGCTCATATCGATTTCTCCTTCCCTAGCCCGCTTCGCAGTAGGTACAGTAATTTATTTCCTGTCAGAGATGAAAAAAATATCCTGCACATCGACGCCAAGAAACTCGGCTACCTTCTTTGCGGTTTCGATTCGCATTGTACTAGGATCGTTCTCGTAGCGGCTATAACACGGCCTTGACACGCCTAAATGTCTCGCAACCGCGACTTTTGAAATACCCTTGTTTTTGCGAATCTCTTCGATCGTCTTCATCTGCCCTCCTTTCGTCATAAACAGTAATTTATTTCCTGTAGACTGTCAAGAAAATATTTACTAAAATGGAAGAAAATATTTACTGATAGGCGGTAATCCATGGGTGTCGCAGATAACATTAAAAAGATCAGGGAAATATTCGACGTTACCCAGCGTGAGCTTGCCGATATTGCTGGCGTCACCGAAAATGCTGTTTCAAAATGGGAAAATGGTTACGCAGAACCAAGAATGGGAGCCGTAGAAAAAATAGCTGCCTGCTACGGACTAAAAAAGAGACACATTATCGAAGATGGCGGCATGGATATGATTGACCCTTTGACAAAAAGACCAAAGCAGGAGATAAGTTACCCACCAGGAGCAATTATCCCTTCTCCCCCGCGCAAAGCGTACGCGCCACTTCTCGGACGCGTCCACGCTGGCGATGCAAAAATGCCCGAGATATTAGAGGACAATATCTCACTCCCCTACGAAGTATGGGACAGGCACCGCGAGGGTTATTTCTTAGAGGTCGAGGGTAACTGCATGTCAAGGGTGTACCCCGAAGGTAGCTTTATCTTCGTAGACCGCCGTATGGAGCCAAAGAACGGCTCAATAGCAGTCGTGAGTATAGATGGCGACGATTATGTAATGAGAAGACTCTACCGGGGCGCGAACACGATGATCCTATCCCCTGATAGCTGGGATGACAGCTACGAGGACATCGTGATAACAGGAGATGACGGGCGCATCGTCAAATTTGAGGGCGTGGTCGTATGGTTCCAGGCAGGCAAGGAGATGGAATGATGACCACTCATTCCGACATCGAACAATATCGCTGGATACTCGACCGCACGGTCGAATCTGTAAAAAGCGTCGATGGGAAAAACGGGGTTACTACCGCAATATTGGCTGGTTTGGCGGCAATTTTGTTCTCGAACGACAACTTCTCATCTTCTGTTTTTGCCGCACTCTCCGGTAAGTCGAATACGATGTGCTTAGTTATGCTGGCGGGCATTTTAATTTCGACCGCACTCGTTATTTTCTCTCTGTTTGCGTCTCTTATACCTAGAACGAAATGTGAAGGAGATTCGAGTTTGTACTTCGGCACGATAGCCAAGCATAAGGATTTTTTATCTTACAAAAGAGAACTGGTTAGTCAAGACTACTCCATCGAGGACGACTTAGTTAACCAGATATATATTAATTCTAAGATATGCCGAACGAAAATGCGTTGGCACTCGGTAGCTTCGTTTTCCACGTATCTACTGATCTTGTTTATCGCTGGTTTTTCCATCTGCTATGTGATTGGAGTGTGAATATGGGGTACGACTACAAGAGCGGAAAGAAACGGGTCGACGACATTCTTTCTGGGAAAATTGAGATTGTTGAATCTGGGAAACTCCCATCTGATGACAATTTCACTTTCGATAATGCCTACCATTCTTGGGTCATGGCGATCTTCGTCGACATAAGGGATTCCACCTCGCTCATGGCAAAGGACGATCAAGAGTACGTCGCTAAGGTCGTTCGCTCCTTCACGTCGGAAATTATCGAGATATTGAGGGGAGACGACCGGGAACGAGAGCTTGGCATCAGAGGTGATTGCGTTTATGCGATATACACCACGCCTTATAAAAGCGATGTATATGAAGTGTTCAATAAGACGGCTTGGATTAACACCTACCTCAACATGCTCAACGCATTGTTGCGGAAGCATGGATACGAGAAGATAAAAGCCGGCATTGGAGTCGCGCTTGGCAACGATCACGTTATAAAAGCAGGGCGAAAAGGCACCGGCATCAACTCGACGGTATGGATGGGCGAAGCAGTATCCAAAGCAGCAAAGCTATCAAGCTACGGGGATAAGATCGTTGGCAGCAGAATAGTGTTATCGAGCCTCGTCTATAACAACATAATCGAGAAGTACAAAGAGGATCACCCGGACAAAAACGTCGAGGGTTGGTTCCATTCATCGGAAAGCATCCCTTACTACGGAGCGAAGTACTGCAGCGTCATAATGACAGACATGGACAACTGGATTGAAGAAGGCATGCCAGATTAATAAATCTAGGAGGCATAGCGACAATCGTAAGGAAAGCCCCACGCATATGGGCGGCCACCCTGCGCGAGGCTTAAGCAAGAACCCATCAACCTAAGTCGAAAGGCTAGGTGAAGTATACCATGCCCAGAAAGCGTAAGCGGCGTTCATGGGGCTCTATTACCACCATAACGAAGAACAAGCATGTCCTAAGGTGGATGGAGAACACCCCCGAGGGCCGTAAGAGGCGATCACGTACAGTCTATTGTACCTACAAAGAAGCTTGCCTGGAACTGAGTAAGCTGCGAGTTAAGCACTCGAATGACCACCCTGTTCCCACCATCGAAGAAGCCTTTAACATGTGGTATCTCCCTTGGATTAACAGAAGGGTCGCCGAGGGTAAAACCAAGGACAACACTCGTAAAGCTTATCTCATATGTTGGCGCAACATTGTGGCCCCAGAATGGAGCAACGTCCCCCTCGATAGCGTAAAACCAGAGCGCGTACAACGCTGGTTCTTGACACTTTCTACCGGCAACGCGAGCCATGCGATTGTCGTGTTGCGTCGGATATTCGACTTCGCGGTACAGTACGAGTTGGTCGAGTCAAACAAATTCCGCCTCACCTATGAGATGCCTACCAGGAAAAAATCAGTAAGAACCACTGATACCTACGATCTGCAACAAGCAAACGCCGTCTTTGAGCGCGTACACGGTGCGCTTGTGGAAGCTCCCTATATCTTGGCATGTTTTGGCAGCGCCCGATCTGGCGAAGCCCTCGGAGTACGCGCCAGCGAAGTGTCGCTTGTTCAATCGCATGGCATGCAACTCGCAACTGTGCCAATAGTTCGGAGGATGGAAAAAGAAGGTGATACACCGATGCCGGATGGCGACCTCAAGAACCCACAGAGTGTACGCACCATTGTTATCCCTGAGCCATATGGCACGCGTTTGTACGAGATAGCGCAGACAAAGATTTGTGACGGTATTGAATGGCTTGCCGATAGAGGTGATGGCCTACCGTTCAATGTCATGAGCCTAAAGTACGCCTGGATAGCCGAGATAGAGGAAGATGCGATACCCTTTGCGAACCTACGCAACTCGTGGCGTACGTTTGCGCAATACGACTGGGGCATAGATTTCGACACCTTGGAATTCCTCATGGGGCACATCCCACCAGGCGTCTCCGGCAAGCACTATCTACGCCCAACAGTTGAGAATTTAGTCAATGCCGTAGCGAAAGCAATGGTGCAATCACAGGTCACTTAGGATATTTTAGGATATTTCAAAGAATATCACCTGGTCAGAGCGTTTTAATCTTAAGAAGTCCTTAAGGCTCGCACGGAAACTCGAGGGTTACGCGGAGACCGGGGGTGGTGGTTTCGAGGTGCGTGGTGCCACCCATCTGATCAATGAGGTAGTGAACGATGAAGAGGCCAAGACCGGCGCCGGGAGCATCCGTGGCATTGCGGCCGCGGTAGAAGCGATCGCAGGCGAACGGGAGATCCTCGGGAGCGATGCCGGGACCGAAGTCGCGCACGTCAACGCGGTAGGTGCCATCTGTGGTACACGCACCGGACACTTCCACCGGCGAGCCGGGCGCATACTTGCGCGCGTTCGCGATGAGGTTCTCGAGCGCTTGGGCGAGGCGTTTCGGGTCGTGACGCACAAGGGCGTGGTCGACGCGCACCAGACGCACGTCGCCCGTAGCGTCGAAGTCGGCAACGGCGACGCGCAGCGTTTCGTGAATGGGCGCGTCTGTGGGCACCACACTCATACGATCGAGATCGGCAAGCGCGTGCAGAAACAAATCGTCGGTGAGCTGGGTCACTTCGTCACACTTGCGGGCGATGGTGCGCGCATAGCTGGCACGCTCTTCCTCGTCGCGCGCGAGGCCCAACTCAAGCGCCTCGGAGTAGGCACGAATGGACGCGATAGGCGTTTTGATATCGTGCGAGAGCGCGGCAATGGAGGTCTTACCCTGCTCGAAGGCTTCCGCTTCCGCAGCACGTGCGCGCTTAATTTCCGTGCGCATGTTATCGAATGCCCAGGTGAAGCGGCCGAAGGGGTTGGTGCGTTCGTAGGCAAGCGGCATATCGAGGTTGCCCGCTGCCACCTCACCCGCAAAGTGTTCCAGCTTGGTGAAGGGACGCACGACGCTTACATACAGATACGCTACCACGCCCCACGCAACCGCTGCTCCCGCCGCGCACAGCACCCAAATCAGCACTATCGGCAGCGAACTGCGCACGTCCGCTGCACGGCGGAGTGCCTCTTGTGCCTCAATGAGCACCTGATCAGCTTCGGAAGACGCACCAGCATCGTTGAGTGAGGCGCGCGCTTCGTTGAGCGCCACCACTTCCTCCCGCAGCTGGGATGCCGTAGTATCGTGGGATAACACATACGTTGCGCTCACGGCACAGGCAACGAGAACAAGAGAGGCGATGGCTGCGCATGCAATAAGCCGGGTGCGAATCGAACGCGCTTGCCCACCTGCCTTCACGATACGCCCTCGCCTTCGGCTGCCTCGAAGCGATAGCCGCGACCACGCACGGTCACGAAGTGCACAGGGTGCGCTGGGTCATCCTCCAGCTTCGCGCGCAGCCAGCTCATATGCACCGATACCGTCTGCGGCTCGACTTCCGAGAATGCACCCCACACCTCGGCAAGCAGTCGCTCCTTCGACACCGTTTCGCCCGCATGCAGCGCGAGATAGCGGGCAAGCGCAAACTCCTTCGGCGAAAGCGCTATCGGTTCACCGCGCTTCATGATTGCACCGGCGGCCTCGTCAAACGCAAACGGACCCACCATCAGCGGTTGCCCGGTGTCGTGCCCGCGCCCTGCGCGGCGTAGAAGCGCGTTCACGTGTGCGAGTAACTCCCGCAGCGAATAGGGCTTCGGCAGGTAATCATCGCCGCCGGTGTCAAGCCCCACAATGCGATCCGTCTCACTCGTGCGCGCCGACGCGAACACGATGGGAACGTCGCTCGCGCGCCGTAGGGCCGCGCACGCTGCAAACCCGTCGTCACCCGGAAGGTTAACATCGAGCAACACCAGGTCAAACGCTCGCGCGCCCAACACCTCGTAGGCACCTTCCGCACTCGCAACTCGCTCGACCGCAAACCCCCCGCTTTCCAAAAAGCGTGCGACAATGGCAGACAAATCCGCGTCGTCGTCCACAATGAGTATGCTCGGCACACCTACCCCCGCCCCGCGTCCTAGCAGTTTTTGCTAGGCTCGCGTCTTCTTCCACTTTCTGATCTTGCCTCGAAATGACTTGTAGGGCGCAACGGTGTTCATATATATCCATTTCCACACTGGCCAGTTCGAAGGAGTTGATTGCGCCCACTTCCTGCCGCCCGGCTCGAACAATTCCTCGTCGGAAAACCCGTCCACCCACCGCACAAGCGAGTCCACGCCGTCCTCGAACGCCCGTATGAGGCCATCCATCGACTCTGTGCTGTACCGGTCGTAGAAACCCTGATACAAAGCGCCCATTTGATTCCACTTGAAACCGGGAGCGGGCGTGACAACATCCTTACCTGCCAACTCATCGGCATCCCAGCCACGCAGTAGCTCCATCCATCCCAACTGGTAGGCCAGCATCTCGCGTGGCGTGCGATCCACGCCCTCGGCCATTGCATTGGCCTCGGCCTCAGCCACGTCGTCGAACTCAGTTACGAACAGCGCTGCCGTTTTTCGAATCTCGGCAATCAGCGCTTCCTTGCTCTCATACCCCTGCATCACAGCTCCTCTCTTGCGGATGCGAGAATTCACAGCACCCGAGCCATATTCACCCGCGCGTTACGACAGGTTTACCTTGTTTTTCAGTAGATGGACGTGCCGTACTGCAACAGGACGAACTCGTCGAGCACGTGCTCAACATCGGCCACGAGGTGGGTTGAAAGCAGGATGGTGGCATCGCGATGGTAGTTGCGAATGATGGTGTCTAAAATGAAGTCGCGTGCCGCCGGGTCGACGCCGCCGATGGGTTCGTCGAGCAGATAGAGTGCCGCACGTCGCGCCATCACCATGACAAGCTGCACTTTTTCCTTCGTACCCTTCGAGAGCGCGCCAAGGTGCGCATCCTGTGGAACCGCCAAGCGTGCGAGCATGTCCTGGGCGAGCAGTCGGTCGAAGTCGGCGTAGAAGTCTTCGAAGTACCGTATCGCCTGCGACACTTTCATACCTGGCGCGAAATACGGGCGTTCGGGCAGATAGGACACAAGCGCCTTCGTGTCAGGCCCCGGCTCGCGACCACAGATGAGCACCTGACCAGCCGTAGGACGCAGAAGCCCCGCGATAAGCTTGATAAGCGTTGTTTTGCCGCTACCGTTCGGACCGAGCAACCCCACCACGCGCCCGCGCGGCAACGTAAGGAAAAGCGGAGCGAGCGCTGGCTGCGCACCATAGCACTTCTCAAGCCCCCTACACTCAAGCACCGGTATCGCCACTTCCTCGTAGGCCATAAGCCCCCCTTTGCGTCGTCCGCCTCCCCCATTCGCGCGAACTTTATGGTGGAGGGTTCGGCGGCCTTCGGCCACCGAACCCTATTTCATCATGTCTTGTAAATTCTTCAAGTCCGCCATGCTCATGCCGCCCATACCGCCGGGGAGGCCCATGCGGCGGCGACGGCCCTTCTTGCCTTTCTTACCCTTTTTGCCGCCCGCCAGTTCCTCGGCGGAAGGCATGAACTTCTTCATCATCTTTTTTGTTTCGTTGAACTTCTTGATGAGTTGGTTCACATCCGACACACTCACGCCAGCACCAGCCGCAATGCGCGCGCGGCGCGAGCCGTTCAGTAGGTCGGGCTTCTCACGTTCGGCCTTCGTCATAGAGTTGATGATAACTTCCATGTGATCGAGCGCGCCCTCGTCCACCTGGCCACTTCCGAGCGCCTTATCGCCGCCGGGCAGCGCAGCAATCAGCTTCGACACGCCACCCATCTTGCGAATTTGGCGGTTCATGTCGATGAAGTCGTTCAGGGTGAGGTTCGCACGCATCATGCGTTCGGCCTGCTCCTGCTCCACTTCTTCCTGCTGCACCTTCACGGCGCTCTCGATGAGGCTGACCACATCACCCATGCCGAGGATGCGCTTCGCCATGCGGTCGGGGTGGAATTCTTCCAGCGAGTCGGGTTTCTCGCCCGACGAGATGAACTTGATGGGCTTGCCCGTCACCTGCTTGATGGAAAGGGCACCGCCGCCGCGCGCGTCGCCGTCCATCTTCGACATGATAACGCCGTCGAAATCCACGCGCTCGGCGAATGCGCTGGCCACGTTCACCACGTCTTGGCCGGTCATGGCATCCACCACCATGAGAATCTGGTCAGGCTTCACGGCGCGCTTGATGGCTTCAGCTTCTTCCATCATCTCGTCGTCCACGTGGAGGCGGCCCGCCGTGTCCACAATCACCACGTCGCGTAGGTTGTCGATGGCGTCCTGGATGCCCTCCTGGGCAATGCGCACGGGGTCCTGCCCGTCACCGCGATACACGCGCACGCCAATCTCGCCGCCAAGCGTTTGCAGCTGGTCGGCCGCCGCGGGACGGTACACGTCGCAAGCCACGAGCAGCGGGTTGTGGTTCTCCTGCTTCAGACGATACGCCAGCTTCGCGGCGGCGGTCGTCTTGCCGGAGCCTTGCAGTCCCACCAGCATAATAACGTTGGGAATGCGGCTTCCCAGCACCAGCTTGGAGTCGGTGCGACCGAGTAGTTCCGTCAGTTCGTCAAGCACAATCTTGATGACGTTTTGCGCCGGCGTG
Source organism: Candidatus Gordonibacter avicola (assembly GCA_019113915.1). GTDB lineage: Bacteria > Actinomycetota > Coriobacteriia > Coriobacteriales > Eggerthellaceae > Gordonibacter > Gordonibacter faecis. The sequence goes on from DXGM01000038.1 coordinate 124,646, forward strand.
AGCGAGTCGAGCACCTCCGCATCAAGGCAGCGCTCCTTCGTGCGCGCGACGAACGTCTTCACCACCTTGAAGTTGACGTCGGCCTCCAGAAGCGCCATGCGAATCTCGCGCATAGCGTCGTTGATATCGTCTTCGGTCAGGCGGCCCTTGCCACGCAACCCACTAAATATGCCCTGCAGTCGTTCGGAAAGGTTCTCAAGCATGGGAAAAACTCCTTGCCGCGAAGTAACGTTTTCAATCAAACTCGAATTATAACGAAGCGAAGCGAGTCGCGCCTTCCCTCCCCCAAAACTGCGTGAATGAGGTGGTGTGATGACACCTTCGTCTACTGACGGAGAACTCCGGCGAGGCACTTACTGCTAGAAGCCTGCCCACACGGGGTTTCGTTCGGCGGCGAGGTCGTTAACGGTGTCGATGTTGCGTTGGACGTGGCGTGCAGCGTGTTCAACAAAGGCTGCGGGCAAGGCGGAATTGGTTGAGAGCACCTCGCGCACCTCATCGGCAAAGTTGGCGAGCAAGATGGGATCATACCAACTGAGATCCTCCACACGAGCCAGCTGTTGGGATGGGTATTCATCAAACGGGTTCGCCGTCCACGTGAAGCGCGCCTGCTCAAGTTCAGGCAACGAGGCGCGCGAGAAAAAGCCCGCCCCGTTGTCAAAGAGCGGCGCCACGCGCCAGCCATCCAGCGACTCAACCGTGCGCACGAGGCCAAAGTTGCAGCGATGGCGGTCAAAGTTAGCCATGAGGTGGTCACACACGATCATCTTCGCAAGGCTTGTGCGAACGTCAGGTATGCCCTTACTCTCACAAAACGCCGCATAGCCGCGGTAGAAATCGCGCCCTTCGCTGATGCCAGCGCACACCGCCACATCAGCGGCGGGCACGAACTCAGTTTCAGGCGTGACGAATGTCGGGCAAGACGAGCAGGCATGACCATCGCGTTCCACCAGCCGATAGGGTACGTACTCCCCTTCGCTCAGCAGGCGCTTCATGAGCCGCGTGGCAAGCAATTCGTTGTACGGTTCGCGTTCGTCACTTCCCGAAGAGCCTTTGATCAGGAAGTCTGTACCTCGCACGCGTTCCCATCGCTTCTCGAGCGCACCCGGCGTTGAACTGTCAGGCGTGCGCAGCGGACCTTCTGTCGCACGCTCATAACCGTTTTCGAAGAAGTTGACCTCATACCAATCAAGGTTGACCCCTTCCGGTTTAAACCAATACTGATCGGAAAGGTTCAAACCCAGCGAGCCAAACATGAGCGCATCGGTGGACGAAACACACGCCGCACGCATCAGACGCGCCGCCTCCGGACGCAGCGGCGGCATATAACGACGACGCAGCCAGGTGGCAAAGTCGTCCGCATTTGGCCTGCGACCTTCCATTCCGGCACCCAAGCGGCGCCCACGCCGCTCCTTCATGCACGGTACCGATGGAAACACGCTTGCGCTCATCGTCATACACGAAGTCAAACACAGCATGGTTGCGATTCATCAATGTGTACGATTTAAGGCTCATCAGGCGTTTCTGCCCCATCTTTGGCCGCCCTGAAATGCGCGGCATGCGGGCGCGCTCTTCAACCGAGCGCTCATCAATCATCCACGAGCGCCCGAAGCGTTCAGCTGTCAAGTCGCCCGCCTCGATAAGGGCAAGCACGCGCCGACTTGATACGCCAAGCCTCTCCGCCGCTTGTGCTGTGGTGAGCATACGGACTCCTTCCGAACGCATTCGCTAAAGAAGGAGTTTATTGTACCGCATTCGGAATACTTTTTCTGATGCCTCTAGATAAAAGTATTCCGAATGCGGTACACTTTTGCTCGTGGGAGGGGTTAGGTTGTATCCTGGTCGTATAAGACGTAGCGGTTGCGGCCGGATTCTTTTGCTTGGTAGAGGGCGGCGTCGGCTTCGCGGTACAGCTTTTCAAATGATGCGTTGCTTCCCACGCTCACACTCATGCCAACGCTGCAGGTGATGGGCTTACCCAGCGTAAACTCCCCCACGGAGGGAAACACACTGCAGATGCGGCGCGCGATACAGGCGGCGTCATCAATGCTCGTAATGCCGTCCAAAAACACGCAGAACTCGTCGCCGCCGATGCGCCCGACGCAGTCCTGCTCGCGCACCACGCCTCGCACCGCGTTTGCGCCTCCCACCAGCACCGCATCTCCCAGCGGATGACCGTAAGAATCGTTGATACCCTTAAAGTCATCGTAATCGAAGATAAGAAACGCATTCATGTGCTGGGGCTTGGCCTCTTGCAAGCACCGATTCACGAGCGAGCGCAGCGCGCTGGGCCCAAGCACTCCCGTCAGATCGTCGGAAGCCGCTTGGAGTTGGAGAAACTCGCGTTCGCGCTTCTGATCGTCAATGTCACTGAACCGATAGATGGTTTTGAGCAGCGTACCTTCCTCGGAGCGGATCGTGCGACCACTGATGGACATCCACACGTTTTTCCCGTCAACACGGGTAATCAGCCGCTCCAGCGAAACGATCTCGGACCCCATCAACACATGCGCGTTCGCCTTATCAAGCAGCTGCATATTCCGCTCGCCGTGGTGTTGCTCGGCGTATGCACTGAAGTGCTTGATGCGCTCCGGGCCGTCATAATAGGGCTGAAATGCGCCAAGTACCGTCAGTTCATCGAGCACGTGATCGTATTCCACGAACATTTCGCCCGTTAGATCCATGAGAACCCGCCGACGCTCCAGTTCCTCTTTTAGTTGCTCGCTCGTCTCCACCACATCGGTCACGTCGGTGTAGAACACGTAGATGATGGGAAACTGCCCTTGATAAACCTCGCCAGTAGGAACGCCGCGCGCCTTGACCCAGCGGAACCCGCCCTCTTTGCGATACAAACGATACGTGCAGGTGAAGGGCTCGTTCGCCGCCACTGCGTCCATGATGGCCTGCCGCACCATCTGACGATCATCAACATGAATATAGATATCGCTGTTGAAACCCTGCTTTTCGACGTCCACACGATCGACTTCGGACAGAGCGGCAAGGCCGTCGCTGAAATAGAGAACGGTGAATTCTTCGTTACACGCGAATTTACCCAAACCGTCGGAGATGGAGTCGAGTACCTTTTCAAGCCCGCGACGATCATGTTCAACGAGTCTGTCAGACAATACCGGTTCCTTTTCGTTGCGAGCCATCCACACCCCCCTGTTCTATCCCGAAAAGAGAGACGAGTATAGCACGGCCCCCCACCCCACACCCGAGGCGCAACCCCAGGTTGAAGCGCACATTTGGGAAGAGGTGAAGGTGACGAAAGGGCCGGCGAAGACACCTTCCCTGTTCGCATGCATCAAACAGCAGTGGTATCAGATGAACCGAAACACCTTACTGAAGCGGTCGGCGCGCGACAAGCGCGCCGACGCTCACAAGAATACCCTATTCGCGTTCGTCGAAGTCGCCGACGAGGGCGCGGGCGAAGTCGTGGGGGTCGAAGTCTTTGAGGTCGTCGAGGCCCTCGCCGACGCCGATCTTGAGTACGGGAAGGCCCAACTCGTGGCTCACGGCCAGCGCGATGCCACCCTTCGCGGTGCCGTCGAGCTTCGTCACAATGACGCCGTCCAAATCGAGGGCGCGGTCGAACTCGCGCGCCTGGGCCAGGCCGTTTTGACCGGTGGTGGCATCGGTCACCAGCACCGTGTACACGGGCATGTTTGCGCGCTTACGCACCACACCTACCACTTTCTCCAGTTCGCGCATGAGGTCGGCCGATGTGTGCAGGCGGCCAGCCGTGTCCACCAGCACCAGATCGGCGCCCTCAGCTTCGGCGCGCTCGATGGTGTCGTAGCACACACTCGCCGGGTCGCTGCCGCGCTCGCGCGTGACCACTTCCACGCCGGCACGCTGCGCCCACACTTCCAGCTGCTCAATGGCCGCCGCGCGAAACGTATCGGCACTGCCCAGAAGCACCGTGCGCCCGGCGTCGGTGGCTTCCTTGGCCAGCTTGCCCACCGTGGTGGTTTTACCGGTGCCGTTGATACCCACGAAGAGCACGATGGCCTCGCCACCGCCGAACACTTCCTCGCCGCCCGGCGTAAACGTGCTGGCTATCTGGTCGTTTAAGAGGTCAAGCACGGCATACGCATCCGGCAGAGCTTTGCGCGTGGCTTGGTCGCGCAGGTTCTCAACAATCTCACTTGCCGCCGCGCCGCCAATGTCAGCCAAGATGAGCGTTTCCTCAAGGCCGTCCCAAAAGTCCTCGTCCAAGTCGGGACCGCGGTCCAGAAGGACGTTCATCTGCTCCTTAAACTTATCACGCGAACGAGACAACCCCTCGCTAATGCGCTCAAAAAATCCCATGTCAGACTCCTTCAAAAACCGAACAAAATGAAATTATTAGTCTCTCAACCATGATGCAACTTCAATTTGTACTTTCTCATACCATTCAATCTCGTCACAAACTTGATCTTTTAGCGCTTCAATTCGATTAATTAACTTCATGATATGAAAAGGTTCTGGCTTGTATGAAGCTTTATAACTATCTTGAATCATCTTTACAAATGTAGAAAGAGAAACAGGAATAATTAAAGCCTTGCCGCCATAATGGCGAATATTTATGTTTTGCAGATAGTAAAAATGAGCTATAGTCGCGTCTGATACACGAGGGGCGACGAAGAGACAAAAAACCTCTTTATTCCATTTGCTTTTGGCTTTTCCGATATGCCGTGCAACAGGTTCACCTTCGTTATCATATTGCTTTTGACCACTTTGCAATGTTACTTCAACATTAAGAATGAAATCACCATAATCGCACTCTATATCGGCTTTATTTCCGGCCGCAGTAGACAAAGGATTTCCGTAATCGTCAAAATTCAGATTGGCATTGATCCTTCCGCCATCGATCATCGTCATCGCACGCCATGTATTCCATTCAAACATAAGAGGATTATCGTAGTATTCTTTTCGCTTTATACGATCAAATACCTCAACGATATCAAAATACTCTTTCATGTCCTTAATTACCAAGATTTTATTATTAAGCAATTGCTCCTTGCGTAGAGTGCGCAAGGAGTCGTATGCATTCTTCAAAGTACTGATATCCATTCCGGATGTACAAAAATTTTCATCGATATTTTTAATCTTTAATTGAAGAGTCTCTTCATTATCTGTACTTAGTGAGGGAGTCGTAGGATCGAATAGCCAATTTTGGTATTTTTCGAGGTCATCTACAAACACTGGATCGCGATCAACTGAATCCAAAATGAAATCAACATCTTCTATTCTATCGTGAGCTATTCCTATCGAGTGCCCCGACTGGGAAACAGCCGTAAGACCAGTCATAGCAAAATACCTAAAAAGAGCATCTGTATAGTCTCTTGCATTTTGTTTCTTGGTTGAAAGGTATTTCTTTTCACTAAACTCGCATGATTCTCTAACAGAGTAGTTTTTGTTCGAAAGTTCAGAACGATAAATACTTCTCGTTTCAGAATCAAATACCTTCCCAGAAAATTGGACGTACGTTTCTTTCGTTATAGCCTTTTCCATCCTAAATTTTTCAATCTTCTCAATTATCAGATCAAAACTTCTATAGTCTGTAAGCTGTATTCCAAAAATCTTTATTTCGTCGAAAGTAACAGAGCCGAAATAACGAATTAAACGTAATAACTCAAGATAAGGTTTACACCAAAAAATATCTCCAAGAGCCTTTGAGGCTTTTTGATATGGCGAAGGCAATTGGTACTTCAACATTTGCCTCAACAAAGCTTCTTCCGGGCGCGAGGAATATAAGAATTTTTTACCTGCTTGCGTTAAAGTAATTTCTGGCCTTAAGTTGATAAAACCAAGCATCTGGGGACCACGATTCACCCTATCCCTAGCAGAAAAGGCGGGATTACTTGATTCATTTTCTGTAGAGTGAAAAAAATCCTCTTCAATAAGTAATTTATAATAATTACTTTGAGTGGTCTCATACCATTTATGGCCCTCCAGATTATTTATCAATAATCTAATCTCAGGAATCATTTTTTCGGGAGATCGTGGTGATGTTGTAAATAGCAGCGTTCTAGTAGACCGTATTGTCCCCATACCTAACTCTTCCAATAATTTGAAATTATGATATGTTTACTCTCAGATTTAAATCGATTGCGTATATTAACTGAATATGTCTTATCATATTCATCAATTATATACTTCGAATACAGCGACACTGTCAGATCGGTTTTCCCAATTACCATCAAAGCATTACACTGAAGAGATTCAAAAGCTTCGGCTAACCGTTTATGCTCACGCTCTGTAAAACCATCTAACGTTTCTTTATTACCGTAATCTGAGAAAACACAGTCGTATGGAGGATCCAAAAAGACAAAATCGTTTCTGTCACACATTTGAAAGACATTTTGGTAATCGCCACACATCATTTTTGTTCTAGAAAGAAGTTCGATATGGTCAGGAGTTATAAGATGCGTATTAAAATGCTTATATCTACCATAGGGAACATTATACTCTCCGTTCTTGTTATAACGGATCATTCCGGAATAAGCTGTCTTATTTATGAAGTAGTATAAAGTGGCAGATGTATATGTGGGCTGCTCGAGCCCATTAAACATACGCCTCATTGTGTAGTAAAGTTCTTCGTTTGGATCAAGGACACGACTAGAAGGATTTTTTCTTTTCTCTGCATCATATACTGCCCTGTTGGATTCATATATTTCCTGCAAATGTGATAATTCCGATCGCACTCTTGGATAGTCATCCCGTAAACCAACATAAAAACCCATTAACCGTTCATTCAAATCATTTACGATTGCATTGCGCGGGGCAAGATGAAAAAAGAGAGCCCCTCCACCAAAAAATGGTTCAATATAACGGTTGAACTCAGAAGGCAGATATGGCTCAATAAAACCAATTTCCTTAGATTTTCCTCCACGATATTTTAAGATAGGTTTAATTTTATTCTCCATTATCGTTTCGCATCACAATGCAACACATAGTTAGTTTTTATAAGCATCTCTAGTTTATGTCACAGTTGCGAAAAATCGTCAATCCGTCACCAGAATCCATCATCAGCGTACTGTATTCAGTTGATCATTTTCGTGACACGCGTACGTTGTAAAACAGTATAGATTCTACCCATTCGATGCTCAAAGAATTAAAACATCGAAAGGGAACAGTCACGATTTTAAAAACTTAAACAGATTTTGGCTTGTGGATAGTTTAAGGATAGACTATAAACGCCATGATACATCACTTATAAACGATTGGTAGCTCATATCGATAAAGGCAACAAAAGCCGTTCAGCTATCAAACGAACAGTAACAGTCCTATTCTCCGCGCACTTTCCGTAGGGAAATCGTGGAGGCAACGAAGGGCAGAAACGAGCACACGAAACCGGCGAGGGCAACAAACGCAACAATAAGAATTACCCACGACCATACCTCGTGACCTTGCGAGGAAAGGCATTCTTCCAGCACAAGCAGCATAATAGCCATAGGCCCACAGATGAATGCCATCCATCCCATGCGCGCCCGACTTGACGACAGTGTATCGACTCTCGATTCGTCGTCGGTATAAAGCGGCGTGGTTCCTGCCTCGGCGCGCAAAATCTGCCAGCTGGGACCCGTGACTACCGGCTCCCAGCCTCCGGCGCGGAAGATTTCCTGCGCCTCGGCAGAAAAATCGTGCTCGTAATCAATTTCATAGTCGTATGCATGTGGTTCTCCCTGTTCAAAGCGGTAAAGTAGCGCGCTATTCAAGTCCACCACATGCCACCCCTGCGCACTCATGCGCTTGAGCAGCGCGGTGTCATGCGCAGGCATCATCGACAGGCCGCCGCACAACCTATACTTCGCCATGATTTTCCTCCGTCGTTGCGCCCAGTCGCTCTTCCGCCATCGCAATCAGTCGCTTGCGTCGCGTGAGGTCATGTTGCAACACACAGCGACCCTCGTCGGTGGCGACATACAAAATGCGCGCGACACCTTCGCCTGCTTCGTCATCCCCCGCGTCGTCGGCAACTTCCACAATCCAGCCTGCAGCTTTCAGCTTTTTGAGCGTCGTGTACATGGTGGCGGGACCAATTTCCACCTCGCCTTGTAGGGATTCCTTTACCACCTGCATAATGCGATACCCATGCACCGGCTCAAGCGTAGCCATGAGGATAAGAAAGATGCTATCGGAAAGCTCCCCCGTTTCGTACGGGCTGCGCTTCGCCATCGTGCTCCTTTCATATATCCATAATGGATATAGTATGATACACTTGCGTTGCTTGCAAGCAGAACGGCCTGATTAAACCACTATACCCCAACCAGAGGGCCCTGCTCTCGCAACGGAAGGAATGAAACCATGACCAATGTATGCAGTGATGATGTGCGCCCACCTCTATCGAAAAAGACCACGGCGGAAAAGAGAGATACCATTTTTGTACTGGTTATGGCCCTTATAGCCGCAGCATCGTTCATCTGGTACTTTGTGAAACTCGCGCTCGGAGATGCGGAAGGGGCCGAACGTCTTGTTCCGCTTGTCACCATTCTCTTCTTCACCTCTGTAGGCTTTGATCAAAAGAAAGAGACAACAAGCCCCGGAGTACATGCGTTAACTAACGTGAACTGGGTGCTCATGTGTGCGTTCGCACTCACGATAATTATCCCACTGCTGATGAAGTAGCCACGCACCCTGTCATCCTAAGCGCGGAGCGCCGCAAGCGCCACTTCGTACGCGATGACAGGGGGTGAGATTATTCCGCGTGGGCCAGGGCGTGTTCGAGTTTTTGGCTGACTACCTTGGTGACGCCGTCGGCTTGCATGGAGACGCCGAAAAGGACGTCGGCCATTTCCATGGTGCGGCGCTGGTGGGTGATCATGATGAGCTGCGTGGAGTCGCGCAGCGTTTGGAGGTAAGCCGTGAGGCGGCGCAGGTTCGAGTCGTCGAGCGCGGCTTCCACCTCGTCGAGGATGTAGAACGGTGTGGCGCGAATGCGATACACCGCGAACAGCAGCGCGAGTGCCGTGAGCGACTTCTCGCCGCCAGACATGAGCATCATCTTCGTGATGCGCTTACCGCGCGGCTGGGCCGTCACTTCCACGCCGGTGTTTTCCAAGTCCTCGGGATCCACGAGTGAGAGTTCCGCCGACCCACCGGGGAACAGCACGGCAAATATTTCGCTGAAGTTTTTGCTAACCGCCTCGAACGTACGGATGAAGTCGTCTTTCATGCGGGCGTCAATGACGCGCACGATTTTGCCGAGCGCGCGGCGAGCGCCTTCGAGGTCGGCAAGCTGAGCGGCCAGGTAGTCGTAGCGCTCACGCAGGCGCTCGTATTCTTCGGCGGCATCCGGGTTGATGGTGCCCATGTTCGCGATGCGGCGGCGCAGCTTGAACGCCTGGTCTTCCACCGCTCCCCTATCCTCCAGGGCCGGCAGATCGAGCGCATGGTCGAGCGGCGTCTTGCAGTCGTGGACGATGGCGTTCACCGCGGCCTCTACCTGCACTTCCAGGCGCCCCTTGTCGACGCGGGCCTGACCCATGCGGGCGTTGGTCTCATCGAAGGCGTCGTGCGCGGCGCGGGCGGCGGCGCGAGCCTCGTTCGCGGCGGCGTGCATGCCACCGGCGGCGTCCTGGGCAGCGTTTGCGGCGTCTTCCAACGCACGGGTGCGGCGGCGAGCGCCTTCGGCCAGGTCATCCAGCACGGCCAGCAGCGGCTCCACGCGTCGCTGCGCTACCCGCTTGCGCACCAGACCTTCGCGCGCCTCAATGTCGGCGGCATCGGCCTGGGCGATATCGCGCTCACGGGCATCCACGATGCGGGCAGCATACGTTTCGCGCTCGGCCAGCGTGGCCGCCTTAAGCTTGGCCTCGTTGAGCGCCTCGTTCAGGCGCGCGGCCTCTTTGCGCAGAGGCACCACGGCATCCTGCTTTTCAGCCAAGGTTTCGCGGGCCTCGTCCATGGCGCGCTCAAGCGCTTCGACGCGCCGCGCAAGCTCTTCCACGTTGGGGCGCGCATCAGCCACGGCGCGGTCGGCTTCGGCACGTTGACGCTCCACGTCTTCCAGTTCGCGGCGCACCGAGACAAGGCGCGCTTCGGCCTGTTCTGCGTCGGCGGTGGCCGACTGCACGGTGCCGCGCAACTCAGCCAGCTCCTGCGACAGCTTCAAGCTTTCCGTCTGGGCGGCGCGGTAGGCCTCTTCGGCCTGGCGAGCAGCTTCTTCAGCACCAGTGCGCTCACGTTCGGCCGCAGACAGCTGTCCGCGCAGCTCTTCCAGGTGACGGTGGCGCGCAAGCACGCCTTCGCCCTCCGCATCGGCGGCACCCGGCACCCACACCTTGCCGCTCGGCCACACCACGCGGCCATCGGGCGCCGCAAAACGCAGGCGCGCCGCGTCGCGCGCGTGAGCAGCAAGCGCTTCGTCGAAGCTCTCACACACCACCACATCGCCCAGAAGCGCTTCAACCGCGCGCGCAGCCTCGGCCGGATAGGTGAGTTCATCCACAAGCGCGCGACCCACCGTGGTATGGCGGGCGGGCGTGCGGACGCATGATGCCTCGTCGGTGCGCATGACCAGCGCCACATCGCCCGACTCACCGCGCTCGGTGAGCGCATCGGCAGCGGTACGCGCCGCAGCGGCGTCGTGCACAAGCAGCGCCGCCACATCAGCGCCCAGAAGCCGCTCAACAAGCGCCTCCAAGCCTTCCGGTGCCGACACGGCGTGCGACAGCGGCGCAATACCGCAGGCGAGTTCGTCCTCATGTTCCAACAGCCACGAAAGCGCAGGGCCCGCCGCCTGGCTCGCGCGCTCCAGCTCTTCCATGCCCTTGATCTGCGACGCCAGCAAACGTTCGGCATCGCGCGCCTCGTCAAGCGCCGCGCGCGCCGTCTCGCGGGCTGTAAACGCCGCGCCCACCCGCTCGCGCGCCACGCGCTCGCGCTCCGCAAGCGCGGAAAGCGCCGCAGTGCGCTCTTCGGCAACCCGCGCGCGCTCGGTAGCCTCCACCTGCGCGTGTTTGAGTTGCAACTCCAACTCCTGGCGCCGGCCGTCAACCAGCTTCACGTGCGCCAAGCCGTTTGACAGCGCCTCCTGCGTGGCCGCCTGATCGCGCTTCGCCTGGTCGCGATCGCGCTCCTGCGTGCGGCGCAGAGCCGTAAGCTCCTCCACCTCGCGCTCGAGCGCTCGACGGCGCTCAGCAGCCTGGGAGCGCTCAGCAGCTAGGCGTTCCACCTGTTCATCAGCACGCGCTCGCGCTCCGCGCACCTCTTCCACCTGAGCCGCAGCCTGCGCCCGCTCAGCCTCAGCTGTGGCGCGCTTCGCCTTGCCCGCCTCCAGCTCCACGCGCAACTCCGCCTCGCGGTCCTGCGCGGCGCGGCGCTTCTCGCGCAACAGCAGCGTGGCGCCGTCGAAGCGCTCCACCGCCGATGTAGCCCGCCGGTGACTCTTCGCCAACTCACCCGCGTCCGCGCTCTCACGACGAATGCGTTCCTGCAACTCTTCTGCACGCGCCTCGGCCTCGGCAATAGCAGCCTTACGCGTTGCCAACTCCTCGTCGAGCGCCTGCTCACGCGCCACCGCTTCATCCCACGCGCGCTGGAGCACCCGCAGATCATCCACCGCCAGCGCCAGCGTGAGTTCCGAAAGCTCGGCCGAAAGCTCCTGGTAGGCCCGCGCGCGCTTCGCCTTGCGCTCAAGCGGCCCCAGCTGACGTTCCACCTCGGCCACCACGTCTTTCACGCGCGTGAGGTGCGCGTCCATGTGCTCCAGCTTGCGCTCGCTTTTCGCTTTGCGCTGCTTGTGCTTGAGAACGCCCGCCGCTTCCTCAATGAGCGCGCGACGGTCTTCCGGCTTCGATTGCAGAATGGAATCGAGCGAGCCCTGACTAATAATAGAGTGCGTGCCCGTGCCCAATCCCGTGTCGTGCAGGATGTCGAGCACGTCCATGCGGCGCGCCGTGGTGCCGTTGATCAGGTATTCGCTTTCGCCGGAGCGATACATGCGCCGCGTGATGGCCACTTCGGAAAAATCGACTGGCAGCGTGCCGTCCGAGTTGTCCAGCACCAGGTCAACCTCGGCAATGCCCACCGGCTTGCGCGCCGACGAGCCCGCGAAAATAACGTCCTCCATGGCCTGGCCGCGCAGGTTCTTCGCGTTGCGCTCACCCAGCACCCAGAGCACCGCATCGGAAATGTTCGACTTGCCGGAGCCATTCGGCCCCACCACCGCCGTGATGCCCGGCTCAAGCGACAGCGCGCTGCGGTCGGCAAACGATTTGAATCCTTTGAGAACAAGCGACTTCAGGTACACAGGCCTACCCCTGCTTGCGCTGTTTGGCCTGGGCGCGCTCGTTTTTCTTGCGCGCCTTTTCCTCGGCCCTCGCAGCCGCCTTCTCCGCCTTCGCCAGCTTGGCCGCCTCGGCCTTCTCGGCGCGCGTCTCTTCGTCTACGCCCAAGCCGAAGAACTCGCCCAAACGAGCCAGCGTGCTCTTCGCCGCCTGACTTTCGGCTTCCTTCTTCGTGCGGCCGGTACCGCGCGCAAGGCCCTGGCTGCCGGCAAACACCTGCGCCACAAACGTGCGGTCGTGCGGCGGGCCCTGCGTCTCCACCAGCTTATACGTGGGCGTGATGCCGTCTTCTTGCAGCTTTTCCTGCAGCGCGCTTTTGGGGTTTTCCGGCTCGCGCGCCATGTCCATGGACATGCGCGGGATGAGGGTACGCTCCACAAACGTGCACGCCGCCTCAATGCCGCCGTCCAGATACAGCGCCGCTACCACGGCTTCGTATACGTTTTCCAGCGCCGAGTGCAGCCCGCGCTTGCCCGTGCCCGTCTCCGACGAGCCGAACACAATAATGTCGGCGAACCCAAGGCCCGCGGCCACATCCGACAGGCTCGCTCCCGACACGAGCGCCACCTTGATGCGCGTGAGCCCGCCTTCGTCCAGGTCATGGAAGCGATGGAAGGCGATGGAGGCCACAATGGCGCCCAGTATGCTGTCGCCAAGAAACTCTAGGCGCTCGTAGGAGTACTTGACGGACTTTCCCTCGGTCGCCGAGGGATGAGTGATGGCAGAGAGCAAAAGGTGCTCGCTATCGAAACGGTAGTCGAGTATCTCTTGCGCTCTGGCCAGCTTACGCTCTTGCTCTTCGGTCAGTGTCATGAAGAATCGGCCCTCTATAGGTTGTGCGTTGTGTTGTACAGTATTTCCCGTTGGTGCTTGTCAGCGACGCGAACTGCCCACAGCAAGGCAGCACCGTGCGCGAAGAACCCCGGCGCGGCCGGACGGCTCAAGGCTCTTCGGTCGTTCAGTCCATTGTAGCCGAGGACGCGCCCGCAGCCACCGTCTGCGCGATTATTTCAGAAACCTCCGCGCGCACAATGCCCGCCGTGGTCAGCACGCCATTTTTGATGGCGAAGGCGTTCGACGAGCCGTGCCCCACCAAAAGCGCTCCCTTCACGCCGAGAAGCGGCGCGCCGCCGTAGGTGTCGGGGCTCACCTGGGCCATGAGTTGCTTGAGGCCGCCTTTGATAGTGAGAGCACCCAGTTTCGTGAGCGGCGTTTTCAGCATGATGCCTTTGAGGGTTTTGAACAGGGTTTTTGACGTGCCTTCGATGGTTTTGAGGCACACGTTACCCGTGAAGCCGTCCGTGACGATGACGTCGTAGGTGGCGGCCAGAATGTCGCCACCCTCGGCGTTGCCAGCGAAGTTCGGCAGCTGCTCTTTCAGCAGCGCGTGCGCTTCCTGGGCGAACTGCGAGCCTTTGGTGTCTTCCTCGCCGATGTTGAGCAGCGCCGCGCGCGGACTGTGGATACCCACCACTTTCTCGGCGTAGATGGATGCCATCTGCGCGAATTGAACCAAGTAGGCGGGCTTGCAATCGGCGTTTGCCCCCACGTCGCACATGACCACCGGACGCACGGGCGACGGGATAACCGTGGCAAGCGCCGGGCGCGCCACGCCCTTGATGCGCCCCATGACGAGCGTTCCCGCGGCCAGACATGCACCTGTGGAGCCCGCAGAGAAGAAGCCCTGCGCCGCGCCCTCTTTCACCAGACGGCAGCCCGCCACGATGGACGAGTCCTTCTTCTTGCGCACCGCTTCGGCCGGGTGCTCGCCCATGCCAATGACCTCGGTGGTCACACGCGCCTCGCAGCGCTCGTGCGCCGCGGCGAAAGGTTCCACCACGCGAGCGGGACCGCACAGGATAACCGTGAGGCCAGCGTCGGCCGCCAGCGCCTGGGCAACGCCTTCCAGCACCACGTCGGGCGCATGGTCGCCGCCCATGGCATCAACGGCGATACGGATGTTCTCAGACATGTGAAACCTCACTCTCACGACGCTTCGCAGCATGGGCATGGGTGGCAACAAAGAAAGCCTCCCCGCGCATCAGCGCTGCGCTGACGTGCGAGGAGGCTGTCATAGCGGCACTCATGCGCCGGGACGGGCTGGTGCTATTCCGTCTCGATGACCTCGCGGTTCTTGTAGAAACCGCAGTTCGGGCACACGCGGTGCGGAAGCTTCACTTCGCCGCACTGCGGGCACACGGAACGAGCGGGCGCCGCGATCTTGTCGTTGCTGCTACGACGGTTGTGGGTGCGGATGCGGCCCATCTTGCGCTTAGGTACTGCCATGATCCTCTATCTCCTTCAGGTAAGTCGAGCGAACTTGGCCGCTCGTTCTCGCTTGGTAAACACGCGAAACGGTATAGTACCAAAGGAACACCCTTACCGCAAGTACCAATCCCCCACTTTCCCCAAACCGCACGCAGGATTCATAAGCTGGTTCATAAGCTTGCTCCCTTTGTCATCCTGAGCGGAGCGCGAAGCGCGTAGTCGCGACGCGAAGCTAGTCCCGTAGGGGAAGGATCCCGAGTGGCGTCAGCTGGGAATCTCACGGTTAGCACCACACGGGATCCTTCGACTCCGCTCACTGCGTTCGCTTCGCTCAGGATGACAGGGGGGGGGCTGTGTCACGATGACACTCCGCCGAACTGCATCTTATAGTAGTTGGCATACGTGCCGCCCAGGGCCAGTAGTTCGTCGTGGGTGCCTTGTTCGGCTACGCGACCGTCTTCCACCACGGCAATAAGGTCGGCGTTGCGAATGGTAGACAGGCGGTGGGCAATCACAAGCGTGGTGCGACCGGCAGACAGTTCTTCGAGCGACTTCTGGATGGCGCGTTCGCTCTCATTGTCAAGCGCGCTCGTGGCCTCATCAAGAATAAGGATACGCGGGTCCTTCAAGAACACGCGCGCGATGGCGATGCGCTGCTTCTGCCCGCCCGACAGGCGTGCGCCGCGCTCCCCCACGAACGTGTCGTAGCCATCCGGCAGGCTCAGCACGAAGTCGTGGATGCTCGCGCGCCGCGCCGCTTCCACAATCTCAGGCGTCGTGGCCTCGGGGCGACCATACGCAATGTTTTCGCGAATAGTGCCGCCGAACAGGTACACGTCCTGCTGCACAATGCCGATGGCGTCGCGCAGCGATTCCACGGTAACCGTGCGAATGTCGATGCCGTCAATTTCCACGCTGCCGCTGGCAGGGTCGTAGAAACGCGGCAGCAGCGAGCATGTGGTGGTTTTGCCGCCGCCCGACGGGCCCACCAGCGCCACGTTTGTGCCCGCCGGAATAGCCAGGTCAAGCCCGCGTAGCACCTCATGTTCGCCATCGTAGCTGAAATGCACGTCGCGGTAGCGTACGGCCCCCGCCACAAACCCTTCCGCGTCAGCACTCGCGCCGCTGAACACCACCGCTGCCCCGTCGGCCGCACCGGCATGACGTTCCTCACGCCGCCGGGCACGTTCCGCCGCATTCAAGTCCACCGCATCCGGCGCATCAGCGATGTCGGGCCGCACAGCCAGCACCTCCATGAAGCGGCGAAAGCCCGCGTAGCCCTTCTGGAACTGCTCGGTGAAGTTGATCAGCTGCTCGATGGGCGACAGGAAAATGCCGATGTAGAGGGCGTATATGGCCAGGTCGGTCACCGCAAGCGTACCCTGCGCCACGAAGTAGCCGCCGCCCACGATGGTCACCGTGTACAGCACGCCCGTAAACGCCGAGTTCACCGCATGAAACGACCCCATGAACCGATACGAGCTCTCCTTGGTAGCCACAAATCGCTCATTCGTGCGCGCAAACTTCTTGATTTCCACACCCTCGTTGCCGAACGACTTCACCACGCGAATGCCGCCGAGCGAATCCTGCAGCCGCGCGTTGATGTCGGCCATCTTCTTGCGGTTCTCGGTGAAGATGACGCGCTTTTTGTAGTTGCGCCAAAACGCGTAGGCCGCCAGCAGCACCGTGGCTCCCAGCATGATAGCCGTGAGCGGCACGTTGATCAGGAACAACAGCGCGAATGAGCCCACAATTTTCAAGATACAGATAAACAGGTTCTCCGGCCCGTGATGCGCCAGCTCCGAAATGTCGAACAGGTCGGTGAGTAGTTTGCTCATCATCTCACCGGTGTTGTTGCGGTCGTAATAGCTGAACGACAGGCGCTGGTACTGGCCGAACAGGTCGCGGCGCATGTCGGCCTCCATGCGCGCGCCCATGATGTGTCCCCAGCTGGTGATGAAGTACTGACAGCCCGTGCGCAACGCATACAGCGCCACGAACAAAAGCGTTATCCACCCGAGCGAACTCACAATGACCTCGGGTGAACTCAGGAAGAAGTCCTTCGTGAAAAAGTTGAGGAACTGGGGGAACGCGAGGTCCACCGCCGCAAGCACCGTGGCGCAGACGAGGTCGAACACGAAGAGAAACGTGTAAGGCTTGTAGTAGCTCGCGAAGCGCGCAAGCACCTGACGTGCGGAAACCTGCGGCTCATCCGCCAGCGGCGATGGACTGGGATTTTGTTTGGTATTCATGAGGGCTATTGTACCTCTTTCCCGCTCAGCGCAGAGCGCTCCCTCTGCGCAGCGGCGCGAGCGCGGGTGCGGAGGCGTACGAGGTGGCTTACCAGGCCGTGGCCAAACACGCCGAAGTCGCGGCTACCCAAGTATGCTGCGGCTACGCCCACTGCTACGTAGGGCACGGCTGCGAGGCCGAAGATTTCCGCACCCATGAGAAATGCCGCAAGGGAGCAGCGGCTCGCGGCCGCGAAGAACGATACCATGCCTACCGCCGCCAGAAACGGCGCCGACACGCCCGCAAGCTGTCCGAGCGCGCACCCCAAAAGCGCACCGATGGTGAACATGGGCATGATTTCGCCGCCCTTGAAGCCAAAGCCCAACGCCAATACCGTGAGCAGCGCTTTCACGGCGAAGTCGCCGGATCCTGCATGCCCCGCGAGCGCTCCCATTAAAAGTGGAGCGCCGGTTCCTTCGAAGCGTTGCCACGAGCATGCCAGCACCAGCGCCACAATGATAAGACCGCCGACAACCACCACAACAAGGGGCTTCCCCACGCGCGTGCGCATGAGGTGCCGCGTGCCCGTGAGCCCTGCCGCGAAAAGCGCGCCCGCCCCCGCGCACGCGAGGCCCACCACCAGGCATTCAGCCATCGTTTCCCACGAAAGCGCCGGCATGGCAACCGCCGGGATGGCATCGCCTATGCCAATGGGTTTTGCGATGGCGTAGGCCACAAACGACGCAAGCAGCATCGTGGCCGCGTGACGCGCGACCGAGCCCTTGAAGCGCACGAGTTCGAGCACGAACATGGCCGCACCAAGCGGGGCGAAGAACAGCGCGCTGAATGCCGCCGCCATACCGCACGCGGCGGCGTACCCCTCAAGCAGACCTTCGCGGCGGTGTTCACGGCGAACGGCATAGAGCTTAAACGGACGGCCCACAGTCGCGCCGAGCGAGGCACCCATCTGCATGACCGCGGCCTCCTTGCCCACCGATCCGCCGCCCACCACGGTGAGGCACGTGCCTGCAAGGATGCCCGGCGTGAGCGCAGCCGGCACGCGGCGGTTGGCGCGCATGTCGTTCACCACCGTGTCTGTGGCCAGGTTCACAGGCAGTTTCAGTAGCTTGTAGAGAAAGAGCGAGAGCACGCCGAGCACCGGCAGCGCGAAAAGCAGCCAGGAAAAGCGGCTTGAGAGGCTGCTTGCGAGATCAACCGCAAGCGAGAGCAGGATGGATGCGCCCGCGCCCACCGCGCCAATGACCACGGCAAACACAATGTGGCGAGCGATTTGTCCGCCATCGAACCCGCGCTCTTCGCCCACCGTTCGCCTCCCTCGCCGCCGCTTGCATCCGCACTATGGTACGTGCGCGGCGTGCGGCGGCGAGACCACAAACAAACCCGTTACCGCCCCGCCGCAAAACGGTCAGCGTTCGCCCGCCGCAGGAGTAACCAGGTGAGAGCTAACGCTGCAAGCGAGACAACCAAGTAGAGCACAGCGGGCAACGCTGGCGCGTAAGGCGACCCCATCAATGAAGCCATAAAAGTGCCGTATGCCTCTATGCCGCCAATGAAGAGCGAGAAGAGAGCAGGAAGTCCTATGGTCACGAAAAAGAACAGGCCAATCACCACCACCGCCGTCCACCCCGTGCCGATGCGCCGCTGGAGTACCGTCGCAGCAAGCGCACAGGACGCCACCGCAAAGTTCAGCAGGAATACCTGGATAAATACGGTAAGTACGAAGGAACCCGTTGTGTATAAGAGAGAATGCCCGGGCCATAACCCTTGCATGACCAGCGCCAACACCACCGAAAGAAGTGCGAACAGAAATGCTTCCGCTACCACCGCCAGCGCGAAGATCAAAAACATCTCCCAACGCGTCAGTCCACTTTGCAGGAAGAAACCAGCGTCTTTTCCAAATGTTATCACCGTCCAAAATATAAGAAATATGATGATAAAAGAATCCACGCCACTGAAGCTGACAAACCCATATCCGAGTACGCTGAAGAGCAGCTGAAGTGCAGCCAAACCTATCGCCGTGCATACGACGAAGAGGGCGCTTTGTTTCAGAAGCTTTTTTAGCACGTAGCGCACGGCCACCTTGAATTTAGTCATCAGTTGTTCCTTTCCGTCAGCTTCACGAACAGCTTTTGCAGGTTCATCGGGGCGAACGTGAGCCGCTCATTTGCTGCCACAGCATCGAACGTGCCTCGCAGGTAGGCCACCTTGAGTCCAGCCAGTTCGTCAACGCCAAGTACCTCGCGACCTTCGCAGTACGCGTCCACGTCTTCCGCGCGGCCGGACACGCTGTAGCCACTCGCGCGCAACTCTTCTGCCGAGGCTTGCAGAAGCACGTGCCCGTGGTCGATGACCGTCACCTGTTCCACAAGGCTCGCCACTTCTTCGATGAGGTGCGTGGCTACGATGATCGTACGCTGCTTCTCCAGGTAATCCTCCAGTAGCAACTGGTAGAACAGTTCACGCGCATTCGCGTCGAGACCGAGCACTGGTTCATCGAGCAGCAGGTAGTCGTCGGTGGTAGCAAGCGCGATGGCCAGGCGATACACCGTGCGATACCCCGTTGAAAGCGCATCAACGGTTACGTCAGTTTCAAGGCCGAACTGCTCCGCGATAGACAGCGCCGTGTGCGGGTTGAAGCCTTCATAGAAGGCGGCCAACTTTTGGTAGAGCTTGTCAACCCGCCAGGTGTCGGGGTAGAGGTCGCACGGCCCGAGCGCATACACCTTGGCAAGCGCCGACGGATTCTCCGTCACGGGTTCGCCGTCCACAAGCACGCGCCCTTCCGTGGGGAACAGGCGGTTCGACGCGATGCCCAGAAGCGTGGACTTTCCCGCTCCGTTGCGGCCGAGCAGCGCGTGGATCTTTCCCGGCTCGAACGTGAGCGAAACGTTGTCGAGCGCCTTGGTGTGGCCGTAGCGCTTGGTGACGCCTTCAGCGCGGATGCCGCGTTCTTCACTCATGGTCCAACCCTTTCTCAACGAGCGCGAGTACCTGCTCCTTCGTCATGCCCAGCTTGCGCGCCTCGGTAACGAGGGTATCCACGTAGCGCTTGGCGAACGCGGCCTGGCGTTTCGCGCGGATGGCATCGAGTGCACCGTCGCTCACGTACATGCCCATGCCGCGCCGCTTGTGGATGATCCCCTCGTCCACCAGGATGTTCATACCCTTGAGCACCGTATGCGGGTTGATGCCGAAGAGCGCCGCCACCTCATTGGTGGAGGGCACGCGGTCACCTTCCGCATAGATGCCGGTAAACACCTCGTCTTCGATCGATTCCGCAATCTGAATGAACAGCGGCGTTTCCCTACTCGGATCGACATTCATTCCTTGGCCCGTTTCTAGTTCGATGGTTTGTTACTCAAGTAACTAACTAACATTCTAGAGGCTCCCTCTCCCATTCGTCAAGTGAAATAATAATCATCATGTTTCACGTGAAACACCCACGTGCGAAACACCTACGATCACTCCAGGTCACACCCCTTCTCCCCCAACTTCAAACCCACAAACCACCAAAAAATCAATCGTCAAAAAATCGATCGTCAAAAAGAGACCGCCGAAAAGTGACACTCAAAAAATGGTTGGCGAAAGAATAATCGGTGAAAAAATGGTTAATGAAAGAAAAATGGTTCTTATAAAAGTGATTTGTTGAGACTGGTTTCTGATAGCTGCAACGAAAAATTCGTTGCTGAAAATTGGTAAGGGGAATTAAAAAGCAACTCAAGGTGGCAACTATACTATGACTAAAAGAGACAACTATATAAGGTAACTCGTGGAAACAGGCCAGAGGGAGCTTTTGCTGCCTACCATGAAAAAACGGGCCTTGGAGGGCCCGTTTTGGTTTTGCTTGGTGTGTGGGAGGATTTAGTTGTTATCGAAGGGGAAATCTTTTAAGACGGAGAACGGGTTGGGGGGTTCTTCGTTGGAGTCTTCGGCAGCGGGGGCGCAGTTGCAGGGGCCCTCGTTGAGGTTGGCACCGCAGGTGGGGCACAGTCCCTTGCAGTCGTCTTCGCAGAGCGGCACCAGGGGGAACTCCAGCAGCAGCGCGGCGCGAATGAGCGGCTCCAGGTCGATGATGTTATCCGCCGGCAAAACGTCGAACTCGTCGTCGTCCATATCCTCAGGAGCGGCCTTTTCGGCATCCAGCAAAAAGTAGCCTTCGATATCACCCGTTACCGACAGCGGAAACTCATTCAGGCAGCGGGCGCACGAGGTCTTCGCCTCGCCCTCCACCGTGCCGGTGACCAGCAGCGCGTCGCCCGTGTTCGACACATCAACCTGCCAGGCAAGGGGGCCGTCGAAGTCGTACAGATCGGGGCCCGCCTTCATGACGGGTTCCGCAAAGGAGCCCTCAAAATGCTGGCATTCCGCCGGTGCAAACAGCTCGGGCGGAATATGAATACGCGTGGAATCCATCAGCGACCTGCGGCGAGAGAGTTCGCGTTCAGGCGGTCACGACAGCGGCGCACGTTGTTGAGCAGCGTGTCAAGGCTCTGCTCCACGTGACCAAACACCTCGTCGGCATAATCTTCCGCACCGGCGCGCGTCTGACGCTCCAGCTCGCGAGCGTCGGCGAGAATCTGATCGGCCTGCTGCTGGGAGATACGGACGATCTCCTGCTCGCTGGCAATGGTCATGGCCTGGCTGCGCGCGTCTTCAATCATGCGATTCGCCTCGGCCTCGGCGTCGTCGAGCAAGCTCTGGCGCTCGCGCACGATCTGACGCGCCTGAGCGAATTCGCTCGGGAACGTATCGCGAATCTCATCCATGATCTCGAACGCTGCCGCGATGTCGACTTGGCGCATGTTGCTTTTGCCGAAAACCGGCTTCGAGTCCTCGAGAAGGATCGAGAGCTCTTCAAGCAGCCCCAAGACTCCTGTTTCGTCCATGATGTTCCTTCCACCCAAGCGTGCTGCGTTTCAAGTGTGTTGGCGCGCAACGACCTGCTGCGCACATGCGTCATAGCATTCTAGCAGGTTTGACGGGCAAGCCCAACGTCACTGCACAAAGCGCGCACATTTTACCCGGTCGGAGGCCCCCTGATACGCTTTCGTCACCCGCCCGTTATCCGGGCGCGCACGCCGCGCATTCCCCTGCCCCAAGCTACGGGTCGCCCGCGCATTTCCTTCGCCAGCCATCAGCATACAACCTCGCTCCCCCTCCTGCCGCGCTGTGCCCGGTTTTGCCAGGGGGATGGCGTTTTCCCTCGTCGCAAGGGAGAAACACACGCACACTAGCAAGCGAATTTGCGCTCAAGCGCCTCTTTCACGCAGTCGGGAACGAAGCCTTCCACATCGCCGTGAAGGCTTGCAATCTCGCGCACGATGGACGACGACAGGTACATATACTGCGGCGGAGACATGATAAACACGGTCTCCAACTGCTTGTTCAATTGATAATTGAGCGCGGTCATCTGGAATTCGTATTCGAAGTCGGTGATGGCGCGCAGCCCCTTCACCACCACGTTTGCCTCCATGCGCTCAGCGAAATCCACCAGCAGCTCATCGAAGGGCTCCACGCGCACGTTAGGCAGATGACTCGTTGCCTGGCGCACCAGTTCGGCACGTTCTTCAAGCGTGAACAGCGGGTTTTTTTTCGGCGAGGCGGCCACGGCCACCACCACTTCATCCACCAGTTGCGCGGCGCGCGTGATGACGTCCATATGCCCGCTGGTGATGGGGTCGAATGTGCCGGGAGTGAGTGCTCGTTTCATGTGAGGGGTTTCCGTTTCTTCGCGTTATTCGGGGTCATTCGGTGCGACGGGGCGCAGGATATCCACGACAGTATCGCCGTACTTCTTGCGCGACGCAAGCGCAAGTCCGCACGCGGCGGCAGCCGCATCGGCATCGGCGTTACTGGCAGAAGCATGCTCGTACACCACGAGCGCGTCTTCCGCAAGCGCCCCGTGGGCGGCAAGCGCCGCGGGCACGCCCAGCGCCTCTTGCGCCGAAAGCGCGTAGGGCGGGTCGAGAAATACCAGGTCGAAGGGCGGACGAACGCCACGCGGCGGCTCCTTCACCACGTCGGCGCGCACCACGCGCGCGCGGGTGCTACCAAGACCAAGCGCCTCCACGTTTGCGCACACCACTTTGAAGGCCGCGCCATCACGTTCACAGAAGCGGGCGTTTGCCGCTCCGCGCGACAGCGCCTCAAGCCCGAGCGCCCCCGAGCCGGCAAACGCGTCCAGCACCACGGCGCCTTCGAAGCCGCCACGCGCACTGTTCACGCTGCTCATAAGCGACTCGCGCACGCGGTCGGTCGTGGGGCGCGTGCCCTCCCCCTTCGGCGCCTTGATGGTGCGCCCCCGAAATTCACCTGCGATAATGCGCATGTTAGCCCCCTTGCA
Source organism: Candidatus Gordonibacter avicola (assembly GCA_019113915.1). Classification (GTDB taxonomy): domain Bacteria; phylum Actinomycetota; class Coriobacteriia; order Coriobacteriales; family Eggerthellaceae; genus Gordonibacter; species Gordonibacter faecis. The sequence continues at coordinate 147,785 of DXGM01000038.1, forward strand.
CCTCTCCGGCCCGCTTGAACGCAAGCCGCGCCTCCCGCGCGAGCGCCCGGTGCGCGGGTGCCTCAAGGTGCGGATCCTCTTCCAGAAGCGCACGCGCGTCGGCGTGTGCCGCCTCGATCACCTTACCGTCGCGCACCACATTTACCAGCTTGAGCGCCGAAGCGCCGTGCTGGCGGTTGCCCAAAATGTCGCCCTCGCGGCGCAGCGACAGGTCGTAGGCTGCCAGTTCGTAGCCATCGTCGGTAGTTTCCATGGCCGAAAGGCGCTGCAGCGCCGCATCGGTGCGCGAGGCGCTGACGAGGTACACCTCGCCGGGCTTCTCGCCGCGCCCCACGCGTCCACGCAGCTGATGGAGCTGCGACAAGCCGAAGCGGTCGGCATCTTCCACAATCATGACCGTGGCGTTGGGCACGTCCATACCCACCTCAATGACCGTGGTAGCCACGAGTACCTGGGACTCACCCTCGCGAAACCGCCTCATGACCTCCTGCTTTTCAGCAGAAGGCAGACGACCATGCAGCAAGTCAACCGTGTAGTCGATAAACGTCTTTTCCTGCAAGAACGCCGCTTCGCGCTCAGCGGCAGCCACGTTGCCCTCAGCCAAGTCCGCGTCGTCCTCAATACTGATGGCAGCGTACACATACTCGTCTTCGTCACCCTCGCGCGCTGCACGCTTGCCTGCCTTAGCGTCGCGCTCATCGGCTGACGCACCCACGAGCGGGCACACCACATACACCTGCTCGCCGCGCCCGAGCGCCGCAAGCGCCGCGTCGTAGGCGCGTCCGCGCTCCTGCTTCGAGAGCACCTTCGTCGTGCGCGCAGACGTATCATGCGGGCGGTACTTAATATAGGACAGCGTCAAGTTCCCGAACAGGGCCAACGCAAGCGAGCGCGGAATGGGCGTGGCCGTGAGGTAGAGCGCGTCGGGCGCATCACCCTTCGCCAAGAGCTTCGCACGCTGATCCACACCGAAGCGCTGCTGCTCGTCGATGACCACCAGCGTGCAGCGCGCCAGCTGCACGTCGTCCTCCAGCAGCGCGTGCGTGCCGATGAGCACGTCAACCGTACCGGCCGCCACGCGCGCAAGAAGAGCCTCACGATCAGGAGCAGGCGTGGAACCCGTCAGCACTTCACAGGTAATGCCGGCCACGTCAAACAGCGGCCCGAGGTTCTGGCCGTGCTGGCGCGCAAGCACCTCGGTGGGTGCCATGAGCAGCGCCTGCCCACCCGAGTCGGCCGCCGCAGCAAGCGCATGCGCCGCCACCACGGTTTTGCCGGTACCCACATCACCCAGCAGCAGATGGTTCGCCGTGTGGGGTGCCGCGAGCGCAGCCAGAATGTCGTCGCGCGCCGCCTTCTGCTCGTCGGTGAGTTCATAGGGAAGCGCCGCCGCAAACGCCCGCAGGTGTGCGCCGTCTGTCACGTGCTGTACGGGCGTACGCCCCTCGGCGCGGGCGCGACCCTCTTCCATCAGCATGAGTTCCAGAAACAGAAGTTCCTCATACACCAAGCGCCGCCGCGCCTCACGCACCTCATCCATACTGTGCGGAAAATGGATGGATGCCAGCGCCGCCCCCCTGCTCATCAGGCGATACTTCGCGCGCAACTCCAACGGCAGCGGATCGTACATGCCGGCGGCATGATCCAGCGCGTTGCCCACAAGCCGCCGAATCCACGCCGTTGACAACTTCTCGGTGGCCGGGTGCACGGGGATGATCATACCCGTGGTGGAGCCTTCGCCGCCATCCACTGCCTCAATAAAAGGGTTTGTCATGCGTTTGAAGCCGTAGTTGAATTCCAGCTTACCGGCCGCCGCCACGCGCATGCCAGGCTTGAGCGAATCCATGAGCCAGGGTTGCCGAAACGCAGTGATCATGAGGGTGCCCGTGCCGTCTACCAGGGTGATTTCCACGAGTGGCAACTTTGGCTTCGGGCGCTTGAGCTTGATCTCATGTATCGAACCCTCCACCGTGCACTGCTCGCCGATGACCGCCGAAGCCACGGTTTCACGCCGGGACAAGTCAATGTAGCGACGCGGAAAGTGCGTCAGCAAGTCGCGCACCGTGCGCACGCCGAGCACCTCCAGCGCCCGCGCGCGCATTGGGCTCACCAAACGCACGCGCCCGACTGATTCGTCGAGCGCAAGCGTAGCCACCAAGCGGTCAGGTGTTTTGTTGTCCTCAATCGACAAAGATGGTCGTCCCTACTGCCAGGGGATTGTGTCGCTCTTCGAGCGACACAATCCCTATTCAACCGACATCACGACGGGATACAACGGCTGGTCGCCGCGGTGGGCGTCTATCTCCAGTTCGTCGTAGGCTTCCTCGATGCGGGCGACCAGCGCGTCCATCGCTGCGTCGTCCAAGTCCTCGCCCGCCAACAGCGTGAGCGTGTCGGCCTCGGCGGCATCCATATGCGCGAGCAAGTCCATAACCACGTCAGCCACGTCGGTGCCCACCGCCTCAATGGAGCCATCCGCGATACCTATAACATCGCCCTCGCGAATAGGGTTGTCGTGCGCATCCTTCGCGTCCTTGATGGCGCACGTCACCTCGCCGGTGCGCACATCGGCGTAGGCCTCGGTCATAGCCTCCACGTTCTCATCAAGGCTGGCGGACTCATCGAACCCAAACAGTGCCGAGAACGCCTGCGGCACGCTGGTGGTGGGCACCACCGCGCACGGACGCTCGGACAGCCCACAGGCACTCTGAGCAGCCATGATAATGTTCTTATTGTTCGGCAAAATGATGACCGCATCCGCGTTCACCTGGTTTGCGGCATCCAGCAAATCCTTCGTGGAGGGGTTCATGGTCTGCCCGCCGGACACCACCACGTCCACGCCCAGGCTCTTGAGGATTTTCGCGTTGCCCTCGCCCGCCGCCACGGCCACAAACCCAAGCGGCTTGTGTTCCACCTGCTCTTCGCTGGCCAATGCGTCGGTGCGCGCCGCGCTCTGCAGCTGCATATTATGTATGTGCACCTCAGAAATTTGCGCGCCATTGTTCAGGAAGTAGCCCAGCACTTCATCGGGGCGATTCGTGTGCACATGCACCTTGAAGTTGGGATGCATGCCCACCATGAGGTCGCAGTCACCCTTCGTAGGCAAGAAATCCTTGGCGGCTTCCTCGTCGATGTCATCGGAGTGCACCAAGAACTCGGTGCAGTAGCGATACGCCGAGCCTTCCCAGTCGTTGATCTGCTCAATCTCCACCTTCGGCGCAGTGGCACGCGCGAACGCCAGCTCGTCGCCGAGCGGCCCTTCCTTGCCCGTGAGCGCCGCGGCGAACGCGTCAAAGAAGATCGCGAGGCCGTAGCCACCCGCGTCCACCACGCCGTTGTCCTTCAGCACCGGCAGCAGATCGGGCGTGCGCTGCACCGACGCGTACGCCTCAGTCACCACGGCCTCAAGCGCCTCGTCGGTGGAGAACTTCTTCTTGCGCGCATGCTTCGCAGCGGCCGCGCTATCCCTGAGCACGGTAAGGATAGTGCCCTCCACCGGCTTGCGCACCGCCTGAAACGCCACGTCAACGGCGTGCGAGAACGCCGCATCAATGCTTTCCGCACTCATGGCGTCATACCCCACGCTGCCTTCGCAGAGGCCGCGCAGAATCTGGGACGTGATAACGCCCGAGTTGCCGCGCGCGCCCATGAGGGCACCGGTGGTAATGGCCTTGCGAATGTCCGCGCCAGCAGCCCCAATGGGCAGTTGCGCGAGGTTGTCAACAACCGTTTCCAGCGTCAACGACATGTTCGTGCCCGTGTCGCCGTCGGGCACGGGGAACACGTTCAAGCGGTTGATCTCATCTTTGCGCGCGCTCAGCGTTTTGCTTGCAGCAGCAATGGCATTCAGCAGATCGTTCACGGTATAGGAATCTGACATGGTGGTTTTTATCTCTCTCTCGGCGTTCAGCTTCGCGCCGCTCGGCCCGCACCCGCGGGCAGCCCCCTGGAGCGGCGCTCATCTCTTAATCGCTTGATGCGCTACTTGCGCACCTTGACGCCCTGCACATGCACTTCAACGCTGTCAAGCGGCACGCGCGCGTACTCTTTCAGGGCGAAGGTCACCTGGTCAACGAGGTTCTGCGACACCGTAGTAATGTTGGTGCCGTACTCAATGACCACGTACAGTTCCACGTGAATGCCCGCCTCGGTGGACGTGACCACCACGCCGCGGCGCAGGCGGGAGGTAGGAAGAATTTTGGCGATGCCGTCGGCGGCCGACGGTGCCGCCATGCCCACGACGCCGTAACATTCAAGCGCCGCATTGCCGACCATATCGGCCAAAACGTCGTTGGCAACGTGGAGATTGCCGGGTATCGTTGTACTCATGGCTCGTCCTTTCGAAACGCGGGGCGCACGTCCGCGTGGGTACGGCTAAACTATGGACGAAGTATACCGCAAGCTCGGAAGGCTGTGCGACGCGCCTGCTCGCAACGCCGACCATACTACACGAAAAATTCTTGTAGGGCTCTCGTTTTATGTGCTATAGTATGAGGGCTTTTTTGTCATCAACGGCTTTCAGCCGTGCGGAAACAAAACGAACCTGGAGTGATAACGATGTCGAAAGTTTGCGAAGTTTGCGGAAAGCACCCGGTCGCAGGGCGCAACGTCAGCCACTCGCACCGCGTGACGAACCGCGTGTTCCGTCCCAACGTGCAGAAGATCACCATCAAGGACAAGGAAGGCCACGTGCGCAAGGCCAACGTCTGCACGAAGTGCATGAAGGCCGGCAAGGTCGAACGAGCTTAACTTGTTCCGCCGTTCTCCGAACGGCGGAACTGGTCGACGCTGCGAAGGGTCCTGGCACCGAATCTCGCTCCTTTTTCGCTTACCCTCACGTGCAAAGCACGCTCGGCCGCGAAACGGGGCGATCTTCAGTGCCAGGACCCTTCTCGCTGTTTTACTACGCCAACCGGGGAGATGTGGAGATCTACCTGTGAGGTGGAGATTGTTGATGTGATGAAAAAGCCCGCTTTCGCGGGCTTTTTTGGTGTTTAGAGGGGCGCCTCTTACGGGCGGTAGGTTACTTTCGCTATGGGGCTTTCCCAGACGGATAGCTCTACGAGGGAGATGTGGGCGGGGAGAGTTTTTTCTAGTTCGTAGAACATCACGCGGGCAAGGTGTTCGGCGGTGGGGTTGATCTCGTCGAACGGGGCCACGTCGTTCAAGCAGCGATGATCGAAGTTTTCCAGCAACTGGTGCAGGTCGCGCTTGATGTCCTTGAAATCGTAGAGCATACCCACCTCGTCGAGGTGTTGGCCGGCGATAACCACTTCCACTTCCCAGGTGTGTCCATGGAGGTACTGACACGGGCCATCGTAGCCCGGCAGGGCGTGGGCTGCGTCGAAGTGGTCTTTCACCGTGAGTTCGTAGTGGCCGCCGCCGTGCAGGTGCATGCTGCCCGACAGCTTTCCGGGGCCCTCGTACAAAGCGTTGTGCGTGATATCCATTTATGCCACCACCAACAGGCGCTTGCAGTGCGGGCAGACGCCAAGCGGCGCTTGGGACTTGAGGTCAATCAGGCGCCCGCCGTCGATGACGACGCGACACACGCCGCAGCGGCCCTCCATCAGCCGACCCACCGCCACGCCACCCGTGCGCGCGGCGGTTTGCTCGTAGGCATCGCGCAGCTCAGGTGAGAGGTCGGCCGCCAATGCCGCGCGTTCGGCGCTGGCACGCCCGATGTCGTCCTGCAGCGCGCCGCCCTCTTCGCGAAACGAGGCGATGGCCGCCGCTTCCTGCCGCTCAATGCCGGCAAGAGCGCGCTTCACCTGGGACTGCACGTCCTCAATTTTCGCCAGTTCCTCGCCGGCCTTCGCCAGCTTTTCCTCCAGCGTGTTGCGGCGCTTGGCGAAGCCGTTGAGCTCCTTGGAATGCGCCTCCACGCTGCGGTAGTCGCCGCGGGAGGCGTCGATGGTTTCCTGCACATGGCGCTGCTTCTCAGCGAGCGTGGCGTCCTCAGTCTCAAGCTGACTTACCTGCGCCTTAGCCTTCGCGCGCAGCTCAGCCACCTGCTTTTGCTTCTGTTCGATGGACGCCTTTTTCTGGCGTGCTTCCAGAATGGTCGCGCGTTGAGGCAGTTCATCCAGCTTCTTTTTCGCTTTCAAAAGTTCCAAATCTATTTGCTGCATTCGCAGCAGTGTTGCCAGTTCCTCGGTTGTTGCTCGCATGTGCTTCCTTCTCTTCGTGATGGCGCTTGCGCGCTCCCCCCGCGACGCGCCTAGACGCGCGTCGTCTCTGGATACGACCAGTTTTCCGTCTGATCGAGAATAGTAATACGCTCGCCGGGTATGCCGGCGCCTTCCACCGCGGCAGCCAGAATAGCCGTGAGCGGCAGTTCACTGGTGTCGTGGCCCAGCTCAACCACAGCAAGACCCGCCTGCGAGAGCGCGAGCGCGTCGTGGTACTTCACCTCGCCGCACACGAGGCAGTCCGCCTGCGCGCGCAGGGCCGCGCTGCCCACTTCGCCCGCCGAGCCCGTGCAGGTAACCACGCGCTCAAGTTCGCGCGAGAAGTCGCCCCACACACGCGGCTGACGTGCGAATACGGATGTGCACCGCGCTGCCAGCTGGCCCAACGTGAGCGGGTCGTCGGCCGCACGAACCGTGCACAGTTGCCCGTAGCCCTTGCGGCGCGATGAAGCCAGCGGCACCACCACGCTTTTGAACGAGAGGTTCAGCATGCCGGGCAGCATGCGCTGGGCCTGGGCGCTCACGTCGAGCGCCGTGTGATACGAAAGCAGTGCCACGCCGCGCGCCACCGCGGCCCACACAAGCGCGCCCGGGTTCGCCGCCACCGACGAGGCCGGCGAGAACGCATCGGGCGGCGTCAAAAACGCCGGGTGGTGCGTCACCAGCACGTTTGCACCCCTGTCGGCCGCTTCCTCCACGGCCGCCACCGTGGGGTCAAGCGCCACGGCAACCCCCTCCACAAGGCGCGCCGGGTCACCCACGGTTATACCCGTGCGATCCCATTCCTCGGCATCTGCCGCCGGGAAGTCACGCAGAAGCGCCTGCTCAAGCGCGCCCACGGTCACAGGATTCACCTGTTTGGAAAGCGGCCCCGACGCCCGCTGCGCCAGCCCGCCCTGCTCCTTCTTCTTCCCAACCATAGCCATCTTCCTTTCATCAAAACCAACCTCCAGGTTGGCGCTAGTAAGTCAGCGAGGTTGTCTGTAGCACCCGAGATTCGGGGGATCGCGAAGGCGAAGCGTACTTCGCTACGCGAGTCTTCGCGATCGCGCGAAGATCGGGTGCCACAGACAACCGCAGCGTCGGCAGGTTCCGCGGGCTGTAAGCCCGCGGAACCTAAAGCATAATGCTGCGCCGGTCGCCATCGGCCGTCGGGACCGTTACCGTTCGATAACCAGCTTGCGCCATGAGGCGATAGGCCTGCTCAACGTCACGCACAACGTTGGCAGGCGTATGGGCGTCGGTGCCCACCGTACACGGCACGCCCGCGCGACAGAAGGCCGCCAGCAGCTCCGGCGCGGGAAACATCTCCTTGCAGGCGTAGTACGACCCCGACGTGTTCACCTCTACCATGCGGCCCGCCGCGGCGCACACTTCGGCGGCCTGCTCGTAGAGCGGCGTGACGTCGTAGCTGGGGTAATAGGCGAACTTCTTCGCTAGGTCGGGGTGCGACATCACATCGAAGGGCACCTCGGACGACACCGCGTCACACCACAGGTCGAAGTAACGCCGCCAAATGATATCCGGCGCGCCCAACTCGTCCCAGCGGTCGCGCTGCGCAGGATCGTCGAAGGGCCAGGCGTCCACGAAGTGCACCGAGCCTAACACCAGCTCAAAGGGAGCCAGGTCAGCCGCAGTAATGACGCGATCTTCGTCGGCACCGAGCCAGTCCAGCTCACAGCCCACAATCACTTCCACGTTGGGGTGGCGACGGCGCGCTTCCTGCACGGCATCGAGGTATTCCCCCACACGCTCTGCGGGCATGGACAGGTAGGCGTTCGGGTCGAACGCGGCGGACAGCGGATAGTGCTCGGTCACCGCAATGGTGGTGACGCCGGCAGCCTCAGCCGCGCTCACGAGTTCTTCCACCGTGCCTTCGCCGTGGCCGCAAAACGAGGTGTGCGTGTGGGTGGTTACCAGTTCCATGTCACTCATCCCCAACTCAAAACGGATGGCACGGCAGCCAAGAAGACGTCAATGTCGGCCTCAGTGGTGCCGCGCCCCATTGACAGGCGCAGGGCTCCTTGGGCGCGGTCGGCATCCACACCGAGGGCGCGTAGCACGTGACTCGGCTCAAGCGAGTGCGACGCACAGGCCGACCCACCCGCCACACCGAAGCCCTTCATGTCGAAGCGCAGCACCAGCGTTTCGCTCTCAAGTCCGTCGGCCAGAACATGCACGATGTTCGGCAAAAAGTCCTCGCTGCCCGGCTCAACCTCCACCGTGGCCTCGAGCCCACGAACTGCGGAAAGGCCCGCATACAGCCTGTCGCGCAGAGCGCGCTGACGCGCCGCTTCGGCCTCCTGCGCCACGCACGCCGCGTGACACGCAGCCGCAAAACCCGCCGCACCGCACACGTTTTGCGTGCCGCTGCGCCGCCCCGACTCCTGGCCGCCGCCAAGCGCCTGCGGTTCAAAAGGCGTGCGCGCCTTCAGGTACAGCGCACCAACCCCCTTGGGGCCACCCACCTTGTGCGCAGAAAACGACGCGGCATCCACGCCAAGTTCCACCACGTTTAGCGGCACCTTCCCAAGCGCCTGCACGGCGTCGGTGTGGAAGAGCGCGCCCGCCGCGTGCGTCACGCGTGCAAGTTCGGCCACGGGCTGAATGCTGCCCACTTCGGAGTTCGCAGCCTGCACCGACACGAGCACGGTGTCGCCATCAAGCGCCTCTTCCAGTGCGCGCACTTCCACGAAGCCCTGGCGGTTGGGCCGCAAGCGCGTCACGCGAAAGCCCCAAGCCTCCAGACGCTTTGCGGGCGCCAGCACCGCGTCGTGTTCCACCGCCGAGGTGATGACGTGCGGCTGAAAAGTGCTGCCCGCGCCCGCGCGGCGACGCTCGGCGGCAGCGGCCTGCGCGATGCCCAGTACCGCCATGTCGTCGGCCTCGGTGGCACCCGAGGTGAGCACAATTTCGTCCGGGCGGGATGCACCCAGGTCATGCGCGAGCGAGCGGCGGGCATCCTCCAGCGCGGCGAACGCGGCGCGCCCAGGCCCATGCAGCGAGTTCGCATTGCCACCCAGCGCCAGGTTCGCCCGCCCGCTGCGCAGGTAGGGCTCCATGGCGGCCGCGGCTTCCTCGCAGAGCGGCGCAGTGGCGGCCCAGTCCAAATACACGTAGGTCTCAGGGTCAAACGCCATGCTAGCGCGCCTCCTTTTCCGCCGCCAAAGCGGCCAGGCGCGCCTCGTCGGCAATGCGCGCGACCTCGGCGAGCGCGGCAGCCGGGTTAGGCGTGGCGAACACGGCGTTGCCGCACACGAGCACATCAGCCCCCGCCGCAGCCACACGCGCGGCCGTCGCAGGTCCAATGCCGCCGTCCACCTGGACAAGCGGGCTCGCGCCCACCGCGCGCGCCATCTCAACCACGCGCGCCACCTTGTCCTCACTGCCTTCAATATAGCTTTGGCCCGAGAAGCCAGGTTCCACGCTCATGACCAGCACCATGTCCACATCGGCAATGACCGGCGCCAACGCGCCCACACCCGTGCGCGGCTTCAGGCTGACCACCGCCTTCGCACCCGCGGCATGAATGGAAGCAAGAGCGCGTGCGAGGCCATCGGCGTCCAGCACCTCGGCGTGAACGGTGACATAATCCGCGCCCGCATCCAGAAACCACGGCAGTTGCTCTAAGGGGTTCGCAATCATGAGGTGCACGTCAAGCGGCAGTGACGTGGCCTTCTTCAACTGCTTCACCACGGGCACACCCATGGTGAGGTTCGGCACAAAGTGGCCATCCATGACATCGACGTGCACAAACCCCGCGCCTGCCTCTTCGATCAGCGCAACGTCTCGCCCAAGGTTCATGAAATCGGCCGACAGAAGGGACGGCGCTATTCTCACCGGTTCGAACATACGGCACTCCTTATCCGTTTGCGTTGCCCTCATTCTATCGCACCCGCCCGCGCACCCTTTGCCGCGCCCCGACGACGCGAAGAAAACCACACGCACACGGCGAGTGCGAAGAGATGGTTGAGGCCGCTGCTCCAAGCTGGCGCGCGCGGCGACACACTATATAATAGGTGGAACCGACTGGAAGAAGGCTCGCATGCCCACGCGTTCCGCCACGTACTTCGTGTACCGCACCCCACACGGACCCGTTACCATCCGCACGGTGGAAGACGGCGTGACGAATGTGGCGTTCGGCGACGTTGAGCTGGAGGGACAGCGACACCCAAGCGAACTCTCCAACCGCACGGCGACTGAGCTGCTGGAATACTTCGCGGGCAAACGGCGAGCGTTCGACGTGCCGCTCGCGCCGGAAGGCAGCGCGTTTCAACAGGCCGTATGGGACGCCGTGGTGGCTCTCCCCTATGGCGAAGCGCACACCACGGCTGACGTGGCGCGCGCGCTCGGCAAGCCTGAGTCCTACCGCTCCGTGGGCACCGCCGTGCGCAAGAACCCGCTTCCCGTGTTGGTGCCCGACCACCGCATTGTGAGTGCGAACGGCCGGCCCACCGGCGCTGGCGCCGCCGCGCGTCTGCGCGGGGCGCTGCTGGAGTTGGAACGCCACACGCTTACGAGCGAAACCGGCTGACAGCTCGCCTGCCCCGCAGCCCGAAGCGCCGCATGCCCGCCGAGGGCATCGACGCGCCGCGGCCATCACGGCCAGCCCGCTGAGCCCAGCTTCCACCCCACCCTGTTCCCGACCCTGCCCGAAAGGCACTTCATCGCATGAACGTCTACGTTTCGAACATTGTTATTGCCGCCGTCACCTTTCCGCTGCTGGCACTGGTGATTACCCTTCCCTACCTTATTTATCAGTACCGCAAGTTTGGATCGGTGCCGTGGCTGCGCACGTTCATTGTGTACTCGTTTGTGTTCTACCTGCTGTGCGCGTATTTCCTTGTGCTGCTGCCGCTGCCGGAAAACCGCTCGGCCGTGGTGCCCTATGCGCAAACGCCGCAGCTGGTGCCGTTCAATTTTGTGCGGGAATTCCTGGCGGAAACCACGTTTTCCGTAAGCGACCCCACCACGTGGCTTCCCGTGCTGCGCGACCCGTATGTGTACGAGGCCCTGTTCAACGTGCTGCTGCTGGTGCCGCTGGGCATGTATCTACGCTACTACTTCAGGCGCACGTGGTGGCAGACGCTGGGCCTGGGATTTTTGGTGACGCTGTCGTTTGAGCTGACGCAGCTCACCGGGCTCTGGGGAATCTATGCACACCCCTACCGCCTGTTCGACGTCGACGATTTGCTGCTGAACACGCTCGGCGCCATGGTGGGCTTTTGGGCCGTGGGCCCAGCGATGCGCGTACTGCCCGACATTCGTCTGGTGAACGAGGAAGCGCGTGAAGCCGGTGTCCGGGCAAGTGTGACGAAGCGCGCGCTGTCGTTTTTCATCGACCTCTTTTTCGCGTTTATTGCCTCATCTGCGGTGGCGTTTATCCTGAGCCAGTTTGGGGTGCCGGGCACCGCAACGGCGGAGCGCGGCTTCGAGAACCTCACCACCTGGGCGCTTGAGCTGCTGGTGCTGGGGGTGTTCTTCGTGGTGATTCCCACCATCACGCGGGGGCAAACGCTGGGCCAAAAGATTCTGCGGCTGCGCATCGTGCGCTCGGACGCGTCACAGGCGAAGTGGTATCACTATCTTGCGCGCTACGGGCTGCTGTATCTGCTGGTGATAGCGCCGCTCGCCCTTCTGACGGGCATCACCCGGCTTGACGCGAGCACCGCCAGCGAGATGGGAAGCATTGCCAGCCTTGCAGTGCAGTATCGCACGGCGCTTGTGGTGGTATGGTGCGCAGTGATGGCGGCGTGGGTGGTTTCGCTTTTCGTGCGCGCCGTGCGTGCGTGGCGCTTGAAGCGCCCGTTCATTATGCTTAATGGCCTGTTGAGCGGCACACGCGTTATGACGTGCGCCGGTGTGGAAGAGATGCGCGAGCGCCGCAGCGCGCTTGACGTGGCCGAGGTGGTGGCCCTTGAGCGCGCCATCGAGGCCGACGGCACACCGCTTTCGGCGCTCATGGATCGCGCGGGCAAGGCGGTGGCCGAAGAGGTGCGCACGTGGGTGCCCGATCCGGCGCGCGTCGTGGTGCTGTGCGGCGCAGGCAACAACGGGGGTGACGGTTGGGTGTGTGCTCGCGAGTTGGCGCTAGCGGGCTATCCGGTCACGCTGGTGGCACCCGACCTGGCCGAACGTTTGCGCGCTGAGCCGGCACGCTCAACGGCGGCCGCGGTGTTTTCGGATGCGGCCGAGCGCGGGCTACCCTTGACGGTACTCATCGCGCCCGACACCGACGTGCTGAACGACACCATCGACAAGGCGGCGGCCGTGGTGGATGCCCTCTTGGGAACAGGCTTTTCGGGCGATGAAGTGCGCGAACCCTATGCCAGCTGGATTCGCGCTGCGAACCGGCGACGCTTCGAGGGAGCGCGCGGAAAGGGCCGCGGGCGGCACCGCAAGCGCTCGCATGAGCGGGGCGACCACGAGCGCCGGCGCGGCGTGCCGCGACGGGTGGAGGGTGCTCCCTTCGCCGTGGCGGTAGATGTGCCGAGCGGACTTTCGGCACAGACCGGCATGGCCGCGCGACCCTGCTTCGCGGCCGATGCCACGGTAACCATGCTGGCCTTCAAGCCCGGCCTCACCGTTCCCGCCGCCGCGCGCTGGACCGGTGCCGTTAAGCTGGCGAAACTCGACGTTGACGTAGCCACGTACCTTCCCCGCCTGCGAGCGCAGAACGAGGAAGGTACACCGGAACTTGCGGAGACGCACGAGCGCCCCGCAACAAAGAACTAGATATAGAAGCCGCAGCAGGTTCCGTCTTCGTAGTAGCTCACGCGCATGGGATCGGACACGTTCTCGAATTCAATGATTTGCACGACGGTCACAAATTCGCGACCGTCCCTCTCGTCCTGCAAAAACGACACGTCGCCGTAGCTTTTGAACTCGCCGCATTTGTCGAGCGCCGGATCAATGGTTTTGGCCAGGTCCTCCGCCGAGGTGCCCTCCATCTTCACCAGTTCATACAGCTTGTCGTAGTCGCGCGCCACGAGCGCGTCGGCCACCTCAAGCCCGCGTTCGGTCAATTCGGCCTCGTTGGCCCACGACGGCAAGCCCGTGGTTGCCTGCTCGCCGCCACCCGATGAGCACCCCACCACACAGAGCGCCACCACCGCAGCTGCTGCTAGTGCCACCACCAGTTTCAGTTTTCCTCGCATAGCACATCCTTCCCTTCCTTCGAAACCTTTACCCTTTGAGCCCAGGCAAGCGCCCCGCAAAGAGGACCCTTCCCCTCAACGAACACTTCAACCCAGTATAGCGAAGAATCAAGCCCCCCCCCAGCGCTTGGCGGCTCCTTCGTTCGGTGAGCGGTTTACTTGGTGGTGTTTACGGGGATTTGCAGGCGGTTGCCCGCGCTCGCGATAAAAGTGTGACGCAGGAGCAAGCACAAACGCATCGCTTTTTCCCCATAAAAAAGGCCCTCCTTCGGATGGGGGGTCCGAAGGAGGGCTAGGCAGTACGCACAGAGGAGAAGGGGAAGGTGCGCATGCTCATCGTGCCCGTCGGGAGGTTTGAGAGAGAGGGGGGTTCACACGAGAGACGAGACGACGGGACACTCGAATAGGTTTGGGGGGGTTATCCTTGGGACGCGTCGGCCATCCTTGCTGACCACGCTGCCGAGAATATCCTGGGCGGCTGACGACTGAACGCCCAGCTCATCCATCATATCTTTGACTTCGCCCACACCCTCGGCGAAGTGGTCAGCCTCAGAAGGATCAAGGTACTCCAACAGCGCGAGCAACTCGCCCATGTGCTCTTTTTCCTCGTTCGCAATGTCAAGAAGCACTTTGCGCGCCACCTCGTCATCGGTGGCCGCCGCGTGAGCCTCGTACAGCAGCGCGGCCTCAAGCTCGCTTGCCAGATCCACGCGGATCGCTTGGACAAGCTCACCCTTGGTCATCGTGCGCGGCACGTTAGCGACAAACGGGTTGGCGAAACTGGGCATTTCTCGCTCCTTCTCAAGGCAACCGCACCGGTACATCGAGGGGCGGAAGAGGTCTTCGTTATCAAGCGAGACCCAGCATAGGCGAGGCCCAGAGGCGTCGCAACGCTTTGCCGGGTTTGGTAAAGGCCCGGTCAACGCGTTGTTACGCGGACGTCAAGAAAGCCCGTAGAATTCGGTGGTCAGCGGGCGGCTGGTGAGCGCGTGCGCCACGTCGCGCGGATCGGCGCCTTCCCACACAATGCTGCGCACCACATCGGTGATGGGCAGTTCCACGCCGTAGCGCTCGGCCAGCGTGCTCAGCGTTTTGCACGCAAGCGCGCCCTCGGCCACCATGTGCGTTTCGTTGGTGAAGTCGGCCAGCGTCATGCCCTCGGCCACCATTTTGCCGAAGCGGCGGTTGCGCGAATGCTCGGAGGTGCAGGTGGCAATGAGGTCACCCGTGCCAGCCAGCCCCATGCACGTGAGCGCCTCGCCGCCGGCGCGCACCACGAGGCGGCTCATCTCGGCCAGGCCACGTGTCATAAGCATAGCGGCCGTGTTGTCACCATAGCCCAGCCCATAGGACATGCCCACCGCAATGGCGATGACGTTCTTGAACGCCGCACACAGCTCCACGCCGCACACGTCGTCGCTCGTATAGGTGCGGAAGGTGTCCGTGGCAAACAACTCCTGGAAGAGTTCAGCCGTTTCAGACGAGGGGCTGGCAATAACCGTGCCGGACGGCACGCCTTTGATCACTTCTTCGGCGTGGTTCGGGCCCGACAACACCGCGAAGCGCGCTGCGTTGCCCATTTCGGCTTCGAACACTTCCACCGGCAAAAGGCCACTGCCCTCTTCGACACCTTTCGAGCAGATGATCACGGGGAATTCGGCGTCCACCACATCGGCGAGCGCGCAGGCGACACCACGTAGCAGGTTCGACGGCGTCACAACGACGGCCGCGCGCGAGCGCAGAAGGGCGTCTTGGTATGAGACGGTGGCCACAATGTTTTCGGACAGGGCGATTTCGGTTAGGTAGCGCGGGTTGTGATGCTTGGTGTTGACAGCCTTCACCACTTCGGGCTTGCGTGCCCACAGCCCCACGTTGTGCCCGTTGCCGGCCAACAATTGCGCCAACGCCGTCCCCCACGACCCCGCACCAATGACGCCAATTTTCATGTCCATCCCTTTCCACCCAGGTCGTTCGTAACGTCAGCGAGCAAGCACCGTTCGTAGGTTAACCGTAGGGCAAGGGCTCTGCCCTTGCCGTCAACCACGTTTGACCAGCAGGTTTATTCTCGTTGAGCGGCAAGGGTAGAACCCTTGCCCTACGGAGCACCTGCAAGGAAAATTGTTGTTGTAGTTCCCCCGCAAATTGCGAAAAACCGACACTGGTTTTCCGCCTTCGGCGGAACGGGCGCTCTGGAGAGCGCCCCTACGAACGACTCCCGATTTTACTCTCTTCGCCGGACATCAGGCGTTTGATGTTGCTTCGGTGGGCCCAGATGACGGTGAGGGCCGCCAGTGTGCAGCATGCCCAGGCAATCCAGTCGCCCCAGAAAAAGTACAGCGCGAAAAACGGGCACGCCACGGCCGCGGCGATGGAACCCACCGACACGTGCTTCGTCGTCACCACCAACACGGCGAACAGCAAAAGCTCCAGGCAGGCGCCCACCCAGCCAAACGTCACAAACAAGCAGCCAACGGCAACCGCAATGCCCTTGCCGCCCTTAAATCCTAGCCACGGGCTAAAGATATGCCCCCACGTGCAGCCCAGAAACGCCACAGCAAGCATGGTGTCATAGCTGACGAGCGCCCCCGGCACAAGGCCCGCACCTGGCAGGAAGTTCCATGCAAACGCCCAGGCCAGAAGCCCGGACAGAAGGCCTTTCCCGAAATCCAGCACGAACACCGCGTAGCCACCCACCTTACCCATGGTGCGAATGGCGTTCGTGGTGCCAATGTTTCCCGAGCCGTGCTCGCGCAAATCAGTGTGGTAAAACACCTTCGAAATGATAAGGCCCCAGGGGATCGACCCCAGAAGGAACGCCGCAACAAACAGCGCGGCTGCAACCAGCAAGTCCTGCATTCCTCTTCCTTAGTCCTTCTTCTTGAACTTCAGTTTAATGGGCGTGCCCACCAAGTCGAAGCTTTCGCGCAGACGGTTCTCCAGGAATCGCTCGAAGTTGTCGGTGACCACGTCGGGGCGGTTCGCGAAGAACGTAAACTGCGGCGGGCGCGTGGCGGTTTGCGTCACGTACTTCATGCGCAGGATGACTTTGCCCTTGGTGACCGTGTGGCCGCTTTCGCGGATTTCGGCCAGCCACGTGTTCAGCTTGTTGGTGGGGATGGTGCGGTTGAAGTTCTCGTAGGCCTCGTCGATGGCTTCCCAGATGCGATCCACCTTTTTGCCGGTGAGCGCCGAGATGGCGATGATGGGAGCGTAGCCCACGAACATGAGGCGGTCGGCAATGCGCTCGCGGATTTCGGCTTTGGCCTCGGGGCCTTCCACGAGGTCCCACTTGTTCAGCACAATGACCATGGCACACCCGCGCTCGGCCGCGAAGCCTGCCACGCGTTGGTCCTGGTCAGTGAGGCCCAGCGTGGAGTCAATCACCAACAGCGCCACGTCGGCGCGGTCGATGGCGCGCATGGCACGCACGAACCCGTAGTATTCCACGTCTTCATCGATCTGACTCTTGCGGCGCAGGCCCGCCGTGTCCACGATGGTGTAGCGCTGGCCGTTGTGCGTGATGTGCGTATCGATGGCATCGCGCGTGGTGCCGGCCACATCAGACACGATGGAGCGCTCGTTTTGCGTCAGGCGATTCGTGAGCGAGGATTTGCCGGCGTTCGGGCGGCCGATAATGGCCACGTTGATGCCATCATCTTCGTCATTTTCTTCTGACAGTTCCACGCGACGCAACTCTTCTACCAGGGCATCCAGCAAGTCGCCGGTGCCGTGGCCGTGCGTAGCCGACACGGGCCACGGATCCCCCAGCCCCAGCTGGTAGAACTCCCACAACTCGTCGTCGCGGTTGGGCGTGTCCATCTTGTTTACGGCAAGGAACACGGGCTTCTTCGTGCGACGCAGGATGCGCGCCACCTCTTCGTCGTCGGCGTTGATGCCGGTTTTGCCGTCCACCAAGAAGATGATGACGTCGGCTTCGTTTGCGCCGGCCAGCGCCTGGTTGCGGATGGATCCTTGGAAGGCGTCGTCGTCGCCCATCTCAATACCGCCGGTGTCGACGAGCTTGAACTCGACGCCGTTCCAGTCGGCTTCATGGTACGAGCGGTCGCGCGTGACGCCGCGCATCTCGTGGACGATGGCCTCGTCGGCCTGGGCTATGCGGTTCACGAAGGTGGACTTGCCGACATTCGGCCGTCCCACCACCGCGACGAGTGGTAAAGGCATGGTTGTCCTCACAAATAACGGTTCGGTTAGGGGCCGGCTTCAGCGTCCGGCCAGGTCGATGATCTCGCTCAGATAATCGGTTGCGTTACAGGATACCACGGCCACACGCGCGCCCGACCGCTTTCCCATATCCTCCAAAGTCATCCCATCGAGCGTCACCGCATCGTCATTAAACACGACGCGCGGAATGAGGTAGAGGGCGGAAGGGCTCGGGAGTGTATCGTGCGCGTTGAGCGCGGCGGCGGCGGTGCGCGTTGCTTCCGCGGCGCGGATGGCGGCGGCCATGTCACAACCGCACAGAAGCCCGGTCACGTCCACGTTGCCGCCGAAGAAGTGGTTGTCTACAAAGAGGGGTTCAAAGTGGCTGGTGAGAAGACCGCGGGCTACGAGCGGCGTCAGGAAGTCGCGCGTGGCCTGGCCCACCAGATAGCGCACGTCCAAGTTCGCGGTTTGCAGGGTATCGGCGGCGCGGGCTACCAGGCCGGTGCGTTCGGCTTCTTCCCAGTCGTCCACGAACGAGCGCACAATACCCACGCCGTCCTCGAACATGGCGAAATCGCCGTAAAACTCCGTGGGCGGCAGGTTGTCCAGCAGTTGCGCGCCGAAGGCGTTGCGGTAGAACTCGTCGGCGGGATAGGCCCACACTTCGCCACGCTCGGCAAGCGCGCGCTCCTGGAAGGGACGCACCAGGTCAAGCACCCCGCGCGCAGCCGCCGGGTCATTGAAGCTGGTGGTGAAGACACTCTGGTGGCGCGTGTAGCCCAGCGGCACAATACACACATCCAGAATGCCGGGGCGCACAAACGCCCACTCAAGCGTGTCGGTGAGCACCTCGCCGTCGTTTTCGCCCGGCACGAGGACTATCTGCGCGTGGAATTCCACGCCCGCAGCAAGCAGCCGATCAAGTGCCGCCAGCCCGTGAGCTGCATGTTTGCCGATAAGCCGTCGGCGCGCCTCGGCGTCAGCCGCATGCAACGACACGCGCAGCGGCGAGATACACTGTTCGATGATGCGCCCTTCATCTGCGGCAGTGAGGTTCGTAAAGGTGACAAACGTACCCGAGAGGAAGCTCAGGCGGAAGTCGTCGTCGCGCAGGCTGAGCGAGGGGCGCATGCCGTCCGGCAGCTGGCGCATGAAGCAAAAGGTACACGCGTTGCGACACTGGCGCACGCCGTCATACACCACGCCGTCGAATTCCAGGCCCCAGTCCTCCCCCAGTTCGCGTTCGAGCACCACCGTGCCCGCATCGCCATCGAGGTCGAGGTAGCCCAGTTCCACCTCATCATCTGCCGAAAGCCAGCGCCAGTCGATGAGGTCGCGCAACGGCTGCCCGTCCACGCTGGTTATAAAGCACCCCGGCTCAAACCCCGCGTCGAAAGCCGGGCTGTCCGGAGCCACCGCCACAATCCGCGCCCGCGGCTCCTCCGCACATGCACGGCACCGCGCAGCCCCTTCGGCCTGATCAACAATATCTTTCGACGGATAGGTGCTCACCAACGTCCTTTCAGAACTCGCCCTAAATTCAACAAAAGCGCACTTATAGTATTTTCACCCAGTTACGTTTTCGCATTAATACTATAAAATTTTATAGTATTAAATAACCGCACTACCCAGAACTCAAGAGTTCGATAAGCCCTCTTTAAAAGGAAATGACAATACAAGATTAAATGCAACCAATTAGTATTTTGATAAATCAATTCGATCTGAATTTGCCTTAAAAACTTTGGAATAAAACAACGAAAGCGCCGGAGGAGGTAAAATACATACCTTTCGGGCGCTTTGCTAAACTACATACTACTGCGATTTCACTTGATGTCAATGATTTCTCTCTGACGATTAATAAACCACAAATGCTTGATACTTCTCATCTCCCGAGCATGTTTTCTGAGTTCACGCTCGATCACCTCGTCTGGTAGCTTTTTCATTCTCCGAGCATCGATAATAATGTTCGGTGATTGATGCAATGCTCTACGTATGTTGCGGTCAATAGCCCGTACGTTGTCTGCCTTCGGAGCTTTCATTTCCCAAACAAGTCCATTAATAAGTACATCTGCAGAGGTTCTTCTGTTTTCTTCGCTTCGGCGAATGAATTCTACTGTTATACCAACTTTCGCAAGTGCTTGAGCGCTTTCATATTCTTGATCCCAAATATTGAGACCTGGCGAAATAATTATTTTTCCGGAATCGCATTTCATATTCCTTAGTATACAACTAACAACATACTAATTTGACTATTTTAATCATTATTTATTATAGCTAGTGCTCTTGGTTCTTTATCCCATCGAGTTAAATGAACGCGAATTATAGTATTTCCGACAATTACGTTTTAGCAGTAATACTATAAAATTTTATAGTATTACTGTAGCCGTGGGCGATTTTCCCAAACTGTGTGACGCACTTACACACTGTTTGTCCCTGAATTGGGGACGAAGCATATAACAACGACACGATTTACGGCAATCGAGACACTGGGATCACCAGAAACCACAACAGGCGCGCCTGTGATGGGGAGGCGCGCCTGTTGGGATTGTGGCAGGGCGGGTGTCCCGGCCGCTGGTTGCCGCCTCTAGGAGGCTCAGGCGGTACTTACCACGTAGGAGAGGTTAGCTACAGAAACTTCGCCATCTCCTGCGAGGTAGTTGAGTTGGGCTCCATCCGGCAAAAACAGACTGAAATCGACCAAGAGCGTGGATGGGTTATCGATGGTTCCCGCAGCAATAGTCCAACCTTCACCAGGAATGGTTGTTGTTGCCGTCGTGAGAGGAACCTGAACGGTCGATCCGGAGGCCGCAGGCGGCGTCAGCAGAATGCGCGTACCGTGCAAGGTTGCAACACCGACAAACAGTGAGTCAGCTCCGGAATCCTGTGAACTTTCAACTGCGGTTACCTTAATAGCTCCCGCGCTTGTGGAAGAAAACTCAAGGTTTTTCTGACCAGTGACCTCCCCTAAAGCATTTACCTGAATAAGTGCGGAAGTTGGAAAGCTGCACTTTATCTTTAAGGCCCAGTGAGCATACAGCGTGGCGTCCGAATTCTTATCCCAAATGTGCACCCCTACGCCTTCCTGGTCATAGTACTGCGTGCCGCCAGTTGGCTTGTCGAAGTAACCCAAGAACGTATAGCCAGTCCGCTCCGGCTTCGGCACCTTGTCCGGAACTTTACCGTAAGCAACATCAATAGTTGAGTTCGGCCCATCGCCACCGTTGCTGCTTAACGTAATGGTATAGATCGCAGAGTTCGTCACAAGAATGCTGAGTTTTGTTGCATCGTTACCAGAGCCGCCTTGACCCTTACTGGAGTCAACTACAAGAATGCCAAGCAGCGTACTTCCCGTGTCAGCAGCAAGTGCCCTTGCAACAGGCAAGGTAAACGCCAGAACTACTGAAACAAGGAGAAACAAAAGCGCGGACAGCATGCGCTGCGTGCGTGACTTCGGTATATATCTCGTGCTCAGCATAACTAGCACGTTCCTTTCTTCCAACCCGACAGCCGAAAACTGCGAGGTACCTGCTTTTGTTGCAAAGAGGTAAACCTGCCGGGGAGCACACCGCCGGCAGGTTCGAGATACTGAATTAAAGACAGAAGCAGGGGCACACATCGTAACGGCCCGAAGCGTTGCTGCCGGCAGAGGGAGAACCACTCGAATCCACGCGAAGAAAGTCCTCTGGGTTACCCATATCCACTGTACGTTGCCACCATGTATCACCTGATGAAGGAATAGAGCCAGTAGCATTTACCTGTTTTACCTTCTTGAGGTACGTATTTTCACCGGTGTTTCTTTCCACTTTCCCAGACCAGTAAGCATACTGTTTGCCCTCACAAACAAGCCAGGGCTGTGCATGCAACCATCCATTGTTGCCGGTATAGACCGAACCAGTATGTTCGTAATAGCTTGCAATAAAGAGCTTGTCGCTGGAGATAGCCACGGTAGAATCATCTTTACTGTCCCACGTTGTGTTGTAGTACTTCTTGACAACAGCGATAGAATCTTGCAAGTCTTTCGGAACCTGTCCCCAGATGGCGTCAGTGTCGCTTCCGTAAAAGGGATTATCCTTACCGGGATTCATGTTTGCGCGTAGTTCGCTTGCACCCCAACCACCTGCATTGGTGGCGCTGTCTTCAACCAAGAGGCTGTTCATAGAATAAGGCGTATTGAGCAGATTCACGAACTGGAAGGTGAGGCCAGCCGTTTTGCAGTCGTCAGCAGCCGGTTCAGAAAGTTCATCATGGTTGATGCCAATGATGCGCACGTCATAGGGAGTACCCTTCCAGACGGTCTGGCAGGTGTAGGATGCGTCATCATTGAGATAGGCTTCGTATTGATTCCAGTAGGGTGAAGCTTTCTCGTTTTTGGATATATCTTCAGCATGTGCTTTGACTTCGGCAAGTGTGTAACAACGACCCGTGCTGTCCTTCAGATAAAAACTCGACCGCTCAAAGGTGCAAACTACAGAAGCAAGGTCTAACGACGTGATG
Source organism: Candidatus Gordonibacter avicola (assembly GCA_019113915.1). Classification (GTDB taxonomy): domain Bacteria; phylum Actinomycetota; class Coriobacteriia; order Coriobacteriales; family Eggerthellaceae; genus Gordonibacter; species Gordonibacter faecis. Next base: position 169,791 of record DXGM01000038.1, read on the forward strand.
GCGCCTTTAAGAACACCTGGATTCACCTTGGCATCAGCAAGTGTTTTGTCGTTGGTGAGATTTAAGCGAAAGATAAAAGAGGACAAAGTGTTAGGCAGGATGGTGAAAGCACTTGGATCATCAGGGATCTTATTATTTACGGAAGAGTTGTAGCCAAAGTGGACAGCTTTTTCTTCGGCACCCTCGGGATAGAGGCTGAATATCTTTTGGTCCAAAACATTATTCACAGCAGCACCGGAATTCGGCAGAAGAACAGTGCTGAGGAATTGCGACGTGCATTCGACTTGCGCAAGCTGTACAGGATAATCCATGTTGTTTCTAAATGATGCAAAGGACTTCATAGATTCGGGAGCTTTGCCCTCCGCTACATCGTAGGGGGCGTCTTGGCCAAAAGTGACATTCAAAGGGCTATCAACGCTGATTTGGGTGTCAGCACCAGCAAGATAGGCAGAGGGCAAGGGCACCTCGGAGTTAAGGATGGCGATGTCGGCCTCCCCTTCGGGGCTCGGAGCAACTTCCACCGTACGGGCTGCACGAGCGAGTTCGACACCCTCCAAGGAGAGAACGGTAGTGACATCAGTAGTTCCTGCTTTCTTGGCGCTGACGTAACCAGCATCTACTGATAAAGGAGCTGCGGCGTAGGAGAAGGAGGTCTCTACGGGGTCAGGCGCTTGGAGATTGCCGCCTTCTAGCAAGTCAGCCTCTTGACCGGCTTCGATAGTGAGAGGTTCTTCTGAAAGGGAGATGCCATAAGACATAAGGTGGTTGTTATCGGAGGGAAGGCCGGGATTCCAGAAATCCTCGGAGCCTGTAGGGACGTAGATCGAGACGTTGGTGCAGCCTGCGAGAGTATCGCTGGCGACTTCGGAAGTATTGAGAGCAACCACGCGCTCAAGTGATGAACAGGACGCGAAGGCGCGGGAGCCGATTGTCTCAATGCTGGTGGGAAGCCACACGTTTTTGAGGGACGTGGCTTCGAAAGCGTGCTCGCCGATGGCGCGGAGGGTGTTGGGGAACTCGATGGTTGAGAGGTTGGCGCAACCGGCGAAGGCGGCGTTGTTGATGGTGGCGATGGTTGAGGGGAGTTTGACACTCGTAAGGGAGCCGCGGTTTGCGAAAGAGTTCTCAGCTATGGTGCTCACGCGGTAAGGGACTCCGTTGATCTCGGCGGAGGCGGGGACTTCGAGGTTGGCCTCGGGGTCGTCTTTGCCTTGCCAGGAGACGGAGAGAGTGTAGTCGTCTAGTAGGGTGTAGGCTAGGCCGCTGGTTTCATTGGAGGCATCAGAGTTTGTCGTTGCACCAGGTTGAGCTGGTTCAGCGAAGTGCTGGAAGTCAGCGCTCTCCCAGATGGACTTGCGAGTTTCGAAGTCTTCACCTGCTGGAAGCGCCACAACAGCTGAGGCTTTGACCTCATCAGCGAAAGCTGTGGGGTCGATTGATTGAACGTTGCCCAACACCGTGATTGATGCAAGGTCTTTACAGCCAGCAAGCGCGTACTCGCCGATTGCCTCAGTCTCGGATGGCAACACGACGGCTTTCCCGTAAGCCGGCGGGCAGGCAACCAACGTCTTCATATTCTTTGAAAATAACATTCTGTCGTAGCTTGCAAATGCGGTGCTGCCATCCCCGAAAGAGAGTGAGGTACCCAGATGGCACAGGGACAATGCCTGGGCGGGAATGAATTTGGTAGAACCGGGGATGGTAACAGCACCCTCCTTGCCCTCGGGAATGAGCAGGAGATGCGAGTAATCCTTAGAGAAGATCATGCCGTCCAACGACGAAAAGCCCTCACACTTGGGGCTTATCTGGACATGCTTGAGTGACGAGCAACCTTTGAGCGCCTCGTCATTGATATCTTTGATTGTTTCAGGGAGAGAAAGAGACTCTACGCAAGAATCAGTGAATGCCCCCCCCCCCGCAAGGGTTTTAACAGCAGTGACCGTATAAGTGTCGCTACCACTAGCAACCTGGGTGGGGACGGAGATGTTTTTGAGATCGGTGGCGTGGACGCCAACCAAAGAAACTGATGCGCCGTCTTCGTTTACTTCGAAAACAAGACCTTCAGACACAAAGGTGCCAAGTGTTGCTTTAGGAGTTCCTTGGACGAGTGGGAGTGATCCTGTGGTTTGGGATTCGAGAAGGGCGACCGAAGTCGCAAGAGATTCAGTACTGGTAGTTCCTGGGGTTTCGCCTTGGGCGGCTAGAGGCTCAGAAAGCCCCCCCCCCCCC
>DXGM01000039.1 GCA_019113915.1 Candidatus Gordonibacter avicola
CGAAGGGGGCCTTGTTTGCAGTTCGGGGGAGTTGATAGGACTTCGAACCCTCCTTATTGCGAGAGGTGAAGGAGGTGGAGGATCCTGAGGACTTGAGGGTCCTCTTTTTTGTGCCGTTTGCCGGGGATGGGGTCGTGTTAATTCTAAGGCTGGGAGGGGAGGGGTTACAGGCGGGGGTATAATAGAGTCGATACTATTTTACCTGCATATTCTCGTAGGGATGGAGGAACGTCTGGTGAGCGACAAGGCGCAAGAGGCGGCGGATTCGGCTGAAAAGGCAATGGGAGACGAGGCCAGGCTCGAAGAGCTGGTGGAGACGCTGGCGGGAGGGTCGCGCCGTGCGCGTCAAAACGCTGCTACGGCGTTGGCAATTATTGCAAAAGTGGCACCCGAGAAGCTTGTTGAGAAGGGCAATGCGTTTGTTGATGCTCTTAATAGGCCTGAGGCTCAGACGCGTTGGGAATGCCTCGACGTTCTGACCATGTTGGTCGACTACGATTCGCGTATGTGTGATAAGGCCATTCCAGGGGCTGAGGCTGCGCTGTTCGATGAAGAGAGCGGGCTTGTCCGCTTGGCGGCAATGCGCTTCCTCTGCAAACTGGGCGGCACGACGGAGAATCGCTCCGAGCGTGTGTGGTCGCTTATCGATGAGGGTATTCAGTGCTGGCATGGCGATATGGAATTCCAAGACATGCTTATTGGCGTTGTTGATTTTTCAGCAGGCAAGCTTTCGCCGCGGGTGAAGGAAGAGCTTGCCGCTCGTATGGCGTTTGACGCTTCGAACGGTCGAGGGGCACTCAAGCGTCGCGCCCAGCAGATTCTCGATAATCTGAACGCCTGATAAACGCACGAGTTTGTGGGGGGGGGGTCTTTAAAAGATCCCCCACCTGCTCGGTTGACCGTAGGGTAAGGGCTCTGTCCTTACCGTCAACCAAGGTTGGCTGGTGGGTTTATTCTCGCTGAGCGAGACTAAAGCAAACGTCTTTTAGTTGCCGGCATGCGCTTTCCCTCGTGGGTTTCCAAAGCTGCGCGGCAAGGGTAGAACCCTTGCCCTACGGAGTACCCGTGAAGAGGATCTCCGTTGTGCGTGATGGCAGAACCTAAAGGGCGAGATATTCTTTCCTGACGCGGCGCTTATCATGAGTAGTGGACGGTTGGAGCGACGGGATTCTGAGATACGATTGAGGGAGAGTGTGATGACGAACGAAAACAGCCGTTTTGCCTCCGTGCTTGAGGTGGAGGGCACGAAGTACCGGTATTATCCTGCCTCGACCGTAAAAGGCTCGGAGACGTTGCCGTATGCGTTGACCGTGTTGTTGGAGAACGTGCTGCGCACGGTTGAGGATGAGGCAGCTGCGGAAGAGTTGGCGAACCGTATTGTGGCGGCTGGCACTGCGGGCGACGTGGGCAGTGAGGTGGAGTTCAGCCCGGCGCGCGTGTTGTTCCAGGACTTCACAGGTGTGCCGGTGTTTGTGGACTTCGCCGTCATGCGTGAGGCGTGTGCCGAACTGGGTGGCGACCCGGCGAAGATCAACCCGCAGATTCCCTGCGATCTGGTGATTGACCACTCGGTCATCGCTGATGAAGCGGGGTGTGCGGGGGCGCTTGCGCACAACATGGAGCTGGAGTTCTTGCGCAACCGCGAGCGCTATGATTTCTTGAAGTGGGCGCAGCAGTCGTTCGACAACGTGCGCATTGTGCCGCCAGGGGTGGGCATCTGTCACCAACTCAATATCGAACAGTTTGCGCACGTGGTAATGACCTCGGATGCAGCGGGTGTTGAGCGCGCAGAAGATGAGCCGGCGGTTGCCTACTTCGACACGCTGGTGGGGACTGATAGCCATACGCCGACGGCTAATGGTATTGGCGTGCTGGGCTGGGGCGTGGGCGGTATTGAAGCTGAGGCGGCGGCGCTTGGGCAGCCTATTACCACGCTCGTGCCGCGTGTGGTAGGCGTGCGCTTGACCGGCGCGCTTTCCGAAGGCGTGGCGGCTATGGATGTGGCGCTGACATTTGCGCAGATGCTACGCGAAAAAGGTGTCGTGGGTTCGTTTGTGGAATGCTTCGGGCCGGGCCTTGCCAGCTTAAATGCCACGCAGCGTGCGTGCATTTCCAACATGACGCCGGAATACGGCAGCACCTGCACGCTGTTCCCGGTGGATGAGCAGACACTTGCGTATCTGCGTCTGACGGGTCGCGCGCCTGAGCAGGTGGCGCTCGTGGAGGCGTACGCGAAGGCGCAGGGCTTCTGGAATGATCCGGAGGCGCCGGAGCGCACGTACGCTGAGGTGATTGAGCTTGACTTGGGATCGGTGGAGCGCTCGCTGGCGGGGCCGTCGCGTCCGCATGATCGTATTCCGCTGACGGGTGTGCAGGAGCGTTTCCGCGCGGTGTGTGCTGAGCGCGGTTTGGATATGAAGAAGAGGGTGTCGGTGGAGCTAGCCGGTGAGGAGCACGAGATCGGGCATGGGGCACTTGCCATTGCGGCCGTGACCAGCTGCACCACGGCTACCGACCCGCGCATGATGCTGGCATGTGGCCTCGTGGCGCAGAAGGCCGCAGAGGCGGGGCTTGCGCCCAAGCCGTGGGTGAAGACCATTCTTGCGCCGGGCAGCAAGGCTACGGAACTGTTGCTTGAGCGTGCGGGCCTGCTGGACGGGCTGCGCCAGCTGGGCTTCTATACCTGCGGATTCGGCTGCATGAGCTGCATCGGCAACTCGGGCCCCCTCTTTGACGCGCTGCATGACGTGGCTGATGAGGTGGAACTGGCCAGCGTGCTATCTGGCAACCGTAACTTCGAGGGTCGTATTTCGCCCGACGTGTCGCAAAACTACCTGGCTGCGCCCGCGATGGTGATTGCCTACGCGCTGGCGGGCACCATGGACGTGGACTTGACACACGATGCGCTCGGTACGCGTGAGGATGGCACGCCGGTGTATCTGGCTGACATCTGGCCGACCGACGCGGAAATTGACGCGCTGGTGGCCTCGTGCGTGAACGAGGAACTCTACGAGGAAGGTACGCGCGGCCTTTATGACGGCGATGCGGCATGGCAGGCGCTTGGAAGCGAGTCGAGCGACACCTTCGCCTGGGATGATGTGTCAACCTATGTGCGCCGCGCCCCGTACTTTGATGGTATGACGCGCGAGCCTGCGGCGCCTGCGTCGGTGGAGGGCGCGCGTGTGCTGGCGCGCCTCGGTGACTTCATCACGACCGACCATATTTCTCCGGCAGGTTCCATTGCGTCCGACTCGCCGGCGGCGCGCTACCTGGAGGATCGCGGTGTGGATGCCGCCGACTTCAACACCTACGGGGCGCGTCGCGGCAACCATGAGGTGATGATGCGCGGCACGTTCGCCAACGTGAAGTTGCAGAATATGCTGGCTGAGGGCAAGAAGGGTGGCTGGACGCGCGACTTCGCAACGGGCGAGGTGCTTCCGCTGTTTGATGCGGCTATGGAGTACGCGAAGGCAGGCACGCCGCTTGTGGTGGTGGCGGGTAAGATGTACGGCAGTGGGTCGTCGCGCGACTGGGCGGCGAAGGGGCCGGCGCTGCTGGGTATTCGCGCTGCGTTTGCGGAAAGCTTCGAGCGCATCCACCGCAGCAACCTCATTGGTATGGGCATTCTGCCTTTGCAGTTTGCGGAGGGGCAGAGCGCCGAGACGCTGGGCCTTGATGGCAGCGAGTGCTACACGGTAGCGCCGATCGACTTCTCGGCGGGACTACCGGAGCCGCGTGTAGTTGTCGTAACCGCTGAGCGCGAGGACGGTTCAACCGTGGAATTCCAGGCGACGGTGCGCGTGGATACGCCGACGGAGGGTCGCTATTATCAAAACGGCGGCATTCTGCCTTTCGTTCTGCGAAATCTTTTGTAAGGGAAAGAAACATGAGTGCAGGGGTGAGCTATTACTCCTGCCAACCTCTTTATTTGTAAAGACAAGGTAACGTTGGCGCTTGGTTACGATGAGTAGCTGAGCGCTTTGCTTTATACTAGAGACTTTAGACATTCGAGAAAAAGGGAGTGGATGCCGTGAAGCAGACATCCGGATTTGAGGCGTTGCTTGAGGCGCTCAAGCAGTCGGGCGTGAATGTGGACGGGCGCTTTGACGCCGATCCTGCAGACGCATCGACGGGCGCCGGGGGCGAAGGGGGCGACGGACGTCCGCCGCATGTGCACGTGGAGGTGCCCTTCGCTGATCGCATGGCCGCATGGGGTAAAAAGGCGCTGATCATTGCCGCTATTGTCATTGTGATTGTGGGCTTGGCTGCCTACTGGTGGTTCCATCCGCCCATCAACATTCACAGCACGGACACGTGGATGTTTGTGGCGGTGTTTATTCTGCTGCCGCTGTTTTTGGTGTTCTGGAGCCGCTCGCACAGCTATCAGACCGGTACGGGCAAGCATGAGTTGAACCCAAGTAAAGCCAAAGCCTTCAAGTTCGCGAGCTATCTGCCGATAGCCGTGGCCGTGGTTGGTGTGCTGGGTGCGGTGCTGTCGCTGTCCATCTTCCCGGGTAATGCCGAGAAGTACGCGAACGTGCTGCAGACGACGGAAGACAACTTCGCACAGGACATCAAAGAAGTGAACTACTCGGAAATTCCCGTCATCGACCGCGATTCGGCCATTTTGCTGGGCAACCGCGAGATGGGTTCCATCCCCGAGTACGTGAGCCAGTTCGAGATTTCACCGCTGTATAGCCAGATCAACTACCAGAGCGCGCCCGTGCGCGTGAGTCCGCTGGGCTATGCCGACCTGTTCAAGTGGTTCACGAACCGCGAGGCGGGTATTCCGGCGTATGCGCTGGTGAACATGACCACACAGGATGCGGAAATTGTGCGTCTTGAGGATAGCCCCATTCACTATTCCGAGTCCGAGCCGCTCATGCGCAATATCGACCGCCATGTGCAGCTGAGCTACCCGTTCTACATGTTTGATCAGAAGTCGTTTGAGATTGACGACGAGGGACATCCCTGGTGGATTTGCCCCGTGCAGTCGCGCACGATTGGCCTGTTCGGAGGCACGACCATCCAGCGGGTGGTTATGGTGGACGCCACGACGGGCGAGACGCAGGACCTGGCGATTGGTGATGTGCCGCAGTGGGTTGACCATGCGTACCCCACCGATTTGCTGCTGGAGCAGTACAACTGGTCCGGTAAGTACAAGGACGGTTGGCTAAACTCGGTGTTTGGCCAGAAGAACGTCGTGCAAACCACGCCGGGCACCGACGGCAATCTGGGCTACAACTACATTGCCAAGGATGACGACGTGTGGGTGTACACAGGCGTGACCTCGGCGACGGCCGACAACTCTATCGTGGGCTTCGTGCTGATCAACCAGCGCACGGCCGAGTCGCACTTCTACTCGGTGGCGGGCGCGACGGAGGAATCGGCCATGCAGTCGGCCGAGGGCCAGGTGCAGAACCTGCGCTACCAGGCCACCTTCCCGCTGCTCATTAACGTGTCGGGCCAGCCGACGTACTTCATGGCATTGAAGGACAACGCCGGCTTGGTGAAGCAGTTCGCCATGCTGGACATCCAGCGCTACCAGAATGTGGCCGTGGGCAATACGGTGGCCGAGTGTCAGAAGGCCTACCAGGCGCTGCTCGCCACCAACGGCGTGCTGGCCGAGGCGGGCGTGGACTCGGGCGCACTGGAGAAACAGGGCGTGATTGCTCACATGGCAACCGCCGTGGTTGAGGGTAACTCGCACTTCTACGTGAAGCTGGACGACGGTGCTACCATTTACGACTTCGCGCTGCCGGGCCTCATTGAGATTGTGGGCTACAAGGAGGGCGACACCATTACGTTCACCTACGTGGAAGCTGAGCCGACCAGCCCGGTTGAGGAAATCATCAGCGGATCTGCGGGAGATGCAAAGGATTCTTCTTCGAAGGAGGGCACCGCTGGCTCCGCTGAAGAGACTGCTAAGGGAGCCGACGCTACGGGCGATGCGGGCGGCAACGCTGCCTAAGCGCCTCAGTGGTGTAAATTGGTGGTGTAATTTCGGAAGTTGCTGTTGACAGGGCAGGAAACGGTACTAAACTGTAAAGGCTGCTTCGAAGAAGTGGCACGAAGCACAGGATAGTTCCGCTGCCCAAGACAGCAGGCACCGAAAGGTTTAATCGCGAGAGATCGCGGCCCGCCGAGGTGGTTGTATAAGTTTCGCGCTTAGACGACCCCTGCTGTCATGCGACGGCGGGGGTCGTTTCCTTTTCTCAGGCGACGATCCCACCCGCGAGGGGCGGAACCCGAGTTTGAGAAGAAGGAGGTGTACTGCATGCCCAACGTTCAGAATCAAGAAACGCTTGTCAAGATCAAGGAAGACCTCGACGGCATCTCTGCGATGTGGGTCGTGGATTACCGCGGCCTCACCGTGAAGCAGGTTCAGCAACTGCGTAACGACATCCGCGAAGCCGGTGGCAGCATGAAGGTGTACAAGAACACGCTCATGCACATCGCGCTGGAGGAGTCGAGCCTGCCCACGCTCGATGATTTGCTGGAGGGCCCGAGCGCATTCGTGTTCGCCGGTTCCGACGTGGCCGCTTCAGCGAAGGCTGTAAAGACGTTCGCGAAGGCCAACCAGGATCTGGAGATCAAGGGTGGTTTGATGGAAGGCGCTCAGGTGTCTGCCGCTCAGGTGGAGGCCATCGCTTCCCTGCCGTCCCGCGAGGAGCTCATGGCTCAGATCGCCGGCGCTATTTCCGGTGTTGCTCGCGGCCTCGCTGTCGCGCTCAACGGCGTGCCGAGTGGTTTGGCTCAGGTCACGAAGGCTGTGGCCGATCAAAAAGCTGCGTAGGCGCAGCGAGGGCGGCGTAAGATGCGCCGCTTGAACGAAGACACTGTACAGGCCGGAAAAGCCGGCCGTTTGAAAGGAAGCTATCATGGCTATTACGCGTGAAGAGATTATTGAGGCCCTGAAGGAGATGTCCCTGCTTGAGGCGTCTGAGCTGGTCAAGGACATCGAGGAAGCGTTTGGCGTGTCCGCTGCCGCTCCCGTGGCCGTGGCTGCTGCTGCTCCTGCTGAGGGTGGCGCTGCCGCCGAGGAGAAGTCTGACTTCGACGTCGTGCTCGAGGGCTTCGGCGACAACAAGATCGCCGTCATCAAGGTTGTCCGCGAGATCACCGGCCTGGGCCTGAAGGAGGCCAAGGAAGTGGTCGAGGGCGCTCCGAAGCCGATCCAGGAAGGCGTTGCCAAGGACAAGGCTGAGGAAATCAAGGCCAAGCTCGAAGAGGCTGGCGCTGCTGTCACCCTTAAGTAATCTGGTTCCGGCGGCCTCACGGCCGCCGGAATTGTTCGACGCTGCGGGGTGCGCTGGCACCCGATCTTGCCCCTTGTGCGCTTACCCTCACGTGCGAAGCACGCTCGGGCGCGCGGCGGGGCAATCTCGGGCACCAGCGCACCCCTCGCTGACTCTACGAACGACCTGTTTTACAAAACGCCTCCACCTGGGGGCGTTTTACTTTCTCGGGCATCGAGGAGCCTCGCTGTTTTACTACGCCAACCAGTGAGATAGTTTTCGCGCTGCGCGCGAATTGGTCGGACTTGGAAATTTCAAGTTGCTCATGCATCTGTTGAATCTACGAAACGCTGACGGAATGGCAACGAAACGTATGCGCGCGGTGACGTTCGCCTATAGTGAAATTCTTGGATTGTCGTATGCTGTTGCAAGAATTTTTGCGGTGGCTTTGAAGGGGGAGACCGTACCGATGGGATATTTCAACGCGGCGTGGCAGGATATTAAAAACTCGCCTGGGTGGTTTGGCAAGTTGGTGGTGCTGGGCCTGGTTAGTCTTATACCTATCTTTGGTTGGATTGTGGTGTACGGCTACCTCTATGGGTGGGGGCGTGATATTGCGTGGGGCGTTCATGCACCCTTGCCTGCGCATGTGTTTGGTAACGAGGATGGCCGGCTGTACAGCCGCGGGTTCTTTGTGATGGTTATTGGGCTGGTGTGTTCACTTGCACCCTGGCTTGTGGATGTGGTTGCCATGATGCTGACGGGCAGTTCCGCGTGGGGCTGGCACTACGGCGGCCACTTCTCCTTCCCGTTTGGTATGGCCTCGGGCGTGGTGGGGCTCGTGCTCTTCGCGCTTTCGCTGGCGGCCATGCTGTTCGCCGTGCTGTTTTTCTGGGCGGGGTCCATGCGCATGAGCATTTACGGACGACTCTCGGCGGGTTTTCAGTTGGGTCGCTTGTGGAGCATGCTGAGGCGCGACTTTAACGGCATGCTGCGTATTTTGGGGATGGCGGTGCTGCTGATGTTCTTCTTGTCGGTGGCGGTGACCATTTTTATCATAGTGGTAGTGGTCGTAGGGATGCTGGTTGGCTTCATTGCAACCGGAGGCAACCTGAACATCAACGCAAACCATCCGGGTGCGGCTATTATGGGTATGATCTTCACCATCGGCGGGGTTGCGGTTATCCTGGCGCTGCTGGCGGGCTTTGCCTCGTCGGTGATGACGGTGTTTATTACTGCTATGATCACCCGTGCGTTGGGGTACTGGACGCGCCAGTTCGACGTGCCGGCGTGGCGTGGGCAGGATGACCCTATGCCCTTTGAGTTGGCGGGTGCCGTTGGCAGCTTTGGTGGGCCGGGGCAGCAGCCTCCGTACGGGCAGCCGCCGCTGCGCTAAGACGCCACCGATCAGGGGAAACGGAGGGGGAAGACACCATGGATTACCAAGAATTGAAGCGGCAGATAGATGAGCTTGAGGGCGAACGCCGAGCGCAATGTCGCCAGGTGATGTCGTTGGCGGCGCTGGGCGGTAATGTGCGTCCGGAATTTCGCGCGCATCTTGAGGCCGCGAACGACTATCGCGCTTTCTTCGACGCGCTGTACGAGGACGATTCTCTGCGCTTCACGCGGGCCTGGGCTGCGTGGGCGAAGCTCGCGCGCAAGGATTGGCTAGGGCGGTTCCAGCCCGAACATGCCGTGGGGAATGTTGTTTTTGGCGGGCGTGGTCTGCCTGTGGAATTCGCTGGCGGCGGTACGCTGCTCGTGCCGACGGGCGGACGCGGCAAGACGGCGCGCGTGTACGTGTTCGACGATGGTGCGTTTAACGAAAGTGCCGCCACGTACTTCACCTCCCTGGATGGCGCTTTCACGTGTGCGCACATTGAGTTCGATGGCGTGTACGATGTCTTTGCTGGTGGCGGGGCGGTGGTGTTTGAGCGGTGGCGCTTTAACGAGAATGGCCAGCGGGCGAAGGCGGCCGATCTTGCGCGCGAGTATCGCCTCACTGGTTGAAAGTAAGGCGCGGGGCCGGTCGGCTCCAACGGAAAGAGTTGTAGCGGCGTGCGGGTTCCAACGAGCCCGCACGCTTTTTTGTGGGCGCGCATCGCCGGTGCGGGCGGCTTACAGCCCCCGGTTCCCGCCGAAGGCATCGCCGAGGCGATACGGCAGGTAGTCGAGGAAGGTTTTAACGGCAACCGAGGCGCTTTTGCGGTCGCGCAGCGCAATGCCAATGGCACGGCGCGCCTCCACGTCAAGGCTGCGCGTAACAATACGGTAGGGCGCGCGCTTCAAGATGAGGCGCGGCAGAATGCCCACACCAAGGCCGCTTTCCACCATGGACATGATTGCGTAGTCGTCCCAGGTGGTGAAGTGGACGTTTGGTTTGACATCGTAGCGCTCCAAGAGTTCCGACACCTCGGCTTTCGTGCCGCGCTCCAGAAGCATAAAGGGCTCGGCGCAGAGTTCAGCCAAAGGGACGGTGTCGCGCGTGGATAACGGGTGGCCGAGTGGCAACACGGCTACCAACTCATCGCCACCGAGCGGCAAAACGTCCAGGTCGGCGGAGGCGGGAAGCCTCAGGAAGCCGCAGTCCACGCGCCCCTTGGCAATCCACTCTTCAATTTCAGCGTATTCACCAATGAGCAGTTCGTAGTCGATGCGCGGATGGTCTTTCTGGAAGGCCTTCACCACGTTGGGCAACCAATGCGTAGCCACGCTGGAGAACGTGCCGATGCGGATGAGGCCTGCCTCAAGGCCATTCAGCTCGTCGACGCGGCGCTTGAGTTCGCCATGGGCAGCATACACCGCTTCGACGTGCGGAAGCAGGCGCAGTCCGTCCGAAGTGAGCCGCACGCCGCCGCGACCGCGCTCCAAAAGCGACACACCCCATTCGTGCTCGAGGTCGGCAACCATGCGGCTGATACCCGATTGCGAGTACGACAGCGCCTCAGCCGCCTTCGTGAAACTGCCGCATTCAGCCGTTTTGACGAAGGCGGCGAGCTTCTGTATTCCTCCATCCATGGCTCCTCCTGGCAGTATTCGGATTACTCATACATAGTATGATAAATATTCGCTTTTGTAATCAACAAATCCGGCGCATACTGCTTTCTGACGCAAAATAGGAAGAAAGGCGCAGAGCAGCGATGAACGCGTACAGCGCAGAGGCGCGCAAAGCACAAGCGACATACGAAGGCGCGTGCGGCGAGGGGAGCCGGCGATGAAGAGCGCCTACATTACCTATGTGGCCTCGTTGCTGCTGTTTGGTTCCAACGGCATTGTGGCAAGCCAGATTGGCCTGGCCAGCGGCCAGATTGTGCTCATGCGTACACTGATGGGTGCGCTCGCGCTGGGCACGGTTCTGCTGCTTGCTCGCCGGGGGACGTCCTTCTTACACAACCGTCGCTCCCTTGTGTGCTTGGTGGTGTCGGGTGCGGCACTCGGGGCGAGTTGGCTCTTTCTCTATGAAGCATATCGGCTGGTGGGCGTAGGGGTGGCGTCGCTTGCCTACTACTGCGGGCCGGTTATTGTGATGGCGCTTTCGCCGTTGCTGTTTGGTGAGCGCCTGACGAAGCAGAAGGTGATGGGCTTCGCGGCGGTACTCTGTGGCGTGGCGCTGGTCAGCGGTCGTGCGCTGCAAAGCGGCGGCGACGTGCGTGGTCTCGTGTTCGGCGGCGTGGCGGCGGTGCTCTTTGCCGTCATGGTGATCTTCAACAAGAAGGCCGTGGGCATTGGCGGGCTGGAGGGCTCGGCCGTGCAAATGACGTCGGCCTTTTTAGTGAGCGCGGTGGCGTTGGGGGCTCAGGGCGGCCTCTCGTTCGCGATTGCGCCTGGCGATTGGGCACCCCTTCTCATGCTGGGGTTGGTGAACACGGCGCTCGGGTTCTACTGGTACTTCTCAGCCATGGGCAAGCTTTCGATTCAGTCGGTGGCGCTCTGCGGCTATCTGGAGCCGCTTGCGGCCGTGGTGTTGTCCGTGTTGCTGCTGGGTGAAGCGGCTGGTCCTACGCAGATGCTTGGCGCTGCGCTGGTGATAGGGGGCGCGCTCTTTGGGGAATGCGTGGGTGGCCGTCGCGCACCGCAAGCCGCACGACCCGCCTTTGCGCCGCGCAGTGTGCGGATTTCTTCAGGCTTTGGCGGTGTATCGCGCTGATCTCAGGTATCCTGATCGTTCGCAGAAGAACCTTCGGGAGAACACGGCGGTGATACCGGCATCATGAAGATTAACCACGCAATACTGCACGTTTTCGACTTCGTTTCGTGCGTGAATGTGTACGCGCAAGAGGAACTGGACCTTTCGAGCAAAAACGCGAAGCGCTATGTGATGGGCCACGCGAAAAAGGCGCTCAACAACCTGGACAGCAAGCGCGGGTCGTTCGCCGACGATAGCCTGTTCGCCGAAGAGCTGCGTGGGTATTTCCGCGGCGAGCGCGACTTCGTGGGGTTGTCGACGCAGATTGCTGAGTTCATTGCCGGTGAACTGGGCCGCATGGAAAAGACTCCCTCCACCGACCTTCTGGTGGTCGACTTCGAAGACGAACCCGAAACCGTCGTCACCGAGCTGACCGAAGAGGAAGCGGCCGCCGCCTACGAAGGGCGCGGCAAGCGCTACTTCGCTTTCATGTTGCTGGAAAGCCGGCAGGCGTATATGCACGAGATCGGTCAGGGCGAGAGCGGCGGCACGTGCGTTGACGTGGCCCGCCATCACGCCATTCTGCCGAATCCCTCGCAAAAGGTGCAGTCGTTTGCCGTGGTGGAGTCGCGCACGCTGGCTGTGTCGTTTTGCGACAAGGCGCGCACCATCGCCGGCGAAGAGCGCTGGCTCATTCCCGATGGCCTTTTGCAATGCTCCATGGAAGCATCGAGCAAAGAGGTGTTCGACACAGTAGCGCGCATCGTGGAAGAGGTCGCCGAAGAGTACGGCGCCAACTCGGCGGTGGCGGTGTCGAAGGCCAAGGCGTACGTGAGTGAGGCCGTGGAGGAATCCGAGGAACTGGCCCCGTGGGAGCTGGGCGAAGAGGTGTTCGACGACGGGCCCTTGCAGAAGCGCTTTGAAGAAGCGCTGGCCGAAGAGGCGCTACCCGAGCGCCTGGTGGTGGAAAAGACCGTCGCAAAGCGCGTGGCGAAGCACCACAAGATTCGCACCGATACGGGCATCGAGGTGACCTTCCCGGCTGAACTGGGCGAGAACCCCGAATTCATCGAGTTCGCCAGTGCGCCGAACGGACTGATTTCCATCCAACTGAAGAACATCGGCAGCATTGAGAACCGCTAGCGGGTTCGCCTGCGCGGGAGGGCTGCCGCGCGCCGGTGCGGGCGCTTTCCCTGAGTGAACCCGTATGAGACAATAGCCGACACACGGCTTTCAAGCATAAGGAACAGGAGCACCATGGCTGAGTTTATCTACCAAATGTATCAGGCGCGCAAGGCGCATGGCGACAAGGTTATTCTTGACGATGTGTCGCTGTCGTTTTATCCCGGCGCGAAGATTGGCGTGGTGGGCCCGAACGGCATGGGCAAGTCGACGCTGCTCAAACTGATGGCGGGCCTTGAGGAAGTCTCGAACGGCGAGGCGCGCCTCACGCCCGGCTACACCGTGGGCATCCTGCAGCAGGAGCCGCCGCTTGAGGAAGATAAGACGGTGCTTGAGAACATCGAGCTGGCGTTTGGCGAGCTCAAGGCCAAGATCGACCGCTTCAACGCCATCGGTGCAGAGATGGCCGAGCCCGATGCCGATTTTGACGCGCTCATGGCCGAGATGGGCGAGCTGCAAGATGCCATCGACGCCGCAAACGGGTGGGACCTCGACAGCCAGCTTTCGCAGGCTATGGACGCGCTGCAGTGTCCCGACCCCGACATGCCGGTGAACGTGCTTTCCGGTGGCGAGCGCCGTCGCGTGGCGTTGTGCCGCCTGCTGCTGGAGGCACCCGACCTGCTGCTGCTCGACGAGCCAACGAACCACCTGGATGCGGAAAGCGTGCTCTGGCTTGAGCAGTTCCTGCGCCGCTACCCGGGCGCCGTGCTGGCCGTCACGCACGACCGTTACTTCCTGGACAACGTGGCCGAGTGGATTTGCGAGGTGGACCGCGGGCACCTCTACCCCTACAAGGGCAATTACTCCACCTACCTGGAGACGAAGGCCGCGCGTCTGGAGGGCCAAGGTCAGCGCGAAGAGAAGCTGGCGAAGCGCCTGCGTTCGGAGTTGGAGTGGGTGCGTTCGAGCCCGAAGGCGCGCCAGGCCAAGAGCAAGGCCCGCCTCGAGCGCTTCGAACAGATGGCGGCCGAGGCGCGCTCCTTCGAGAAGACGAGCGTATCCGACATTCAGATTCCCGTGCCGCCGCGCTTGGGCGCGAAGGTGATTGAGGCCTCGCATTTGCGCAAGTGCTTCGGTGACCGCGTGCTGATTGATGACTTGTCCTTCACGCTGCCGCAGGGTGGCATTGTGGGCGTGATCGGCCCGAACGGCGTGGGCAAGTCCACGTTGTTCAAGGCTATTGTGGGGCTTGAGCCACTCACGGGCGGCGAGCTTTCCATCGGCGAGACCGTGCAGATTTCCTACGTTGATCAGAACCGTTCAGGCATTGATCCGGACAAAAACGTGTGGGAAGTGGTGTCGGATGGCCTGGACTACATGAAGGTGGGGGAGAGCGAAATCCCCAGCCGCGCCTACGTGGCCAGCTTCGGCTTCAAGGGCCCCGACCAGCAGAAACCTGCTGGCGTGCTGTCGGGCGGCGAGCGCAACCGCCTGAATTTGGCGCTCACGCTCAAGCAGGGTGGCAACCTGCTGTTGCTTGACGAGCCCACGAACGACCTCGACGTGGAAACGCTGGAAAGCTTGGAAGAGGCCCTGATGGCGTTCCCGGGCTGCGTGGTGGTGACCAGCCACGACCGCTGGTTCCTCGACCGCATTGCCACGCACATCCTGGCGTGGGAAGGTACTGACGAGAACCCGGGCAACTGGTACTGGTTCGAGGGCAACTTCGACGACTACCAGAAGAACCGCATCGAACGCCTGGGCGAAGAAGCCGCCAAACCCCACCGCGTCCACCGCAAACTCACCCGCGACTAGAACTAACAGGGCCCCGCACAAACCAACGCGCGGGGCCCTTGTTTTTTTCAGGCGGATTCTTTCGCGCAGCTATTTCCAGCGTTTGAGGGTGGGAAGGACAGCTCCCATGAAGGAGACGGCTTCGTCGGTGGTAATGTGGCAGGTTTCGGCCATGCCGGGGGCGCAGCGCTCGATGAGTTCCTCGAGCGATTCGTCTTCAATAAATGCGCCGTCGTTGTAGCACCAGGAGCAAAATTCTTCGGACCGTGCGCCGTCAGCCTCGGTGCCGTGATCTTCCTGCTTGAAAAATGGCATGCCGCAGCTTTGGCAGTAGGGCGCGTCCGGCATTTCCAAAAGTTCGACAACGGGAACGTCGCAGGTGGCAGCAATGAGCTTGCACATGTCGATGCTCGGCGAGGTTTCGCCGTTTTCCCAGCGTGATACGGCCTGGCGAGTGACGAACAGCTTGCGCGCGAGGTCGTCTTGCGTGAGGCCCTGCTCCTTGCGGATGCGGACGAGCACGTCTCCAACACTCATGGTGAATCCTTTCATCGGCGGGCGGACGCTGCCATTGAACCATGCGGCTGCGCCTGCCGTAAAGAAACAAAACGTTGCGACGGGCGCGGCTCGTTGATTCCAGGTATTATATGCGGGAATGCGGCCAGTTCGCAGAAGGCGCGGCTAACGCTTGAAGGGAGAGGGTTGATGTATGTAGCGTGTTTGGATTTGGAGGGTGTACTGGTTCCGGAGATTTGGATTGCGTTTGCTGAGGCGAGCGGGATTCCGGAGCTGACGCGGACGACGCGCGACGAGCCTGATTACGGCAAGCTCATGGACTGGCGCTTGAACGTGCTGCGCGAGCATGGGCTGGGGCTTGCGGAAATTCAGCGCACTATTGCCACCATCGACCCCTTGCCCGGGGCGCGTGAGTTCTTAGACGAACTGCGCGCCACGACTCAAACCATCATCATTAGCGATACGTTTACCCAGTTCGCGAAGCCTTTGATGGAGAAGCTGGGGTGGCCGACGCTGTTCTGCAACGAACTTGAGGTGGCTGAGGATGGTGCCATTATCGGCTTTCGCATGCGCTGCCCCGAGTCGAAGCTGACGACGGTACGCGCGTTGCAGTCATGCGGGTTTGACACCATCGCGGCGGGGGATAGCCACAACGACCTGGGCATGATCCGCGCGAGCAAGGCGGGCTTTTTGTTCCGCAGCCCCGATTCCATTAAGGCTGAAAACCCTGACTTGTCGGCGTTTGAAAGCTACGATGACCTGCTAGCGGCCATCAAAAGGGAGCTGGCGTAGCGGAGCCGCGTGAAGTGACGGAGGCGTGTGATGGAAGAGCGTGAGCGTGTTGGCGCGGGCCTCATTGAAATGGACGAAGTGTTCTTCGAGTGCGTGTATGACCAGGTGAAAAATGTTCCCGCTGGCTCGGTGTGCACCTATGGAACCATTGCCGAGTTGGCGGGGTATCCCAAGGCCGCGCGCGAAGTGGGCCTGGCGATGAGTCGCGTACAGCGCGCGTGGAACCTGCCGTGTCATCGCATTGTGAACGCGCAGGGTACCTTGGCACCGACCTATGCGTTTGGCGGCAAGGACAAACAACGGGCGCTCTTGGAAGCAGAGGGTGTCGCATTCTTGGAGGATGGGGCCATTGACCTGGCCCACCATCGGTGGCCTCCCACTGGTGAACCCGAGCAGTTGGCGCTGCCTTTGTAGCGGAGCCTTCGCGGCCGGTGGTGCGCACGAAGGGTCTGTAACAAAGTTCGGCTCTTTGTGGGTTTTCCGTAGGGCAAGGGTTCTACCCTTGCCGCTCAACATTGATAAACCTGCAGGTTAGACGTGGTTGACGGCAAGGGCAGAGCCCTTGCCCTACGGAAAACCTGGTTGGTAGGGCACTTTTATTACAGCATCGTGCCGTTCCTGGTGATTCGACGAGGGGCCGTGTTGGCACTGGCGCCCGGCGGCCCCATCCCCTAGACTGGTGGTCATGGAACATGATGACGAAATTCCCGCGGACGCTTCTGCGGAAGGGGCTTTTGAGCCCGGATCACTCGGCCGGCTTTCGCCCACGTGGTGGGAGCCTGAAGACGACGACGCACCCGAACCCGAGCCGTGGCTTGATGCCGAGGCGGCGCTCGACCGCTTCCTCGAATGGACGGCGGCGCGCGGCATAGAATTGTGGCCTCACCAGGAGGAAGCGCTCATGGCGCTCATGATGGGCGACCACGTAATTTTGGGTACGCCCACCGGCTCCGGCAAGTCTATGGTGGCACTCGGCCTCTGCTTCATGGCAATGGCCACCGGGCAGCGCTCCTACTACACGGCGCCCATCAAGGCGCTGGTGAGCGAAAAGTTCTTTGACCTGGTGGACGTGCTGGGGCGTGAGAACGTGGGCATGGTGACGGGCGACGCGCACATCAACGCGGGCGCACCCGTGGTGTGCTGCACGGCCGAGATTCTCGCGAACCAGGCGCTGCGCGAGGGCGAGCACGCCGACGTGGGGTGCGTGGCCATGGACGAATTCCACTACTACGGCGACTACGACCGCGGCTGGGCGTGGCAGGTGCCGCTGCTCACGCTGCCGAAGACGCAGTTTCTGCTGATGAGCGCCACGCTTGGTGACGTGTCGAACATTGCGGCCTCGCTCAGTGAGCGCACGGGCCGCGATGTGGACGTGATTGCCGACGCGCCGCGCCCGGTGCCGCTTGCCTACGAGTACGTGGAAATGCCGCTTGAAGGCACGGTGGAGCTGGCGCTGCGCAAGGGCGAGGCGCCGCTCTACCTGGTGCACTTCTCGCAGGATGCAGCGCTGGCTACGGCGCAGTCGCTCTCAAGTTTTGGCGTGGCGTCGAAGGAGCAGCGCGAGGAAATCAAGGAATATGTAAAGGGCACGCGCTTCACCACGGCGTTCGGCAAAACGCTTAAGCGCCTGTTGCTGAGCGGTGTGGGCGTGCACCATGCGGGCATGCTGCCGCGCTATCGGCTGTTGGTGGAAAAGCTTGCTCAGCAGGGGCTTCTGCCGGTGATTTGCGGTACCGACACGCTGGGCGTGGGTATCAATGTGCCCATCCACACGGTGGTGCTGACCGCGCTTACGAAGTTCGACGGACGCAAGATGCGGCGTTTGCGCGCCCGCGAGTTTCACCAGATTGTCGGGCGGGCAGGACGAAGTGGCTTCGACACCGAGGGTATGGTGATGGCCCTCGCGCCCGAGCACGACATCGAGAACGCGAAACTCATTGCGAAGGCGGGCGACGACCCCAAGAAGCTGCGCAAAATCAAGAAGAAGCAGCCGCCCGAGGGCTTCGTCACCTGGAACAAGCAGACCTTCGAGCGCCTGATTGAAGCCGTGCCTGAAACGCTGAAGCCGCGCATGCGCATCACGCATTCGATGGTGCTTTCTGAAGTGGTGCAGGGTGGCGACGCGTACACGCGCGTGCGTACGCTCATAGCCGACTCGGCGCAGACTGACGAAGAGAAGGCGGCGCTTTACCTGCGCGCCGACGAGATATTCCAGACGCTCATTGACGCGGATGTGGTGGAGCGGTTGGAAGCCGAGGACGGCACCGTGGAGTACGTGACCACGGTGGACTTGCCTGAGGACTTCGCGCTTGACCAGCCGCTTTCGCCATTTTTACTGGCGGCGTTGGAGCTGCTTGACCCCGAGGACGAAGACTACGCGCTCGATGTCATCTCCATGGCGGAGGCCACACTGGAGGACCCGCGCCAGGTGCTGCGCGCGCAGGAGCGCATCGCGCGCGACAAGGCGATGGCCGAGATGAAGGCCGACGATGTGGAGTACGACGAGCGGATTGAGCGTCTGGCCGAGATCACGTACCCGCGCCCCCTGGAGGACCTGCTGCAGGCGGCGTTTGAGCGGTACTGCCAGGAGGTACCGTGGGCGCGCGACTTCGAGCTGGCGCCCAAGTCGGTGGTGCGCGATATGGTGGAGACCGCGTCGGACTTCAAGACGTACGTGGGTCGTTACAAAATTGCGCGCTCAGAGGGCACGCTGCTGCGCTACCTGGCCGATGCCTACCGCGTGCTCGACCGCACGGTGCCGGCCGAACGGCGCGACGAGCGGCTGCAAGACATTGTGTCGTGGCTGGGCTTCCTCGTGCGCTCGGTAGATTCAAGCCTGGTGGACGAGTGGGAGAATGCAGGCTCGATGTTCGACGCCGCGCCACCTGCGGCTGGCGACGAGGTGGTGGCCGACCGCCGCGGCCTCACGGTGCTCGTGCGGAATGCCCTGTTCGCGCGCGTGCGACTGGCTTCGCAAGGTCGCGTGGATGAGTTGGGTCGCCTTGATGCCGACTGGGGCTGCGGTGAGCCGCGCTGGCAGCGGGCGCTCGACGCGTACTACGAGGCGCACGAAAACATTGCCATTGATGCCGACGCGCGCTCGATGGCGTACCTGTCCATCGACGAGTCCGACGAGCGCACCGACCACGTGTGGCATGTTCGCCAAATCTTCAGCGACCCCGAAGCCGACCACGACTTTGCCATCGTCGCCGACGTGGACCTTGACGCCACCCAAGAAGAAGGTGAAGCCGTATTCATAAACTACCGCGTAGGCTTCTTCGAAGAGTTGTAGAGGCCTATTGATTGAAGAGAGTCGGAACGTTGAGGATTAACCGGGGTAACGCCCGGCTGCGTCCACTGTCCGCTCGTTGCCCTTGCTGTCAACCGGTCAATTATCGATTGAACCTGGTGGGTGTCGGGGGCTTCGGTCTTTTCGTTTGCCATACTTTTCCTTTTGAGGGCGTGCGCCTTGTAGTGGTGTGCGCTCGTTTGAGGGCGTGACGTCGAAGAGGAGAAGACGGATGGCAAAGGCACGGTGGGGAAGGCGTGCGGTGTGGGCGCTTGCGGCGGTGGCGCTGACCTGCGCGCTGGCGGCGCTTGCGGGGTGCGCAGGCGGCAGCGGTGCGCCCGCAGCGTCTGGCGAGGGCACTTTGCGCGTGGGTGTGCGCAGTGACGTGGTGGGCTTCGGCTACCTGAACAAGGACACCAACAAGCACTACGGTCTTGAGATTGACCTGGCCGAAGAGCTGGCGCGCCGCCTTGGTTACGCCGACGTGGAGTTCGTGGACGTGCTGCCCGAAACGCGCAAGGATATGCTTCTGAACGGCGAGGTGGATTGCCTCGTGGCGTGCTACTCCGTGTCCGAATCGCGCCAGAAGAACTTCGACTTCTCCCCGGTCTATTACGAGGACCGCTCCGTCATCATGGTGGAGGACAGCTCGCTCATCACCAGCCTTGATGGGTTGAAAGGCCGCACCTTCGGCACTATGTCTGGCTCGAATACGGCGCCGCAGCTGGTTATCAAACTCACAGAGGCGGGCTTCACGAACGGTGAGGCGCTTGAGGCCAACGCGGACAACTCCGACGTGCGCTTCGACACGTTCCATCTGGTGCAGGTGCCCTCTTACCAGGAGCTGAGCGACCGCTTGGAGGAAGGCTCCATCGATGCGGCATGCATGGACGCAAGCCTTGCGAACACGTTCAACGACTTCGACCGCAGCCTGCTTGACTTCCAGATTGATACCCAGAGTTACGCCGTTGCCACGCAGAAGGGCTCGGCCTTGAGCCAGCCGGTGGCCGAGGCCGTGCAGGTCATGCTGGACGACGGCACGGTGGCGCGCCTCATTGACAAGTGGAACTAGAGGGGGACGGATGTCGACGAAACTCAAAATCAAGATAGCCGTCCTGGTGGCAGTGGCGGCCGCAAGCATGGCCTGCATGGCGGGGCTGTTGTTCACGCTGCAAAGCAACCTGTCCATTGACAGTTACACGCAGGAGATGCGCCAGGAAGCCGCGGCGCTGCCCGACCTTCTGGCGACGGCCGACGAAAGCGCCACGCAGAACACCGAAACCCATGACGCCATCTTCCAGTCGAAAGCCGCAAGTGTGGCGTTCATGGCGAACAACAATGCCGGCTTTGAGGCCGCCGACGCGAAGATGGTGGAGTATAAAGATCTGCTCGGCGTGGACAACGTGCTGGTGGTAAGCCGCGATGGCGCGGTGGTGGCGAAGGCGCAGGACACGAAGGCGAACTTTACGTACTCGCGCTTCAACGAGCTGCGCACCGTGTTTGATGGCGGCGCGGCGTCGCTTCCTGTGGAGGTGGAACTGCCTGAGCAAGACTGGCTCATGCGCTACTACGCCGCGCGCATCGACGACAACACGATGGTAGTTATTGAGCAGCACCCCGCTGAACTGCGCGAACTCATTGCGGAAACGGGCTCAACCGCAAGCGCACTCAAGCACATTACCATCGGCGAGCAAGGCTTCATGTTCGCCGTGTCGGCCAAGGACTACCTCATTGAATACCACCCCGACACCCGCCTCGTGGGTGCCGACGCGCTTGAGGCCGGCATCGACGTGGCGGCCCTCGAAGACGGCGCGTTCTCCGAGATAACGCTGAGTGGCGAGCGGCTCTACGCTGGCGTGACCAAGATCGACGACACCTACTACGTAGCCGCCGTGCCCGAAGGCGACTTGGCTGCTACGCGCAACATCACCGTGGGCGTGATCCTGTTCATCTTCTTCGCGGTGATGACCGTGGTTATTATGTACGGCATCTTCGTCATGCGCGAGGACGAGCGGCGCGGCCACGACCCGGCGGACTTCCGCGCCGTGGGGCCCTTGCGTTATAACAAAACCATCGGCCGCAAGGCGGCGGTGTTCTCGTTTGTGGGCTTCATCGCCATTTTGGGTGTGTCGTTCTACATGCAGACGCTGTTTGCGCTGTCGTCTGAGTCGGTGGCGAACGACGAGCGCGCCGCAGAGGTGGAAGAAACCATCCAGCGCGCGACCGACCGCATGGACGCGCTTACGAACCAGTACAGCGAGCGCTACCTGAGCAAGGCGCGCGTGGCCGGCTACGTGCTTGACCACAATCCGGGGCTGGCGAACCGCGAAGACTTGCAGCGCCTCGCTGACGTGCTGCAAATCCAGTACGTGTACGTGCTGGACGCTACCGGTGCGCTGACGGCAACGAATTCCTCGTATGCGAACTTCACGCTGAGTGAAGACCCTGCCGACCAGTCGTTCGAGTTCAGGAAGCTGCTGCAGGGGGTCGACTCGGTGGTGCAGAAGCCGCAGACCGACGAGATTTCCGGCGAGCTGCGCCAGTATATTGGTGTGTCGCTGCACGACGACAAGGGCACTGTGAACGGCCTCGTGCAGATTGGCATCCGCCCGACGCGCCTTGAAAGTATGCTTGAAAGCGTGCAGATAGGAAGCGTGCTCGACGGCGTGAAGGCGGGCGCGGATGGCTTCGCCTTCGCGGTGAACAAGGCCGACAAAACGTTCGCATACTTCCCCGATGAGCGCCTGGCGGGCAAGCCGGTTTTGGAGCACGGCATGACGGAAGGCCAGTTGAAGGATGGGTACTGTGACTACCTGACCATCGACGGCGCAACCTACTACGCCTCGGCGGTGGAAACGGGCGACTACTACCTGTTCGTGGCGGGCACCGAAGGCGAGCTCATGGCTGAGCGCGTGCCGCTTACGTTGGCTACGGGTGGCGTAGCGGCGGTGTGCCTCGTGGTGATTTTCTTCCTATTGGCGTTTGACGTGCGCAAACGCGAGGGCGCGACGGCTGCGGCTGCAGCTGCGGTGGACGCGGGCGTGGCGAGCGCGGACGCGAGCGCGAGCACGGACGCGGCGAGCGCAGGCGCCAGCGGCGAAGAGGAAGACTCGCGCATGTTCGACGTCACCATGCCGAGCGGACGCACCGCCAAGACCGAGTCGGCGGCCAGCCGTTGGATTGCGAAGTCGTTCAAGTGGCACGAGAAGACCGCCGAGCAAAAGACCGCAACCATCGTGAAGTGGCTGGTAGCTGTTTCGGTGGTGGCCGTGTGCGTGGCCGTGGTGTTCCAAGACCGCATCTTCGGCAGCTCGTCCATCTTCTCCTACATCCTGGGCGGCGAATGGGAGCGCGGCCTGAACGTGTTCGCCATTACGGCGTGCATCATGTTTATTTGCGTGGCGCTGACGGCTGTTGCGGTGCTGCGCAAGGTGTTGGGCCTGCTGGCGAGCGTGCTGGGCGCGCGCGGCGAAACGGTGTGCCGCCTCTTGGGCAGCTTCATCAAATACGCCACCATCATCGGCATGGTGTACTACTGCCTCATGCTGGTGGGCGTGGACACCACCACGCTTCTGGCCAGCGCCGGCATTCTGTCCATCGCGATCAGCTTCGGCGCGAAAGAGCTGGTGGCGGACATACTGTCTGGCCTGTTCATCATCTTTGAGGGCGAGTTCCGCGTGGGCGACATCATCATGGTGGGCGATTGGCGCGGCACTGTGGTGGAAATTGGCGTGCGCACCACGAAGGTGGAGGACGGCGCGCAGAACATCAAGGTCATTCGCAACAGTGACATCAGCAACGTCATCAACATGACAAAGGAAACGTCGTACGCGTTCTGCGACGTGGGCATCGAGTACGGCGAATCGCTCGAGCGCGTGGAGAACATCCTGGCCGAAGAGCTGCCGAACATCCGCAAGCGTCTGCCTGCCATTATCGATGGCCCGTTCTACAAGGGTGTGGTGGCACTTGGCGACAACAGTGTGAGCATCCGCATTTTGGTGCAATGCTCCGAGAAGGATCGCATCCAGCTTGAGCGCGACCTGAAGCGCGAGATGAAGCTGCTGTTCGACAAACACGACATCAGCATTCCGTTCCCGCAGGTGGTTATCAACGAGCCGACCGAGTTCAAGAAGGCGACCTACGCCGAGAAGCTGAGCGCCGACCGCTTCAACGAGGAACAAAAGGCCGCGGCGAAAAAGCTTGGCAACGAGGACGAAGACGAAGAGGGGAAGCGCTAGCGCGCGTAATGTGTGGGTTGTGGCCGTAGGGCAAGAGCAGAACCCTTGCCCTACGTCCGTCGGGCGCGCTTGACGACTGTGGCATAATCGGGGGCGAGCAAGAAGAAAGGAACCCCGCATGTCACGTTCAGCTCGCGCGTCCACCACGCGTCGCACGCTTCATTACTTTTGGCTGGTTACGCGCCGGCATTTGGGGCTGTTTGTGGCCCTGATGGCGTCCACGTTCTTCTTCGTGGCGCTGCTGTCGTATGGCAACCCCTATGTGATGAGCCTCGTGGTGGACCGCGTGAGCGCGGGGTCGGTGGCGCCCGATGAGGTGTTTACGGTGTTCGGGCCCTACATTGCGGCGCTCATTGGCATCAACGTGGCTGGTCAGGCGGCCAGCAAGCTGCAGGACTACACGATGTATCGGCTCCAGATTGCGGCATCCTACGACTTGGCTACCATGTCGTTCGATGCGCTGTCGAACCAGTCGATGTCGTTTCACTCCAACCGTTTCGGCGGCACGCTGGTGAGCCAAACCACCAAGTTCATGAGCGCGTATCAGCTGCTGCTGGAAACCATCACGTTCCCGTTTCTGCCGGTCATTTGCTCGGTGGTGTTCACGTGCGCCATCCTGGCGCCCCGCGTGCCGGTGTACGTGGCCATCCTCATGGTGCTGCTGGCAGTGTACGCGGGCGTCTCCTACTATATGTACAAGCGCATTTTGCACCTGAATGAGCAGGCGGCGAGCGCGCAGAACCAGCTGTCTGGCGAACTGTCCGATTCGGTGGCGAACATTCTGGCCGTGAAAACCTACGGTCGCGAAGACTACGAGCGCAGCCTGTTTGACCAGGCCAACCGCGAGGTGGTGGCGCGCGACTCGAAGCGCATGTGGGCGTCGCTCACGCGCGGAATTGTGACGGCGTGCATCACCATTGCCATCATGAGTGTGGTGGCCGTGTTTATTGCAGGCGGCAACGCGTGGTACGGCATCACGCCGGGTACGCTGGTGGTGATGTTCACCTACACCTACACGGTGACGAACCAGTTCAACTTCATCAACAACGGCTTGCAACGCTTCAACCGCGCATTCGGCGACGCAAGTGGCATGACGGTGATTTTGGATGAACCGCGCCTGGTGGACGACAAGCCGGGCGCACCCGATCTTGAGGTGCATGAGGGCGCTATCGACTTCGAGGACATTGGGTTTTGGTACACCGACGGCGACACGCGCACGCGGGTGTTCGACGACTTGAATCTGCACATCCCCGCTGGTCAGCGCGTGGGTATTGTGGGCGCGAGTGGCGCGGGGAAGACCACGCTCACGAAGTTGTTGCTGCGTTTGTCCGACATTCAAGAAGGGCGCATCCTCGTTGACGGACAGAATATCGCGGACACTACGCAGCAGTCGCTGCGTCGCCAGATTGCCTACGTGCCGCAGGAGGCGCTGCTGTTCCACCGCTCCATCGCGGAGAACATTGCCTACGGGCGGCCCGATGCCACGATGGAGCAGATCCGCGAAGCGGCGCGGCAGGCGAACGCGCTTGAGTTCATCGAGCGGCTGCCGCAGGGCTTCGACACGGTCACGGGCGAGCGTGGCGTGAAGCTGTCCGGCGGCCAGCGCCAGCGCATTGCCATTGCGCGAGCGCTCTTGGCCGACTGTCCGGTGCTCGTGTTGGACGAGGCCACGAGCGCGCTCGACTCCGAGAGCGAGCAGCTGGTGCAAGACGCGCTCGCCACCCTCATGCGCGGCCGCACCGCTCTTGTGGTGGCTCACCGCCTCAGCACGGTGGCCAGCCTCGATCGCATCGTCGTCCTCGACGGCGGCAAAGTGGTAGAAGACGGCCCCCACGCCGACCTCATAGAAGCCGGCGGCACTTACGCCAACCTGTGGAGCCGCCAAACCGGCGCGTACTTGGAGTAGATCACCTGCCCCGGCACGCCGCGCCGGCTGATCTACTCGCTATGGGCGGGGCAGGTGATGGTCATGGTGGCGAAGGCTTGTGCGACGCGTTCCATGCGCTTTTCGTCGTAACCGAGGCGGTCGAGCTCGGCAATGTCGGCAAGATCCTTGGGGCGGTCGCTCGCGGCTTTCGCGGCGCGACAGGCTTCCAGCGTGGCAAAGCCAGCGCGTGTGCCGTCGGGGAGCTCGCGCGTTTCCACGAAGTCTGCCTCGTCGAGAGAGGGAATGGTGGCTTCGAGCAACGCGTCGTAGCCGGCGAAGGCCGCCTGCTCGGCGTTTCGCTGCACGAGTGTGCCGTCGCGGAAGAAGAACGGGCAGAAGCTTGCGAGGACGCCGTCGATGTAGGCATGGATGCCGTATTCTTCGCCGCCGGTATTGCAGGGTATGCGGCACGAGTCGAGGCTGGGGTCGTACAGAGCTTCGTGCTTGAGCCATGTGCGTACAGTTGGCATATCCTCAAGTCGCACCGAAAAGTCAATGTCACCGTGCAGGCGGCCTGAATCCTTGCCGCTGAGAACCCAAGGCACCAGCCCGCCTTCGAGGAACACTTTGCTCACAAGCTCCGGCGCGCACATCACGCGCAGCGCAGCCGCTTTCGCCTGCGCACAAGAGACACCCGTCGCAATTTCTTCGCTGGTTTCCATCCCAAACTCGTCCATGTTGTTCCTTTCGACGGTGTCTGTACGTTTCGAATGGGGCTTTTAATAGTTTAGACTTGCTAGTGGCGAAAAGCGAGCAGCGGCAATGATCGTGTGGAGCGAGTTCTGTTGTAAGAAAATTCTGTAAACTATCGTTGTAATGTAAAAAAGTAACAAATAGGCTTGTTTAACAGAAAATTTGTTAGCATGTTCCTACACGAAAAGGAGGACATGTTATGTCATCGCTTCTGTCACTCACAATTGATAATTACCGCTCGTTCTATTCGCCTCAAACATTGACTTTTGGCGAGCGTGATATGCGCGCCGTAACGGGCATATATGGACCCAATGCTGGCGGTAAATCAAATATCGCAAAAGCATTAGAACTTATACGGTTTTGCCTCTACAATTCGGCTGATGCAAACTGGAAACTGCCCTACGAACCGTTTCTATTGCGCGAAAGTGCTGCAAGGCAGCCGAGCCGCTTCGCGGTACGATTCGAGCAGGATGGGCGGATTTTTCAATATGCGCTTGCTTTTGATGACGCTCATATTGTCTTTGAGGAGCTCAAAGAAAAGTCGGAACATACCGACAAGATGAAAACAGTGTTTCGTCGCGAAGCAAATAAAGAAATGAGTCCCTCTTCGGACAAATTTGGTTTTGGCAAGAGGCTTCTTGCGAAAACAAGAGATGAAACGCTTCTTGTAACAAAAGGCCGCGAAGATAACAATTCTTATGCAAATGTAGTATTTGACTTCTTTTACAATGTCGCCGTCGATTTAGATGACTTGACAGATCGCGGTGCTTTGTTTGTAGAGTTGCTTAAAGATAATGAGAGTTTACGAGAGAAAACGCTCGAACTGCTTCGCAAATGCGATTTTGCGATTAGGGATATTAAAATTGAAAGCGTTCCTTTGCCCGAGGAATTGCTGGCTTCTTTGCCGATTCCCGATGAAGTAAAACGCGGAATGGAGCTCAAGGGAGGAACTTCGTTTAAGACGGTACATGCGATTCGTGACGATGAAAAATCTATCATAGGCATGCGAGAGCTTGATTTTTGGAATCAAGAATCAGCCGGAACGCAACGATTCTTCAAGACGGTTGTGCCGATTATCGCAGCTCTTGAACAAGGTGGAATTATCTACCTTGATGAATTTGGCACCTCGATGCATCCGAAGTTGATTGAAACTCTTGTTGGTTTGTTTCTTGATGAAAAGTCTGAAAACGGAGCGCATCTCATCTTCAATAGCCATGATACCAGCATCATGCGTACCTCTCTTGGAAGAGATAATATTATTCTGGTTGAAAAAAATAGCCGTGAGGAATCTGTCGTGACGCCTCTTGCTAAGCGAGGGGTTCGCGAAGGAGAAGCAATCGAGAAACGCTATAGAGAAGGTTTGTACGGCGGCATCCCTCTCGTTCGTGAAGGGTAGGAGGGTGTATGGGTCGTGTAATCCTCATCTGTTGCGAAGGAAAAACTGAAAAGGAGTATTTTGAAATACTGAGGCGTTCGTATCGTATTCCTGGCTATGTTGGCATCCATATCTTAGGAGAGAAGGGACAGCATAAGGCTCTTATTGATCGAACGCTTGAAGAGCGAGATATATTGGTGCAAGAGCTTGGAATTAACGCGGATGATATCGAATGCTGGAGCGTATGCGACGATGATAGGATGACGTGCTCCTATGCTGAACTTCTTAATTATGCAGAATCACATAAGGTAAAGCTGGCTTTTACGAGGCCTCAGTTTGAAGCATTTCTTGTTCAACACTTTGAGCAAACGGGTATCTGGAAGAAAGAGGATCTGTATTCAAAACTTGCTGCATATCGAAAAGAGATGGGATTTGATGCCGTTTACGATGATAGTGCGAAATCTGACTTGCGTTGGATGGAGAAGGCTATTGACGAAAAACCAAAAAGGGTGGATACCGCGGTTGTAAATGCAAACCTGAGACTCAAGCAATCAGATCGGTGCTTTATGACTGTGCAACAGCTTGTGGAGCGATTGCGCGATTTGGGAATTTAGCACTTTTGCTTCAGGTTGCGGCGCTTTCGTTAAGGTGTGGTTAACAGGCGGCGGGGAAGTCGGGTGCTGGGGTATTATGGGTGGGACGCAGGTTCACGCATGACACGGAGGATGCCCATGACGAAGATCGCAATGACCACGCCGCTGGTGGAGATGGACGGCGACGAGATGACGCGCATTATTTGGCAGATGATTAAAGATGAATTGATCTGCCCGTATGTCGACCTCAAGACCGAGTACTATGACCTGGGGCTTGAGCATCGCAACGCCACCGACGACCAGGTGACCGTGGATTCCGCCGAGGCCACCAAGCGCCTGGGCGTGGCCGTGAAGTGCGCCACCATCACGCCGAATGCGGCGCGCATGGACGAGTACGACCTCAAGCAAATGTGGAAGAGCCCGAACGGCACCATCCGCGCGCTGCTCGACGGCACCGTGTTCCGCACGCCTATTACCGTGAAGGGCATCGAGCCGTGCGTGCGCAACTGGGTGAAACCCATCACCATCGCGCGTCACGCGTACGGCGACGTGTACAAGAACACCGAGCTGCGCGTGCCCGGCCCCGGCAAGGTGGAGCTGGTGTACACCGCGGCTGACGGCACTGAGACGCGCGAACTGGTGCAGGAGTTCGACGGCCCCGGTATTGCGCAGGGCATGCATAACCTGGACGCCTCCATTGAAAGCTTCGCGCGCAGCTGCTTTGAGTACGCGCTTGACCTGGGGCAGGACATCTGGTTCGCCACGAAGGACACCATCTCCAAGAAGTACGACCACCGCTTCAAGGACATCTTCCAGGAGATTTACGACGCCGAATACGCTGAGCGTTTTGAGGCGGCGGGCATCGAGTACTTCTACACGCTCATCGATGACGCAGTGGCGCGTGTGATGAAGGCCGACGGCGGCTTCATCTGGGCCTGCAAGAACTACGATGGCGACGTGATGAGCGACATGGTGTCGAGCGCGTTTGGTTCGCTGGCCATGATGACGTCGGTGCTGGTGTCGCCACAGGGTTACTATGAGTACGAGGCGGCGCACGGCACCGTGCAGCGCCACTACTACAAGCACCTGGAGGGCAAGGAAACGTCCACGAACTCGGTGGCCACCATCTTCGCGTGGACGGGCGCGCTGCGCAAGCGCGGTGAGCTGGACGGACTGGATGACCTCGTGGCGTTCGCCGACCGCTTGGAGAAGGCCACGCTTGACACCATCGAGGCGGGCGAGATGACGGGCGACCTCGCGCGCATCACCACGCTGCCGAACCCGACGACGCTTTCGACCCGCGACTTTATTCTAGCTATCGCGAAGCGGCTGGAGGCGTAATTTTAGCTTTCATACTTCTTGTGAAGAAGCCGTCCGAAAGGGCGGTTTCTTTTTGCGATTGTCGCGGAAACACGCTATACTAATGCGAACAAATGTTCAGCTAATAAGTTGGCGAAGGGAGGGTATCGTGGCTGATGAGCGTACGTATTTGTGCATCGACCTGAAAAGTTTTTATGCAAGCGTTGAGTGCGCCGACCGCGGGCTCGATCCCTTCACGACGAACCTTGTGGTGGCTGACCCTGATCGCACGGAGAAAACCATCTGCTTGGCGGTGTCTCCGGCGCTCAAGGCGCTTGGGTTGCCGGGGCGCTGCCGAGTGTTTGAGATCCCGCCTGGCATCGACTACATTAAGGCGCGGCCGCGCATGCAGCGCTATATGGATGTATCGGCCGACATTTATTCAATCTATTTACGTTACGTGTCGCCCGAGGATATTCATCCGTACTCCATCGACGAGTGCTTTATCGACGCGACGCCCTACCTGGCGCTCTACCACGTGGATGCGCGTGCGTTCGCCCAGATGCTCATGGACGCGGTGCTGGCCGAGACGGGGGTGTGCGCCACGGCGGGCATCGGGTCAAACCTGTTTCTGGCGAAGGTGGCGCTTGATATTACGGCAAAGCACGCCGACGATCACATTGGTGTGCTTGATCGTGCCACGTTTGAGCAGACTATCCAAACGCACCGACCCATCACCGATATTTGGAACATCGGCCCTGGCATTGCGAAGCGCCTGGCGAAGCACGGCGTGCACGACCTGCGCGGCGTGTGTGAGCTGGACGAGAGCACGCTCTACTGCGAGTTTGGCGTGAATGCGGAATACCTCATCGACCACGCCCACGGGGTGGAGCCGTGTACGATTGCCGATATTCGCGCCTACGAGCCAGGCGCTCATTCCCTGATGAACGGCCAAGTGCTGCCGTGTGACTATACGTTTGACGAAGCGCGCGATGTGGTGAAGGAGATGGTTGATCAGCTGGTATTGGACTTGGTGGACAAGCACCTGGTGGCCTCGTCGCTCTCGCTGTATGTGGGCTACGCGAAGGGGGAGGGCGACCGCGCACGCGAGGCGGCGGAAGGTTGGTTCGATGGCGGACACGGACGACGGCCGGTGAGTGGCCGCCGCGGGTTTCCCCATACGGGCGGCACGCGGCGACAGTCCGATCGCACGAATTCGCTTGCAAAGCTGTTGCCGCGCTTTTTGGATTTGTATGACGAAACGACGCGCAGGGACGTGGCGGTGCGGCGCATTCACGTGGGCTTTGGCGATGTGGTGCCCGAAGAGCTGGCTACGTTCGATCTCTTCACCGACGTGGCGACCGAGGCGGAAGAACGCAAGCTGCAAGAGGCCGTGCTGGCAGTCAAGGGGAAGTTCGGCAAGAATGCGCTTTTGCGGGGCACCAGCTTGAAGGAAAAGGCGACGGCGCGCGAACGCAACCAGCAGATTGGGGGTCACCATGCCTGAGTGGAAGGTGCGCGCCGACGGCGGGCAACGCGCCAACCGCGCGCAGCAGTTCATGCCCTTTGCGGCGCTGCGGGGCTATTACGACCTCATCCGCGAACGCGAGCGCGTGGTGGAGCCGAAGCGCGACCTCACCGAGGAAGAATCACTTGCGCTGTCACATGCGTTTTCGCAGGTGGAACGCCGAAAGATGGCGGAGGTGAGCTATTACGACGGCGAGGGTTACGTCACCTTGCGTGGCATGGTGACCGACATCGACGAGGCGGGGCGCGTTCTTACCATCGTGCGCACCCGTATCCCCTTCGACGATATTCTCATGCTGCATCAAGCGTGAGTTGCCTTTGCGGGTATTGCGTAGGGCAAGGGCTCTGCCCTTGCTGCTCAACATCAGTAAACAGGTAGATCAGGCGTAGTTGTCGGCAAGGGCAGAGCCCTTGCCCTACGGCCAACCTGACAGGTAGGGGGCTTTTGTCACAGCCCTGTTCGCGCGCAGCGCGAAAATGTGGCCCAGGCTGTGTGTTTCGCCTGGCGGTGAGGTGGGTGGATTGGGGATTGCCTCAACTGGCAACCTCATCGGTCGGGCAACCTTCCGGCAAGCGACGGTTGACGGTTCACACGGCGAAGCGCCCTGCGGTGGTGCCGCCCGGTATCGTCTGGCAGAAATGCAGACGGACGAAAGGGGCTGGCCATGACATCCGTATGGACGGCGTACTCCGAGCGCACCGGTGAACCATCGAAGGTTCTCGATCGCGCGCTTACAACCGACGTGTTGGTGATAGGTGGCGGCATGGCGGGCGTACTCACGGCTTTCTTGCTGACCCAGGCTGGGCGCGACTGCGTGCTATTGGAGGGACGGCGCGTGGGCTCGGGCACCACGCAGGGTACCACCGCCAAAGTGACGGCGCAGCATGGCCTCATCTACGACCGCCTGCTTAAAGAGCGCGGCGAAGACGTGGCCCGTCGCTACTTTGTGGCGAATCAAAACGCAGTCGAAGGCTTCCGTTGCCTTTCGCAGGCGGTACCCTGCGACTTCGAGGAACGCACGGCCTATCTCTACGCCGAGGGTTCAACCAAACCCCTCGAGCAGGAACTGGCTGCATACGAGCAACTGGGTATTCCGCATAAGGTGCTTAATAAGGCACCGCTGCCGCTGAAGAATAACGGCGCGTTGGGTATGCAGCAGCAGGCGCAGTTCAACCCGCTGAAATTACTTTACGGCTTGCTGCCATTCATCAACGTGTACGAGGATACGTTCGTGAGCGACGTGAAGGGCGACACAGCACACACGCCGCAGGGGTCGGTCACCGCGCGCCACATTGTGTTTGCGACGCGCTATCCGCTGGTCAACATACCAGGGCTCTACTTCATGAAGCTGCACCAGGAGCGCTCGTACTCCCTGGCACTTGAGGGCGCGCTGCAACCCGACGGCATGTTCATCGGCGTGGACGATGGTTTCTCCTTCCGTACGTACGGCGAGTATCTGTTAGTGGGCGGCGGTGGCCATCGCACGGGCGAAGGGCCTGGTCCCAAGCAAGGCTATCGCAAGATTCGCGGCTTTACGAGGCGCGCCTACCCGCAAGCGGTCGAGCGCTACGCATGGGCTGCGCAGGATTGCATGAGTTTGGATCACGTGCCCTATGTGGGCATCCATCGCCGCGAGGACCCGAACTGGTATGTGGCCACCGGGTTCAGCAAATGGGGCATGACCGGCTCACTCGTGGCGGCCGAACTTCTGGCGGACCTCATTGTGGAAGGCGGCAGCGATGCCGCGGACGTGTTTTCGCCACAGCGTTCGATGCTTCATGCAAGCCTCGCCTCCAACTTGGGTACCTCGACAGTGAACCTGGTGAAGCCCGGAAAGCGCTGCTCGCATATGGGATGCACGCTTGCTCACAACAACCTGGAAGACACCTGGGATTGTCCCTGTCACGGCTCGCGTTTCTCTTCGGAAGGTGCCGTGGTAGAGGGACCAGCCACGAAAGGTATCGACGTGGGGAAGTGAGGGACGGCATGCTCTGTTGACGTACTGCCGAGAAGCGTCAAAACTCGCCTGACACTCCGTCAAAAGTGAGGTATCATGCCCTTCGTTGAGGGCAAAGGTGACGGAGAAGGGAAGCGACTGGGGTAATGGGAAACGTGCTGCGGGTGTTCAAGCGCGACATCTTGCGTCTGCTCAAGGTGCCGGCTGCGCTCGTGGTGGTGGTCGCCCTGCTCGTGCTGCCCTCCCTCTACACGTGGTACAACGTCGTGGGTTTCTGGAACCCCTACGACAACACGGGCAACCTGCGTGTGTATGTGGTGAACGAGGACGCCGGCGCATCGAGCGAACTCACGGGCGAGCTGCACGTGGGCGACTTGATTGTGGAGAAGCTGCAGGAAAACGAGCAGCTGGACTGGACGTTCGCCGATCGCGACGAGGCGCTTGAGCGCCTGCGCACCGGCGAGGCCTACGCTACCTTCATCATCCCGAAAGATTTTACCGAGCGGCTGCTGACGCTTACCACGGGTGATTTCCAGCAGCCTTCCATCGAATATCATGTGAATGAGAAGAACGGCCCCGTAGCCCCGAAGATTACCGACACGGGTGCCTCAACGCTGGAAGGCACCGTCAACTCAACATTCGTATCGACGGTGAGCGATGTGGCCGCCGACGCTATTGACCAGGCCATAGACGCTTCGCGTGTCTCGGTTGACGAGTCGCGCACGCGGGCTCTTTCCGAGGTGGCGGGGGCGGTAGACGCGGTGGGTGAGGCGCGAGATGCCCTTGCAAACGCGTCGGCCGCCGCCGACAGGGCACTAGAGAAGGCTGACGGATCGAAGGGCTCGCTTGAGCACGCCCGCACGGTCATTGCTGACGCGAACGATGCGCTCCAGACCGTGTCCGGCCTGACGGCGCAGATGCAAGAGAGCCTGGCGAACCTTTCGGCTGTCGCGGCGCCGGCGGTAAGTCAGAGCATCCTTGCGGTGTCGCAGGCCTCGACGAAGGCGCACGCTGCTGTAGGCGACGCGGTGGCCGCCGCTGGTGAGGCGCGTGCCGACATCGACGCGTCGATTGCGCATGCACGCATCATCGTGGACGAGAACCGCCAGCTCGCGGGCTATCTGCGCGACTTGGCAGCCACGATGCCCGACGACGACCCGTCCAAGGCGCAGCTGGTGACTCTTGCCGATGCCGTGGACGCGCGCGCCGATGAGGCGCAGAAGACACTCGACGGCCTGACCTCCCTTGGCGCCGAGGCGCAGGGCTTTTCGGAGGCTGTCGCGCAGGCGTCCGACGCGTTTGATGCTGCCGTGCAGCAAGCGGCCGACGATGCAAGCGTGTACTCGAACGGCCTGTTCGGTACCACGGTGCCTGCGGTGAATAAAAGCCTGGGTGAACTCTCCGCTGCCGCAGCCGCCCTCGGCACCGCAGTGTCGAACCAGAATTTGCTCGTCGACCAGGCCTCGCTCGTGCTTGACCAGCTGTTATCCACGCTTTCCACTTCCAAGGAGGCGCTTGGACAAACCGATGGGCTGCTGGCCGAGCTCGAGCAAAGCCTCGACACGGCGCGCTCCGACGTACTGGCCCTGGGCGGATCCGATGCCTTTGCGAAGCTCTTCGGCGAGAACGGTTTGGACGCCGCGAAGGTTGCCGACTTCATGGGCTCGCCCACGCGGCTTGTCACCGAGCAGCTCTACGAACTGAACGCATACGGCTCGGCCATGGCGCCCCTGTTCATGAACCTCACGTTTTGGATCGGTGCGTTCATGTTGCTGGTCATCATGCGCCAGGAGGTAGACTCCGAGGGCATCCGCAATCTCACCGTGGCGCAGCGCTACCTGGGGCGTTTCCTGTTGCTCGCGTGCTTCGCGGTGATTCAGGCTCTCGTGTGCTGCGCAGGCGTGCTGGCCCTTGGCGTGCAGGCCGCCAGTGTGCCGGCCCTGTTTTTCGCTGCGGCTGTGGCGTCGCTCGCCTACCTCAGCATCATCTACGCGCTTTCCGTCACGCTGCAGCACATCGGCAAGGGCCTCTGCATCGTGTTAGTGTTTGCGCAGATCCCGGGCGCAACGGGCCTCTATCCCATCGAGATGACGGCCGGATTCTTCCAAGCCGTCTACCCGTATTTGCCTTTCACGTACGGCATTGCCGCCATGCGCGAGGCCATCTGCGGCTTCTATGGTTCGCAGTACGCGAATGCGCTTTGGATGCTTGCACTGTTCTTTGTTGGATTCATGGCGTTTGGCCTGATTGTGCGGCCACTCATGGCCAACGTGAACCGTATGGTGGCCGGACAGGTGCGCGAGAGCGGCCTGTTCAACGGCGAGGACGTGGAAATTCCCGCGCGGCCCTACCGTTTCTCGCAACTGTTCCGCGCGCTTGCCGGCAAGGATGAGTACCGTGAGGAAATCACGCAGCGCTACGAGCGGTTCTCGCGTTGGTACCCGCGTCTCATCCGCGGTTCGGTGGCGCTGGGTCTATCGGTGCCGGTCGCGCTCACCATCTTCTTCGCACTCACCCCCACGGAAAAGGTGTGGCTGCTCACCGCGTGGCTTGTGTGGATGGTAGCGGTGTTCGTGTTCCTGGTTGTGGTGGAGAGCCTGCGCGCCAGCTTCGAGCGGCAGCTGGTTTTGGATGACCTCACCAATGAGGGGCTGCTGGAGTTGGGAATTGCGCGCAACGAAATGGAGCGCGCCGCTGACGGGGAGCCTGCCGTCGCGAAGGGGGGCGAGGGCCGTGGGTAACATCCTGCGCATCGCTCACAGCGACGTGAAGAGCCTGTTTGCGAACGCGATGAGCATTATCATTGCTGTGGGGCTTGTGGTGATGCCGTCCATTTTCGCTTGGTATAACGTTATTGCTTGCTGGAACGTGTTTGACAACACGGGCAATCTTACCGTGGCTGTGGCCAGCGTGGATGAGGGCTACGAGAGCGACCTGGTGCCTTTGCGCGTGAACGTGGGCGAACAGGTGGTGTCGGCGTTGCGCGCAAACGAGCAGATAGACTGGACGTTCACCGACGAGGCCGACGCCATCGACGGCGCACGGTCGGGGCGCTACTACGCGGCCGTGGTCATTCCCCAGGAGTTCAGCCGCGACATGCTGACGTTCTACTCCGACGACGTGGAGCACGCGAAGATTGTCTACTACGCCAACGAGAAGAAGAGCGCCATCGCCCCCAAAATCACTGATCAGGGCGCCGACTCCGTGTCGCGCGAAGTGAACAAAGTGTTTGCCGAAGAGCTTTCGGCGGTGGCGTTGGGACTGGCTCAATCGCTGTCGCGCTACGCCGACGAGGCAGACGCGGACGGGCGTATCGGCAAGCTTGCGGAGCATGTGCGCACTATGGCTGAAGGTGCCGATCGCACGGCGGCGGTGCTTGATCAGTACGCGCTTCTGGCCACATCGGCTCGGACGCTCGCGGGCGATTCGGCGAAGTTGGTGGCATCGGCACAGGCCGCCATCGACGACGTATCGGCGCGCGCTTCGGAGGGTTCGTCGGCCGCTGGCGGCATTCTTGATGCGCTCGGACAGTCGGTGGATGATCTGTCGCGTGCGCTTGAGAGCACGGGCGCAGGCTTCGGAGCGGTGTCGGACTCGGTGGACGGCCTGTTCGCCGCTGCGGACTCGGGGTCGAAGGAATGTGCGGCGCAGATACGTGTACAGGCGGGTGTGGTGGATGGTCGGGCTGTAGGCTATCGCAACGCAGCGGCCGAGCTGGCCGCCCTGCGCGACCAGGTGCCCGAAGAGTACCGGGTCGCCTTGGATAGCGCGGTGGCGCAGATGAACGCGCAGGCGGATCTCATGGTGGGCATCCGTGACAACCTGCTGAGGGCCGCCGACAAGCTGGAGGCCGGCAACGCCGACGCACAAGCCGAGCGCGAAGCGGTGAAGGCACTCGCCGATCAGGCGCAGCAGAACGCCGATGCACTTGCTGCCGAGTTCGACGCGAAGGTGCGTCCAGGCCTCGAGCGTCTTGCCGTCGACGCGGCATCGCTTGCGGAACAGGTGGACTCAGGGCTGGGTGATTTGCGCGCGGCGGGTGCGGGCTTGGCCGACTCTGCTAGGTCGGCCGGCGAGGTGTTGGGGGCTGCTGCGGGCAAGATTGGCGACGCGGCCGCTGAGTTGC
This sequence comes from Candidatus Gordonibacter avicola, assembly GCA_019113915.1. Classification (GTDB taxonomy): domain Bacteria; phylum Actinomycetota; class Coriobacteriia; order Coriobacteriales; family Eggerthellaceae; genus Gordonibacter; species Gordonibacter faecis. Next base: position 36,614 of record DXGM01000039.1, read on the forward strand.
GCGATTCAGGCGTTCAGCTGCGCGAACTTGCCGACGGCGTGGACGAGGCGCTGGCCACGGGTGATGCGGACATGCTGCGCCGAGTGTTGGGGTCGGACACGCAGCTGCTGTCGCGAGCGCTTGCCGCGCCAGTGGGGCTTGAGCGCACGGCGGTGTTTCCGGTGGAGAACTTCGGCTCGGCTATGGCGCCGTTCTACACCACGCTCGCGCTGTTCATTGGGTCGCTGCTCATCTTGGTGGCAGTGAAGCCCGCCGTACCCGCGCGCGTGCGCACGACGCTTGTTAACCCGAAACCGCGCGAGCTGTTCCTCGGCCGCTTTGCGGTGATGGGGCTGCTTTCGCTCGCGCAGACTACCGTTATGGGTCTGGGTAACTGGCTGTTCTTGCAGGTGCAGGTGGCGGAGCCGCTGCTATTTATGTTGTGCTTCTGGGTGGCGGGGCTTGTGTTCACGTTCTTCATCTACGCGCTGGTGGCGGCGTTCGCAAACCTGGGCAAGGCGGTGGCGGTGCTTCTGCTTATTGTGCAGGTGACCGGGTGCGGTGGCTCGTTCCCGTTGCAGCTGTTGCCGCCGTTCATTCAGGGGATCAGCCCGTGGCTGCCTGCTACGCATGTGGTGAACGCCATGCGCGCCGCCATGTTTGGCGTGTGCGGCAATGACTTCTGCATAGAGATGGGCCTGCTTCTGCTGTTCCTGATTCCGGCCGCACTTATCGGCCTCGTCCTGCGCAAACCGCTGTCGCACTTCATGACCTGGTACGTTGAGCAGGTGGAATCGTCCAAACTCATTGGATAGGCGGAAAAGACGCCCCCTTTCAGTCCTTCTCAAGGTAGTGGCCGGTGATGCTGGCGGGGTTGACGGCAACCTCTTCGGGGGTGCCGGTGGCCACGATGCGACCGCCAGCTTCGCCACCGCCGGGGCCGAGGTCAATCACGTAGTCGGCGTTGGCGATGACGTCAAGGTCGTGCTCAATCACCACCACGGTAGCCCCCTGCGCGACAAGGCGCTGGAACACTTCCAATAGCGTGCGCACATCAAGCGGATGCAGGCCGATGGTGGGTTCGTCGAAGACGAATACTGCGTCGTCTTGCGTGCGCCCCATCTCGCTGGCCAGCTTGAGGCGTTGGGCCTCGCCGCCGGAGAGCGCCGGGGTGGCTTCGCCGAGTGTGAGGTAACCCAGCCCCAGGTCATGGAGCGTTTGCAGGCGTTCGTGCACCTTCTTGAGGTCGTCGGTGTGGGCGAGGGCTTCGTCCACGCTCTGTGCCATGAGTTCGGGAAGCGAGTAGCTGGCGGTGCCGTCGTGCGCGTCGAGGCGGCGAATGTGCTCGGCCTCGTTGCCGTAGCGCGAGCCGTGGCAGGCCGGACACGTGATGTCCACGTCGGGCAAAAACTGCACGTCAAGGCTGATGGAGCCCGTGCCATCGCACACGGGGCAGCGCAGCTTGCCGGTATTGTAGGAGAAGTCGCCCGCTTTAAGGCCTGCGACCTTCGCGTCGGCCGTTCGTGCGAAGGCGCGACGCAGCTCGTCGTGGACACCCGAGTAGGTGGCCACGGTGGAGCGCACGTTGATACCGATGGGCGAGGCGTCGATGAGATTCGCGCGTGCGATGCCAGCGGCGTCAATGCGGCGCACGTGGTCAGGGAGCGGCGCGCCGGTGGCCTGCGCGGCCAGGGCGGGCACGAGGCTTTCCAGCACGAGCGTGGTTTTGCCCGAACCGGACACGCCCGTGACGGCCGTCAGGCGGCCGCGCGGCACGTCAACGGAAAGCGGCTTTACGGTGTGCAGCGCGTCGGTTTCCAGGTGGATGCGGCCCTCGTCAAACAGGTGATCAGGTGCGATGGATTCGCGCACGCGCACCTGTTCAGCCCCCGAAAGAAAGCCGCCGATGCGCGAGGCGGGGTTGGCTTCCACCTGCGCCACCGTTCCCTCTGCGATGACGTGCCCGCCGCCGGCGCCCGCGACCGGGCCCAGCTCCACGATGTGGTCAGCGTGACGGAGAATGTGGGTGTCGTGATCCACCATGACCACCGAGTTGCCGTCAGCCAAGAGGTCGCGCATGACCTCCAGCAGGCCGTCGATGTTGGAGGGGTGCAGGCCGATGGATGGCTCGTCAAGCACGTAGAGCACGCCGGTGGTACGGTTGCGCACCGCCCGCGCCAACTGCACGCGCTGGCGCTCGCCGGTGGATAAAGTGGCGCTCGCGCGGTCGAGTGAAAGGTAAGAAAGCCCCAGATCAACCAGCCGCCGCGCCGTGTGCTGAAACGACTCGCAAATGCTTACCGCCATGGGGCGCATCTCAGGTGCGAGCCCGTCCGACACGGCCGCCACCCATTCCACAAGCTCGCCCAGCGTTTTCTCCGTTGCTAAGGCCAGGTTGATATTCGCCACTTCAGGCTTACGGGCTGCATCCGACAGGCGCGTGCCGTGGCACGTGGGGCAGGGGCCCTCTTTCAGGAACCGCGCCACGCGCTTAAGCCCCTTCTCGTCCTTCACTTTTGACAGCGCGTTCTCTACGGTGTGGATGGCATTGTAATACGTAAAGTCCAGCTCAGCGAAGGTGTCGGTTTTCTTCGCCTTGTACAAGATGTGCTTTTTCTCGGCGGGGCCGTGAAACACGATGTCGCGCTCCTTGGGCGTGAGCTGGTTGAACGGCACGTCGGTGCGCACGCCCATCTCGCGGGCGACCTGCTTCATGAGGTCCCACATGAGCGTGCCCCAAGGCGCGACTGCACCCTCGTCGATGGTGAGCGTTTCGTCGGGCACGAGCGCCGCTTCGTTCACGGTGCGCACCACGCCGGTGCCGTCGCAGGTGGGGCACGCGCCGTCGCTGTTGAAAGCGAGTTCCTCCGCGCCGGGGCCGTAGAATTCCACGCCGCAGGTGGGACACGTGATGGGCCGCTCCGCCGCCACGTTGAGCGTGGGCGGCACGCGGTGTCCATTCGGGCACACATGGCTGCCGACGCGCGAGAACAGCAGGCGCAGGCTGTTCAGCAGCTCGGTGGACGTGCCGAACGTGCTGCGCACGCCGCCTGCGGCAGGCCGCTGGTGCAGCGCTAAGGCGGCGGGCACGTGCAACACCTCGTCCACGTCGGCGCGCCCCGCCTGCGACAGGCGGCGCCGCGTGTAGGTGGACAGCGCCTCCAGGTAGCGCCGCGACCCTTCGGCGTAGAGCACCCCCAGCGCCAACGACGACTTCCCTGACCCCGACACCCCCGCAATACCCACCAACCGGTTAAGAGGAATGTCCACATCAACATCCTTCAAATTATGCACCCGAGCCCCCCGCACCTGTATGCGATCAGGAGTGGGGTCACACGGCTGGATGGTCTGTTCCGGCTCCGCCATTGATGCGTTCCTTTCGACGTATGAACGGGTGCATTTTGCTCGCCCCGTATCGTATCGCATCACAAGGTGGGGGTGGCGATGTGGCGCGTTCTTGTACGATTATGCAACGAATACGCTTTCGTTGCAGATTCGTTTGCAACGAAAAAGCGAGGGGTGCGGGTTGCGGCCTGCTACTCCTTGCCTTTTACCATGGTGAGGGAGATTTTGCCGCGATCTTTGTCTACGCTGGTGACCCAGACGGTGACGGTGTCGCCGACGCTGACGACTTCGCTGGGGTGGCGGACGAAGCGGTCGGCCAGTTTCGAGATGTGGACGAGGCCGTCTTGCTTCACGCCGATGTCGACGAAGGCGCCGAAGTCCACCACGTTGCGCACAGTACCCGTGAGTTCCATGCCGGGGGTGAGGTCGTCGAAGTCACGCACGCTGCGGCTGAATACCACAGGCGGCGCGTCGTCGCGGGGGTCGCGGCCGGGTTTCTCCAGTTCAGCAACAATATCGCGCAGCGTAGGCAGACCCGCGCCCAGCTCTTGTGCGAGCGCGGGGAGGTCGCCCACGCGCTGGGCGATGTCGGGGATGCCGCCGTGGGCGAGCGCCTCAGGTTTCACGCCAGCGCGCTTAAGCACTTCGCGCGCAACAGGATAGCTCTCGGGGTGGACGCTCGTGGCGTCGAGTGGGTTTGCGCCGCCTTCGATGCGCAGGAAGCCGGCGCAGTTTTGGAACGCCTTCGCGCCCAGCTTCGACACCTTCTTGAGTTCGCGACGGTCGGTGAACGCGCCGTGTTCTTCCCGGTAGGCCACGATATTTTTCGCCACGGCGGCGCTCACGCCGGACACGTAGGCAAGTAGGCTGGGGCTGGCCGTGTTGAGGTTCACGCCCACGCGGTTTACGACGTTTTCCACCACGCCGGTGAGCGCGCGGCCGAGGGCGGCCTGGTTGAGGTCGTGTTGGTACTGACCCACGCCGATGGACTGCGGCGGGATTTTCACCAGCTCGGCCAGCGGGTCTTGCAGGCGGCGGCCCAGGCTCATGGCGCCGCGCGTGGTGACGTCGAGGTCGGGGTATTCCTCGCTGGCCAGCTTCGAGGCGGAATACACTGACGCGCCCGCCTCGTTCACAATGGTGTACTGAAGGTGCGCGCCCGCGTCGGTCTCGGCGATAAAGTCGGCCACCACTTCCTCGGTTTCGCGGCTGCCGGTGCCGTTGCCGATGACGATGACGTTTGTCTGGTGGCGCCGCACGAGGTCGGCCAGCGTGCGTTTTGTCTGCTCGATCTCGCGGCGCGGCGGGGTGGGGAAGACGGTGCCGTGGTCGAGCAGCTTGCCGTACTCGTCGAGCACTGCCACCTTACAGCCGGTGCGGTAGCCGGGGTCAAGCGCGATCACGCGCGCGCCGCGCACGGGGCGCTGCGACAGGAGGCTTTCGGTGTTCTTGGCGAACACGCGGATGGCATCGGTTTGCGCGCGCTCGGTGAGTTCGGTGCGCAGTTCGCGCTCAAGCGCGGGGGCGACGAGGCGCTTGTAGGCGTCGGATACGGCATTGCGCAGCGCGCTGGTGAACACGCTGTTCGCGCGTCTGACCACGCGTTTTTCGAGCGTTGCCACGGCCACGTCGGCGTCGGTGCGCACGCGCACCTTCAGCTTGCCCTCCTTCTCGCCGCGGTTGATGGCGAGGATGCGGTGGTTGGGAATGCGGGAAAGTGGCTCGGCGAAATCGTAGTAGGACTCGTAGACGGTTTTCTCGGTCGCGTCGGCCGCTTCGACGGCCAGCGCTCCCTGGCGGCGCGTGAGTGTGCGCAGCGTTGCGACGTGTTCCGCGTCGTCAGCGATGGTTTCCGCCACAATGTCCTGGGCACCTTGGAGGGCGGCCTCGGGGGTGTCGTATCCCGCGGCGGCGTTTACGTAGGGCGCGGCGAGGGCCAGCGGGTCGCCCTGGGTGGTGGCTTGCCCCATCATGAGCACCGCGAGCGGCTCAAGCCCGGCTTCGCGCGCCTTCGATGCGCGGGTGGCGCGCTTCTTCTTGAACGGCTTGTAGAGGTCTTCCACGCGCTGCATGACCGTGGCGGCATCAATCTTTTCGCGCAGGTCAGCGGTAAGTTTCCCCTGCTCTTCGATGGCGCTCAGCACTTCGGCTTTGCGCGCTTCGAGCGCGCGCAGGTATGCCAGCCGCTCGTCGAGGTCGCGCAGCGTGACGTCGTCGAGGCCGCCGGTGGCCTCCTTGCGGTAGCGCGCGATGAAGGGGATGGTGTTCCCCTCGTCGATAAACGCCACCACGGCGGTCACTTGCGCGGGCGAAATTCCCAGTTCCTGGGCGATAAGATGTTCAATGGTGGGCATGGGTGCTCTCTCGCAATCGGTGGTGAATGGTGTAAAGTTCGTAGTCATTATAGACGAGCGGCAAGGAGGGCGAAGGGCCGTGAACATTCAAGTATTCGGCACCAAGAAAAGTTTCGACACGAAAAAGGCGCAGCGGTATTTCAAGGAGCGGCGCGTGAAGTTCCAGTTCATTGACCTAAAAGAGAAGGGGATGAGCAAGGGCGAGCTGGAATCGGTCGCCCGCGCGGTGGGCGGCATTGACGCGCTCATCGACCCCAAGGCGAAGGACCAGGACCTCGTTGCGCTGCTTGCGTACCTCTCGCCCGACCAAAAGTTCGACAAGCTGCTAGAGAACCAACAAGTATTGGCCGAGCCCGTCGTCCGCAACGGCAAACAAGCCACCATAGGTTACGCCCCGGATGTGTGGAAGGGTTGGGAATAGCGCCTGGGAGCTGGCTTGTTTTGCGCCGCGCGTCACACTTTTGGGACAGCCGCGTACTACACTCGCCCGCGGCCCCCCCGTTCTCTGTCGATTATTCGTGCCGCTTGGTTTCAGGTTGTTCAAGGGGCGTCGCCTGCGGGTATCATGGAAGCAACTGCGCCGGACCAACCAACCAAGGAGGCCTCGCTCATGGATGCAACGGACAAGCGGTACCTGGAGCTTCTTTCCCGATCGTTTCCCACCGCCGCGAAGGCGTCGGCAGAAATCATCAACCTCAGCGCCATTCTGAACCTGCCCAAGGGCACCGAGTTCTTCGCCTCGGACATCCACGGCGAATACGAGGCGTTCTCCCACATCCTGCGCAACGGCTCCGGCTCCATCCGCATGAAAATCGACGAGGTATTCGGCGACTCCCTCAGCCCCGAAGAAAAGCGCTCGCTGGCTACCCTCATCTACTACCCGCGCGAGAAAATGGAACTCGTGCTGTCGCAGACCGACGACGCGCAGGCCTGGTACGAAACCATGCTGCCGCGCCTCGTGGCCGTGTGCAAGCGCGCCGCGCAGAAGTACACGCGCTCCCGTGTGCGCAAGGCGCTGCCACGCGACTTCGCGTACATCATTGAGGAGCTGATGACCGAGAATAGCCAGGGCGCCGACAAACAAGCCTACTACGCCGCCATCATTGACGCCGTCATCCGCACCGACCGCGTGGGCGCGCTCATTGAGGCGTTGTGCCTGCTCATACAGCGCCTGGCCATCGACCACCTGCACATTATCGGCGACATCTACGACCGCGGGCCGTACCCCGATGTCATCATGGAAACGCTCATGGACTACCACTCGCTCGACATCCAGTGGGGCAACCACGACATCGTGTGGATGGGCGCGGCGCTCGGCCAGCGCGGCTGCATCGCGCACGTGGTACGCAACTGCGCGCGCTACGGCAACCTGTCCATCCTGGAAGACGCCTACGGCATCAACATTCTGCCGCTCGCGTCGTTCGCGATGGACGCGTACGAGGGCGACCCGTGCGTGGCGTTCGGCCTCAAAGGCAACCCGGATTTGCCGCCGCAGGAACTGGAAATGAACGTCAAGATACAGAAGGCCATGGCCATCATCCAGTTCAAGGTGGAAGCGCAGCTTATTGACGAGAACCCCGGTTTCGGCTTGCAGGATCGCAAGCTGCTCGACAAGATTGACTTCGAGCGTGGCACCGTCATGCTGGACGGCACGGAATACGCGCTCACCGACACCGTGTTCCCCACGGTAGACCCGGCCGACCCCTACCGTCTCACACCCGAAGAGGAAGAAGTCATGCAGCGCCTTGAGCAGGCGTTCACCGGCTGCGAGAAGCTGCAGCGCCACATGCACTTCTTCCTGGAAGCGGGCAGCCTGTACAAAATACACAACGGCAACCTGCTGTTCCACGCCTGCGTGCCGCTGAACGCCGACGGCTCGCTTAGGGAAACGGACGTGTTCGGCCAGAAGTACAAGGGCCGCGCGCTGTATGACGTCATGGAGCGCTACGTGCGCGCGGCGTTCTACGACCCCGACCCCGACATGCGCAAACGCGGCCGCGACCTCTTGTGGTACCTGTGGCTCGGTGAGGGCTCGCCGCTGTTCGCCAAGAGCAAGATGGCCACGTTCGAGCTGTACCTCATCGCCGAGAAGGAGGCGCGCAAGGAGGTCAAGAACCCGTTCTACACCTATTTGGACGACGAGCGCGTCATGGCCGGCGTGTTTGAGGACTTCGGCATGGATCCCGAGACGTCGCGCATCGTGTGCGGCCACATTCCCGTGAAGGTGAAGGACGGCGAGGACCCGGTGAAGTGCGGCGGCAAGGTGCTCACCATCGACGGCGGCTTCTCGAAAGCCTACCAGCCCACCACCGGCATTGCGGGCTACACGCTCATCTCGAACTCGTACGGTTTTGTTCTGGCCGCACATGAGCCTCTGGAGTCCGCGCAGGCGGCGGTGGAAAACGAGTTGGACATCCATTCGTCGCGCAGCGTGGTGGAGCGCGTTGACGGGCGCACCCTGGTGGCCGACACCGACACGGGGGCGGTGCTCAAGCAGCAGATTGCCGATCTGGAGCACCTGCTGGCCGCCTATCGTCGTGGCGAAATTGCCGAACGGGAGAAGTAGGGCTGAGGGTGGTCATGCAGGAAGCTGACATACAGGGCGACGTTTCAGGAGGAGGCGCAATGGGGGAGAAGTGCAGGTGCTCGTGGCCGGGCGACATTCCGATATACGTGGACTACCACGACAATGAGTGGGGAAGGCCCACCCACGACGACCGCGAGTTGTTTGAGTTACTGGTGCTGGAGGGCGCGCAAGCAGGCCTTTCGTGGCTGACTATCCTCAAGAAGCGCGAGGCGTATCGCGCTGCATTCGACAACTTCGACCCCGCTACGGTGGCGCGCTACGATGAGGCGAAGATCGAAGAACTCATGGCGAATGCGGCCATCGTGCGCAACCGACGCAAGATTGACGCTGCCATTACCAACGCGAAGCTGTTTTTGGAGGTGGTCGAAGAGTACGGAAGCTTCGATGCGTTCATCTGGGGATACGTAAATGGCACTCCCATCGTGAACGAGTGGCGCACCCAAGAAGACATCCCGGCAACCACGCCCCTTTCGGACAAAATTAGCAAAGACCTCAAAAAGCGCGGCTTCAAATTCGTCGGCTCCACCATCATGTACGCCTACATGCAATCCATAGGCATGGTAAACGACCACGTAGTCGATTGCTTCGTATACCGGGAACTGGCTGAAGAGGGGCGCTCCCCTTTGTCATCATCCTAAAGCGCTCCGCTTCGCGAAAAAGTGCGACGCGCTTATGCGCTACTGATTACGCCATAAGGTAATGCGCGCTTCTATCATTATGACGGGGGCATGTTCTCCTTTGGTTAACGTACTTGTTCGGCAACCCTCGTAGGGGGATGTAACAAAAGCCTCTAACCTGCCAGGTTAGCCGTAGGGCAAGGGCTCTGCCCTTGCCGTCAACTTCGTTTGACCTGCGGGTTTATTCCTGCCCATCGGCAAGGGCAGAGCCCTTGCCCTACGAAAAAACTTACAAAGGGAACTTTTGTTACAGCCCCGCTCCGCCGCAGGCGGAGAACGCAACCTTGACCTGCGTTTTCGCGCTTCGCGCGAACGGCGCACTGGAGTACGCCGCTACGGGGGTTGTGCCAATCGTAAGTCAACGCCTACCACCCATTCGCCCGCGCCATAAGGTAAGGGACAAGAGAAAACTCATGGCGTAATAGCCAGCGCGATAGCGCGTCACACTTTAAAGGACGGTGGCATGTCCGTCATCACGAGCACATTCGGCCTCCTACTCAGGATAGACATGCCCTATTTGCTCGATTGTTCCAGTTGCAGCATACGTTGGGCGAGGGAATCTTCTAGGCGGTGGGCTACGAGGTTGACCATTGTTGAGCCGTCGCGCCCCTCGGTGTCGCGGGCGAAGGTGTCGATGGCGTGGTAGTACGCAGCGATGCCCGACTCGTCGGCTTTGAGGCTGATGGGTGGGTATCCGGCGCGCATCAACATGAAGTTCAGCAGCACGCGTCCGGTGCGGCCGTTGCCGTCTTGGAAGGGGTGAATGTCCTCGAACACCAGATGAAAGAGGGCGGCGGTTTCTATGGGCGAGCCGTCCGCACCTTCAGCCCAGGTCAAAAGCTCATTCATAAGCTGCGGCACGCGTGCGGGAGGCGGCGGCAGGATGGACGACGACGTGATATAGCGCTGGTCCCAGCGATATTCGCCAGCGTCGCAATCGTCAAGATGTGCCGACGCCGTGCGGTGCAGCGTAAGAACCACCTCGCTGGAAAGACCCCGTCCTTCGCGCACGAAAGCCGTCATCTGGTTAAACGCCGCCGCGATATCAACTATTTCCAAGTGCTCGCTCAAAGGCTTGCCGGGAATGGTGGCGTTTTCTTCAAGCACCAACCCCGTCTCTTTCAGCGACAGCGTGTTGCCCTCGATGCGTGCCGTGGTGTGCACAAAATCAACTTTGACGGCTTCGAAAATATGATCTTCCTTGGTAGGGTCAAAGCCGTGACGTTCGAGAATGGCCTGTTGATCAGCGAGGCGATGCAAAAGCTCGCGGTCGCACGTGGGCGCTGCGGGCGGCGTGGCGAATCGGCGGAGTTGCTGCTGCAAACGAAGCAGGTACGCATAGCGCTCGTCGGTTACGCCGTACATTTTTTCGTAACCGGTTGCGTATTCCAGACCGCTCATGTCCTGTTCCGCCATACCGCGCCTTCCGCTGTCCTGTTGTGCGCGCATCCGCGACGAGATGATTCTACCACGTCGCTCCACCGGGCCTGCCGCGCGTTGCTTGCGGGGTGGTGCCTGTTGGGGGTGGTTGGTGATAGTATGTGTTTGTTGGAAATCTATCGCAAAGGAGGCGCTATGGAGAAGGAATTGTTCGATTTCGTTGCTGAGCGCGCTGATGTCCTTGCTGCTTCGGAGGCCAGCAAGCAGGAGACGAAAGACGCTGCGCTTGCGTGGAAGAGCGCGGTCGAAGGCGCAGATGACGAAGCTATTGAAGCTGCCACGACGAAGTTCATCGACTTCCTTGAAGGAAGGCCGAACACCGTTGACGGTGTTATCGCCTTTGCACAGGGCCCTGCCGTTGAGTTGTTTGGCAAAGAAACCGCTGATCAGATTCTTGCCACGCAGACGGCGCGCAAGGAGCAAGGCGAGAAATACTGCGACTGCGACGCTTGCACCGCCGCAGTGGAGCTGCTCACGAAGTTTGAGCGCATCTAGCCTTTCTTTGTGTGCATCGGCGCGGCGCGGGACTTCGACCTCGCCGCGCCGATGAGACAACTATTCGTTTACGGGCCTGAGTTCTGGCCCGTTTTTATTTCCGCTGCGTGGAATAAACAGGGAAGCGCCCAGAGTTGCAGCCCCAACAATGCCAAACCACACAAGCGTTGCCGCAGCGGAGTTCGCGGCGGTGGCACCGGTGTAGAAGATTTGGCGGATACCGTCGCTTATGAAATGCTGCGGAACCCAAGGATAGAGCCAGTCCTGATAGAACGTTGGCAAAAGCTCGTAGGGCAGGTTGCCGCACGCCATACCGCCCGCGAAACAAATGAGGATGACCACTGCGCCAAGCGGTACTGCAACATCAAAGCAGCCGACGAACAACAGCATGAGGCAGAAACTCGCAAGCCACAAGAACAAGCCGGTATCCAAGCTCGGGATGGAAAGGCCGCTCGTCTCAAGAATGGCCGTGGTGCCAAACCCGACCAGCCATGATAGACACACCGCAAGCACGAACTGGATGCCGACGGTTTTCCAGCGTTCGCTACGTGAAGCGGTTTTGGGCGCGCGCGTGAGCGCATAGAGTGCTACCGAACAGATCATGGTCATGATGAAAGTGGGAATAACGGTGAACTGCAGGGCCATGTTGAGCGTGCCGCCGCCAATGCTTGCCTCGCGGGCACGCTCGACGGTGTAGGGAAGGCCTTGTTGGGCGAGCATGGTGGTGAGCATCGTCTCTACGGTGGAGGCGGCCATCGGGTGTTTGCCCTCGTCAACAATCACGGAGAGGGGGGCAATTGGGGGAGTGTCGGTTGCTGTTTGCTCGATCTGCGGAAGTGTCGACGGGGCTTCTTGCGGGTTCGAGGGGTTCGCCGTGTTTGCTACCGCAGCTTGAGCTGCTGCGATTTGGGCCGCTTGCTCTGCTAATGCTTGCGCTTCGGCCGCCTTCGCCTGAACGTTCGATGCGGAGAAGTCGGCGGGGATGACGACGGCCGCGTACAATTCCTCGTTCGCAATGGCTTCGTCGAGGGCTTCCTGTGAATCGTAGGCAGTCCATGCAACGGCTTGCGTTCCGGATTCATCGTCAGCTTCCGCTTCCGTGACCTGCGCCACGATGGCTTCGCCTGCATTTAGGTGGCCTTGAGGGGTTTCGGCTCCCGCATCGAGCGAGAGAATGCCAAGCGGCAAGTTCATCGGCTCGGCCGCCACCATGGGATACACCACCATCGACATGACACATGCAACCACCAAGAACACAACGAACGGCAGCGCATACCGCTTCTTTCCCAGATGCTCCAACATGTTGTTCCCTCCTGCTTCTCTTTTCCTCTGTTAAAAACTAGACAGCTGTCGTAATATGACTATAGGCGGCGCAAGCGGGGAAGAAAACAGGCAATCACAGTCCGAATGATGGGAACGAGCATGGCAAGACCGCGAAAAGACCAGCTGGGAGACCCAGTGCAGGAGCGCATCAAGGCGACGTTTTGGCAGCTGCTGCGCGAGCGAAGCGTCAACCACATCACGGTGAGCGAAATCGTGCGTGCGGTCGGCTGCAACCGCAACACGTTCTACTACCATTTCGACAGCGTGGAGAATCTCACGGCACGCGTCATTGCCGAAGCGATCCCGGTCGAGATCCCCGCCCTCGCCGAGGCATACTTCGCCGGCACGCTTGCCGATGTACCGCTTGACCAGGACGCACGCCGGTCAATCGAGCGTTTGTGCTTGCTGGTGGGAAGGGGAGGCTCGCCCGCCGCTGTACAACAGGTGAAAGAGGCGCTCAAAGCGGCATGGACCGAGCGGTTCAACATGGACAACACCCAAGAGGATGTCGCATGTGTCCTTGAGTTCATGGCGAGCGGCATCATAGGCATGCTTGGTTTCTGGGCCTCTCGCAACGGCGAAGTACCCCTCGACCGCTGCTTCCAAGCCGTTTCGTCCGTCTTCTCCAAACCCGCCATCGCCTTCGCGCAAGAACGGACAAGAAATGCCGCAGCTGAATAAAGGTGGTAAGCTCATTTTCGGCAAGTCGCTGATTCGAGATGACCTCGCGCTTTCGGCTCTCCGCGCGGGCGCAGGGAGGGGGACGAGCACCGGCCGCAACTTACAATATGACTACCCTCCTAAGCAGTGGAGGAGTACGACATCGCGTCCGAAGGTCGGGTCTCCTGTTTCATATCCTACAGGCTTTCGAACAAGTTGCGTGTCGAGACGAACATGAGATCGTCGCGGCTTCGCATCTTTTTCGCAGTTGCTGCTGTGACGGGTTCTTTTGTGAAGAGTGCGAGGTATCGTTTGTCGTATCCCTTCACCAGCGCTGCTCTTGCTTCAAGTTTTTCCAACGCCTCAGTTTCATTGAATGAGCTACGCCATTTGCATTCGCCAAGAAGTATCTTCCCCGATCGCTTATCGGCTGCGATAACATCGATATCCGCCTGCTCACGAACTGCAGGATCGGTTCCCCACCAGCGTCCAAACGAGGAGGCGAGGAAGGGGAGCCTGGCTGCCCGATTTTGTCGAGCGAGCCATTGTAGGCATATGTCCTCGAACCGTTTTCCTACATAGGTTGAAAAAACATCGCCGAAAGCCGTCGCTTGCGCTGCCGCCTGCCCGGCTCCATTTTCTATGGCACCCACGTTAGGACTCACGAATCGGTACCAATACGCGAAGAAAGGATCCCGAACGACATAAAGCGCTTTTCGGGACTTTTCGGGGTTCTCCCCGAACGGCACGATGCGCTCAATGAAGCTGAGTCCCTCTAATGTTTTCAGGTACTTACCCACGGACGCTTGCTCAATGCCTGCGGTTTCGGCGATGCGCTTGGGGGCGGTGGCTCCGCTCGCGATGGCGCTCAGCACGGAGTTGTAACTCGCGGGTTCGCGCAGCTCTTGGCGCAGAAGCATCATGGGCTCTTCGTAGAGCAGGCCGGCTTTGTTGAAGAACAGGTACTCAACGTTTTTTTCAAACGATGCGTCTTCGTCGATTTGCGCGAGGTAGTAGGGGGTGCCCCCGAACGCGGCGTAATATTCAATGCGCTGCACTTCGGTCGCCGAAGGGATCATGCGCGCTGCGTCCAGGTAATCGAAGGGTTGCAGCTTAATCTGCGCGGTACGCCGTCCGTACGGCGGGCTTTTTGCGCCCAGGACTTTGCTTTCCATGAAGCCTTCGTTGCTGCCGCTGAGGATAATCCGCGTATTCGTGCTTTTGAATTCGTGGTCGATGGCTATCTGCAAAGCGGAGGGCAGTGACGGCTCAGATTCGGCGGCATAGGGGAACTCGTCGAAAACGAAGAGCAGGGGGTTGTCCATGTTCTTCGAGCTATTCGCAATGAACGAAAAAGCGTCTGACCAGGTGGCGAACGACCCGGTTGACACGGGCAGATCAAAGAAGCGGTAGATGGCCTGCGAGAATGATCGCAGGTTCATTGCGCTGCTCTGCACTTGTGCCGTGAAGTAGAGAGCCGGTTTGCCTTTCGAGAATTCATCGAGAAGCGTGGTCTTGCCAACACGACGTCGCCCGTAGAGAACGACCATTTGGAAGCCCTTCTTCCGATAAAGCCGCTCAAGCGAATCAAGCTCTTCTTCACGCCCAACAAACATGACGCCCTCCTGCAACAAATAGCTGACTTACAAGTATCTTACTCGTAAGTCAGCTATTTGGCAAACGAGATAAGGAGATGGAGCCCGATTGTCTTTTTGGTGAAGGGTAAGGTACGTGCTTACTTGCGGAAACAAAAATGCCCGCCGAAAGTAATCGACGAGCATTCTTTTTTGTATGGTGTGCAGGCGAAACGCAGTGAGCCTTATTCCCACTCGATGGTTCCGATGGGTTTGGGGGTTAGGTCGTAGACTACTCGGCAGATGCCGGGGACTTCGTTCAAGATTCTTGCGGTGATCTTCTTGAGGAGGGTCCAATCAAGCTCCGGCACTTCGGCGGTCATGGCGTCGACGGTGTTGACGGCGCGGATGATGGCGGGCCACTCGAAGGCCCTTACGCCGTCGCGGACGCCGGTGGCGCGGAAGTCGGGGACGCTTACGAAGTATTGCCACACCTTGCCTTCAAGGCCGGCCGCCGCAAATTCCTCGCGCAGGATGGCGTCGGCTTCGCGCAGCGCCTCCAGGCGGTCGCGTGTGATGGCGCCGAGGCAGCGAACGCCCAGGCCAGGGCCGGGGAAGGGCTGGCGCTCTACCATGCTCTCAGGCAGACCAAGTTCGCGGCCGATGACGCGCACCTCGTCCTTGTACAGCAGCTTCACGGGCTCGCAGAGCTCGAACTGCAGGTCGTCCGGCAGGCCGCCCACGTTGTGGTGCGCCTTCACGCCGTCGGATTCAAGGATGTCGGGGTAGATGGTACCCTGCGCGAGGAAGCTCACCTCGTCGCCCACCTTGCGAGCCTCTTCCTCGAACACGCGGATGAACTCGGCGCCGATGATCTTGCGCTTGGCCTCGGGCTCGGCCACGCCGTCGAGCAGATCCAGGAAGCGGTCGGTCGCGTCCACGTACACAAGGTTCGCGTCGAGCTGGTTCTGGAACACGTCCACCACCTGCTCGCTTTCACCCTTGCGCATGAGGCCGTGGTTCACGTGCACGCAGATGAGCTGCTTGCCGATGGCCTTAATCAGCAGCGCCGCTACCACGGACGAATCCACGCCGCCGGAAAGCGCCAGCAGCACCTTCTGGTCGCCGATCTGGGCGCGAATCGCTTCCACCTGCTCGTCGATGAACGCCTGCGCTAGCTCGGGCGTGGTGATGCGCTGCATGTCGTCGGGACGCTTGTTCGGATCCATGGGGCCTCCTCGTGTTCGGTGATGTTCTGCGGAAATTATACGGGAAACCTCGCGCACGAACAGGCAGGCCACCTTCTTTTCACGCGAGAATCTTGACCGCGACGATATCCTTCAGCGGCAACACCCAACGCGTCCCCGCAGGCGCGCCGAGCGAAGTGTACACGCACTCCGCCAGAATGCAGTAATCGTCCACGTCAAGAATGCGTACGGTGTCTCGGCTGTGGGTAGAAAATTCCAGTTCCACGCATTGCCCGATCAGGCGACGCATGCTCTCGGGGTCCCGGTGGCTGCTTGCATTCGCTTGGCCGGTGAACGCCGCTTCAACGGTGCGCGCCAGGCGCTTCACCTTGCCATTGGTCAAGAGAAGCAACCCGAAAATCAGCAGGAGTAAGAAGCTAATCCATCCGTTCGCTTCCATTGCACTCAACCTCCTTCTGCGAGTTTTCATCCCTGTTTGCAGGTGAAACTATCATGAATCCCACAACCGACTTCATATCAACCAGCTCGGTCACCTGCCCCTTGAACGCGCGTTTGTAGGTTACGCGCGCCCAATCGGTGTCGACTTCCAGCACTTCGACATCCCCTTGGTGGGTTGGTAGGAGCACGCCTGGCGTCACGGCGATACGGCACGTGGCGCCTGCGAGCGACTCCAGCACGTGGAGGTCGGGCGCGCCTCCTGTGCTGCCGGCATCGCGACGTTCGTCTTCCTCCGCCACCGTAACAGTAACCTCATCACTCACCAAATCATCCAAGCTAATGTGGTAGAGCGCCGCAAGATCCTTCGCTTTGCTGATGTCGGGCGCGCTCGCGTCACTCTCCCAGTTCGAAATTGTCTGCCGCGACACGGAAAGCGCGCTCGCCACGTCCTGCTGGCTCATCCCGCTTTTCCGGCGCAGCTTCATGAGCTTTTGACCCAGCATAGGGCTCCTTTCTCGCCGTCTTCGCGTCCCATTATTCCAAATGACTTGGCGGCGGGAAGGCAAATATCGTTGGAATCTTGTCCAATTTGCTTGCGCATACCCGCCGGTTGGGTGAATGCGGGGGAAGGGGTCGTAAATGCGCGATGGGAACTCGGATGCCAGCGCCCGTTTCGCGCTCTCGTGCAGGAAGTGTCCAGTCTCCCGGCGCGCCCGCCCGCCGCCAGTCGCCGCGCGGGTTCCTCTTTCCTACTCTCTCGTACCGCGCCGCTGCGAGTTGTGGCATCATTACAACGATTGCGCGCGTGGGTGCAGAGCGAGGGGCTCTGCGGGCGAAGCGCGGGGAAGGGGCAGGCCATGGCCAGAGAGAACGACCGTCTGACACCGACAATGGGAGCTAAGGATAGCCCGGACGCGGTATACGACGCGCGCCCGCTTGGCGTGCCGAAGATGACGGTGTTTGGCCTGCAGCATATGTTTGCTATGTTCGGTGCTACAGTGCTGGTACCGGCGCTCACGGGATTGTCCGTGTCGGCGACGCTCCTGTTCGCAGGCTTGGGCACGTTGCTATTTCACCTGTTAGCAAAAGGGAAAGTGCCCGCGTTCCTGGGCTCGTCGTTCGCATTCATCGCGGGTTATGCGGCCATCGCGCCCAACGGCGAAGCGAACCTGCTGCCGTATGCGTGCCTTGGTGTGGCGTGCGCAGGTCTTTTGTATTTAGTGCTGTCGGCACTGTTTCGTATATTCGGCCCGGGGCGCGTCATGCGCTTCTTCCCGCCGGTGGTTACGGGCCCCATCGTTATTTGCATCGGCCTCATTCTGGCCAGTTCCGCCATCACGAATGCTTCGACGAACTGGCTCATCGCTATTATTGCGGTGGCGGTTATTGTGGTGTGCAACATCTGGGGCAAAGGCATGGTGAAAATTGTGCCCATCCTGTTGGGCGTGGTGGTGTCCTACGCCATTGCTGCGTTTGCGGGCGAAGTTGACTTCTCCACCGTGGCGGCCGCTCCGTGGATCGGGCTGCCGGTGCTCTGGGATGATACGGTGTTTGCCCTGTTCGGCGCTAATTTCGACACGGGGTTGGCCATTACAGCCATTATCACCATCATGCCGCTAGCGTTTGCTTCTATGATTGAGCACATCGGCGATATGTCGGCCATCAGCTCCACGTGCAACCGCAACTACATCGCCGAGCCGGGGCTGCATCGCACGCTGCTGGGCGACGGCCTGGCCACCATTGTGGCATCGCTGTTCGGCGCGCCGGCGAACACCACGTACGGCGAGAACACCGGCGTGCTGGCGCTCACCCGCGTGTTCGACCCGCGCGTCATTCGCATTGCGGCGTGCTTCGCCATCGCGTTTTCGTTCTCGCCGAAGTTCGCAGCGGTAGTGGCAGCCATGCCGGCGTGTGTCATCGGTGGTGTGTCGCTGGTGCTGTACGGCATGATTTCGGCCGTGGGTATTCGTAACTTGGTGGAGAACCACGTGGACTTCATGAAGAGCCGCAACGTTCTTATCACGGCGCTCATTTTGGTGTTGTCGCTGGGCATTGCCTACAGCGCGGCCGGTGCTATCATTCTGCCCGTGGGCGGTGTGACCATCTCGCTGTCAGGCTTGGCCGTAGGCTCCATCGTGGGTATTGTGATGAACGTTATTTTGCCTGGTCACAAGGCGGCCGTCGGCACTCCGCGCGAACCCGAGGAAATGCCTGAGATGCCTATGCCCCTAGAGGACATCCGCCTCGCAAGCGACTAACGTCGGATGTTGGGCCGCATGCCGAGGCGTGCGGCCCAACGAACCTGCGGCGTACAAAGAGATAACATACTATCCATTTCACCCTAAAACCACCACAAATAGATAGTATACTATCCCTATGAATATTCTTGCCGACATCAAAACACCCACCGATATCACCCAAGATCTCATGACGCGCGTGCGTGCGCGGCGCAAGGTTCTTGGGCTCACGCAACGCGAACTCGCCGAAACATCCGGTGTGAGTTACGGCTCCATAAAGCGCTTCGAAACAATGGGTGAAATATCCCTCGCGTCCCTCATCAAAATCGCCTTCGCCCTCAAGTGCGAATCCGACTTTGACGCTCTCTTCGCCCAGCAAGGCTACGCCACCATAGATGAGGTCATCAATGCCCGCAAAAACGCCCGCCGGTAGACACCAGTTCGACGAAGTTTCGCTGACGGTTGGTCTGGAAGGCCGACAGGTGGGAACGCTTGCACTCACACCCGATGGGCTCGCTGCGTTTGCCTATGACGAAGCCTGGCTCGCTGAGGGTTTCAGCATCAGCCCGTTTAGCTTGCCACTCGAACGGCGCGTATTCGTCCCTAAACTTCACCCGTTCGATGGGTTGTTTGGCGTGTTCGCGGATAGCTTGCCTGACGGGTGGGGGCGGCTTCTCGTTGACCGACTCATTGCCCAGCAAGGTGCCGACCCCTATGAGGTCGACCAGCTCAATCGCCTGGCCATCGTGGGTTCTTCGGGTATGGGCGCGCTCACGTACGAGCCGCAGACGGAGTTCGCGCGGCCTGAACAGCTTGAAGATTTGGACGCCATTGCGCAGGAATGTGCCGCCTTGCTGGAAACGGGAAAAACGGATGACCTGGACGAACTCTTCGCACTGGGCGGCTCTTCCGGTGGTGCTCGACCAAAGGCGCTGGTGAAGATTGAGGGGGAGGACTGGATTGTCAAGTTTCCCTCGTCCTACGATGCGCCAAACATTGGAGAAGTTGAGTATCGGTACTCGCTGGCGGCGGGGGAGTGCGGCATTGTTATGCCTGAAACGCGCCTCTTTCCGTCCAAGCGGTGTGCAGGATACTTTGGCGTTAAGCGTTTTGATCGCATGAAGGGCGGAAAGGGTGAAGCGCCTCTTCGCGTACATATGGTTTCGGCAGGTGCGCTGCTGGAAGCGTCGCATCGTGTACCAAGTCTCGATTACCGTCATCTTATGAAGCTGACTCTTTCACTCACCAAAAGTATGACCGAAGTCGAGCGCCTTTACCGTCTCATGTGTTTCAACGTGTTCTTCGGTAATCGAGATGATCACGCCAAGAATTTCTCGTACCTGTACGCCGTGGCAAAGGATCGGTGGCTCTTATCGCCTGCCTACGACCTCACGCCGAGTGCTGGCATGAACGGAGAGCATGCAACAACGGTTGATGGCAAGGGCCGCTCCATCGAAGAAGCCGACCTGGTGGCGGTGGGTGTAGCTGCCGGCTTACCCCAATCTCGATGTGTCGCAATAGCTCGCACTATCCGTGAGGTGGCGGGGGATGCGGGAGTCAAAAGGTAAGCTTCAAAATATTAGCAAACTGCTTGTATATTTTTCAAAATTCACCTTTACATGAAACGCGAGCAATGGCTATACTGTCGAGCATGTCATTTTGTCGATTATATTCGACACGCATGCAACCAAGTGAGGAAGAGAAGACGATGCGGCAAAGCAGCTATCGGAATAAGAGCCAGAGCGTCGCTGCGGCGGGGCTGTCGGTTCTTCTTGCAGCAAGCCTAACGCTGGCTTCTGTAGGGTCGGCCTTTGCGGTCGACAACGAAAACCTCGCGGGGGGGGGGCTCTAAGCCTTTAACCTCCGCAGGTCAAGACGCAGAATCGGAAAAAAATGCGTCGGGTGTTACCCAAATTCTCCCGTCCGGTCAAACGGTCGGTTCCCTCCCTCTCTCGCAGGGAGAATCCAAAGCTTCTATCGGTTCCCTCCACTATGATGGCCTCGTGTATGAGGTGTGCTCCGACGGCGTTTCGGTTGCACTTGTTGGATGGTATGGAACCGCTCCCACGGGCACCATCACGGTTCCGGCCCAGGTCATAAGTGGGGCCGACTCTTACACCGTCACCTCCGTAAAAAGTTTCGCAACGGAAGGCTCACCCGCTGACCTTTCTGCTGAATCTCTTGCGCTTCCCGATACTATCAGTGATATCGCAGACGGGGCTTTCAACAGCTGCCCGTCGCTTGCGCGCATCACCATCAATTCCCAAAACGAGAACCTCATGTCGTTTGACGGCATGGTGTTCACGAAAGATATGGCTCAACTCCTGTCCATTCCCGAGGGCAAGGAGGGCGTTGCCCACATCCCCGACCCAACATCTCTTGTCCCGGCTTCCGCATTTTCCCGGTGTGTGAGGCTTTCCCGCATTGAGGTTGGGGAGGGCAACGCCAATTTCACCTCGTGGAACGGTGTTCTCTATAGCAAAGATAAGAAAACGCTGATTGCGTATCCACCAGGCGTGGGTACCTCAGCGGTCATCCCGGCCGATGTTGAGGCGCTTGGCCCCGATGCGTTTGCTGGGTGCGAAGCACTTGCCTCAATTGCCGCACTTGGTTTTGTGCGCGACATTGACAGCAAGGCTTTTCCGGAAGAGGTAAAGGCTTCTGCTGTCGTGGCGCTTCCCTCGGGTGAGGACTACGACGCCCGCAAGGCCGTGTGGGAGAAGGCCGGTTTTGGGAACTTCTCCGCGTCGGCCAAGCCCGGCGATACGGTGCACCCTGGCGCAGATTCTTCTGACGGACAGAACAAAGACGATGAAAAGGCGGCAAGCGGGTTCGCTTACACGCTGCTTGATGATTACACCCTCTCCGTTTCCTGGGAGGGTTCCGAAGACCCTGCTGCTGAACTGGAAATTCCCGCAACAGCTGAGGTGAACGGAGCCTCCTATCGCGTGTCTTCGGTTGCTGCGAATGGGTTTTCCAACCGCGCCTCAATCACGAGCGTGAAACTTCCTGACGGTGTGACCTCCATCGATGAGGGCGCGTTTGCGGGGTGCACTTCGCTTGCAAGCGTCACATTCCCCGAGGGGTTGCGCGACATTGGCGCACGAGCCTTTGAAGCCACAGCGCTCACCGACGTGTGGCTTCCCGCAAGTGTGACCTCGGTTGACTCGCGCGCTTTTGCGGCCTGCGGGTCGCTCACGCGTGTTGTAGCTCTGGCCACCCCGGCGGTGGCGGAAGATGTGCTTGCCGGCTGCACCGGCGTATCGGTGTACTGCCCCTATAACGCAGAAGGTTCTTATCCCTGGATTGTGGGCCTTCCGTCGGCGGGCAATCACCTTTTGCCTTACGGGGTGGAACTGGCGGCTGACCCACTATCCCTTGAGACGGGCCAGGAAGCAGATCTGCTCGAAGGTGGCCTTTTGGAAGTCCCCGAGCCCGTGGAAACTTCCTACTCCTACGCCGCCTCTCCCTTATCAGTTGATGCTGGCACCGTTTCGGCAAAAAAGGCGGGCGCAACCGACGTGACCGCCGTGCTCTCATTGGATGGCGAAGAACTCGCCCGCTCAAGCCGGACGGTGGAAGTGGCTGCCGGCCCTGACGACGATGAGGATCTCTCCGGTTCAGACATCCCCATGATAAACAAGACGGAGTCGCTCATCCCCGGAATCTACCTTGCCGAAGCTCGCGCCTCGGCTGTCAACGTGACGGCCCCTATCGCGGTTACGTTCGGGGGTGCGGGCTACGACGTGTCGAAAGCGCAGTCAAGCCTGACTGCTTCCGCAACGTTCCAGAACAATACTGACACTTCCGTTACCATGACGAAGATCGATTGTAACAATCAAGGTGCCGCGACCTTGCTGGAGGCGACGTCGGGAACGCTGGATTCGCAGAAGCTGTTCAGCCTGTATCCAGGAAGCGACACCGCCAAGGCGGTCAGTTTCGGCTACGGCACTGGCGTGAACAGCGCTACTCCAGCGTCCGGTGCGTTCGATATCGCGGCGAGCGATATGCTCGACTGCACATTCCGCCTGAACCTCAGCAGCGCGAAGGTCAAGGCGTCAGCCGCGGACGGCGGTGCGACGGTACAGTCGCTCGCGAACGTGTCCTATACGTTCGAGGCGAACGAATCGTTCTACCTCCTCGATAAGGCGTCAGGTACGAAGTACGACCTGACCACCGTGAAGGCCCATGCAGCCGATATCTCATCGAAGGGAACGGGCTCGTCGTACTACTCGAAGTACAACGCCTACATCGCCGACGACAGCAAGTACGAATGCTGGACGAAGTGGGGTGGCGTCCTTTATGAGGTGCGTATCATTGGCATTTATCATGATGAAAAGACTTCCGGGGGCAAGGCAGGCTTGACGTTCCAGTTCAAGAACCTGCTGAATACGACGTATCGCATGAATTCCACGAACACGAATACGGGCGGTTGGGGAGCGAGCGAGCTTCGGGCACGGATGAACCCCGGCACGGACTCGGTTGCCAATGGCACCGACGACAACGCCATCTGGAACCAAGTGCCGAGTGATTTGCAGAACGCCATCGCTCCAGTCAAAAAATATTATGGTCCAACGTATAGTTCAACTGCTTCAACGGTCAGCACGTCCAACGACAGCCTCTTCCTCGCCAGCTATCGTGAGCATTCGAACACGATCTACAGCGGTGGGAACTACGCAGGTAAAGGGTGGATATCGGCAGAAGGGTCTCAATACGAGTATTGGCAGGGCAAAGTGCCCAATAACTACGCTGCCAATGCGAGTTTGGTGAAGGGTCTCCAGGCGACTCCGTCGACGGCTGTCAGTTGGTGGGAGCGTTCTGTGAGTCCGAACGACGACACGATTTTCCTTCGTGTGAACACGAACGGCGACCCGACCGACCACATCGACGCGAGCAATGCCTATGGCGTGTGCCCCTGCTTCTGCCTCTAATCCAACATCTTGAATCTGCCGGGGCTGTGTCCCCGGCAGAGGTTACGAATAAGGCTCGGCCACCGGTTGAACAAAACGGGGTCTCGGGCATGCGAAACCCGCCATGTGGCGTTGAACCTCGAAAGGAACGTGCGATAAGCCATGCCGACAAGGAAGAGAGAACCGAAAATCCGCGTGCTCGTCCGCGTTGTGATGGCGTGCATGGTTGCAGCCGTGCTGGTGGTGCCGGTTGGCCTTGTGTCGGCTTTCGCCGACACGTCGCTCGGAATCCGCATCGTCGATTCGACGAAGACTCCAGGGGCGGGCGACGGCTCTACCGTGCTCGGCATTCGCGTGACGGCTCCCACGTATACGATCACATGGAAAGCGAACGGCGGAAACTGGTCCGGTTCGGCCGCCGACAAGACCACGTCTGTCGTTTACGGGGCTGCCACGTCCGCGCCCGCGAATCCCGTGCGCACCGGCTACACGTTCAAAGGCTGGTCGACAACGGCTGGCGGCTCCGCAACGACGCTGCCCTCCGCAACGACCGCCGCCGCAACGTGGTATGCGGTATGGGCGGCTGACTCCTACAGCATCACCTACGACCTGCAGGGGGGCACCGCCACGGGAAACAACCCCACCTCCTACACCGTGGAAACGGCTAACTTCACCCTGTCGAACCCCACGCGTGACGGTTACACGTTCGCCGGTTGGACGGGCTCGAACGGTACGACGCCCCAGACCACCGTCACCGTGCCCAAGAACTCCACAGGGGTCAGGTCGTACAAGGCGAACTGGACGGCCATTTCCTACAGCATCACCTACGACCTGCAGGGGGGCACCGCTACCGGCAACAATCCCACCTCCTACACCGTGGAAACAGCCAGCTTCACCCTGTCGAACCCCACGCGCGACGGCTACACGTTCGCCGGTTGGACAGGCGCGAACGGTACGACGCCCCAGACCACCGTCACCGTGCCCAAGAACTCCACGGGGGTCAGGTCGTACAAGGCAAACTGGACGGCCAACTCCTACACCGTCACGTTGGACCGCGGCGCGGGTACGGGCGGCTCGACGACAGCAAACGCGACGTACGACTCTGCCTTGCCCGCCATCCAGACGCCTTCGAGGGCGGGCTACTCCTTCATGGGCTACTACGACGCCGTGGATGGCGGCACGCAGTACTACACCTCGTCCGGTGCGAGCGCCGCGAAATGGAACAAGACCTCAAACGCCACGCTGTACGCGCGCTGGCAGGCGAACAAGTACGTGGTGTCGTTCGACGCCAACGGCGGGTCGGGCGGCCAGACCGCCTCGGTGGACGCCACTTACGATGCCGCCATGCCGGCAATCTCCGCGACGCCTCCCGAGCGGCCGGGCTACACGTTCGCCGGTTGGTACGACGCGAAGACGGGCGGCAACCAGTACTACACCGCGGCCGGTGGTAGCGCCGCGAGCTGGAACAAGACCGAAGCCGCAACGCTCTATGCGCAGTGGACGTTGCAGGTGGTTTGCAGCGTGCCCTCGGCCGCGCTCGTCACGGTGGACGCCGCGGGCAACGTGTCCGGACAGAACCAGACGTTCTCGTCCTCCACAGTGGAGGATATCAAGGTGACGGCGGTGAAAAGCGGGAGTCTCGACGGGGCGTCCTCAGTGTTTGCGGATGAGGCTACCAGGACAGGCGTGCGGGTGACGCTTACTCCGCCGGTAGGGGCGGGGACGGCGGTGGAGGTTCCGCTTGTTACGACAGGCAACGGCGTGGTGACCGATTTCACTATTGGTAGCCAGGGCACGCTCGTGGTGGCATTCGGTTTGAAGCTTCCCGACGGCGCCCGATTAACGTACGAGCCCGACGTGTCGCGCGATATCGCCAGCCTCACCTATGTGGTGGCCGCTGCCAGGCCTTAGGCGCGACACCGATGGCAGAGGGACGAGGCTTGTACCGCGTCTGGCACCAACCCCGAAGTGGTGCGAAAGGCTCGTGCAGCAACGAGCGAAATACAATGTAACAGACCGCTTTCCGACACGAATGCTTTATTGCCAAGTGTGGAATATAGCGCGCATGCTACAATGGCCCGCGCTATATTCGCCTGCATCTTCGCGAAAGGCCTTCGTTGTATGAGCGTACCCAAGTACAAACGGGACACCGCGCCCGCCGAGTTTGTGAGAACCGCCGCCCAGCTTGAGGCTTTTACGGGGAAGATGTGTGCTCGCCTGCCCAAACGATGGGCCTTTACGCGTACCCGTTACATCACCGATTGTGCCAATGATATTCTCAATCATGCGGTACGGGCGAATGCCATTTGGGTCACCACTCCAGAAGAAGTGGCTCAGCGCATGGCGCATCTGATGGAAGCTCATGCCGCCTGCTACACGCTACTGCGCAAAATTGACATAATCGAAGAGGAAATGCCGGTGCGTATAGTGGATAACGTGAACCCTGATGGCACGATAGTAAAAAGGGAAAAGCCCTGCCTGAGCGCCGGACTACTTCGCGAGTGGACGGTTTTGGCGACCAAAGAGATAAAGCTTATTAAAGGAGTTATTAACTCCGATCGCAAGCGCTTTTCGACGAAGCGCCATCCCCTTGCGCAAAAGAAAGGCACTGCGTATAGTAGAAAATGCTCACGAAGCGTATAAGTGTTTCGAGGGCGAGAGGGAAGGGCGGCATCTGATAAGCGACTCCGTCGACGGCTGTCAATTGGTGGGAGCGTTCTGTGAATCCGAACAACGACACGAATTTCCTTAATGTGAACACGAACGGCGACCCGACCAACAACAACAACGCGAGCAATGCCTATGGCGTGTGCCCCTGATTCTCATCGCGGAAGAGACCAAGTAGCGCAACTGAATGCGTGAAAGCATAGAGGATGAGAAGGAGATGCTGTCCTGGCGGCCGTCAACCGCCGAACTTGTAAGAGCCGCGTGAAACCACCTCTGCGGCCGCTGCGGACTCGCTGCCAGAAGGCGGCGTCTGGCCTGTGCGTACTCTTTCGAGTGGCAGGGTTTCAGGCAGCGGAGCACCCGAGAGGCCTTTTCAGGCGCGCGGCTCATTGTTTTGCCCCAAACTGATGAACGCCAGCGGGAAAGGGTCTTCGGTTTATGAATGCTGCTCAGCGCAAACGGCGCCGGGAACGCCGTGAAGCACGGCGCCTGCTCAAAGCGCGCTTGGACTTGCAGAGCTGCCTCGACTTCGACCACATGAGCGATCCGGCTGTTCTTTCCACCTCGGCGCTCGCTTGCGAAAAAGACGTGCGGTGGAAGCGAAGCGTGCAAACGTTCATGCTAACGCGCATGAAAAACTGCATCGAATTGTCGGATGAGCTGCGCAGTGGTCGGTATCACAAACGGCCCGCCAATCATTTTGTGTTGCACGAACGCGGACATGCGCGTTGGATATCGGCGGTGCACTTTCGCGACCGCGTGGTGCAAAAAGCGTACTGTGACCAGTTCCTTATCCCAGTGCTTCATCGCGCGGTTGTCTACGACAACACTGCCTCGCAGGTGGGCAAGGGGACCGATTTCGCTCGCGACCGCTTTGCCCTGCATATGGAACAGGCGCTGCGTCATTTTGGGCCGAAAGCATGGCTGGTCAGCTACGACTTCAAAAGCTATTTCGCCTCCATTGACCCTGGTCGTGCAATGGAAATGATTGCCTCGGCCACCGCGCCGCTCGTTGCCTGCCAACGTGACCGCGACAATGCCACCAAAATGCTGGAACTGGGTCGTACGTTCATTTGCGAAGAAGAGGGCTTGGGTCTGGGGAATCAAACAAGTCAGGTGGTGGCCATCGCGTATGCGAGTCCTATCGACCATGCCGTGCGGGAAGTGTGTAGGTGCGGGCTGTCGGGGCGCTACATGGATGACAGCTACGCCTTTTGCCGAACGAAGGATGATGCCTATGCGGTGCTTGCCGTGGCGCAAGAGCACGCGCGGCGCTTGGGGTTGGTGCTGCATCCTCGAAAGACCCAGGTGGCTCCAGCGGCGCGGCGCCACGTTTATTTGAAAACGGTGTTCTGCCCGCAGCCTGATGGGTCCATTCGCCGTGACATTGCACGTGACACCATCAGGCGTTATAAGCGTCACTACAAGGCACTTGTGGGTTTGGTAGCCGCAGGACGCATCCCGGCCGAGGTGCTTGCCGTGAGCGAAGGCTCGTGGAAGGGCGTTGCGCTGCGGGCAACCGACCCTGAGAGATACCTACGAGAAATGACCACGTTCTTCGAAAGCACCAAGCTAAGAATGGCGTCGGAGCTATTCGGCTGAGTGGCGCGCGAGAAGGCTTTTGCTTGGTGTGACCTTTTGCGCCTGCGAACGGTTGTTGGCTGCTGTTCGGCAACGGACGTTTGACGTGGGTGAAACGGGTTGCCATAGGATGAGGGGCCTGGTGCTTGCGCGCGTTCTCCGGACATACCATTACCCGATGACCTAACGGAATAATCGGGTGAGGAGCCGCATGGAACGGGTTATCGTGGTGGGCGCGGGCGTCGGTGGGTTGGCGGCGGCCGTGCGGTTGCAAAACGCCGGATATCAGGTGACGCTGTACGAAAAGGAGCCGCTCGTTGGCGGAAAGATGAACCGCATCGAGGAAGACGGCTTCACGTTTGATGTCGGGCCCACCATCGTCATGATGCCCGAGCTGTACCGCGAAGTGTTCGAACTGGCGGGGCGTGACCCGGACGACTACATCCCCCTCACCAAAGTGGAGCCGCTCATGGACATCTCGTTCGGCCCGGACGAGCGTGTGCGACTGTCGAACGATCTGGCGGACCTCACTTCCACCCTGGAAGGCGTCAGCGAGGCTGACGCGCAGGGCTACTTCACCTACCTGGCGAAACTCTACGGGCGCTACCGCGTGGCGAAGGATAACTTCCTGCAGCGCTCCTTCCGCAAACCGACGGACTTCTACAACCCGAAAAGCCTGGTTGCGGGCCTGCGACTACACACGTTGGGCGACGCGTACTCGTCGGTGTCGCGCTACGTAAAGGACGACCGGCTGCGCAAGGCGCTGGCGTTCCAGACACTCTACATTGGCATCTCGCCCTACGAAGGGCCGTCGCTGTACATGATTATTCCGCTCATCGAATTGCTGTACGGGGTGTGGTATATGCCCGGCGGTATGTATGCGCTGGCCGAGGGGTTGCGGCGGCTGTTCGTGGAACTGGGCGGCGAGGTGCACACGTCCACGCCGGTGGAGCGCATCGTCATTGTAGACGGCCGCGCGAGGGGCGTGATGGTGAAGGGTGAGCTGAGGCTGGCCGACGCCGTGGTGTGCAATGCCGACTTCCCCTATGCCATGAAGGAGCTGGTGGCGGACGAGCGCACACGCGGGAAGTACACGCCGGAGAAGATTGATGCGATGGACTACTCGTGTTCGTGCTTCATTCTGTACCTGGGCCTGGACAAACGCTACCCAGCCGAGTCGGTGCACTCTATTCGCTTTGCGCCCGATTTCCGGAAGAATTTGGACGACATTTTTGAAGACGGGCGCTTTCCCGACGACCCGTCGTTTTACTGTTACGCACCGTGCTCGCTGGACGACTCGCTGGCGCCCGAGGGTATGCAGACGCTGTACGTGTTGGTGCCCGTACCGCCCTTGGCGGAAGGTGGGCCTGCGTGGAGCCCCGACGAGGTGGCGCGCTATCGCGAACAGGTGCTTGACCTGGTGGAATCAGAAACAGTGTACGAGGATGTGCGCAACCATATTGTGTGTGAGCGCATCTACACGCCGCGCGATTTCGAAGGGCGCTTCAACGCCTGCCGCGGCGCGACATTTGGTCTGCGGCCCACGCTGAAGCAGAGCAACTACTGGCGTCCGCACAACAAGGCCGATCATTGCGAGGGGCTGTACTTCTGCGGGAGCAGTGTTCATCCTGGTGCCGGTGTGCCTATTGTGCTGTTGAGCGCGCGGTTAGCGGCGGAGGAACTGATGACCGACGACGGTGCGCATGCTTCCCAGGTGCGTGCGGTGGCTGCCGAGCGGGCCGTGATTGCCGCGCGCGGCGAGGCGGCAGAGCGGGGGATGGCGGCGGAAGAGTTAGCGGCCGAAAGTGTGGTGGCGGCTGGCGTGGCAGGCGTGGAGACCGCGGTTGCCGCAGGTGGCGAAGGCGGTTCGCGATGAGCATGCTGTGCGATCCGTTTGAAGCCCGCGCGGCCGATTTCGCCTGGTGCGAAGAGGTGATCAGGCGAAACTCTCGCAGCTTCCACCGTGCGTTCTCGCTTCTGCCCGCGCGCAAGCGTCACGGGGTGTATGCCGTGTACGCGTTTTGCCGCGCGGCCGATGATGCGGTTGATCGCGACGCGAGTGCTGAAAAGTTGGCGGCGCTCGAAGACGCGCTCACGCGGTTTGTTGCCGGGCGCACGCCCGACGAGCCCTTGTGGCGCGCGCTGGAGGTGGTGTTCAACGCCTTCGCGCCGGACGTGCAGCCCTACTATGACATGCTGGAAGGGCAGCGTCGCGACCTGGATTTTCACCAGCCGGACACGATGGATGACCTGGAGGAATACGGCTACTACGTGGCTGGGTCGGTGGGGCTTATGCTACTTCCTTTTTTGCACACGAGTGGGCCGGCTGATGAGGCGCTGGTGGCTGATGCGGTGTCGTTGGGCGTGGCTATGCAGCTGACCAATGTGCTGCGTGACGTGGGTGAAGATTTGGAAGCGGGGCGGGTGTATGTGCCGTCCCGTGTGATGGAGCAGGCGTCGTATGCTCCGGCGGCGCTGCAGGCGCACGTGGTGGATGGTGCGTTTCGTGCGGCGTGGGAGGCGGTGGCGCGGCGCTCGGAGGAGTTGTACGCGCCGATGGAGCGCGACGTGGAGCGGCTTGATGAGGATAGTCGGCTGCCCACGTTGTCGTCGCTGTACTTGTATCGCGGCATTTTGGATGCAGTGCGCGCGGAAGGGTATCGCTGCTTCGATCGGCGCTGTACCGTGCCGGCTGCGCAGGCCGCTCAGCTGGTGGAAGCCGCCGGTGCGCGCCTTGCTGCGGAGCGGGGGTGAGCGCTATGTTGAATGTGCTGGGCATGGGCGTGTCGCTGGTGTACGTGCTGGCGGTGCTGGGCGCGTCGGGCTTGCTTGCGCGCCGCGGATGGGCGGCCGAGGCTACGCGCAAGTTGGTGCACATCGCACTGGGCGGGTGGTGGCTGATTGCCGCCGCCTTCTTCACGTCGCCTGTGTGGGCGGCGGCGCTTCCGGCGGTGTTTATCCTGGTGAACGGGTGGGCGTGGCGTCGCACGCGCCTGAAGTTTATGGGGCGTGAAGGTGCCGAAGAAACGCCGGGGACGGTGTATTACGCCGTATCGCTGACGGCGCTCGCGCTGTTTTCGTTTGGCCTTGGTGCGCCGTATGTGGGCGCGCTGGGGGTGTTCTGTATGGCGTTTGGCGATGGACTGGCTGCTGTGGTGGGCAAGCGGTTTGGCGGTGCTGGTGCCGGGAAGACGGTTGCGGGAAGTGTGACTATGTTCTTGGCGAGCCTTGTGTCGTGCGTAGGCGTGCTGGTATGGGGCGCGGTTGGTGGGTGGCAAGGCGCGGCGCCGGTGTTCGCGGGACTTTCGGACGTGGTGGGCTTCGCGGTTGCGACGGCCATCGCGGTGGGCCTCGCCGCGGCAGCAACGTGGTTCGAGCGTGTGTCGCCCGCCGGGCTGGACAATGTCACGGTGCCGCTGGGCGTGTCGGGCCTGTTCGCCGTGCTGCTGCTTCCCGCCAGCTGGTGGACGCCAGGCGCGACGGGGCTTCTGCTGTCGGGTGCGGTAGCCGTGATGTCGCTGCGGTTGTGCCTGCTCACGGTGCCGGGCGCGCTCGGCGCGGCGGCGGTGGGCATGCTGGCGTTCGCGTTCGGCGGCTGGCCTTTGTGGCTGTTGCTTATGTGGTTCTTCGGCAGCTCGAACGTGGCGGCGCGTATCGTGCGGAAGCGGCGTGGCGTGCAGTCAGGCGGCTCACCGAAGCGCAAAGGCGAGGCCCGGAGGCTGCGCCAGGTGCTCGCAAACAGCGTGCCGTTCCTTGTGTGCGCGGCGGGCTTCGCGGTGACGGGTGAGCCGTGGCTCATGGTGGTATCGGCGGGCGCGCTGGCGGCCAGTACGGCCGACACGTGGGCTTCGGAGATTGGCATTTTCAGCCGCAATCCGCCGGTGAACATTGTCACGCGCAAGCCCATGCAGCGCGGACTGTCGGGCGGCGTGAGCCCGCTGGGCCTGGTGGCAACGGTGGTGGGTGCGGCCACCTCGGCGCTTCTAACCATGGTGCTGTTCCCCGTCTTCGGATTCGCCGTGCCGGTGGGGCTGGGCGCGTTTCTGTTCATTGTGGCGTGCGGTGTGGTAGGGTCGCTGGTGGACAGCCTGCTGGGCGCCCTGTTGCAGGCGAAGTACCGCGCGCCGGACGAGGGCACAGGCGCGCTGGTGGAGGCCTCGCCGAGCCGCGGCGCCGGCGGTTACACGCTGGTGTCCGGCTTCGCGTGGGTTACCAACGACGCCGTGAATTTGCTAAGCGGCATCGCCGTGGTGGCGCTTGGCTTGCTGATAGTGGTGTAGGGAGGTGGCGAAGGCGAGGTGCTCGGTGCTCGCCCGCGGGCCACATGCGGTATGATGGGCGCACTCCCCCTAGCCACGAAAGGACAAGAGCCCTATGGACGCCGCCACACCCTGCGCCTCTGACGCCTTCGACCGCTTCTCCGACGCGGTCCGTTCGTGGTTTCTCAATGCGTTTCGCGGCCCCACGCCCGTGCAGGAGCGCGCGTGGGAGGCTATCGGCGCGGGCGAGAATGCGCTGGTCATTGCCCCTACGGGCTCGGGCAAAACGCTGGCGGCGTTTCTGTTTGCCCTCGACAAACTCATGGCCGAAAAGGCGGAACGCGGCGCGCAAAAACGCGCGAAGGGTGTGCGCGTGCTGTACGTGTCGCCGCTCAAAGCCCTCGGGGCCGATGTGGAGCGCAACCTGCAAGAGCCGCTCGCGGGCATTGCGGCCCGCTGCGCCGCCGCGGGTACCGGTGCGCCTAACGTGCGCACGGCCCTGCGCACGGGCGACACCACGCCTGATCAGCGGCGCGCCATCCAGCGCAACCCGCCCGACATCCTCATTACCACGCCCGAGTCGCTCTACCTCATGCTCACATCGAAGGCCCGCGAAGTGCTGCGCACGGTGGAGACGGTCATTGTGGATGAGGTGCATGCGCTCGCCGGCAACAAGCGCGGTGCGCATCTGGCGTTGAGTTTGGAACGCCTCGATGACCTGCTGGAACGTCCGGCGCAACGCATTGGGCTATCGGCCACGGTGCGTCCGCGTGAAGAGGTGGCGCACTTCTTGGGAGGCCCGCACCCGGTGCAGATTGTTGCCGCCGAGGATCGCCCGAGCTTGGACGTGCATGTGGAAGTGCCCGTGCATGACATGACGGCTGTGCCCGCGTTCGGCGGCTTCGAGGCCGAGGGGCTACCCCCGGCTGGCGCGCGGGGACGCGGCCAAGGTGCCGCTCGTAGCCCACGGCGTGCTGCCACCGAGGTGGCGTGGAAGTCCGATCGCGCGCTGCGGGCCGTCATGGACGGCCAGCGGCTGAAGGACGCGCCGCCCGACAGCCGCCTGGGGTCTTCCTCCATCTGGCCTTATGTGGAGTCCGCCATTCTGGATGAGGTGCTTGCGCACCGCACTACCATCGTGTTCGTGAACTCGCGCGGCTTATGCGAAAAGCTGACGGCACGACTCAATGAATTGTACGCGAAACGCCAAGGGCTTCTGGCTGGTGCGCCCGACGGCGCGGGTGCGGCGGCCATGCGTTCGGACATGGGCTCCACGAGTGAACTGGTGCAGCCGCCCGTCGAGGTCATTGCGAAAGCGCACCACGGCTCGGTGTCGAAGGAAAAGCGCTTGCAGGTGGAGCGCGAACTGAAGGCGGGCGAATTGCCGTGCGTGGTGGCAACGTCCAGCTTGGAGCTGGGTATTGATATGGGCTCCATCGACCTGGTGTTGCAGGTGGCCGCGCCGCCCTCGGTGGCCAGCGGGCTTCAGCGCATCGGGCGCGCGAATCACCAGGTGGGTGGGCGCTCAACAGGGACTATTTTTCCGCGTACGCGCACGGAGATAATTGATGCGGCCGTGGTGGCCGAGGGCATGCGCACCGGCGCCATTGAAGCGACGGCCCTCGTGCGCAACCCGCTGGACGTGTTGGCGCAGCAGACGGTGGCCGCCGTAGCGATGGGCGACATCACGGCCGACGCCTGGTACGATACGGTGCGCCGCGCCGCGCCGTTTTCGGAGCTGCCACGGCGGGCATTCGACGGCGTGCTCGACATGCTGTCGGGCCGCTATGCCTCAGCTGACCTGGCCGAATTCTCGCCTCGTATTGTATGGAATCGCGAAACGGGCGAACTCACGCCGCGCCCAGGCGCCCAGCGCCTCGCGGTGACAGCGGCGGGTACTATTCCCGATCGCGGCATGTTTTCGGTGGTGTTGCCGGAGGGTGATGGCAACGAGGGCCGCCGCCGTGTGGGCGAGCTGGACGAGGAAATGGTGTACGAGTCGCGCGTGGGCGACATTATTACACTCGGCACCAGTTCGTGGCGCATCAGCGAGATCACGCGCGATCGCGTGGTGGTGGAGCCGGCGCCGGGCCGCTCGGCGCGCCTGCCGTTTTGGCATGGCGAAGGTGTGGGGCGACCTGCCGAAATGGGGCGAGCTCGTGGGGCGTTTCTGCGTGCGGTGGACGCGGGACTTGAAGATGGGCGCGAGGGTGAAGGCGAAGATGCCGAACGTGCGGCGAACGACGGCCTGGTTCTTACCCCGGCGCTGGCTGAACGTTTGTCGGCGGCCGGCCTTGACGAAGACGCACAGCGCAACCTGGCCTCCCTTGTGCGCGAGCAGCGCACGGCCACGGGTGTGGTGCCGAACGACCGCACGCTGGTGGTGGAGCGGTGCGAGGACGAAACAGGCGACTGGCGCGTCATGCTGCACTCGCCCTACGGTCGGCGCGTGCACGAGCCGTGGGCCATGGCGGTGTCTGACCGGGTTACTTCTACCCTTGGCTTCGACCCGCAGGCGCAGGCGGCCGACGATGGCATTGTGCTGCGCATTCCCATGACCGAAACGCGCCTGCCCGGCGCCGAGCTGTTCGTATTCGATGCGGACGAACTCGAACGCATCGTGCGCGACCGCGTGGACGCAACGGCCCTGTTCGCCGCCCGGTTTCGCGAATGTGCCGCGCGGGCGCTGCTCATGTCGCCCACGCAACCGGGCAAGCGCGCACCGCTGTGGCAGCAACGCCTCAAAGCGGGACAACTGCTGGAGGCTGCCCGCGGTGAGCGTGATTTTCCCCTCATGCTGGAAACGGCGCGCGAATGCTTGCAGGATGTGTACGACCTCGGCGCGTTGCGCGAGGTCATGCAGGGAATCGGGGAGGGTGCGGTGCGCATCGTGGAGGCGCAGACCAGCGTGCCGTCGCCGTTTGCCGCGCCGCTGTTGTTCGGCTACGTGGGCGAGCACTTGTATCAGGGCGACTTGCCGCACGCCGAGCGGCGGGCGTCGCTTTTGGCGGTGGATCCGGCGCTGTTGGGTGAACTCTTGGGGTCAACCGATGTGGGCGAGCTGTTGGATCCGCAGGTGGGGGAAGCTGTTGAAGCTGAGTTGCAGCGGCTGGCACCTGGTCGGCGTGCGCGCGGTGCGGAAGGTGTGGCCGATATGCTGCGCGTATTGGGCCCGCTGTCTGCGGAAGAAGTTGCATGCCGGTTGGAGCCGGCTGCGAGCGAGAGCGTGCGCGATGGTGCAGGTGATGAGGCTGATGACGCCGATGACGTGCCCTGTGCGACCGTAGTAGAAGCGCAGGCGGCGCTGGAAGACTTGGCGCGTGACCGCCGTGCATTCTCGGTGCTCATCGGTGGTGCGGAGCGCTGGGCGGCGGTGGAGGATGCGTGGCGCTTGCACGAGGCGCTGGGTGTTGCGGTGCCGGATGAGGTGCCTGCGGTGTTTCGTGCGGCGGGAGACGATGCAGCGGTTGACTTTCCCCTGGATGACCTGCTGCTTCGCTATGCTCGCACGCATGGGCCGTTCTCCAGCGAGAATGTGGCGGAGCGCTTCGGCCTCGGCCCCGCGGTAGCGCGCGAGGCTTTGCGACGGCTTGCGGCGGCTGGCCGCCTTGTGCAGGGCCACTTCGCAGGGCCTTCTGATCAGCCTGAACGAACCTGGGTTGCCGCGGACGTACTGCGCCGACTAAGGGCGCGCTCGCTTGCGAAGGCGCGGGCTGCCGTGCGCGCGGTGCCTGCGGATGCCTACGCGCGCTATGTGCTTGACTTGCAAGGCGTGGGGGCAGGGCGCGGCGGCGGTCTTGAGGGCATCGAGGGCGTAGCGCAGGTCATCGCCCAGTTCGAGGGCGTGTTTTTGCCCGCCGTCTCGTGGGAAGATCACGTGCTGCCCAGCCGTGTGCGCGATTATCGCCCTGCGCTTTTGGACGAACTTATCGCGTCGGGAGAAGTGGTGTGGGCGGGCGCGCGCCGTGAGGCGGCCGGCCCTGCTGCCGATGCGCCCGCCGCTCGTGGGCGCGCCGCGCGCGGCTCCGCGCCGCCGGTGGGCCTCGTGGCGTTCTACCCGACGGATTCTCCGCTTGCACCCGCGCGACCCGAACCCGCAGATGTGGGCGCCGAAGAGGCCGAACCTGCCGTATGCCCCTCGGTGGAAGAGGCGGTTGTCCAGGTCCTTGGCAACGGGTATGGCCTGTTCTTCCGCCAAATTGTTGAAGCGGTGCGCCGGCGGATGGCACCTGAGCGGGTGGATGAGACAACCATCGCCGCAGCGCTGCAAGGCTTGGTGTGGAGCGGCCGCGCCACGAACGACACGTTCGCGCCCGTGCGTGCGGCGGAAGCCGGTGCCCACGCGCATCCGGCTCCGCAGCGCCGTGTGAGCAGTCGGCGCTCGCGGCACCGCTCCGGCAGCCGTTTACCTGCGCGGACGGCGGGGATGACCGCGGCGGGGTCGGCGGCGGATAGCGTGCTTCTCGGCACGGCCGGCGGCGCGGCGCTGGCGGGTCGCTGGTCGCTTCTTGCGCCCTCGCCCGAGAACGACACGGTGCGGGCGGTTGCGGTGGTGGAGTCCATCCTCGATCGCTACGGCGTGCTGTCCCGCGACGTGGTGATGCTCTCCGGCGTGCCCGGCGGCCTCGGCGCCCTCATGCCGGTACTGCGCTCGATGGAGGACGTGGGTGACGTACTGCGCGGCGCGTTCGTGAAGGGCCTCGGGCCGGCGCAATTCGCCTCGCGCGAGACGGTGGATGTGCTGCGCACCTACGCTGCTACCAGCGAAAATGCGCGCGAAGATGCCGCTGTGCCCGATGTGGCGGGGGAGAGCGCCTGCGTGGTGTTGGCTGTCGATGACCCCGCAAACCTCTACGGTGTCGCGCTGCCGTGGTCGGCGATTGCTGAGCCGGATGGCTATGGCGACGCTGTGTCAGGTGAGTCGGACGTGCGTCCGTCGCGTCGCGCAGGAAGCCTCGTGGTGCTACACAACGGCGCAGCGGTGCTGTACGCAACAGCAGGCCTGCGGGCGCTGTTGTCATTCACGTCGGATGAGGACATTCTTGCCGCAGCTGTCCATGCGCTCGTGGCGCACCTTGAGCATGCCCTCCGCCGCGCCGGCGGCGACAGCGCACGCAAAAAGATGGTCGTCGAAACGTTCAACGGGAAGTCGGTACTCTCGTCCCCCTTCGCCGACGTACTGCAAGCGCTCGGTCTCGTCCGCCTCCCCGACGGCCTACGCCTCTACGTCGACCCCTTCGCCCGCAGCTAAACAAAAAAGCGTGGCGAAGCGGCTAAGCCTTTCTCCGCGGTTTGAACTGGGTGCCGCACCGGAGACGTGAGCGGCCGCGGGGTGCCTGTGCGTGCTACCATAGGCGCCGACGAAAGGAGCACGATGACCGAAACCGACAACGCGGCCACGGAGAAGCTGGAACTCATTATGGGCCGCGAGGGGCTGGCGCGTCTGGCGGCGTCCACCGTGATGGTGCTGGGTGTGGGCGGCGTGGGGTCGAACTGCGTGGAAGCGCTCGCGCGCGGCGGCGTGGGGCGGCTCGTGGTGGTGGACCATGACGTGGTGCAGGCCAGCAACATCAACCGGCAGGCCATCGCGTTTCGCAGCACCATCGGGCGCAAGAAGGTGGACGTGGCGCGCGCGATGGTGGCTGACATCAACCCATCGGCGCAGGTAGAGGCCCTGGATCGCTTCGTGCTGGCCGAGGACGTGCCAGACTTCTTGGGCGCATATGCGGGTCGCGTGGACTTCTTCATTGACGCCATCGACACCATCTCGGCGAAGCTGGCTGTGGCGCAGTATGCCGACGCGGAGGGCCTGCGCCTCATCAGCAGCATGGGCGCGGCGAACAAGCTGCGGCCCGATTGCTTCCGGTTCGCCGACGTGTACGACACGGTGAACTGCCCGCTCTGCCGCATCATGCGCAAGGAAGGACGCAAGCGCGGCATTCGCCATCTGCGCGTGCTGTATTCCTGTGAACAGCCGGTTAACGTGCCCGTTCGCGAAGGCGCGGCGCGCCGCGAGCGGTCGAATCTGGGCACGGCATCGTTCGTGCCACCTATCATGGGCCAGATGATAGCTGGCGCTGTGCTGTGCGAGTTGGCCGGCGTAAACATTGACGGTACAGAAGGTGCGGCAGAGCCGGGAGGCGCGCGATGACGAACCTGCGGCTGTTCGACATGCACTGTCACCTGGACTTTGCGCCCGACGCGCACACGGCGGCGGAAGATATGGCACGCGAAGGCCTGGGCGCGTTTGCAACCACCGTGACGCCGGAGGGCTTCGAGTGTGCGTCCGCCCTGTTCGCGGGGTGCGAAAACGTGCGCACGGGACTGGGCATGCACCCGTGGTGGATTGCCGATGGCCGCTGTGGCGAAGATGACGTGGCGCTGTTCGAACGTCTGGCCGTGGACGCGCGTTTTGTGGGCGAGGTGGGGCTCGACTTCGGGCCCCGCCACGCCGCATCGCGCGAGGTACAACTGGCGGCGTTCAACCGCGTGGCCGCTGCGTGTGCAAGCGGTGGGAAGCTGCTGTCGCTGCACGCCGTAAAGGCGGCTCACGCGGTGCTTGACGTACTGGAAGAAGCCGGTGCGCTTGAGGGGAATGCGTGTGTGTTCCACTGGTTCACCGGCTCGTCGGACGAGCTGCAGCGCGTGCTGCGCGCCGGGTGCTGTGTGTCCGTGAACCCGCGCATGCTGGCCACGAAGCGCGGCCGCGAGTACGCGCGCATCATCCCGGAGGATCGTCTGCTGCTGGAGACAGACGCGCCGCCCGAGGGTGAGCCGTACGAGGTGGAACTCGAAGTGGCACGCCTGGAAGATATGCTTGATGAACTGGCCGAACTGCGCCGGGTTGACCGCGCCGAACTGTCCGAACGCAGTGCTGCCACCAGTGCTCGTTTGCTGGCGTTGTCGTAAACCGTCGCATCGACACGCGACTGCGTGT
Source organism: Candidatus Gordonibacter avicola (assembly GCA_019113915.1). Classification (GTDB taxonomy): domain Bacteria; phylum Actinomycetota; class Coriobacteriia; order Coriobacteriales; family Eggerthellaceae; genus Gordonibacter; species Gordonibacter faecis. The sequence continues at coordinate 75,285 of DXGM01000039.1, forward strand.
CGATGCCCCGCATCTCACATCCGCGCAACAACCGCCCGACGAATGCCCGCCCGGTGACCTGCGCTTCGGCCACCGCGCGTATCCTCTTCCCATTGACGTATTGTAGTGCGATGCGGAAAGGAGACGCGCGATGGACTGGGGATCGCTACCCGAGTGGTTCACGGCGTGTGCCGAGGTACTCGCCGTGTGCACCGCGCTCTTTCTCCCGCGCTACCAGGCCCGTCGCGAGCGTCAAGAAAGCCTCGCGCGCATGCGCCGCGTGACAACGGGCATGTTGGACGCACTTGCCGACGATCGCGAACGCTGCGGCGCGCAGTGCGATCCCGCAAAACTCCAGAACCTTCAAAGTGCCGAGGATTTGAAGCTCTACCTGCGCGTGGCGTTCTTCGCCCTCAGTGCCCCGAGCGAAATAAACCTGCGCGATGAGGTGGCGAGTCTCTATCGTCGCCTTCTTGACCCCAACGCCGACATCGCCGCCATCCGCCGCGATATAGCAACGCTGCGGCAATCCGGACGCGCCTCTTCCCGTGTCCGGAGCGGTGAGGGTCTACCCTGATGAGCGGCGCGGCGCATCACGTGGCGCTCATCTTTGAAGGCGGCGGCATGCGCAACTCGTACTCGGCGGGTGCGGTGTCGGTGCTGCTTGAGGCGGGTCTTTCGTTCGACGCTGTGTATGGGCTTTCGGCGGGAGCTACCAACGCCATTGATTACCTGTCCCATGACGCGCACCGCGCCGAAGCGTCGTTCACCACCTGCCTTGACAACCTGGCGTTTCGCCCCTGGCTGCTGCCGGCAGTGGGCGCGGATGGCATCGGAGCCACGCTGCACGGTGACACGCTTGCCCGTCCCGGCTGTGCGCTTCCCTTCAACTTCGCGGCGTTTCAGGCAAACCCGGCTCAGCTTACGCTCCAGGCCGTTGCGCGCGACACGGGCGAAACGGTGTACTTCACGCGCACCGCCTTCTCCACGGAGCAGAGCCTTATGACCTGCGTGCGCGCCTCGTCGAGCTATCCCGTTATCATGCCCCCCACCTGGATAAACGGTCAGGCGCTCTACGACGGTGGCATCGGCGAAGGCGGCGGTATCATGCTGCCGCGTGCCGCGCGCGATGACTACACGCGGTTTTTCGTGGTCTGTACGCGCCCGCGCGACTACCGCCGTTCGCTCAAGCCGAACCGCGCCTACGACGTGTTCTTCTGGCGCCGTCCGTGCATGCGGGCGCTGCTGGATTCGTGGGCGCAGCGCTACAACGACGAACTTGACGTCCTCGCGCAGCTGGAGGCCGCGGGTGCTGCTTACGTGTTCTACGCCACCGACCAGGGCGTACGCAACACCGAACGCGACGAGGCGAAGCTGGTCGCGAACTTCCAACGCGGGCGCGCCCAAGCGCTCAAGGAACTTCCCGCATGGGAACGATTCCTCGGACACGAGGGCTAGCGATAGTCGGCTTCGTCGGCGAATTCCCAGCCGAGCAGCGCGTCGCCTACCAGCTTGAACGAGAAGGGGAGGGGCTGCTTCAGTTCGCCCGCGTCGATCTTTTCAGAGATGCCTTCCAACTCATCAAGCAGGTCGAAAAACGAGAGCTCATCGAGCGAGGGCATGCCGGTGGCCACTTCCTCAGGGTCGATGGTGAGAATGTGTAGCACGATGTCCAGATAGTCGCCCAAACGCTCGCTGCTGGCTTGCAGTTCGGCCAGCTGCTCGTGACTGAAGAACGACTGCTCGGCGCAGTACCAGCCAAGCACCGGCTCGGGCAGGTCCTCTTCCATGAGGTCGCTCAGCACAATACCGTTGCGCTCCAGGTCAGATAGGGTGTAGCAGTCGAGCAGCGTGTCAGGGGTGACCAGTTCCTCATCTTCGTCATCCACGTCGCTCAGCACGTACACCACCTGCGCGGCAAGGCCCTGCGGCGTGACGTCGAGCGACAGGCCGTACTGGTAGCCCGGGTTCGCCATGCGCGTGCCCCAGTACAGTTCACCGTGATGCTCGAGAAGCGTTTTGACGGTTGCAGCCATGGGGTCTCCTTTTCATTCGGTAGAAAAGAGTATAAAGCAAAGTGGCTTGTTGTGTGGCGTTAGGCCATGGCGCTGCCGCGGTCGAAGGCGAGGAGGCGGCGGTAGCGCTCGCTTGTGCGCTCCAGCTCGGCGGGCGCGCCGGACAGTTCCAGCAGGCCGTCTTCCACGAAGACCACCTGGTCCATGTTCGCCACGCCTTGCAGGTGGTGTGTGATCATGATGAGCGTTTTACCTGCGGCGTTGCGGAAGATGGTGTCCAAAAGGGCACGTTCGGTGGCGGGGTCGAGGCCCACCGTGGGCTCGTCAAGCAGGATGACGGGCGTGTCTTGCAGCAGTACGCGCGCGAGTGCGATGCGGTGACGCTCGCCGCCGGAGAAGCGCAGGCCCGCTTCGTCTACGAGGGTGTCAAGCTCGTCAGGCAAGCGATCAACCAGGGGTTTTAGCCCCACCTGGTCAAGTACAGTGCGGATGTGTTCGTCGGTGGCGCCGGGATTGCCCACGCGCAGGTTCTCGCGCAGGGTCATGTTGAAGAGGTAGGTTTGCTGCTGGATGACGCCAATGTGTGCGGCCATGGCGTCGCCGAAGCTGCTGGCGTCCGTGCCGTTCAAGGTGACGCGCCCGGAGGTGGGCGCGAGGTCGCCGCGGATAAGCGAGGCGAGCGTGCTCTTGCCCGACCCACTGCATCCGAGCACGGCAAGCTTTTGACCTGCGGGAATGTGCAGACTCACGCCACGCAGTACGTCGCGGGTGGTGCCGGGGTAGCAAAAGGTCACGTTGTCGATGCGCAGGTCGACGGGGCCTGCGGGGGAGGTGGGGGCGGGGGAAGTGGGGCTACCAGGCGCCGCCATCGCGCCTTCCCCTTCGCTCTCTTCTTCCGGCAATTCATTCAGTCGGCGAATCGAGTCGCGGTAAACGTTCGTTTCCGTGGCCGCCGCTGGCAGGGGCGCGAAAGCGTCGATGAGCGGGAAAAAGCCCAGCACAAAGGCCGCAATCCAGTTCGCGGACTCGCCGGGCGCGCCGCCGAAGTAGCCGCCGGCCCACGCAAGCAGCAACACCGCCGCCGCGCCAAACACGGCCGTGGATGCCACATCGCGCCAGCGCGCGAAGCGGTTGAGCGAGCGGTCGAGGGCGCGCAGGGCGTCCTGCGAAGCGCGGTAGCGGTCGAGGTAATCCTGCCCGCGACCAGCGAAAATCCAGTCCGAAGCACCCAGTACGTTGTCGGTCAGCTCGCCGTACAAATTGTTCTTCAGCGCCTTGCGCCGCTCGATGCGCGCGCGGTTCGCCAGCACCGACACTAGCGGCACCAAGAACACCTCCACGCCCAGCACTAGCGCCAAAACGAGTGCGAACCAGGGCGAGAACAGGCCCAACACCACAATACCCAGCGCATAGACCAGAAGCGCCACCGCCACGGGGAACACCGTGCGCAAATACAGGTTCTGCAAATGCCCGATGTCCTCGGCCAGAAGTCCCAGGATGTCGCCCGTGCGGTGGCTGCGACGGAAGAATACAGCGTCGCGCTCCAGCGTGGCATACAGCTTCAGCCGCAGGCTTGAGGTCATGCGGAGCACCCAGTCGTGGCTGGTCAGGCGCTCAAGGTACTGCAGGATGGGCTTGCCAATGCCGAAGATGCGCACGAAAATGGTGGGCGCGTGAATCATGAGAATGCTTGCCGGCAGGGCAGCCGCCGCACTAATAAGGTAGCCCGAGGTTACCATGAGGCCGCTCGCGAACGCGAACGTGGCTACACCCAGCACCAGCGCCAATGCGAGCGCCTTGCGGTAGCGCTTGAAAAACGGCCTGACCCAGCGGTCGGTTTCGCGCTTGTTCTGGCTCATGCCGCGCCTCCTTCCAACCGCGCGGCAAGGCGCGCGAAGGCTCCCTGCGACGCGCGCAGTTCTTCCGGCGTTCCGCATTCAGCCACGCGCCCGTTCTCCATGACCACCACCAGATCCATGTTGTCAATCCAGTGTAGGCGGTGCGTGGCGAAGAACACGAGTCGGCCTTCCATCAGGGGCAACATGCGCTCCTTGAGTTCTTGTTCAGTCTCTATGTCCAGGTGAGCGGTGGGTTCGTCGAACAGCAGCACGCGCCGCGAGCGGTCGAGTAGCGCGCGGGCGAGTGCGATGCGTTGCGCCTGGCCGCCTGAGAGCGGCCGCGCCCCTTCGCCAATGCGCGTGTTAAGGCCTTCGGGCAACTCATCAACCAGCGCTTGCAGGCCTACCGTTTCCACGGCGTGCGCGATGTCTTCGTCGGAGGCGTCGGGCGTGTAAAAGGCCAGGTTATCGCGCAGGCTGGCGTGGAAGAGGTAGGGGTCCTGCGGGATGTAGACCACCTGGCGCTGCCATGCGGTCAGACGCAGGCTGCCCACGTCCTCGCCGTTGATGAGCACGCGCCCCTCATCAGGCGCGCAAAACCCGCCGAGCAGGTTCACGAGCGTGCTCTTCCCCGAACCGCTGGCACCGATGATGCCCACCTTCTGAAAGCCGTGCGCTTCCAGCGTGATGCCGTCGAGTGCCGTGAAGTCCGGGTAGGAGAAGGTGACGCTGTCAAGCGCCAGGCTGGCGTCTTCGCTCCAGGGGCGAACGGGGCGCTCATCAGGCGCATTGTCGGCCGTGGCGATGAGGGCTTGCAGCGAGATGAGCGCGTTTTTGCCGTCGAGCGAGGCGTGGTAGTCGGCTGCGAATTCGCGGATGGGGCGGAAGTATTCGGGCGCAATCACGAGCAGTGCCAGTGCGGGAAACAGCACCACCGAGCCATCTATCAGGCGCATTCCCAGCATAAACGCCACCGCCGCCACCGAGAGCGTGGCGAACAGGTCAAGCACGAGGCTGGAGAGGTTCGCCACCTTAAGCGTTTTCATGGTGGCCTCGCGGAAGCGCTCGCTCACCTCGAAAATGCTGGTGCCGTAGCGCTTGCTGATGCCGAACAGTTTCAGCGTGTCGATGCCGCGTAGCGTGTCGATGAAGTGGTTCGACATAATTTGGAACGTGCGGTGCTGCCGCGACGCCTTTTCCTTCGCCGTGTGGCCCATGATGATCATATATAAGATGATGAACGGGAAGGCCACAAACATAATGAGGCCCGACACCCAGTCAAGCGCCACCGCGGCCACCAGCAGAATGAGGGGGATTACGCCGATGCCGATGATTTTTGGCAGGATGAGCTTGAAGTAGGTTTCCACCTGGTCGACGCCCTCCAGTACGGCGGCGGTCACACTGCCGGTGCCATGCGTGCGCACGAGCCCGGCGTTCGTGGCGAAAATTTTGCGGAGCAGCTCCTGGCGCAGGGTGTCTGCTTGCGCGGCGGCATAGCGGTCGAGCAGGGCCGACTGTGCCGTGAGCACACCTTGGCGTCCAACGAAGCACACGAAGAAGATGGCGACGAGGGGGAGTTGGGCCACAACCTGCCCTCCCAGCCAGAGGTCGGTGAGGGCGGAGGCGAGCGCCCATGATTGCCCGAGCACCGCGCACGCTTGCAGCGCCGCGAGAACCGCGAGCAGCCCGAGGATGCCTTTGATCCCCGGAAGCGCGAAGATGGACTTGTCGATCATCTGCTTCCCCTTGCCATGTGAAGCGCGGGCGCGGCGCGCGGGTGAGTGGTTTCGTGGCAGCTAGTATAGCCCAGTCCGTGCGGTGTGCCGTGGTTGCGCTCCGGTAAATGTTACTTGCATAGTAGCATAAAAGAGACGGGTGGGGAAGATGGGGAAGGGATGGCGCGTGACGTGCTACCATGGTCGCCGACTGAAAGGAGGGCGCGATGCCGCTTGTGCATTTGGAGGGGACAGACCACCCGCATCTTGCGGTGTACTCGGGAGTGACCGACGCGCAGCTGCGCGAGAGTCCCGAGTACGCGAATGGCCTGTTCATAGGCGAGTCAGCCAAGGTGATTGACCGCGCACTGGCCGCGGGCGTGCGCCCGGTGTCGCTGTTTTTGGAAGAGAAGTGGCTTGCGCAGACGGGTCCGCTTATCGAGGGCTTGCTGGCGGATGACCCGGAGATTCCCGTGCTGGTGGCCACGCGTGAGCAGTTCCACGCCGTGACGGGCTACGAGGTGACGCGCGGCGCGCTGGCAGCCCTTGAACGGCCGCCGCTACCAAGCGTGGCTGACCTGTTGGTGGGCGCGCGCCGCGTAGCCGTGCTTGAGGATATTACGAACTATACCAACATAGGCGCGGCGTTTCGTTCGGCCGCGGCACTGGGGATTGATGCGGTGCTGGTCACGCCCTCGTGTCACGACCCGCTCTATCGCCGCGCGGCGCGCGTGTCCATGGGTACGGTGTTCCAGGTGCCGTGGACGCGCATCGGCTACGAGCGCGATTGGGCGCGCGAGGGTGTGCCGCTATTGCGTTCGCTCGGGTTCGCCACCGCCGCGCTTGCACTGGCCGATGATGCGCTGCCCCTCCACGACCCGCGGCTGCGTGCCTGTGAGAAGCTTGCGCTGGTGCTGGGCACCGAAGGTGACGGCCTTGCTGCTTCCACGGTTGCTGCCTGCGACTACGTCGTGCGTATCCCCATGGACCACGACGTCGATTCCTTAAACGTAGCCGCTGCGAGCGCCGTTGCCTTCTGGGAGCTGCGCACGAAGTGGCGCTAGCGGGTCGCGCAGTGCGGCATGGCGCGGCGTGGCATGCCGCCCCGACACCTCGGCATCCCTTACAAATCCAGCTCTGCGATGATGGCCTTCAGCGTGTCGGCGCTGGCGTGCAGGCGCGCGAGTTCGTCGTCCGAGAGCGGGGCGGGTACCTGGTATTCGATGCCATCCTTGCCCACGACGGCGGGCATGGAAAGTACCACATCGTGCAGGCCGTGGATGCCGTGCTGGTAGTTCGACACGGGCAGGATGGGCTTCTCGTCGCGCACGATGGCTTCGCAGATGCGCTTCACGGCCATGGCAATGCCGAAGTAGGTGGCCTTCTTTTTCGCGATGATTTCGTAGGCGCTGTTTTTTACGTCCTCAGCGATGCGCTGCATGGATTCCTCGTGCTCGAAGTGGCCGCGCAGTTCGCAGAAGTCGTTCACGGGGATGCCGGAGACGTTTGCCGTGCTCCAAACCGCAATTTCGCTGTCGCCGTGCTCGCCGATGATGCGCGCATGTACGTTGCGCGGATCCACGCCGAGGTGCTCGCCAAGGATGTACTTGAAGCGCGCGGAGTCGAGCACCGTGCCCGAGCCGATGACGCGGTTCTCCGGCAGGTCTGAGAGTTTCAGTGCCACGTAGGTGAGGATGTCCACCGGGTTCGACACCACCAGCAGGATGCCGCCGAAGTCGCGCTGTGCTATTTCGGGAATGATGGACTTGAAGATGCGTACGTTTTTGTGCACGAGGTCAAGCCGCGTTTCGCCCGGCTGCTGGTTTGCGCCCGCCGTCACAATGATGAGGACCGCATCCGCCGCGTCGTCGTAGCTACCTGCGTAGATGTTCATGGGACTGGCAAACGGCATGCCATGAGCGATATCAAGCGCTTCGCCCTCAGCGCGGTCGCGGTCAACATCCACCAGCACCATCTCAGTGAACAACCCACTCTGCATCAGCGCAAACGCCGTAGCCGATCCCACAAACCCACATCCAACAATAGCAACTTTTCTCTCATTAACTGATAAGCTCATAGAAAACCCCTCTCCACCCAAGTAGTAGAGGTCGAACCTACCCCAACCCGAGGAGCCCGTCAAGCGATGCAAGCGTTACCCGCACAAACAACGAAAGGCCCCGAAGGGCCTTTCGTTTTGAGTCAAAGGTGCCGCCTCCGCGGCGCCCTCCGAAGAGGGCAGATAAGGCTGAGCCTTTATTTTGACTCGCAGTGACATCTTGACTGGTATCAAGATGTACTCCATTCTAACAGGAACGTTGAGAAAGGGGAATATATGAATCTGCGCAACGTTGGGTCGTATTACATTGGTCTGGATATTGGAACCGCATCGGTGGGGTGGGCAGCAATCGATGACCAGGGAGATATCTGTCGCTTCAAAGGTAAACCTACCTGGGGAAGTCGGGTGTTTACCGAGGCGAGCCCCGCCGCCGAAACGCGCGTGCATCGCGGTCAGCGGCGTCGTTATGATCGGCGTCGCCAACGACTCGACTTGTTGCAAGGATTCTTCGCAGAGGAAATGGCGAATGTGGACCCGGAGTTTTTTATCCGCTTGAACCAAGCGCGTCTCTTGCCGGAAGATCGCGACCCCAACCATTCCAACTATCATCACCCTCTCTTTAACGACAGTGATTTTGCCGAAGCAGATTATTATCGGAAGTTCCCCACGATCTATCATCTGCGCAAGAAGCTGATCGAGTCGGACGAAAAAGCCGACATTCGGCTCGTGTATCTAGCGCTTCATAACATCGTGAAGCATCGCGGTAATTTCCTGTATCAGGACAACCCAAAGCTGAGCGCAACGAATGCCAACATGAAAGATGCAGCCGAAAAACTCTGCCAGGCACTAGAGGACTGGTGTGAAAACAACGACATCCAGTGTGCCTGCAATGCAGAAGCGCTTGCAAAGGCGCTGGGCGATGCATCCTTGCGTCCAGCCGAGAAGCGCGATCAGGCGGAAGCCGCGCTGGGTGTCGAAAAGGAGTACAAGAAACTGGCGAAAGCGGTTTCGGGCGCAGTGGTTGGATACACGGTTGACTTCGCGCATATCATGTTCGCTGAATCGGAGGCCAGCAAGTTTGCGCTTTCAAACGACGAGAAGGTTGAAGGCTACGCCTGCCCTGATGAGGGGCGTGACCTCTTTGAAGCGTTGCGCGCGGTATATTCCTCCTACGTGCTCATGGGTATTCTCAGTGAAGCGCAAGGAGAGATGCTGTCGTTTTGCAAGGTGAAGGAGTACGAACGCTATCACAGCGATCTTAAAACGCTCAAAGACCTCGTGCGTACCTATGGACCCGAATGCTATGACGAATTCTTCCGCGGGCCTTTCTATGAAGGAACCCATGACTATGACGCGAGCAAAGCCCAGGGTTACACCAAGTACAACCTGGGCACCAGTAAACTCTCCCACGAAGATTTCCTCAAGGAAGTGCGAAAGCTGCTTGAGCGCATCGGTGCCCAAGCGGACGAGCGTTATGCGGCTGTTCAGCGTGCGATTGACGCGGGTACATTCCTTCGCCGTCTCAAGACGAGTGACAACGGAACCATTCCCTATCAGCTTCATCTGGAAGAGATGAATGCCATCATCGAGCGGCAGGCAGCGTATTATTCTTTCCTTGCACAGGAGAAGGATAAACTTAATTCCTTGGTGACCTTTCGCATTCCATATTATGTGGGACCCCTTACGTTGAAAAATGCTGCGCGGGATGCACAGGATGCTACACGCTTTGCATGGTCGTCCCGATTGCCTGGTAAGGAGAATGAGCGCATCTACCCCTGGAACTGGGAAGAGGTCATCGATAAGGACCAAAGCGCTGAGGACTTCATCCGTCGTATGACCGGGACATGCACCTATTTGAAGGGCGAGCCGGTGCTAGCTCGTCGCTCGCTGACGTATGAGTTGTTTTGCGTTCTCAATGAGCTGAATGGGGCGCGTTATACTCAGGATGGAGACAAGAGCTACCGCTTCGATGCGGCGGATCGACTGGGCATTTTGGAAGACTTGTTCATGAGGCGAAAGCGTGTTACCTATGAGATGGTGGAGAAGTGGCTGGCGCAAAAGCATGGACCAGAAGGTGGCAAGTCGGCTGGGGGAGCTTACCACGTTTCAGGGGGTCAGGGAGAGGATGCGTTTGAGTCGCAACTTTCTTCTCACTTTGATTTTTGTAAGATTCTTGAGGTCGATGAACTGTCAGACGCTGATAGCGCTATGGCGGAAGACATTATTCTTTGGAATACGGTCTTTGAAGATCGTTCTATTTTGAAGCGCAAAATTAAACGTGTGTATGGGGAGCGCCTGAGTGATGCGCAGATTCGCAAGCTGTGCCAGAAGCGTTATACCGGGTGGGGGCGGCTTTCGAATGCGCTTTTGTGTGGATTGAGAAGTGATACCGACAATGGTCCTAAAACCATTATGGATATTTTGCTGGAAGGCGACCCGAACCATGCCAGGCGCATGGGGGCGGCCATGAACCTCATGGAAATACTGAGCGACGACGTGTTGGCGTTTAAGTCGAAAATCGACGAGCGCAATCTTGCCCGCGCGCTTGACGCGAGCAGTGGGTCGCTTGATGAGGTGACGGGGTCTCCGGCATTGCGTCGCGGTATCAATCAGGCTCTTCGAATTGTGGACGAGATTGTGCACCTTGCTGGAAAAGAACCCGCATGCATCTTCCTTGAGGTGACCCGCGACGAAAGCGCGCGCAACAAGGGTCGGCGAACCACAAGTCGATATAAGGCCTTGGGGGCGGCGCTTTCCAGCTTAAAGAGTCAGTACGCCGATGTGTACACTGAACTGAAAGACCGGGATCCGCGCGACCTCAATAATGAGCGATTGACCCTCTACTTCATGCAGTGCGGCAAATGCATGTACTCGGGAAAACCACTGGACATCAATAGCTTGCACTTGTATCAGGTGGATCATATTTTGCCGCAGTCTTATATCAAGGACGACAGTTTTGAAAATAAGGTGCTGGTGTATGCGGAAGAAAACCAACGCAAGCTCGATACGCTTTTGCTTGATCAGCACCTTATCAGTCGCATGCGCGGTTTCTGGCGTACGTTGCGCGACGCAGGGCTTATCGGCGAGAAGAAGTTCAACAATCTGACGCGCACAACGGTGAGCGACGAGCTTTTGAAAAAGTTTATCAATCGCCAACTTGTCGAGACGGGGCAGGTTGTCAAGCAGGTGCAGCAGCTTTTGCAGGTTCGCTATCCTGACGCCGAGGTACTGCCGGTCAAGGCAGGCATGTCTCACCAATTGCGAGAGGAATGTGGGTTAGCAAAGAGTCGTACGATCAATGATTTCCACCATGCACATGATGCCTATTTGGCTAGTCAGATAGGGCGATTCATTCGGTATCGCCATGGCGATGTGTACGCAGAGCCAGTGAAGATGGCGGCGGTGGTGAAGCGCTTCATTAAGCGGCAAGCCGAAGTATTCCGCAAGACGCGCGAATTGCCCGGATCGGCAGGATTTATTGTGTCGAGTTTCCTTACTCCAGGGTTCGACGTGGAAACGGGTGAGATATTCCGCGATGCATGGGATGCTGGTGCTGAGGTTGACCGTATCAGGCGCTGTTTCGACTACAAAGACTGCTTCATTTCGCATATGCCTGAGGAAACGCACGGGGCTTTTTGGGATGAGACCATATACTCGCCAAAAGCGGCAGGCAAAACGTTGAACCTCCCCTTGAAGAAAGGTCTTGACCCGCAGAAATATGGAAGTTACTCACGTGAGCAATTCGCCTACTTCTTCGTCTATGAAGCTTTGAAGCCGAAGAAGAATCAGCGTGTGCTTGAATTTGCGCCGGTTCCCGTGCGGGTTGCGTCTGCGCTTGCAAGCGATCCTCAGGCGTTGGAGACGTATGCGCGCGAGTTGGCGGAAGAGAGCGGCCTTGTGTTTCAGCGCATTCGTCGGCGTAAGGTGTACAAGTATCAGCAGATTATCCTTGGCGACTCTCGGCTCTATATCACGGGGAAAAAGGAAGTGCGCAATGCCCAGCAGCTGGCTTTCTCTCAGGAGGAAACCGAGTTGATTTGTCGCATTGAAGCTGGTGCTGCTTGTTCGGAGGATGAGCTGCTTGACTTATTCAGGTCAATTCAGGGGAAGTATGCGCATTATGCGCCTCGCTTGTTGCAGCAAATGCAAGTGATGAACCTGGAAGAGCCTTTCCGGAAGGCGAGCGAGGCTGATCGGCGTCGTGTATTGCTTTCGCTTGTGTCCATTGCTGGTGCACACGTGAATATGATTGATCTGTCGGCGGTTGGTGGTTCCAAATACGCAGGGTGTATGAACGTCACTTTCTCGAAGGAACTTTCTTCAGGCTCGATATACTTCGTGGACTCGTCGGTCACGGGAATGCTGGAAAGGCGGTATGAGATTGGCCTTTAGGACGGTGTTCATCGAGAGTCAATGCCGCTGCAGCTATCAAGGCGGTTACTTGGTGGTGCGCAAAACAGATGACACTGCGAAGATTCATTTGTCCGAAATATCTTCCATCATTCTGCAAAATACACAGGTGTATCTCAGTGCCTATCTGCTTTCTGAGCTGGCAAAATGCAAGATATCGCTCGTGGTGGCTGACGAAAAGTGCAACCCTATTGGGCAGTATCTTCCGCTCTATGGTGCACACAATGCAAGCAAACGCGTACAGGAGCAGCTGTCGTGGGGTGAGCCTATCAAAAAGCGGGTATGGCAGCACGTTGTGAAAGAGAAGATACGCCAACAGGCACGCGTGCTTGAGGAGAATGATCAGGCGGATGCGGCAAAGGCTTTGTATGTATGTAGGGATGAGGTGAAGTCGGGGGACACGACAAACCGGGAGGCGCATGCCGCGCGACAGTATTTTGCTGCGCTTTTCGGTCATGACTTTACTCGTGATGACAATGTTCCTACAAATGCCGCCCTGAATTACGGCTATGCCGTTCTGCTTTCTATGGTGAACCGGGAAATAGTTTCCCGAGGCTATTTGACGCAGTGCGGTATATGCCATCGGAGCGAATATAACCAGTTCAACTTCTCGTGCGACTTGATGGAGCCCTTTCGTCCTGTGGTTGATGGGCTCGTGTACAAATATGCTCAGGAGGTGTTCGACAAGGAAGTACGGCGCTTGTTGGGCGATTTGGGGAACCGTGTCGTGGCGTACAAAGGAGGTTCGTATCGCTTGCATTCGGTGGTGTCGTTGTATGTGCAAGACTGTCTTGCGGCCCTTAATAAATCTATGGTAGTGGCCGAGATTGAGGGCTTCGAGCAGTTATGAGCGTTCAAGAGAGGGTGCGGTTCATGAGGGTGTTCGTGTTTTTCGACTTGCCAGTTGATACGGCGGTGCAGCGAAAAGAATACCGCTTATTCCGCAAGCACCTCATCAAAGAGGGATTCCTTATGCTACAGGAATCAGTCTACGCCAAATTAGTGGTGAACGATGCGCAAGCTGGCGCGAGTATTAGCCGCCTGCGCCAGCATCGCCCACCATACGGATTGGTGCAAGTGCTCAAAGTAACCGAGAAGCAATTTGCGGCCATGGAGTTCATAACGGGCGAGCGGGAATCGTATGCCGAGGTGGATACCCTAGAGGGGTTCGTGGTGCTATGAACTTGTCATTGTCGGGTTTTTCTGAATCGCTTGCACTGGAGCGCGATGCGGTTTCGGTAGTGGAGATTCACAATCGCACGCTGTTTGCTCGCGTGTGCCAGTCTTTCTTTTCTGAGCTTGATGAAGCGGCGGTGGAGCCGTACGCACTGTGGGAAGGAGAGGAACGCCGTAGTTCGAGGAATTACTTCCTTTTTGTTTTCAATCCGTTTGAACTTCCATGGACGGAGCGAGCATTATTTGGCGAGGTTCTCGAACGGGTTGAGAACATGTTTCTGTCTGAGGATAAAGAGCGCCAGGAAATCGAGACCATGGGGCGAGCTTTATCAGATCGGGTTGCATCATTGGGTTTGCGCCTTAAATCAGATTATGCTTTTGAAGTACAATGGGATATGCGGAAGTATCTGAAGGCGTTCGATTTTGGCGTTGATATTGATCCTTCCGACTCGCTCCTTGACAACCTGATAAAGTTTTTGAAGTTTGCGTCTGATGCAGCATTCGCCAAGCAACTCGTTTTCGTGAATCTGAAGCAATTTTTAGAGGAAAACGAGCTGCAAGAGTTTTATCGGCAAGCAGTTTTTTCTGAATTGAAGGTGCTGTTGCTGGAGAATGTTCCTGATGATACAAGCTATGAGTATGAAAGAAAAATGTGTATTGACAAGGACTTTCTTCAATCATGAAGAGAGCCAGCCAGTCCGTTGTCTGTTCTTCCGCAGAAAGAATTTTGCCCCAACGGTTTTGGAGCAGTGACAAACTGACTGGTAGTCAAACTTGCGCAAGGCCGGCGCAACCAACACCGCGTTTTGGAGCAGTGACAAACTGACTGGTAGTCAAACCCAAGTCTTTGCGCGCTTCCTCTGTTCCATGTTTTGGAGCAGTGACAAACTGACTGGTAGTCAAACTGAAATCATCGTTGATTACAACCCCAACACGTTTTGGAGCAGTGACAAACTGACTGGTAGTCAAACACGGTAGGGCCATTTTTATAGCCGGAAGGAGTTTTGGAGCAGTGACAAACTGACTGGTAGTCAAACCTGGCCGTCGTTAAGAAACGCCTCAGCAAGGTTTTGGAGCAGTGACAAACTGACTGGTAGTCAAACTTATAAGGGTGTAGAGTTCCCGCGCGTCAAGTTTTGGAGCAGTGACAAACTGACTGGTAGTCAAACCCGTTGCCGATTTTCCGTGGGCGAAGATGTTTTGGAGCAGTGACAAACTGACTGGTAGTCAAACCAGTTGCCGGAAGACACCCGTGCCGTGCTGTTTTGGAGCAGTGACAAACTGACTGGTAGTCAAACAATTTCTGCGGTAAACTCCGTGATGGGCGGTTTTGGAGCAGTGACAAACTGACTGGTAGTCAAACTATTGAACTGCCGTTCGGTGATCAAATCTTGTTTTGGAGCAGTGACAAACTGACTGGTAGTCAAACTGAGCCGATCATGATCAACACGCCCTACTCGTTTTGGAGCAGTGACAAACTGACTGGTAGTCAAACTGATAGCGAAGGAGAATAACAATGACTGAGGTTTTGGAGCAGTGACAAACTGACTGGTAGTCAAACCCATAGGCCCCAGCCACAACGGAAAGCTTGTTTTGGAGCAGTGACAAACTGACTGGTAGTCAAACCGAACTTGGCGAAAACGCTGCGCATGCTCGTTTTGGAGCAGTGACAAACTGACTGGTAGTCAAACCGATCTACTAAACTATCAACCGACGACAACGTTTTGGAGCAGTGACAAACTGACTGGTAGTCAAACACCGAAGTTCGTCGGCCCAGAGTTGTTGCCGTTTTGGAGCAGTGACAAACTGACTGGTAGTCAAACATTGACCTGGTTGCCGGTAATATGCAGTTTGTTTTGGAGCAGTGACAAACTGACTGGTAGTCAAACGGTGCAGGCGTCCAACGCCGCCATCATTAAGTTTTGGAGCAGTGACAAACTGACTGGTAGTCAAACTCTAAGGCGTATACCTATAACTATTGCGTGGTTTTGGAGCAGTGACAAACTGACTGGTAGTCAAACCCACGTGGCCCCGCTCAACGAAGCAATTGCGTTTTGGAGCAGTGACAAACTGACTGGTAGTCAAACGGGAAATCGTACGAGGTGAATACCCCTATGTTTTGGAGCAGTGACAAACTGACTGGTAGTCAAACCTCAACCTATCCAACCGACTTATCGAACTGTTTTGGAGCAGTGACAAACTGACTGGTAGTCAAACCAACACCGGATACGGTACGAAGTCCTGCCGGTTTTGGAGCAGTGACAAACTGACTGGTAGTCAAACTTGACCACGTCGTAGCGGTGTTTCGAGCGCGTTTTGGAGCAGTGACAAACTGACTGGTAGTCAAACTCGTAGAAGGGCTGCTGACATTGCTCTTGGGTTTTGGAGCAGTGACAAACTGACTGGTAGTCAAACCGTTCACTCATGGGGTCACCCTTCGCACCAGTTTTGGAGCAGTGACAAACTGACTGGTAGTCAAACCTAATGTTCGCCCCACGGTCGCGTTTGAAGTTTTGGAGCAGTGACAAACTGACTGGTAGTCAAACAGCAGATTTTAAGCGTCAAAGAGGACGTCGTTTTGGAGCAGTGACAAACTGACTGGTAGTCAAACAGTAGGCAACCTCTGCATTAACGGTTTCGAGTTTTGGAGCAGTGACAAACTGACTGGTAGTCAAACGATGAGTGCAAACGAGTGGGAGGTTTTTCGGTTTTGGAGCAGTGACAAACTGACTGGTCTTGTGAGTTAGGAGTTGTGTATAATTCTGATATCATTTAAGCAGTGAAACTAATTGCTTGCTTTAATTTTTCACTCTTATGATTATAAGTTTTGAAGCAATGACAAACTGACTGGTAATTAAGAGAGTGAGCTGAAAAGGCTGTAGGGTTTCGTACCTTGCAGTCTTTTCTCATTTTCTGAGCATACTTTTCATTTGTCTAACGCTTGTTTTTAAATTAACAACAAACGAGTAGGTACTGCCTTCGAACGTCGTTTCCGCCCTGTGCTATGATGGCGGCACGATGTCGGGGGGAAGGACGCGCTTATGTTGGAGGCCGTTGACTTTACGCGGGAGCCTTTGCAGAAGAATGAGTATAAGCGTCGTCGAGATGCGCTCATGGAGCAGCTGGTGGTGTTGCAGCAAGAGGCGGTGAAGCAGGGCGTCGGCCTTGTTGTGCTGTTTGAAGGGTGGAACGGTGCGGGCAAGGGAAGCCGCATTTCCGACCTCATGTACAACCTGGACGCGCGTGCCACCAGCGTTTACGTCACTGAGGACCTCGATGTGGAAGCGGCTCGGTCCTTCGCGGGTGCGGCGCACGACGTCACGGGATTCTACCCGGTCATGCAGGAGTTTTGGCGCGCGCTTGGCCCGCGCGGCGCCATCACGTTCTACGACCGCGGCTGGTACACGGCCGCCACCCAGCACATGCTCTACAGCGAGTTCGGCGACCTTTCGCTGGCGGGAGTGCGCAACGCGGAAGACGGAGCCAGCGGCACGGGGAAGAACAAGGCGCACCACAAAACCGCCGTCGCCGCCGTTGAACAGGCGCGCGACGAGCGACATATCGACGTACTGCACCGCTACCTCACCTCGGCGGCCGACTTCGAGCAGCAACTGGTCGACGACGGCTACGTGGTGGTGAAATTCTTCGTCCACGTGGGGCAGGAGGCGCAGAAGAAGCGCCTTGAGCGCCTGCACAACGACCCGGCCACGCGCTGGCGCGTGAGCAAGGAAAAGCTGGCCAGCGTCAACAACTATACCCAGGCCTATCGCCTGTATGACCACCTTCTGGAAGGCAGTAACTTCTCCTATGCTCCCTGGCGCCTGATCAACGGCGAGGACAAGCGCGCGGCGAACCTGGCTATTGCCGAGACGCTGGTCGAGGCCATCAAAGGCGCGCTCTCCGCCCAGCCCGACCCGGACGCTGCTGCCGCGGCGGCAAAGGCGCAGGCAAACTCGGCCGGACTTCTGGTTGACACCCCCGCCGCCGAGCGCACGCCCGAACAAGAAGCCGCAATCCACGCCGCCGCCGAACGCGAGGCCGCCGAGGCGCACGCGCACGCCCCCCGTGCTTCTCGCTTCGTCGTGCAGGCCGAACGCCCGGTGCTCGACGAGGTGGATCACACCCTTGCGCTCGACCCCGAAACGTACAAATCCCAGCTCAAAGCCGAGCAGGCGCGTCTCAACAAGCTGGAAATGGAAATGTATCAGAAGCGCATTCCGCTCATGATCATGTACGAAGGCTGGGACGCCGCCGGCAAAGGCGGCAACATCAAGCGCGTGGCTCAGGCCCTCGACGCGCGCGCCTACACGGTGTTTCCCTCGCCGGCACCCACCAAGCCGGAACTTCTGCACCCGCACCTGTGGCGCTACTGGACGCGTCTGCCGAAGGCGGGTCACGTGGGCATTTACGACCGCAGTTGGTACGGGCGGGTGCTCGTTGAGCGTGTGGAAGGTTTCGCCACGCCGGCCGAGTGGGGCCGCGCCTACGACGAAATCAACGAGTTTGAGCGTGAACTGGTGCGTTGGGGCGCCATTCTGCTGAAATTCTGGGTGGACGTGAGCCCCGAAGAGCAGCTGCGTCGCTTTCACGACCGCGAGCAAGACCCGGCCAAGCAGTGGAAAATCACGGACGAAGATTGGCGCAATCGGGACAAGTATCCCCAGTACAAATCTGCCATTGAAGACATGTTCCGCCTGACGTCCACCCCGTTCGCTCCCTGGATTATTCTGGAGAGCGACGACAAGCGTTTTGCCCGGGTCAAAGCCCTCAAAATTATCAACGAGGCCCTTGAAGCGCGCTTGCGCGAAAAGTGAGTAAGCGTTACCATGTCAAGATAATTGGAAGCGAAACCGCATGCTTCGGCGTGCTTGAAAAAAGGGGTACCGAACATGGATTCATTATTCGGCGTTGTACCTATGTGGGCTGTGTGGGTCATTATTGCTATCATTGTCCTGATCATTGTGGTGTTCATTGCGAAAGGCTTTATTGACGAGATGAAGAAGAAGTAGCGCTGCTCGTACTGCTGCGTGAAATATGAGCGTTTTCACGGCATCGCGCCCCCATTTCGGGGGCGTTTGCTTATTATGGTAACGGTCTGAAAACGGCGGATGTCGCGCCCGCGCGCGGGTTGCCGATTCGCCCACTTGAAAGGGAGCAATGCCCGAGCAACGACCATACTCCGACGGACAAACGCCGCGTGGGCGTCACGCCGCGCAGCCCTCGCCAGCCGCTCAGGACCAGCGGCGCGTGAGCGCACAACGGCTGCCGGCTGCTCGCAGTGTGCGTGCTGGTCGCGCTGAACACGCTGGTCGTGCTGCCGCACAGCCAGTGCAGCGGGTTGCGTCCGCGGCGGAACAGGGCGGTTCGCAGGTGGTGGGGAATGCTGCTGGTCAATCGGTTCGCTCACGGGCAACGCAAGGGGCAGCACGTTCGCAGCGCGCTCCCAAGAAGGGCGGCCCCTGGCGCGTGGTGTTTTGGGTGGCTCTGGCGGTGTTGGTTGCGTCGCTCGTGGCGCTGGGCGTTATCGCGTTCAGCTATTGGCAGGGCCAAAACTCCTACAACCAGGTGGCCGATCAGGCCTTCGGGGCGCCAGACGACATTGCCGCCGCGCCGCTGTCTGAGCTCACGGTCGACTGGGATGCGCTCACGGCCATCAACCCCGACACGGTGGGGTGGATTTACGTGCCCGGCACCCCTATTAATTATCCCATCGTGCACACCACGGACGACGAGAAGTACCTCACGCATGACTTCCAGGGCTCGGAGGGGTGGATTGCCACGTTTGGCGCCATCTTCCTCGCTGCAGCGAACGCACCTGACTTCACGGACGCGAACAACATTATGTATGGCCACCACCTAAATGATGGTTCTATGTTCGCCGCCATCGCGGGCTTCGACGATCAGGTGCAGTTCGATGCCCATCGCACGGTGTACCTGCTCACGCCCAAAGCCACTTACCGCTTGCGCACGTTCGCGCTCGTGCACGTGGCAGCAAATGACCCGCTCGCGCAAACATCCTTCGCTGACGCGGCGGAGCAGACGGCCTACGTGCAGGACAAGATAGACCGTTCGGTGGTGCAGGTCTCAGACGTGCCGGCTGCTTCCGAACTTACCCGCACGTTCGCGCTCGCTACCTGCGATAACCTTCCCTCGGACGGACGCTACGTGCTGTACGCCTCCATCGAAGAGTCGTCGGGCGATGCCTCCGGTACCACGGTGAACCCGCTCGATGCCGACGCCATTGACGCTGCAGCCAAGGAGGCTGCCTAAGGAAGTTCGCCCAGGTGCACTTCGCAACGACAGGAACAGACGCTCAGGCGAGCGTGTTGGACGACAGCCCGGCTTCGATAGCTTTTCAGGGCGCAAGGAGTAGAAGATGACTGAAAGAATTACCGTTAACGCCGCGCAGACCGAAGACGGCCCTCATATGCCCAGCTGGATGGATGAGGACGCGCTTACGTATGCCCAGGCGGGCGTCGACACGGCCGAGGGAGCGCGCGCGGTCGATGCCATCAAGGGTGTCGTGCATGATACGTATCGCCCCGAGGTGGTGGGGGACATTGGCGGTTTCGGCGGCCTGTTCTCCGTGGCGGCGGCCAAGGACATGGCCGATCCGCTGCTGGTTTCTGGCACGGACGGCGTGGGTACGAAGCTCAAGGTGGCGCAGCTGGCCGGCAAGCACGACACGGTGGGCATCGACCTGGTGGCCATGTGCGCAAACGACATTCTGGCCACCGGCGCCGAGCCGCTGTTCTTCCTGGATTACGTGGCTGTGGGCAAGCTGAAAGCCGAGGCTGTGGCCGAAATTGTCGCCGGCATTGGCGAAGGTTGCAAGCAGGCGGGATGCGCGCTTATCGGCGGCGAGATGGCAGAACATCCCGGCGTCATGGACCCGGATGACTACGACCTATCCGGGTTCTGCGTGGGCCTGGTCGATCGGCCGCGCATGCTCGATCCGGAAAGCGTGCGCGAAGGCGACGTGCTGGTGGGCCTGGCTTCAAGCGGCCTCCATTCCAACGGCTACTCGCTGGCCCGCAAGGTGTGCGTGGAAGGAAAAACTCATTACGAGTTGCGCCTCGAGCGCGAGGAGCTGGGTGGCGCAAGCTTGCAGGAGGCGCTCCTTGCGCCCACGCGCATCTATGTGAAGCCCGTGCGCGCCGTGCTGGACGCATGTCCCGGGGCCGTGCGCGCGCTCGCGCATATCACGGGCGGTGGCATCTCTGAGAACCTCGACCGCGCCCTGCCGAAAACCTGCGACGCCCAGGTTGACCTGGGCACCTGGCCCGTGCCTGCCATCGCCACGTTCGTGTGCAATGCCGCGCATCTGGATGAGACGGAGGCGCTCAAGACGTTTAACATGGGCTTGGGCATGGTGCTCATTGTGGATCCCGCCCAGGTGGAAGCCGTAGAAGCCGCGCTCGCCGAAGCCGGTGAAACCACCTACCGCGTAGGTCGCATCACCAAGGGTACGGGCGCAGTGAGCTACACCAACGAAGGCAATTTGTACGGGTTTGAGGGGTAGACGCACGAAGCTGCGCGGATGGCGCGTGAGGGAGCCGAAAGGATTAGTATGACTGAACCGCTCAAGATTGGTGTACTGCTCTCGGGTAGTGGGACGAACTTGCAAGCCATTATCGATGCGGTACGCGATGACGGCTTGCCGGTGGATATCGTGCACGTAGTGTCGTCGCGCCCGGATGCGTACGGCATCGAGCGGGCGAAAGCGGCAGGCATCCCCACCACCGTGCTCAACCGCGAGGTATACGCCGATCCAGAGGCCGCCGACGCGCGCATCGTGGAGGCGCTGCGGGCTGCGGGCGCGATATACGTGGTTATGGCGGGCTACATGCGCAAGGTGACGCCGGTCATGCTGAACGCATTCCCTGATCGCGTGCTCAACCTGCATCCGGCACTGCTGCCGTCGTTCAAGGGCGCGCATGCTATCGCCGAGGCGTACGAAGCGGGCGTGAAAGTGACGGGCGTGACCGTGCATTTCGCGAACGAAGACTACGACAAGGGCCCCATCGTGGCGCAGCGCGCCGTTGAGGTGCAAGAGGGCTGGACGCTCGAAGAGCTGGAAGCCGCCATTCACGAGGTAGAACACGCGCTGTATCCCCAGGTCCTCCGCCTGGTTGCCGAAGGTCGCGTAACAGTAGGCGACGACCGCAAGGTGCATGTCGCGTAAAGCACAACAACAGCGAAGGAGCTGACGTATATGGTTAAGGAAACGCTCGAAGAGATTGTTGCCGACCTTAAGGCGGGCCGCACGCCAACTCTTTCGCCTGATGATTTCTCCTGCTTCTCGGCTGAGGCGCTTGAGGGTAATGAGCACGTGTCGCCTGCGTATCTGGAGGTTATTGCTGCCAGCCTTTCCGTGGCCGATGTCCCCACGTTTGAGCGGGCCCTGCGCGCGCTGGCCGAGGGCGACCTCGCGTGGCTCGGCTTCAAAATCGTCTACGACCCCGCCGAGGCCATCCGCAACACCGATAACGAGGTGACGAAGAAGTACGGCGACACCGGTTCGGCCGACGGGCAACCGCTCGTGTTCTTCTGCAACGACACCAAGGAGATCGTGTCCTCGCGGGAGCCGAGCCCGCGCGACACGTTCCAGATGAAGGACATTACGCGCGGCCCTTCGATGCACAACGAGCAGTTCGAGGGCCTCACCTGGCTCTCCGTGCCGCTGTTCGACCAGGTACACGTGTGGCTGCTCGGCGCGTCCGATGCGGCCAGCGAGGTGGCGGCGCTCGCGCACCACGTGGGCTTCGCCGTGACCGTGGTGGACTACGATACCGCTTACGTGAGCGAAGCGCGCTTCCCGAACGCCGAGCGCATCGTGCTGCCGGGCGGCAACTTCGACGCCCTTGACCAGCTGGAATGCAAGCCGGAAGACTACGTGTGCGTGCTGACGCGCGGCCACATGTTCGACCCTGAAGGCTGCGTGTGGGCCACGCGCCACCACGCGCACTACGTGGGCCTCATGGGCTGCAAGGGCAAGAACGACCGTGTGCGCGAACTCGTGTTGGCAAGTGGTGCCACCGAGGAAGACTGGGAACGCGTGAAGCGCCCCATCGGCCTCAAGTTCGGCGCAAAAACCCCCGCCGAACTGGCCATAGCCATCGTCGCCGAACTGGTAGACGTCCGCTACCGCCAGCGCTACAGCGAATCCGCCCGCGCGAAGCACGAACAAAGCCTGGGCCGCTAAAATGGAAGAAGGGGAGAACACGGGGGCTGAGCTGGAGGCCTTGGACGCGGCGAACGCTTCTGACGTGATGGGCGCTGCTGACGCGACGTGCGAGCCCGCCGCGTACGACGCCCTTGTCGTCATCGACGTGCAACAGGCGCTCGTGAACGCCCACCCGGCGAACGAGGAGCGATTCCTCGCGGCCGTGGCCTCGCTGGTCGATGCCGCACGCCGCTCGGGCGTGCCGGTGCTGCACGTCCGCCACGACGGCGGGCCAGGCGACGAGCTTGAACGCGGTTCTGATGGCTGGCGTGAGCATTCCGCCGTGGCGCCGCGCGCGAACGAAGCCATCATTAACAAGCGCTTCAACAGTGCATTCCGTCAAACGAACCTACACGAGCGCCTCCAAGCGCTCAGCGCTCATCGCCTCGTACTCTGCGGCATGCAAACGGAATTCTGCTTCGACGTGTCCGTGAAGGTGGCCTTCGAGCTTGGCTATGACGTAACCATCCCGCGCGAAGCCGTCACCACGTTCGACACCGACTTCGCCCCCGGCGACACACTCACCACCTACTTCGCCAATCACATCTGGCACAACCGCTACGCGCACGTGACGTGCGCGGATGACGTGGTGCGCGCGTTCGGGGAAGGCGCGCGATGAGTTCTTTGACGCTCACGAGCCCCGCGTTCGCGGAGGGCGGCCGGATTCCCGTCGAGCACACGCCGCTCGGGGCCGACTGGTCGCCCGAGCTGCGGCTCTCCGGCGTGGACCCGCGCGCGGCGTCCCTCGTCGTCACGTTCGACGACGCCTCGCATCCGCTGTTCCCGAACTACAACCACTGGGTGATCTGGAACGTTCCCGCGGCCGACGTCGTACCGGGGGCCGTGCCGCCGGGCGAGCGCGTCGCGTCACTCGGCGGCGCCGTGCAGGGGCGCGCCTACGGACGACATCGCTACAAGGGACCGAAGCCCCCGTTCCGCTCCGAGCACGTCTACACGTTCACTGTGTACGCGGTCGACTGCCTCGTCGATGTGCCGCCGAGCGGTCGCCGCGCCGACGTACTGCAAGCCATCGAGGGTCACGTCCTGCAGACGGCCACGCTGTCGGGAACGTTCCGGCGCCGGGACGTTCCGTCGTCCGACATCTGACGGAGAATCGGCCCGAACTGGCACGGACTCCCTTGTGCATGGGTTTCCGTGCTCAAAAACCGTACCCATGAAACGAGATCTGGGAAAACGATGGAAGCTGTTCGTGCGGTGGCTCGGTATATCGGCCAAATCCATACAAAAGACGCGATCTGCGCCGCGAAGTTGGATATTTCACGTTGCTCGTTACTGCTCTGCTGCTCGCCGATCCCTTCCCCGTGCGCGTTTGCGGAATACGCCCATGTCGCGCTGCTGCTCGGTGCGCGCAGATGGTACCATGATCGCGCAAAGGTCGGACGGCGCCGTCGTCCGGTCGAGAGACGAGAGGAAAGGATGTAAGGCCATATGAGCAATCCTAAGGTCAAGCGCGTGCTCGTGTCCGTGACGGACAAGACGGGCGTCGCGGACTTCGCCCGCGCACTCGTGGAGGAATTCGGCGCGGAGATCATCTCCACGGGAGGTACCGCCCGCGCGCTCAAAGACGCTGGCGTGCCCGTTACCCCCATCGACGACGTGACGCAGTTTCCCGAGATGATGGACGGGCGTGTGAAAACGCTGCACCCGCGCGTGCACGGCGGCCTTCTGGCCAAGCGCGACAACGCGGATCACATGACTCAGGCGGCTGAGCACGGCATCGAAATGATCGACATGGTGGTGGTGAACCTCTACGCCTTCGAGAAGACGGTGGAAAGCGGCGCCGACTTCGCCACGTGCATCGAGAACATCGACATCGGCGGTCCCAGCATGCTGCGCTCCGCTGCGAAGAACTTTGAGAGTGTGGCCGTGGTTACGCGCCCGGAAAGCTACGACGCCATCCTGGCCGAGATGCGTGCGAACGGCGGCGCCACTACGCGTGAGACGCGTGCGAAACTGGCGCTCGATGTGTTCCAGACCACGGCATCATATGACGGCGCCATTGCCGCCTGGATGGGCGCGCAGCTGGAAGGCGAAGGCGACGGGAAATTCCCTGCTGAGCGCACGGTTCGCCTGACCAAGGTACAGGATTTGCGCTACGGCGAGAACCCGCATCAGGCCGCCGCGTTCTATCGCCGCGACGACTACGCGAACGCTGAGCACTCGCTCGCGCACGCGAAGCAGCACCAGGGCAAGGAGCTGTCCTACAACAACTATCTCGATCTCGACGCTGCCTGGACGGCCGTCCGCGAGTTCGAGGGCCCGGCCTGTGTCATCGTGAAGCATCTCACACCCTGCGGCGTGTGCCAGGATGACGACCTCGTGGCCGCCTACCAGCGCGCCCACGCGTGCGACCCGGTGAGTGCCTACGGCGGCGTCATGGCGTTCAACCGCCCCGTGACCAGCGACGTTGTGGTAGCTATCTTCGAGAACAAGCAGTTTGTGGAAGCCATCGTGGCGCCCGAATTTGCGGGCGACGCGCTGGACATGTACAGTGCCAAGAAGAATGCGCGCCTCCTTTCCACCGGTGGCGTGAACCCGGCTGGTGGGGAAGTGGAGTACCGCTCCGTCGAAGGCGGCCTTTTGTGCCAGGACTCCGATGCTGTGGCAGAGGACACCTCGGCATTCACGGTGGCATCCAAGCGTCAGCCCACGCCGGAGGAAATGGAGCAGTTGCTGTTCGCCTGGAAGGCGTGCAAGTCGGTGAAGTCGAACGCTATCCTTATTGCTAAGGATTACGCGACCGTGGGCGTGGGAGGCGGCCAGCCCAACCGCGTGAACTCCGCTCGCATCGCCGTGGAGCAGGCAGGAGAAAAGGCCGAAGGTGCCGTGGCAGCCTCCGATGCCTTCTTCCCGTTCCGCGATGGCTTTGACGCGCTCGCTCAAGCGGGCGTGACCGCCGTCATCGAGCCCGGCGGCTCCATCCGCGACGAGGAAGTTATCGCCGCCGCCGATGAGCAGAACGTGGCTCTGGTGTTTACGGGTCACCGTCATTTCCGTCACTAAATGGGGTTTCGGCGGCTGCGGCCGCCGAAACCCCCTGTCATCCTGAGCGCCGCCAGGCGCGTAGTCGCGACGCGAAGCTAGTCCCGCAGGGGAAGGATCCCGAGCGGCGATAGCAGGAAGTCTTCCAGCTGACACCACACGGGATCCTTTTCCTTGGGGACTAGCGCCGCGTTGTGACTACTCTTCGCCATCCCGCGAATCTCGAGCACCAGAGCATCCTTTGCTGGCTTACAACGCCAACCTGGGGCTCTCAACCTACCAATCCTCTCTCTCGTTTGTGGATGTTCTTTGACGGCATGGCAACGGGGTGGGGGTGTCAAACGTGCGGGACGTTGCTTTCCCGTAAAGTGGCCTCATGAAGAAATCTGAAGCGCTTAAGATACTGGGGTTGTCTGACGGGGCGACCGATGATGAGGTGAAACGGGCTCACCGTAAGTTGGTTATTGCGCATCACCCCGACAAGTTTCCGCTTGGTTCCAAAGAACACACCGACGCCGAGGAACTCACCAAGCGCATCAATGAGGCGCGCGACGTGCTGCTCAATCGCTCGTGGACACCCGAGTTCGATCCGCGCCGCGACGCGCGGCCCTATGCGAACCCGTATGCGCATCCCACCTATTCTGGCACCGGAGCCGGGCGTCCAGCGGGGCAGAGCGGTAACACCCCGCCTGACCCCTTTGCTGGTTGGCCGTTTGGTCAGGGACGCACCACTACCTATGTATGGACGTCGTGGGATGGCGTGCACACGGCGGGTGAGGGCGGTCGCTCGGCAGGTGTGGGCGCGAATCCCTTCGAAGGGTTCGACCCCTTCGCGCCGTTCTATGCCGCACAGCCGCAGCGCACGCCGGCCGAGGTGCTGGCCGAATCCGAGCGCAACCTTAAAGCAGAAGTGACTCGTGTGGCCGCGAAGGCGGCCGTCCTCGTGCTGCTGGCCGTGCTCGGCTCAGCGCCTACGGGCTTGTTTCTCTACGTAATGGCCTCGGTGATCCTTGGCCTTTGGAAACGTGTGGGATCGTGCCTGATTGGACTTTTGGTGCCGCTTGCTGTGGTGGGCATTCCTTTTGTATTCCTTATTGCCCCTCGTCAGGGAGGCGTGACGGTGGCTTTGGCCGTGGCGTTCTTTATTGCGCTTGCCTTCGACGTGTCGAACCTGCGCACCAGTATTGCCACCTGGCGCGCCGCGAAGCAGGCGGCCGGCAAGGCGACGAAGTAGTCCTCCTGCCCCGCGCGCACCATCGCGCCGCGCTCGCACCCCTCGCATGCCGCCCGCCCGCCTTACCCTCGCGCCGCGCGCCAACCTCATCTCTCCCGTGCGCCCACCTCACCCGCGCCTCCATCGCGCATCCACGGGCTCATGCTATACTTACCGCTTTGTATCTACAGGTCGCGGGAAGGGGTCGGTTGAAGAAGGCGCTGCTGCTCGTCATTGGCATTGTGGCGGTGTGCTTCCTCATCGCGAACGCAGACTACCTGGCGAGCTTTCTCGATACCCTCCAAACCGGCGCGCTCGTGCCGATTATCGTGTCGTGCGTACTCATGCTCGCGCGCCATCTCGTGCAGGCGGCGTCCTACGACGCAGCGTTCGAGGCCGTCGGCCATAAAACCGGCTTCTGGCACAACGTCGTGCTCATCTTCTCGCTGGTGTTCATCAACACGTTTTGCCTGTTCTCGGGCGCGACCGGTGTCGCGTTCATCATCGACGATGCGCACCGCTCGGGCGCCAACGCGGGCCAAGCCACCTCTGGCGCCATCCTTTCGCAAATCGGCTACTTCGCGGCCATCCTTGTCATCTCGGTCATCGGCTTTCTGACCATGCTCATCTCGGGCTCCATGAATACGCTGTTCCTCGTGGGGGGTCTCGCGCTCGCGGGCGTGCTCATTATCCTGTCGGGCCTGTTCATGGTGGGTTATCGCAAGCCGCGCATCCTGTTCCGCGTGTTTCTGGTTATTGAGTCGCTGCTGAACAAACTTATTGGCCTGGTGAAGAAGCACCTCAAGCTAGGCTGGGGTCGCAAAACGGCCAGCTCGTTCATCTCGTCGGCCACCATTTTGGCGAAGAATCCGCAGGGTACGCTCATCACCGTGGCCTACGCGTCGTTCTCGGCCATTCTCAATATGGCGTGCCTTGTGGCCATTGGCTACGCGTTCGGCTTTCAAGACGTGGCACCGCTCGTGGCGGCCTTCGCGGTGGCGGCCATCTCGGTCATCTTAAGCCCCACGCCGCAAGGGGTGGGCGTGGTGGAGGCGGCCATTGCGGCTATCCTTACGGCGCACGGGTGCTCGCTCGCCACGGCCACGGCCATTGCGCTGGTGTATCGCGGCATCATGTTCTGGATGCCGTTCTGCATTGGTGCGGTGCTGCTGTCGCAATCCGGCTTCTTCGCGGACAAGAAAACGCCCACCGACGAGCAGCGCAGCAAGGATATCGGGTGGATTGCCGGTACGTTGGTGCTGGTGGTGGGCGCGGTAAACCTGGGTATGGCGCTCATTCCACAAACCTTCGAGCCGTTCACGATGCTCACCTCGTGGGTGAACATCGGCGGGTTGCTCATAGGCCCGGCGCTCATCGGCGGCAGCGTGCTTCTGATGGTGCTGGCTGTGGGCCTTATCCTGCGGTTCCGCACCGCCTGGGCGCTCACGATAGGCGTGTTGGTGCTGGTGGCAGGCGCGGAATTCCTCTACGTAAACACGTGGCAGGTGGCGCTTGCGGCGGTGGCACTGGCGGTATGGCTCTTCTGGAAGCGCGCCGCATTCGACCGCCCACTCACGTTCGGTCGCACCACCCTGCGCCCGAACGACGACCCAACCGCAACAACTTGGGAACAGCGTGCCGAAAAGGGAGCCCTCATCAAGCAACAGGTTGAGGGCGAGAGTATACTTTCCGGAGAGGACTTCGAGAAGGAGGAACAACCGTCATGATCGTGCTCGACGAGCCCTATGTGTCCGAACCCTTGATTGACTGGCTGGAGGCGTCGGGCCATCCCGTGCTTGATAACGCCGTGTCTCGCCGCATCGCCGAGTGCGGCCACGGTCTCACTCTCGTGGATGCCGCTGAAGCTACGCGTCGCATCGACGCAGGTGAGCGTGTGTATACGAACTCCGAAAACGCGCTTGCGTGGATCGTTGAGAACGCAAGCAACGCGGGCCTCGTGCGCGCCATCGAGCTCTTCAAGGACAAGGCGGCCATGCGCCGCGCGCTGGCGGGCCTCGACCCCGACCTGTTCTTCAAGACCTGCTCCATCGACGAACTCTTCAAGCTGGACTTCGAGCACCTGCCCCTGCCCTTTGTGCTCAAGCCTTCCGTGGGCTTTTGCAGTGTGGGTGTGTACGCCATCCACAGCCGCGAGGACTGGGAGCGCGCGCTGGCTGATATTCAGAAAAACGCCTCGTCATGGCACGATAGGTATCCTGAAAGCGTCATCGGCTCCGGGTCGTTCATCCTGGAAGGCTACCTGGAGGGCACCGAGTACGCGCTCGACGCCTACTTTGATGAAAACGGCGCGGCACACGTGCTGAACGTGCTGCGTCACGACTTTTCCTCGCCCGAGGACACCTCGGATCGTATGTATGTGACGAGCGCCGCCATCGTGCGCGAAAACGGTCCGGCCTTCGCCGCGTGGCTCGACCGCGTAAATGCGCTGGTGGGTGCCCGCAATTTCCCTGTGCACGTGGAGGTGCGCGTGCACGACGGGCATGTGAGCCCCATCGAGTTTAACCCGCTGCGCTTCGCAGGCTTAGGTGGCACCGACGTGAGCTACTACGCCTACGGATTCCGCACGTACCAGGCATTTCTCGAAAACGACGCGCCCGACTTCGACGTGGCCTTCGCCGGAAAGGACGACAAGCTGTACACCATGTCGCTGCTGAACCCCCCGCGCGATGCCACCGGCGATGAGCGCTTCGACTACGACGACTTCCGTGCGCGCTTCTCGCATGTGCTGGAATTGCGCCCGTTCGACGCGCGCCGCGTAGGCAGCTACGGCTTCCTGTTCCTGGAAACCGACCCCTCAACGAAGGCTGAGCTGGACTTCCTGCAGAACTCCGACCTGAAGGAGTTCCTCCGTTAGGCGCGGGGGAGTACAGGCGCGGGCGATGAAACGGGACGGAGGCAGGTCATGAAGCTGAATGTGCGCAACCTGCTGATAGGTCTCGTGATTGTGATTGTACTGGCGGTAGTGC
Source organism: Candidatus Gordonibacter avicola (assembly GCA_019113915.1). Lineage (GTDB taxonomy): Bacteria > Actinomycetota > Coriobacteriia > Coriobacteriales > Eggerthellaceae > Gordonibacter > Gordonibacter faecis. The sequence goes on from DXGM01000039.1 coordinate 104,903, forward strand.
TGCTGCGCGGCGATCAGTTGGTGGAGTTGATTGAAACCATAAAGAAGGGCGCGGCCATTCCGCTGGTAGCGGCGCTCTGTACTCAGCTGGGGAAATACTTCGCGCAAAGTTTCGCCTACTCGTTTGCCTTTGAGGCGGTGGACGAGCACATGGACCCGCGCAGCACGCTACCGCTCGTGTTCGGCACATTCTTCATGAACACCATTGCGCCTTCGCTCAGCCTGGCGGGCACCACGCTGGTGGTGGACGACGCACGGCGGCGCGGCATTGCACCTGGTAAAGCTACCAGTGCGGCGCTGCTCATGCAGATTACCGTGGACACGGGGTTCGCCACCATCATGCTCATAGGCTTTGCCATCCTCGCGTTCACGGTGGGGCTCTCGCCGCTCTGGTTTTTGTTGGGGTTGCTGGTGATTGCGCTGGTGGCGGCCATGGTGCTGGTACTGGTGCTGGGTCGCAAGCGGCCGGCGCTTGTGTTGCGGGTGCTGCGTCCCATCGAGCGGCTGGTTGACCGCATCCGCGCCCGCTTCAAGAAAGGCCCGCTCGACCCGTGGGTGGAGCGTACGGTGTGCTCGTTCTCGGATGCGGCGGGGCTTATCGCGCACAATCCGAAGGCTACGGCCAAGACGTTCGGCTGCTCCATTGTGGCCTCGTCGTGCGAACTCGCGTGTTTTACGCTGGTGGGCGTGGGCTTCGGCGTGACCGTGCCTGAGGCGCTCATCTGCGGATACGTGGTGGCCACCCTGTTTGCCATGATCTCCATCACGCCGCAGGGCGTGGGTGTGGTGGAAGCGGCCGTGGTGGTGGCGTTCACGTCGTTCGGCGTGTCAAGCGCGGCTGGCCTCTCCATTGCGCTCGTGTACCGCGGCATCGTGTTCTGGATGCCGTTTCTCATTGGGGCCATCCTCATCCAAACCACCAAAACCTTTAAGCACGAAGCGAAGAAAAGCGTGCGTGCGCAGCACAAAAACGACCGCCTGCGCGGTGTAGAAGGCCAGGCCAAGCGCCTCGATGCCGTAAAGGAAGACCCCGTGATTCCCGCGAAGCGCCCCAAGCCCGAAGAGGCCCCGCGAAAGCGCTGATCAGGCCCAAGCGCAGCGCGCCCCGCACGCGTCACGCCCCCCCCTCTCGCACACGCTGCGGTGCACATTCCACCACCCCGCGCCGTCACCACCCGCAAAAACCCCACTTATGAAGTGGGGTTTTCGGCCCTCAAATAAGAGTCTACTGACGGTTTCCGCCTTAGCGAAGTGCTCGCATGCTATAGAATAGTGAGATGGTGTAGTTATGAGGGGCGGCGGATGCCTTCGAAAGGGGAGACATGAAGCGAAGCAAACTGAGGGGCGCAGTAGCGGCACTGGCCGTTGCGGGAGTGCTTGTCTGCGGAGGCTGTGCGTCCGCGCAGCAGGGTGCGCCGGAATCTTCCGCATCCCCGCTCGATCCGTCGGACCCCGTTCAGGTGGAATTGTGGACGTACTACAACGGAACGCAGCAGACGGCGTTTGAAGACCTGGTGAAAGAGTTCAATGCCAGCCGTGGCAAGGATCTGGGCGTGGTGGTGACCAGTTCAAGTCAAGGTGGCGTGAACGATCTGGCACAAGCCGTCACCGATTCCGCACAGGAACTCGTGGGCTCCGCCGCCATGCCCGATGCCTTCCTGTCGTATTCGGACACCGCGTCGGTCATTGATAGCATGGGGAAGGTGGCCGACGTGTCGAGCTACCTGACCGATGACGAAAAAGTCCAGTACGTTGACAGCTTCCTCGCCGAGGGCGACCTCTCAGGCGACGGCGGCCTTAAGGTGTTCCCCGTGGGCAAGTCAACCGAAACGCTGCAGATCAACCTCACCGATTGGCAGAAGTTTGCCGATGCCACGGGCTCTCAGCTGGAAGAGCTCTCCACGGTGGAAGGCATCACCACCGTTGCGCAGCGCTACTACGAATGGACCGACGCGCAAACGCCGGACGTGGCGAACGACGGCCGGCCGTTCTTCGGGCGTGATGCTATGGCGAATTACCTCATTTGCGGTTCGCGCCAGCTCGGTCACGATATCTTCAACATCGAAGGTGGCGAATGCACGCTTGACCTGGATCGCGCTACGATCAAAAAGCTTTGGGATAACTACTACGTGCCCATGGTGCAGGGATGGTTTTCGGCCGAGGGCAAGTTCCGCTCCGATGCCGTGAAGACGGGCGGCTTGCTGTGCTATGTGGGGTCGTCCTCGTCAGTGGTGTATTTCCCCACAACGGTGACGGTGGATGATGAGACCAGCTACCCCATTGAGCTGGCCGCGCTGGAAAACCCCACCTTCGAAGGCGGTACGGCTTGCGCGCCTCAGCAGGGCGCGGGCTTTGTGGTAACCAAGTCTGACGAGCGCAAAGAGACGGCGTGTGTCGAGTTCCTCAAGTGGTTCACCGACAAGGAGCAAAACACGGCGTTTTCCATCAACGCCGGGTACGTGCCGGTGAAGAAGGATGCCCTCACACTTGAGAACTTGCAGGCCGCAGCCGAGGCGGAAGGCGCTTCCCAGAATTACTTGGCGAACCTGCCTGCTACGTTGGATACCATCGAGGCGGGTGTGTACGCGAATCAGCCGTTCAAGGGCGGTGTCGAGGCACGCGCTCTGCTTGAAAAAGCGCTGTCCAACAAAGCTATCGCCGACCGCGCAGCCGTCGTAGCTGCCATTGAGGCTGGCACCGCACCCGCAGAGGCCATAGCGCCGTATCTTGAAGAGTCGGTGCTTGACGCGTGGCTTGCCGACGTGACGGAGCAGTTACAGGCGGTCGTCGCCTAGCGCGTATGCGCACGGGCGCACGAAACCGGGAAGGCGGCACGGCTTGAACAAGGGCTTGCAGGCAAGGGGGCGACGCGGCAAGCGACGCGGACTAACGTTCCGCGCTCTTGTGGTGGTGCCGTTTTGCGTTGCGCTTGCCATCCAAGGCGTGGTGTGCACTCTTGTGCTCACGCAGAGTGCCACGCTTGAGCAGATGGAAGCCGATGCATACGATCTGTTTTCCGAGCGGGTTATCAGTCGCGCGGGGTATCTCGAAAACGACATGATCTTCCGCTGGTCGAATTTTGACTCGGTGTTGGATGACGTGAGCGAGCGTATTGATGACGTGCTGGTGCAAGCAGGCGCGACTCCCTCCGCGCTGACGGCGGGATCCGAAACAGCACTGACGGTGATTGATAGAACGTCAGAAGATTTACTGCAGCTGGCGCGCCGCGCCGAGGTGGATGGCGTCTACCTGGTGTTGGGCGATGGCTCGCGGGAAAACGAAGAGCTTCCGGCATTCTATGTGCGCGACTCAAACCCCAAGGTAGATGTGGCGAATGGGTCCGACTTGCTGTTGGCGGCGTGCCCCATCAGCGTGGGGAGGCGCTTGGACATTGCGCTTGACAGCCAGTGGTCGGCGGCGTTTCCCTTGGCGCCCGAAGGCGAAGAGCAGAGTGCGTTTTTTTACCAGCCGCTGCGCGCGGCTGAGCAGTATCCCAACGCCGATCCGAACGATTTGGGCTACTGGGGCCGTCCGGTTGACCTGGGCTGGACCGGCACGCAGTCCATCACCTACAGCAAGCCCGTGAAGAATGCGGCGGGGGATGTGGTGGGCGTGTTCGGCGTGGAAGTGCGCCTCGACCGTGTGGCATCGTTCTTCCCGTATCGCGACTTGAACGAGGAAGGCAACGGGTCCTACCTTCTTACCATCACGAACGAGGACGGCGGCTTCGCGCGCGATGGCGGCGCGGTGCCGCTGGTGGGACGCCCGCGCTTTTACGATGTGCTAACGGCTACCGGCGCGTCTCAAAGCCTGTATGTGGACAATGAATCGTTTGAAGCCGTTGTCGATGACAAGGGCCGCATGGCAGTGGAGCCGACGGATCGCGACGCGGTGCCGCGTGCGAGTGCTGCGTCTGCGGAAATCAAGCTGTATGACAGCACCTCGCCGTTCGCCTCGGAGCATTGGGCGCTCGTGGGCCTTGAGCGTGAGGCGGACCTCTTCTCCGCGTCGCGCTCGCTGTCGGAGAATCTGCTGAAGGTGCTGGGTGCCTCGTTCGCCATAGGCCTGGTCATAGCCATTATTACGGCGTGGGTGTCGTCGTCGCGCTTGCGCAACCTCATGCAGGAGGTGCGTGCCGCCAGTCCCGATCAGCCGATTGCCTTTACGTCCACGGGCATTGTGGAAGTGGATGAACTTTCCGAGTCCATTGAGCTGTTGGGTACCGAGGTGGCCACCGCCGCCTCGCGCCTGTCGCAAATTCTCAAGCTGTCCGACCGCTCCATCGCGGCGTTCGAATGCAACTTGGATGCGGGCACTGCCTCCTTCACCGATGGTTTCTTCGACACGCTTGAGGCGGTGTTGGGGCGTGAAACGGTGAGGGAAGTGGAAGCGCACGCTGTAGGTGGCGGTACGGCGGGCGGCGGTTCTTTGCCGCTGGCTGAGTTCAAACACACGATGGAGTTGTTGGCGGATCGCTTTGAGCGCGAAGCGGACTTCCGCTGGCTGGTGTCGGATGCCGAGGGGCGGCGCTGGGTGCGCCTCGTCACCATGGAAAGCAACGACCACACACGCCAGTTCGGCTTAGTGGAAGACGTGACCGACGAAATTGCCACGCGCCGCCGCATCGAGCACGAGCGCGACCACGACGTGCTGACGGGCCTTTCCAACCGCCGCGCGTTCGAGCAGACCGTCACCGATCGCTTGGCGGACAATCCGCCGGCGTTTGGTGCCATGCTGATGCTTGACCTGGATAATCTTAAGTACATCAACGACACGTACGGACACGATTGGGGCGACCATTACATCAAGGCCGCTGCGTCGGTCATTGAGCGCTCGTTTGCAGACGAAGGCTACTGCGCGCGCATTTCAGGCGACGAGTTTTTGGTGTTCGTCGACCGCTGCGCCGACATCGACGAGGCGTGGACGCTGTTTGACGAGTTCATGCGCTCGCTCGACACCAGCGTGCTGGAAGCGCCCGACGGTGCGGTGCTGAAGGTACGCGCCTCGGTGGGCGTGGCGTTCTATCCTGAAGACGCTACCGATTTCGCCCACCTGCGCGAGTTCGCCGACTTCGCCATGTATGAGGCGAAGAACCGGCGCAAGGGTGCGCTTCTGCGCTTCGACCGCAAGAGCCACGAGGAAGGCGCATTCATCCTCAACAACAAGGAAGACCTGAACCGCCTGCTGGACGAAAACCTGGTCAACTACTATTTCCAGCCCATCGTGGACACGGGTGCGGGTGAAGTGGTGGCCTACGAGGCGCTCATGCGTCCGCGGTTGGAGTCCATCGCCACGCCTGATCGCGTGCTCATGCTGGCACGCTCGCAGTCGAAACTCTACCGGGTGGAGCGCCTCACGTTCTTCGGCGCACTGCAGGAGTACAGCCACCACGCGTGCGCCGGCGACACCACACTGTTTGTGAACAGCATCGCCACGCAGCGCCTGTCGTCCGACGACGAGGTAGAGCTGCAAAAACGGTTCGGCCCCCTGCTCCGGCGCCTGGTGATTGAGATTACGGAGACGGAGTACAGTCGCGAAATGGCGCTCTATAAGGAGGGCCTGGCGAAGCGCTGGGGTGCGCGATTGGCTATTGACGATTTCGGTAGCGGCTACAACGGCGAGACGGCGCTGTTGGACTATCGGGTTGATTTCGTGAAGCTGGACATGGGCATTGTGCGCGACATTGATACCATGAAGGATCATCGCGATATCGCCAGCAATCTTATACACTATGCGCACGACCGCGGCATTCGCGTCATCGCGGAAGGCGTGGAAACCGAGGCCGAGTTGGCGGTGGTCATTGAACTGGGGGCGGACTACGTGCAGGGCTACCTGGTGGGGAAGCCCGCGGCGCAGCCCGCGGGTGTGCCCGATGAAGTGCGCGACCTCATTCGCCGTCTGTCGGGCGCGCGGTAGAGCCTCAGGGCTTCGGGGTCCCCTTGCCTCGCTGCCGGGGCGGCCGCATAACAACTTGAACAAGGAGGAATTCCATGGGTCTAACCGACCTTCTTGCTATTCGCGTGGTGTCGGCAAGCGCCAAGCGCGTGGAAGCAACCATGCCCATCACGCCTGACGTGCTGCAACCGTTTGGCTTCGTGCATGGTGGCGCCACCCTTGCGCTGTTGGAGACGGCGGCGAGCGCGGGAGCTACCTTCGAGGTTGACCTTGAGCGCGAGCGCCCGTTCGGCGTGGATGTGCAGGTGCGCCACCGCAAGCCGGGGTGTGAGGGCATGCTTCGCGCCGTGGCTGAGTTGGAGCGCGAAGAGCCCTCGCGCGCGGGTGGGGTCAAGCAGTTCTGGAACGTTGCCGCCTACGACGACGAGGGCGATGTAGTATCCGAAGGCGTCATCATGGCGAAGATTGTGCCGCTTGCACGTTTGGCGGAGAAGGAACGCGAGCGCAACCAGGCCCGTTAGCGTGCCATGGGCAGCGTGACTACGGCCACGGTGCCGTGCGGCTCGTTCGCCTCAAGCGTAATAGTGCCGCCGTGGGCTTCCACGATGTTCTGCGCGAGGGAAAGCCCCAGGCCGTGGCCGCCTGTCCTGCGACCGCGAGCCTTGTCGGCGCGATAGAACCGCTCGAAGGCGTGCGCGCGATCCTCCGCGTCAATCCCGCAGCCAGTGTCCGCCACGTGCAGCGCCCACTTCGCGCCTTTTACCTGGGCGCTCAGACGTATGACGTCGTCGGCTTCGGTGTACTTGAGCGCGTTGTCCACGAGGATGCCCAGCAGCTGGCGCAGCTTATCGGCATCAGCGTGCACCATAAGGTCGCTGTCCACGTCCACTTCAATTCGCTTGTCCTGGAGCGCGGCGAAATCCTCGTAGGCACTGGCGGTTTCGCGCAGAAATGCACCCACGTTTACCTCCGCGTACGTGAGTGACGTGCGCCCGGCGTCACTGAGCGAGAGTGTCATGAGGTCATCCACCAGGCGCGCAAGGCGCTTCGTTTCCGACGCAATCACGTTCACGTCTTCGAACCTATCAACAATGCGGCTTTCGGGGTGGTCAAGCAGCAACTCGCTGGTGGTTTGAATCACGGCAAGGGGCGTGCGCAACTCGTGCGAGGCGTTCTGCACGAATTCCGTCTGCGCACGCCAGTTCTCCACGATGGGCTTGAGCGTGCGCCGCGACAGCAGGTAGCCGGCCGCCGCCGACACGAGCGCCGCCACGGCCAAATACGCGGCAAGCATGCGCGTAAATCCATCGAGAATAGCCAGTTCAGAGTCCACATTCACGAGCACCTGCACGTACGCGGAGCTTCCATTGTCTGCCAGTCGGTACGTGATGCCGCGGTAGGTATGCCCGCCGGCTGCCGTTTGGTAAATGTGGTCGAGGTCGCCCGCATCAAAGGGGATAGCGCGCAGGAAGGCGGGGTAGGAGGCGTACAGGCCCACGGTGTCTACCAGCTCGCCGTTTGCGTCGCGCACAAGCGTGATGAACTGCGGGTCAACGTCTACGATGCTCTTTTGCAGGGAGTACGACAGGTCGTCCACTTCGGTTTCGTCGGGCGTGGTGGCGCTGGTGTTGTCGGGCACGATGGCGGCAGACCCGCTCGGTTCGGTCTCAAACGTGAGCAGGTTTCCGTCCGCCTGAAGCGAGCGCAGCGTTTCGTCGGCTGTTTGAAAGATGCTCGCGCTCAGCATGGAGTAAATTCCAACTCCCAACAGCGCAAACAGCAGCGTGAATACGAGGAACAACAGCGCCGTTTGCTTCGCTAGCTCACGGCGAATAAGGGTGCGCTCACTCATGATCGTCCTCGCTGAACAGGTACCCTGCACCGCGAATGGTGGTGATGTAGCGGTCGTAGCCCGACGGGGCAAGCGCCTTACGCAGCGCGCTCACGTACACCTCCACCACGTTTGAGGACGTGTCGGACATGAATCCCCAAATCTTGTCGAACAGCCGCTCCTTCGAAATGAGGCTGCCACGGTGGCTGACCAGGTATTCCAGTACGTCGTACTGCTTGCCCTTGAGCGTAAGCGGCTCGCCCGCAAGCGTGGCCTGCTTGGTTTGGGTGTGCAGCACGAGGTCTTTGAAGGTAATGGTGGACACGTCGCGCCGACCCGTGGCGCGACGCAGGATGGCCTCAATGCGCGCAAGCAACTCGTCGCGGTCGAAGGGCTTGGTGAGGTAGTCATCCGCGCCGGTACGCAGGCCGTGTAGCTTGTCAGCCGTGGTGCCTTTCGCGGTGAGCATGAGCACAGGGGTGTTCACGCCGTGCGCCCGCAGCGCCTCAAGCACCGAGAACCCGTCGCGTTCGGGCAGCATCACATCAAGCACCACGAGGTCATACACATCCTGCGCGGCGTAGAAGAGGCCCTCTTCGCCGTCGAAGGCCTGATCGATGTCATAGGTGGAGCCAAGCGTGCGGGCGAGCGCGCTCGAAAGAAGGCGATCATCCTCCACGATCAGCAGTTTCATGACCCTCCGTCCGTCTTTCGCCCCATTCTAGCACGCCCAACCTTAACGCTTCCTGAAACGGAACCGTGCGACCGTTTTGACAATCTCCCTCGCAGTTCAGGAAGTTTTAAGGTGGCCTTCGCTAGACTGGCCGCCGGCAAAGCAAAACAGCGTGGCATGGAGGCTGCGCACGAAAGGAGCGAACATGAAAGCGAAGGGATTCAAGATTGTTGTCGGCGTGCTGGTTGTGGTGATCCTCGTGTTGGGTGGTTTGCTGGTGGCCAAGAACCTCGGCGTGGGCGCGAGCGACGCAACGACGCAGGGCGGCAAGGAGATTCCCGCCGGTGCGGTGGCCGACGACCCCTCGTTGCCGCTGCCGCCGGACGGCGCGACCGAGGTGCTCGAACCCGGCGACGAGGCCGCGAACTAACCGGCCTTGTTGTTGTCCTCGAAAGGAGCGTCACCTATGAAAAGCACCCTCGGAAAAGTCCTCGTCATCGCTGCATTGGTAGCCGTTGCGGGCGGTCTGGCCACGTGGCTCGCCTTGGGCGATGACCTCGCGCACGCCTTCTCCAGTCCCGCCGAAGAAGCGCCGCCGCTCACGACCCCCGTCACCCGCGGGTCCGTTCAAAAAACGGTCACGGGCGCGGGCGAAGTGAAGCCGCTTTCCACCGAGAAGCTGAAGCCCGCCGACAGCTGGCACTGGCTCGAATCGTTCGACGCCCCGCTCAATAAGCGCGTGGCCGCGGGCACCACGCTGGTCACCTACGCGAACGGCGAAACGTGGACCGCGCCGTTTGACCTGGTGGTGACCTCCTACACCCTGCCCGAGAAAAACAAGGGTGCGGTCACGAAGGACAACCACTTCATCGAAGTGAAGCGCATCGACTCGGTGAACATTGTGCTGGCCGCTTCCGAAACCGACCTCGCCTCCCTGGCGGAAGGCCAGCCGGTGCGTGTCACGATGGGCGCCGATGAAACACGGCACTACGACGGTACCATCTCCAACATCAACGAGGTGGGCACGTACGGCGCGACGGGCTCCACGTTCACGGTGACGGTGCAGGTGCCGAACGACGGCAGCATCAAGCTGGGCATGTCTGCGAACCTTTTCATCACGGTGGCTGAGGCAACCGACGTGCTTACCGTTCCCGTGAGTGCCGTCAGTGGCGCGGGCGATGCCAAGTTCGTGAGCGTGTACAAGGATGGCGCTCTCGCCCAGGTGCCTGTGACCACCGGCATTTCCGACGGCACCACGGTTGAAGTGTCCGGCGATATGCTGCACGAAGGCGACGCCGTGGTGCTCAACGAGGCAGGTGGCGAAGCGGGCGGCGCAGCAGCAGACGCCGGTGCCGCGTCCTCCGTGTCCATCGTGATGTCGTAACAAGACGGGAGCGCACGCATGATCCGTTTGAAACGCGTCGGCAAGACCTATGAGCTGGGCGGGGAGACCATCCATGCCCTTTCACGGGTCAACTTCGACATACATTCCGGCGATTTTATTGCCATTGTGGGGCCGTCCGGTTCGGGCAAATCCACGCTCATGAATATCCTCGGGCTGCTTGATGTGCCTGATGAGGGCACGTATCTGCTCGACGGCCAAGACGTGGGCCAGCTGCCCGACAACCGTCTGGCCGCCATCCGCAACGAAAAGATTGGCTTCGTGTTCCAAAGCTTCAACCTGTTGGGCAAACTGACGGCGCTCGAAAACGTGAAGCTGCCGCTGGCCTACGCCGGCGTGCGCACGAAGGAGGCCGACGCTCGGGCGCGCACGCTGCTGGCGCAGGTGGGCCTCGAAGGCCACGAGCATCATCTGCCGAACCAGCTGTCCGGCGGCCAGCAGCAACGCGTGGCCATCGCGCGGGCGCTCGTGTGCAAGCCCGAGATCATCTTGGCTGATGAGCCTACCGGTGCGCTCGATTCGCGCACCGGCGTGGAAATCATGGAGCTGTTCAAGCGCCTGCACGCCGAGGGGCAAACCGTGGTGCTGATCACCCACAACCCGGAGCTCGCCGACGAGGCCGACCGTGTGATTCGCATCGCCGATGGCCTCGTGGAAGAAGTGGAAAGGGGTCATCATGCGGCTTAGCCACCTCGTGCGTACGGCAGTGCGCGCTGTGTTTCAAAACGGGCTGCGAACGGCGCTTACCATGCTGGGACTTATTATTGGTATCTCGTCGGTCATCATTTTGGTGGGCATCGGCGATGGCTCAAACCAGCAGGTGCAGGCCAAGATGAAAGAACTCGGCGGCGACGCGCTGTCGACCTACGTCTACCAGGGAAAACTGAGCTACGACGATCTGGCCGCCCTTGGCCAGTTGGAATCTCTCGACGGCGCGGCTCCGTCCAAGCTATTTTCCAAGAAGCTCTCGGCGGGCAAGGCGGTGTCCAACAAGGCGTTTATCGAGGCCACCGATGAGCACTATCTGCACGTGCGCAACCTGAAACTGCTCGCCGGGCGCAACCTCAGTGCCGTCGACCGCGAAAACAAAAGCAAGGTAATCGTGATTGGTACCGACGTGGCCACCGAACTCTTCGGCAGCACTGACATCGTGGGCCGCACGGTCAAGCTTGACGGCGACGAGTTCACCGTGGTGGGCGTGCTGCAAAACCAGGGTGAGTCCATGGGTCTGAACACCGGCAGCGTGGCGCTTGTGCCGTTCTCCACCGCGGTGGGCATGGGGGCGGGTGCCGACGTGGATTCGTTCTACGCGAAGGCGCGCGGCCAGGAGCGCATCGACGAGGCGAAGGCCGCCATCGGCTCCTACCTGGGCGGCGAGGCCGGCATCGCACCGGGCATGTTCGACGTCACCTCGCAAGACGAAATGCTGCGCGCCGGTAACGACATCGACGACACCATGACGCTGCTGCTGGCAGGCATCGCCGCCATCTCGCTCGTGGTGGCGGGCATCGGCGTGATGAACGTCATGCTGGTGTCGGTGACGGAGCGCACGCGCGAAATTGGCATCAAGAAGGCCCTCGGCGCGCGTCGCATGGACATCCTGGCGCAGTTCCTCCTGGAGGCGCTTATTATGAGCATCGTCGGCGGCGCGGTGGGTATCGGCGCCGGCATCGCGCTCGGCCTGCTGCTGAACACGGTGGGCCTCACGTTCGTCGTGTCGTGGAACGCTGTCTGGGCCGCCGTGGCCGCCAGCACCGCCATCGGCCTCGCCTTCGGCATCTTCCCCGCCCACCGAGCCTCCCGCAAAAACCCCATCGACGCGCTGCGGGCAGAGTAGGGGAAGCAACGCGCCCCCATCTTTCCATACCTACCAAGCACTCAAACAAAACGCCGCCCTCCAACAAAAAGGGCGGCGTTCTCTTAGTAAAGAAGCGCTCGTTTACTATGGTCGGTTGTTGCGCTCTAGTTTAATTCGAGGCAATGAGTTCGTTGTCGATAGCGCGTCGGACAAAGTCAGATCGTGTGCCGCCCTGCTGGCTGGTTACCCTCTTCATTGCTACTACGCGGGAGTGGGGTACCTTCACCACAATGGTGTCCATCTTTTCATCGTAGAGTTTTGGGCGCCCTTTGACAATTTCGCCGAACTCCATATGCGACCAGTTCTCGGACTCATACTCAGCAGCGCGCTCGTCCAGCTCTTCAGCTGTTATGCCAAACTTATTATGCACATCGTTGCTCATCGCTTACTCCTTCCCAGCCCAAGTTCCCTTTTAGCATTCTCCGTCGGGGGAGTATACGCATGGTAAATCAACCAATCGCCTTCCGCATTTCGTAGAGCCACCAACTCAAGAGATCGACCCTTAGAATCGTAGCCTATAGCCAAATACTCGTCGGGGTTCTTGTCCAGCCGTGCCCTACTACAAATACAGTGTTCCCACGCGTGCGCCGCGTCCTCTTTCGAGATTTCAGCGTGCCTTGCTGGCACTCTGTCGTCAACATAGACGATATTCACGTCGCCTCCCAGGATAGTTACAAAACAATATTACAAAAATATAATACCACCGTAAAATGTGTAATGTAAGAGTGTGATCACCGCCTCATCCATACCTTCACCAGGCTGTAACCACTCTACCTACATCTAACTCGGCTGGCTAAGAAAAGGTAAGAATATGGTGGCTTTGAGCTTGAAGATGCGATGGATGCGAAAATGTCGGGGTAATTTCTTTTGCTTTTCTATTCGTTGTGCTATTATATCCGTCGCTGCTTAACGCAGTACTTCGGGTTGTGGCTCAGCTTGGTAGAGCGCTGCGTTCGGGACGCAGAGGCCGCAGGTTCAAATCCTGTCAACCCGACCACGAATAATCAGGTCAGCCACACACGGCTGACCTTTTTTGTATCTTAATGGTTCAATTGGTAAGCCTTCGCGATTCGTGTCTTTTGTTTTTGTCAGCCCCGCGTTTTCGGGGGATTGAGGCTTGTTTTCCCGGTTCGGTAATGCTATTTTTGTTAGCGCTCCCGTCCAGGGGGCAATGGGGAATTCAGGTTCCACATTACGGAGCTGAAAGGGATGTAGCTTTTGAAGGGCATCCCTTTTTTGCATAGCAATATGCTACTCTGACAGGGTCAGAGTAGGCGGAGCGCTCAGACGGGGTTTGCTTCGCACGACAAGCTTGGAGGAATGTATGAAAATCCTGGGTATGGGCATGCCGGAGCTGCTTATCATCCTGGCGGTCATCCTGCTTATCTTCGGGCCGAAGAACCTCCCGAAGCTCGGTAGCGCCCTCGGCAAGACCGTGAAGAACCTGCGCGACGGCATGGGTGGCGGCGAGAAGGCCATCGAAGAAGCCGAGGATGAGGAAGAAATCGTCGAAGAGGTCGAGGAAGAGAAGCCTGTCCGCAAGACAGTTGCCAAGAAGACCACGACGGCCGCCAAGAAGAAGGCTGAATAGCTCGACGGTAGCGAACCGGTTCGCGGTGTGCGTCGACGGCTCGGCCGGGCGCACGCCGCTTTTTTGTATTCCTTCGGCACGACCGAAAAATCAGTTCAAAATAAAGTTAAGTCGCACGCTCAACAACCGGGCGTGCCTGTTGTATGTGGACGGGTGAGCACAATGGCAAGCGATAATTTCATCCTCACGCAAGAGGGTAAGGACAAGCTAGAGGAAGAGCTCCATTTCCTCGAGACGGAGAAGCGCGCCGAAATTGGCGAGCGCATCAAGGTGGCGCGCGAGTTCGGCGACATCTCGGAGAACTCCGAGTACGACGACGCGAAGAACGAGCAGGGCATGATGGAGGCGCGCATCGCCGAGATCAGCCGCATCCTGTCTGAGGCGACCGTGGTCAACACGCCGAAGCGCTCCAGTAAGGTGAACATCGGCTCCACGGTGACCGTGGACATGGGCGGCAAAGAGCGCGTGTTCACCATTGTGGGTGGCGCCGAGAGCGACGCCGCCGCTGGCAAGATTTCGAACGAGTCTCCGGTGGGCGCCGCGCTGCTGGGCCACAAGAAGGGCGACAAAGTGGAGACGACAGGCCCCACCGGCCGCGACATCTCCATGGTCATCGTCAAAATCGAGCACTAAGGCTCCCATTACGCCAACCTGCGAGTTTGAGGACAACCTATGAGCGATACCCCCGAGCAGACTGAGCACGTCATCGAAGACGACCCCATTGCGGTGCGCCGCGCTAAGCGTGAGGCGCTCATGGCGGCGGGTAAGGACCCGTACGGCCACGCGTTCAAGTATTCGCACCATCTGGCTGATCTGGCCGAACAGTATGCGAACCTGGAAGACGGCGCGTCCACCGAGGACGAAGTGCAGGTGGCGGGCCGTGTGATGGCCAAGCGCGACCAGGGCAAGCTGGCCTTCCTTGAGCTGCGCGACTCCACGGGCGACATGCAGCTGTTCTGTCGCATCAACGCGCTGGGCGAAGACGCCTTCGCGGAATTGAAAGCCCTCGACGTGGGCGACTGGATTGGCGTGCACGGCACCATGATGCGCACGAAGCGCGGACAGCTGTCCGTGGCTGTGACATCGTTTGAGCTGCTGAGCAAGTCGCTGCGCCCGCTGCCTGAGAAGTTCCACGGCCTAGCGGACAAAGAGACGCGCTATCGCCAGCGCTACGTCGACCTGGTCATGAACCCCGAGGTCAAAAACACCTTCGAGAAGCGCTTCAAGATTGTGGCGGCTATCCGTCGCTACATGGAGGACCAGGGCTTCTACGAGGTGGAAACGCCGTTTTTGCATCCCATTCTGGGCGGCGCGAACGCCAAGCCGTTCACGACGCACTTCAACGCGCTCGACCGCGACTACTTCCTGCGCATCGCCACCGAGTTGCCGCTCAAGCGCCTCTTGGTGGGTGGGTTTGAGAAGGTGTTCGAAATCGGCCGTCAGTTCCGCAACGAGGGCATGGACCCGTACCATAACCCCGAGTTCACCACGATGGAAGCCTACCAGGCGTTTTCCGACCTTGAGGGCATGATGGAGCTCACGCAGGGCTACATCCAGGCGGCGGCGCTGGCCGCCTGCGGAACGCTCCAGATCACCTACCAGGGGCAGGACATCGACCTGTCCGGCGAGTGGCCGCGCAAGTCCATGGCCGAACTGGCGAGCGCCGGCGCGGGCGAGGACGTCAGCTTCGAGCGCACGCGCGAGGAATTGGTGGCCATCCTGGAGAAGAACGGCGGCCACGCCGAGGACGCGTGGGGCAAGGGCAAGCTGATCGCCGAGATCTTCGAGGCCGTGGCCGAAGAGAAACTCATCCAACCCACGTTCGTGATTGACCACCCGCTTGAGGTGTCGCCGCTGGCCAAGAAGAAGGCGGGCGATCCGAACTTTACCGAGCGCTTCGAGCTGTTCATCTGCGGACATGAGTACGCCAACGCCTTCGGCGAGTTGAACGACCCGGTCGATCAGGCCGAGCGCTTCCAGGCGCAGGTGGATGCCAAGAACTCGGGCGACGATGAGGCCATGGGCTACGACGAAGACTACGTGCGCGCGCTTGAGTACGGCATGCCGCCTGCGGGCGGTGTGGGTGTGGGCATCGACCGCCTGGTCATGCTGCTCACCGACGCGCCGTCCATCCGCGATGTGCTGCTGTTCCCGCACATGCGCGACGAAGTCCCAGTGGGCGGGCGTTCGCGCCCGGCCGCGGCGGCTACTCCCGCAGCGGCGGCCGCTCCCGAGCCCATCGACTTCTCGAAGGTGGTCATCGAGCCCCTGTTCGAAGACGAGGTGGACTTCGACACGTTCAGCAAGTCGGACTTCCGCGCTGTGAAGGTGAAGGAGTGCATCGCCGTGCCGAAGAGCAAGAAACTGTTGCAGTTCACGCTCGACGACGGCACAGGCACCGACCGCACCATCCTCTCCGGCATCCACGCGTACTACGAGCCGGAAGAGCTGGTGGGCCGCACGCTTATCGCCATCACCAACTTGCCGCCGCGCAAGATGATGGGTGTGGACTCGTGCGGCATGATTATCAGTGCCATCCACGAGGAACCCGGCGAGAACGGCGAGCCCGAGGAGCGCCTCAACCTGCTCATGGTAGACGACCGCATCCCCGCAGGAGCGAAGCTGTACTAATATAAGTAGGTACGCAGCGTTATCCAGGAGGCTGTCCGTGCGTTGATGCCGGGCGGCCTCCTTGTACGTGAGGGCCCGAGGTTTCAGTTCCTCGTCAGAAATGAGCACGTTCGGTCTCATCCGGCCGCTCGTACGCGGGCTGGGGGAGGTCGTGATACGATGGTCGCCGTTGTTGCCAAGGGCTCAAGTTATGGAGCGAGCGTGTGCGGCCTGCTTTGCGTTGGCACTCTCTTGACGAGAGTGCTAGCATGTACCGTGAAACACAAGAAGCTCCGCGAGAATCGAGGCTTTACATGTCATTTGAAAAGTTCACCGACAAGGCGCGCAAAGTGCTTGTCCTTGCCCAGGACGAGGCTCGCTCGCTGCATCAGCCCTACGTGGGCACCGAACATATCCTGCTGGGACTCATCCAGGAGAAAGACGGCCTGGCCGCCCAGGCGCTCGACCGCCTGAACGTCAAGTACGACGGCGTGGTGCAAGCCATTCGCCAGGTGGTGGCCATCGACGAGGACACCGATGTGTCGGGTCACCTGTCGTTCACGCCCCGCGTGAAGCGCGTGCTGGAAAACAGCCTGCGCGAGGCCATGCAGATGGGTCAATCCTACATTTCCACCGAGCACTTGCTGCTCGGCATCGTGCGCGAAGGCGACGGCACGGCGCTTGAGGTACTCACGCGCCTGGGCGTGTCGGGCGACGACGTGCGCAGCGCGCTGAACGACCTCGTGGGTCAAAGCCCGGTCTACGCTGGTCGCAATGCATTCGATCAGAGCGCGCAGGGCTCCGACAGCGTGCTGAAGGAATTCGGCACCGACCTTACGAAGAAGGCGCGCGACGGCAAGCTGGACCCGGTCATCGGCCGCGCCGGCGAAATCGAGCGCGTCATGCAGGTGCTTTCGCGCCGCCAGAAGAACAACCCGCTGCTCATCGGCGAGCCGGGCGTCGGCAAAACAGCCGTGGTCGAAGGTTTGGCGCAGCTCATCGTGTCGAACCAGGTGCCCGACATTCTGCGCGACAAGCGCCTGTTCACGCTTGACGTGAGTGCGCTCGTGGCCGGGTCGAAGTACCGCGGCGAATTCGAAGAGCGCCTGAAGAAGTGCATCAAAGAGGTGCAGGACGCGGGCGACATTATCCTGTTCATCGACGAAATTCACACGCTCATCGGCGCGGGCTCGGCCGAGGGCTCCATCGACGCCGCCGCCATTTTGAAGCCGCCGCTGTCCCGCGGTGAGATTCAGGTCGTCGGCGCCACCACCATCGACGAGTACCGCAAGCACCTGGAGAAAGACTCCGCCCTTGAGCGCCGCTTCCAGCCCATCACTGTGGGCGAGCCGAACGAGGAACAGGCGCTGCGCATCATGGAGGGCCTGCGCGACCGCTACGAGGCGCACCACCAGGTGCACTTCACCGACGAGGCGCTGCAAGCGGCCGTGTTGCTGGCCAGCCGCTACATCCAGGATCGCTTCCTGCCCGACAAGGCCATCGACGTGCTTGACGAGGCGGGCGCGCGCATGCGCATTCGCAACATGACGCTGCCGAAGGAACTGCGTGACTTGGACGAGGAACTGCGCAAGCTGCGCGCCGAGAAAGACGGCGCCATCGCCGCCCAAGATTTCGAGCGCGCCGCCCAGTTGCGCGACGAGGAAGCCCAGCTCAAGGATAAGCGCGCCCAGGCCGAAAAGGACTGGGAGGAAAACGCCCAGAAAACCATCCAGCAGGTGACGGTGGAAGACATCGCGGATGTGGTGTCCATGACCACGGGCGTGCCCGTGTCGAACCTCACCGAGGCCGAAACCGAGAAGCTGCTGCGCATGGAATCGGTGCTGCACGAGCGTGTGATTGGCCAGGAAGAGGCCGTGACCGCGCTTTCGAAGGCCATCCGCCGCTCGCGCTCAGGCCTCAAGGATCCGAAGCGCCCGGCCGGTTCGTTCATCTTCCTGGGCCCCTCGGGCGTGGGTAAGACTGAACTCTCGAAAGCGCTTGCCGAGTTCCTGTTCAACTCCGAGGATGCGCTGCTCTCGTTCGACATGTCCGAGTACATGGAGAAGCACAGCGTGTCGCGCCTGGTGGGTTCGCCTCCGGGCTACGTGGGCTTCGACGAGGGCGGCCAGCTGACGAAGGCCGTGCGCCAGCGCCCCTACTCGGTGGTGCTGTTCGACGAGATTGAAAAGGCGCACCCCGACGTGTTCAACATCCTGCTCCAAATTCTGGAGGAGGGCCGCTTGACGGACGCGCAGGGTCGCACGGTTGACTTCCGCAACACGGTTATCATCATGACGTCGAACGTGGGCGCACGCGAGATCGCGCAGCCTTCGACGCTCGGCTTCTCCACCGACGACCACGCGGGCCTCTCCGACAAGGAGATCAAGAGCCGCGTCATGTCCGAGATGAAGAAGCTGTTCAGGCCCGAGTTCCTGAACCGTATCGACGAGATTATCGTGTTCAAGAGCCTGACCGAACAGCAGATCGGCGAAATTGTGAAACTCATGGTGGCCGATTTGCGCGAGCGCCTTATCGCGCAGAACATGTCCATCAATTTGACGGATGCGGCGTGCAAGCTCATTGCGAAGGAAGGCACCGATGCCACGTTCGGCGCCCGTCCGCTCCGCCGTGCCATCCAGCGCCTGCTGGAAGACCCGCTGTCCGAGGAAATTCTCGAGGGCAAGTGGGAGAGTGGCTCCATCATTGACGTGGATGCCGTGGACGGCGAGCTGGTGTTCACGCAGGGTTCGGGCGCTATCCCCGAGCCGCGCAAGCGCGATAGCATCGCGCGCGACGCTGAACTGCTGCTGACGAACTACGACCTCGGCCACGCCGGTGTCACCTCCGGAGGCGGCTCCGCCGCCGGTGGCGCTGCGGACTAACGCCGACTGACATTATAATGAAACGAGAGCGCGCGGCTTGCGAAGGCCGCGCGCTCTGTCATACTATGTGAAGACTAATGAACGACTGCGAGAGGGATTGCCATGCCCAAAACCATTGACCCTATCTTTTCGTCGGAGGTGCTGCGCGCGCCGGAGTTGACGAGTGATGATTTGGACTTGGATACCCTTGCGCAGTCGCTGCACGGGCTGAAGGGCGAAGTGGACAAGAACCCGCAGACGGCAGCCATCATTTTGGCTGGCGGAACGGGGGAGCGCTTCGGCAAAGAGGGCGGCAAGCAGCTGGTGGAAATTGCCGGCAAGCCCATTCTCACGTGGTCGGCTGAGGCGTTTGACGCGGTGGGCGACATCGGGCTCATTGTTATTGTGTGCCCTGAAGACCGCTGCGATGAGTATCTGAAGAAAGCCATCGACCCATTCCCGTTTGTGACGCCCGTGGTGGTGGCACCGAGCGGCCCGAGCCGTCAGGAGTCCGCGTTCTCCGGCCTGGAATTCGTGCCCGACGAGTACGAATACGTCATCCTGCACGACGGCGCGCGCCCGCTCATTTCACCCGAACTCATTGGGCATACCATTGCCACGCTGAAAGGCAACATCGACTGCGACGGCGCTGTGGTGGCGCATCCGGCCGTCGACACGCTTAAAGTGGTGGAGAATGGCGTGATCATGGGCACGCCCGACCGCCGTGTGTTCTGGAATGCCCAGACGCCGCAGGTGTTCCGTGCGGGCATCTACCGCCGCGCCCATGCCTCGGCGCTGTCGGACGGCTTTGTGGGCACCGACGACTCGTCGCTCATTGAGCGTTTGGGTGGCCGTGTGCTCGTAGTGGAAGGCAAGCGCGACAACATCAAGCTGACCGTCCCCGAAGACTACCTGATGCTCGCCGCCGCCGTGCGAGCCATTTACCTGAAAGACCTGGAGCAATAGCGTGCCACAGCTGCAAGCCGCGCGCTGATAGGGGAGAACCAGTGACCGATCTGACCGAAGCATTTTCCGCCCTCCGTATAGGCCAAGGGTATGACGTGCACGCGTTCGCTGAGGGGCGCAAGCTTATCCTGGGCGGCGTGGACATTCCGCACACGCGCGGGCTGCTGGGTCATTCGGATGCCGACGTGTTGGCGCACGCCATTTCCGACGCGCTTCTGGGCGGCATCCGCGGCGGCGACATCGGGAAGCTGTTCCCCGACACCGACCCCGCCTACAAGGACGCCGACTCCCTCAAACTTCTGTCCGCCGTGGCTGACAAGGTGCGCGCAGAAGGCTACACCATCCTGGACGTCGATTCCGTCATTGCTGCTCAGGCCCCCAAACTCTCGCCCTACCGCGACGCCATGCGCGAAAAACTGGCCGCCGCCATGGGCATTTCCGTCGAGAACGTGGGCGTGAAAGCCACCACCACCGAACACCTCGGCTTCGAAGGCCGCGAAGAAGGCATCTCCGCCACCGCCGTGTGTTTACTCTGTCGATGTTTCTAAGAGCCGGCTGCTCTGGATTGCGGCCGGCGTCAGACGCTGTGCTACAATTCTCCATCGACAGAGAGGGTTTTTGTGAACATTTTCAAAACTATTGGCGAGGATATTCAGGCTGTTAAGGAGCGCGATCCGGCGGCGCAGAACTCGTTCGTCATTTGGTTGACGTATCCGGGACTGCACGCGCGCTGGTCGCACGTGGTGGAGCATTGGCTGTGGAATCACGGTCTCAAAAGTCTTGCGCGCATATCGTCCCAGTTCACCCGCTGGATGACGGGCGTTGAAATCCACCCGGCGGCGCAGATTGGGCGACGCTTCTTCATCGACCACGCCATGGGCGTTATCATTGGCGAAACCACCATCATCGGCGACGATTGCACGCTCTATCAGGGCGTCACACTGGGTGGCACCGGCCACGAAATTGGTAAGCGCCACCCCACGCTGGAAAACAACGTGCTGGTGGGCGTGGGCGCATCGGTGTTGGGCAACATCACCATCGGCGAAAACTCCAAGGTGGGAGGCGGCGCTGTGGTGGTGAAGGACGTACCGCCGAACTCCACGGTGGTGGGCATCCCGGGGCACATTGTCATGCGCGACGGCAAGCGCGTGGAGCGCGAGGCCAAGGACGCCGCGAAGCACCGCGAGAACCTGCCCGATCCCATTGAAGAGCAGTGCGAGAACCTCTGCGAGCGCATCCAAGCGCTCGAAAAGAAACTAGAAGAGCTTGAGAAGCAGGAGAAGCGCTCATGATTAGACTCTACGACACCAAGGTGCGCGAAAAGGTTGACCTCGAAACGCTCGAGCGCGGCAAGGTGGGCATGTACGTGTGCGGCCCCACCGTGTACAACCGCATTCACATTGGCAACGCGCGCACGTTCATCTCGTTCGACGTGATTCGCCGCTACCTCATGTGGCGCGGCTTTGACGTGACGTTTGTGCAGAACGTCACCGACGTGGACGACAAGATTATCAACAAGGCGAACGAAGAGGGACGCGATGCCGCCGAGGTGGCTGCCGAATACACCGCAGCGTTTATCGAAGATATGCGTGCCGCGGGCGTGCTCGACCCCGATGTGCGCCCGAAAGCCACCGAGGAAATCCCCGCGATGATTGAGCTCATTCAGGAACTCATCGACGGTGGGCACGCCTATGACGTGGACGGTGACGTGTACTTCGCCGTGCGCTCGTATGCGGCCTATGGCGAACTGTCCGGTCGCAACGTGGATGAGATGGAAAGCGGCCACCGCGAGCTGCGTGCCGACGGCAAGGGTGTGGAAGATCGCAAGCGCGACCCGCTCGACTTCGCGCTGTGGAAGGCCGCTAAGCCTGGTGAGCCCGCGTGGGAATCGCCCTGGGGAATGGGGCGTCCGGGCTGGCACATCGAGTGCTCTGCCATGTCGCGCAAGTACCTGGGTCTGCCGTTCGACATCCACGGCGGCGGGGCCGACCTGGTGTTTCCGCACCACGAGAACGAACGCGCACAGAGCGAGGCGGCGTGCGGCTGCACGTTCGCGAACCACTGGATGCACGGCGGCATGCTGCAAATCAACTCCGAAAAGATGAGCAAATCGCTCGGGAACTTCAAGCTGCTGCACGACGTGCTGGAGGTGACCGACCCGGCTGTGCTGCGCTTCCTCATGCTGCAGACGCACTACCGCAGCCCGCTCGACTTCTCCGACGAACGCCTGGCTGAGGCAGGTGCGGCGCTTGGGCGCATCAAAAACGCCGTGAAGAACCTCGACTGGCTGCTGGAAAATGCCGCGGACATTCCTTCGCCGCTTGACGTGCGCGCGCTCATGGAGCGCACCCGCGCGGTGAAGATGGGCTTCATCCTGGCCATGGATGACGACTTCAACACCTGCAAGGCGTTGGGCGAGGTGTTTGATTTCATCGCTGACGTGAACGCGCAGACCGCGGGCAAGACCGTGTCCATCACCGACGTGCCGGCGCTGCGCGACGCGCGCGGGGTGATTGTGGAGCTGCTGGGCGTGTTTGGCATCGACGTGGCGGCTCCTGAAGCGGGCTGCGGGGAAGGCGACGATGGCTACCCCGCTGAGGTGGTTAACCTGGCAGCTGAGCTGGCCGGCTACGAGGGCTGCAACACGACCGAGGCCGTGGAAGCGCTCTTGGCCGCCCGCACCGAAGCCCGCGCCGCCAAAGACTGGGGCCGCGCCGACGCCGTCCGCGACGGCCTCACTGACCTGGGCTTCGTCATTGAAGACACCCCGCAGGGCCCCCGAGTCACGCTGGCCTAACCATGACCACTTCTGCTGACAACCGCACCATTCCTGAACTGCTGGCGCCTGCGGGTGGGCGAGGGCAGTTGGAGGCGGCGGTGCGGTTTGGGGCGGATGCGGTGTACTTTGCGTGCGACCGCTTTGGGCTGCGCCAGCGGGCGACGAACTTTGCGCTTGATGAGGTGCCTGCGGCGGTGGCCTGCGCGCATGCTGCGGGCGCACGTGCGTATGTGACGCTAAACGCGCTCATGGATGCCGATGACCTCGTCGCGCTCCCTGCGTACCTGGAAGCCCTCGCGGCCGCCGGCGTGGATGCCTTCATCGTGAGCGACCTCGGCGCGTTCTCGCTCGCGCGAAAGCACGCGCCGGGCGTGCATCTGCACGTGAGCACGCAGGCGGGCGTCTGCAACGCGGAAGCGGCCCGCATGTGGCATGAGCTGGGCGCAAGCCGCGTAGTGTGTGCCCGCGAGATGAGCGTGGAAGACATCGCCCGCATGCGCGCTGATGCCCCGCGTGAGTTGGAGCTGGAGGCGTTCGTACACGGTGCCATGTGCATGGCTGTGTCGGGCCGCTGCCTCATCAGCTCGGCCATGACCGGGCGCTCCGGCAACAAAGGTTACTGTGCGCAGCCGTGCCGCTGGAGCTATGCGCTGGTGGAAGAGCAGCGCCCCGGCGAGTTCTACCCCATTGAAGAGGACGTGCGCGGCACCTACGTCATGAACGCGCAGGACCTCAACATGCTTGCGCACCTGGACGATCTCGCGGCGGCCGGCATCACGTCCTTCAAGATTGAGGGCCGCAACAAGAAGGCGTTCTACGTGGCCACGGTGGTGCACGCCTACCGCGCCGTGCTCGACGGTGCCGACCCCGCCGAGGTTGCGCCCGAGCTGCTCACCGTCTCGCACCGCCCGTATTCCACCGGCTTCTACTACGGGCGCGCCACCCAGACGCCCGAGCGCGACGGCTACGTGAAGGAGTGCCTGCACGCCGCCACTGTGGAAGAGGTGGGCGAACGCACGATTGTCACCTGCTACAACCGCTTCAGCGAAGGTGACGAACTGGAAGTGCTCGCGCCGCATCGCCCTGTCACGCGCGTGCGGGTGCGCAACCTCGCGTGGCTTCCCGAAAAAGGCGTGCCCACGCCGGTGCCTGTCGCGAACCGTTCGGCTGAACGCTACTGCTTCGACCCAGAAGCCTGCGACACCACGAGCGCCGCCGCCGCCACGCCCCACGCGCCCCTCGCCCCCGGCGACCTTCTGCGCATGCGCATCGGCTAATCGCGCCCCTCATCGCTTACAACTATGCTTCTGATCTGCGCCGAAGCGATTCAGGACTGCCAGACTCCCGTAACGGGTTTCGCCTGCGCGCAGCGCTACACTGAGGCACCTACCTAGTAAGAAAGCGAGGTGCATCATGCCTAATCATGCCTATCATGCAACAGCGGCCCCCGGCGTTGTCCAGCGGGCTCGCAACACGCACACCGGGCGCAAGCTTGAGCGCGGCGGCTATCTCACGCCTGAAACGGTGACCATGTGGATTGTCTACGCGCTCACGCTTATTGGCAACGCGGTCATAGAAGGAGGTCAGCTGGGCGGTAACACGTCGGCCACCGTGGCCTACGGCGTGTTCACGTGGTTCACGCCGGCCGGCTACGTGTTCTCCATCTGGTCGGTCATCTATATTGCCATGATTGTGTGGCTGGTGGCGTACACGCGCCAGGCCCCGGCGCGGCCGAAGCGGTTCACGCCCACGTCGGTGCTGTTCATTGCCAGCTGCGTGCTGAACGTGCTCTGGCTGGCGCTTTGGCACTTTGAGCTGGTGGGAATCTCCTTCATCGTCATTCTGGCCGAGTGGGCCACGCTGGCGGCGCTCTACATGAACGTGCGCCGCACGGCCACCTCGGGCGCCGGCTGGATTCCCGTGTCGCTCTACACCGCGTGGGTGACCGTGGCCACGCTGGCGAACATGGCCATCCTCATTACGCGCGTGCTTGACGGCGGCGTGCCGTTCCTGAACGGGCTGTCGGTGATAGCACTCACGGCTGGCGTGCTGGTGCTGGGCTACATCATGAAGAAGACCTATCAGGATAACTTCTTCCAGATTGTGTTTCTGTGGGCGCTCATCGGTGTGGGCGTGAACGTGGCGCCGGCCTCGGGATTCGTGTCCGGCCTCGTGTTTGTGCTGTGCATCGTGGGCGCGGTGTTTACGTGGGCTCCCATCGGGAAGCTTCGCCAGGCGGTGGGGCGCTAACGCGTTCGGTGAGTAAATGGTGTGCGCCCGGGTTCCGGTTTGCCGGGCCCCGGGCGCTTCCGTATAATGACCCGCATGAGAACCGTATGTGACATCTATGACCAGGCTCGCGCGACGGGACGGCAACCCCTGTCGTTCGAGATATTCCCGCCCAAGGGCGACCTCACGCTGGAAACGGCGCACGAAGTGGCCGCTGAACTAGCCATGCTGCTGCCCGACTTCGTGAGCGTGACGTATTCGGCCGGCGGCAGCGGCAACAAGCGCGCCACGGCCGACGTGGCCGCAATGATCCACGACGACTTCGACGTGCCCACCGTGGCGCATCTCACCTGCGCGGGCGCCACGGAGGACTCGCTCGCGGCGGCGCTCGACGACCTCAAGCACAAGGGCGTGACGAACGTGCTCGCGCTGCGCGGCGACCGCGTGCCGGGGACGGAGCCTGACGCAGGGCCGTTCCGTTTCGCGAAAGACCTCATCATGCGGTTGGCTGACGAGGGGTTTTGCGTGGGTGCGGCGGCGTATCCGGAGGGGCACATCGAGTGTACCAACTTCAAGGCGTCGGTTGCACACCTCAAGCAGAAGCAGGACGCGGGCGCGCGGTTCTTCGTGACGCAGCTGTTCTTCGAAAACGAGTACTACTACCGCTTCCGCGAGGCAGCCGATAAGGCGGGCATCACGGTTCCCATCGCGTGCGGCATCATGCCGTTTCTCGGGAAAGCGCAGATCGAGCGCATGGTGTTCATGTGCGGTGCCTCGCTGCCATCTCCCATTATCAAGCTGTTGGCGAAGTACGAGGACGACCCCGCGGCCCTGCGTGCGGCCGGCATTGAATATGCGTGCGCGCAGCTGGTGGAGTTGCAGGCGCATGGCGTGGACGGCCTGCACGTGTACACGATGAACCAGCCCGACATTGCGCGCGCCTGCGCGTCGGCCCTGCGCGCTTCGTGGAAGCAGGGCGCGGCTGCGGCTGGCTCCGACGAGGCGGTTTCTTAATGGCGCCTGATGGGCGTTTGCGCGTCGACCGCGCCGAGGCGCTGCGCTACCTGGGCTACAGCGGCCAGGAACTCGACGTTGACCTGGCGGGCCGCTTCGACGAAGCTGTGGAAGCGTGCGAACGCGAACTGCACCCGCGCTGCGTGCATGCCGTGTTTCCCCTTGATTCTGAACGCTCCAACGAGTGCCGTGTGGTGTTAGCGGGTTGCGGCCTGGTGCTTGAGGGGCGTGACATCGCGCGCCACTTAGAGGGTGCGCGTGATGTGGCGCTCATGGCGTGCACGCTGGGGGTTGAAAGCGAGCGCGCGCTGCGTCAGCGCGCGGCGATAAGCCCCACGGACGCGCTCATGTACGGAGCCGCCGCGTCGTCGCTGGTGGAGGCCGCGGCCGACGCAGAGGAAGCCCGCATTGTGGAAGAGGCTGTCGCGCGCGGCCTGCGCACGAACTTCCGCTACAGCCCCGGCTACGGCGACCTGCCGCTTGACGTGCAGCCCGCGTTTCTCGACGCGCTCGACGCGCCGCGCCGCATCGGTTTGGTGTGCACGGAGGGGAACTTGCTCGTGCCCACGAAAAGCATCACGGCGGTGGTGGGCCTGTTCGAAGGCGAGCCGCCGAACGCCTCGGTGCGTTCGGGGTGTGCGTCGTGCGCGCTACGGGAGGCGTGCACGCTCAGAGGTCAAGGAAGGACCTGTCATGGATAATTCGTCTACCTGCCCACACGCCGCCACGCCGAACGCGAGCGCGCCCGAGGGGCAGCTGCCCGACCCCCTTGCTGGCCTGCGCATCGCTGACGCGCATTTGGAGCGCGTGTTGCGCGGCCAGGACTTTCTCGTGCAGGACGGCGCCATGGGAACGCTGCTGCAAGCCCAGGGCCTCACGGCGCACGGCGAATTGCCCGACCTGCTGAACTTCAGCGACCCGGAAGCCATCACGGCCATCCATGCAAGCTACGTGGCTGCCGGCGCGGAGATGATCACCACCAACACGTTCAGCGCGAACGCGCACAAGTTGGCGGGCCGCACCTCGGTGGCTGACGTGTATCGCGCGGCCGCCGCCAACGCGCGCGCGGCGGGCGCCCGCTACGTGGCGGGGGGACTCGGGCCCATCGGCGCGCTTTTGGAGCCGCTTGGCACGCTCTCGTTCGAAGAGGCGTATGAAGTGTTCGCTGAACAGGTGCGCGCGGTAGTGGACGCGGGCTGCGATATCGTGCTCATTGAAACTATGACCGACCTGCGCGAGGCCAAGGCGGCGGTACTGGCGGCTAAGGAGCACTCTGACCTGCCCGTATTCGCTTCCCTTACCTTTGGCGAGGATGGCCGCACGTTTTTGGGCACGTCGCCTACCGTGGCGGCGGCCACGCTTTCGGCGCTCGGCGTGAATGTGGTGGGCGTGAACTGCTCGCTCGGGCCGGAAGAGTTGGAACCGGTGGCGCACGAGCTTCTGCGCTTCGCCCGCTGTCCTGTAGTGGTGCGGCCGAATGCAGGCCTGCCGCGCCTCGTGGATGGTCGCACGGTGTACGACGTGGAACCGGCTGCGTTTGCCGAGGTTATGAGCCGCATTATTGATGCGGGTGTGAGCGTAGTGGGCGGCTGCTGCGGCACTACGCCCGCCTTCGTGGAAGAACTTGCGAAGTTGGTGGCGGGCCGTACGCCCGTGCCACGCGCGATGCCGGATGCCTTCGTGGTCACGAGCGCGCAGGAGGCGGTCGTGCTGCCGCAGGGCTCGTCGGACGTGGTCGTGGTGGGGGAGCGCATCAATCCCACGGGCAAGCCGAAGTTGCGCGCCGCGCTCAAGGCGGGCGACTACGACCACCTGGTGGGCGAGGCGGTGGCGCAGCAAGAAGCCGGCGCCGGCATTTTGGATGTAAACGTGGGGCTGCCGGAACTCGACGAGCCCGCCGCGCTTGCAGAGGCTATCGAGCGGTTGCAGGCCACGGTCACGCTACCGCTGCAAATTGACTCAAGCGACCCCGCGGCCGTGGAAGCCGCCGTGCGCTGCTACGCCGGCAAGCCGCTCGTGAACTCCGTGAACGCGAAACGCTCCAGCTTGGAGGCCGTGTTGCCCCTCGTGAAGAAGTACGGCTGCGCCGTGGTGGGCCTCACGCTTGATGAGGACGGCATCCCGCCCACCGCCGAGGGACGCCTGCGCGCGGCCGAGCGCATTGTGGCCGCCGCGGAGGCGCAGGGCATTCCGCGCGCGGACATCGTCATCGACTGCCTGGTGATGGCCGCCGCCACCAACCAGGACGAGGTGCGCGAAACGCTGCGCGCCGTGCGCCTCGTGAAGGAACGCCTCGGTGTGCGCACGGAGCTGGGCGTGTCGAATGTGAGTTTCGGCCTGCCACAACGCGGCCTGGTGAACGCAACATTTTTGGCCGCCGCCCTGGCCTCGGGCCTCGACCTGCCCATCCTGAACCCGCTTTCCGCCCGCTACCGCGACACAGTTGCCACCTGGCAGGTGTTGAGCGGTCAGGACGCAGGCTCCGCCGCCTTCGTCGAACACTACGCCACCGCCCCCGACCCCTACGCGGCACCAGCCGCTTCCCCCTCCGCCAGCCCGAGCGAGCGCAGCGCGGAGTCGAAGGATCCCGTGCGGTGCGACAGCGCCCCCGCGCCCGCAGCCAGCGCCGACCCCTTCCCCCTCCCGACCGCGCTCGCCGACGCGGCGGACGACGTGCGCGCAATGGTGCACCTCATCCTCACCGGTCGCAAGGCTCCCATGACGGCCGCCACCGAGCGCCTTCTGGCGAACCACGACCCGCTCGACCTCATCGACGGCGTGTTCATCCCCGCGCTCGACGTGGTGGGGGAGCGCTTCGACAGCGGCGCGTTCTTCTTGCCCCAGCTCATGGCTTCGGCCGAGGCGGTCAAGGCCGGCTTCGACGTGGTGCGCGCCCGCATGGGCGACGCCGCGCCTATCGACAACGACAAAGCCATCGTGCTTGCCACCGTGCAGGGCGACATCCACGACATCGGCAAGAACATCGTGCGCATGCTGCTGGAAAACTACGGCTACCGCGTGATAGACCTCGGGCGCGATGTGGCCCCTGAACAGGTGGTACAGGCGGTGCGCGAACACAGCGTGCGCCTTGTGGGCCTCTCGGCGCTCATGACCACCACGGTGCGGGCCATGGAGCGCACCGTGCAGCTGCTGCACGAGCAGGTGCCGGATGTGCGCGTGTTTGTGGGCGGTGCCGTGCTCACCTCCGAGTATGCGCACGAAATTGGGGCGGACTACTACGGCAAGGACGCCGCCGAGGCCGCGCGCATCGCCGAGCGGTTCTTCGCCACGCGCGCGTAAAGCACCAAAAAGGCCGCCGTTCGCCACAAAAACACGCCGCCGCGCTCAACTTTCTCCCGCTTTTCGCAGAAGGTTGGCATCGTTCTGGTTTTCCGGGTGCATCGCGGGGTAGTTCTTGCTATGATAGGCGACAAGGTTAAGCCCAAGGAAAGGGGTCCGCTATGGGAACGAAAGCAGCGGAGGCACTCGACGTATCCTTCGAGGAGCTGCCGGTCTACCTGCACGCCAAGCACTCGGTGTACATGGAAGTCGGTGGCAAAACGTACTACCTCACCGATGTGAACGACCGATACTGGCGCGCGCAGGACACGGAGACGTTCAATGACAAGGGCCATTACGTTGATGCCAGCGAACTGGTCCCGACGGTGAGCGAGTTCTTGGCGCTTCCCTTCGCGGATGGCAAATCGATCACCGACGTGTTCGACGAAGCCACGTTCTACGCATCTGAAAAGGCGGAATAGCAACAAAACGGGCGGTCGCAAATGCGGCCGCCCGTTGTTTATACCTGCGCGCTGTGGCGTGCGCGGCCGTTACGCTGGGCGGATAACCAGTTCCTGAATGAGGCTGTTATCCAGGCTGCACGCGCCGTCGTTGCAGTTCTCCACCTGGGCAAGCGCGTGAATCACTGTGCCGTTGTAGTCGGCGTAGAAGTTGACGGTGCGCTCGTTCACCACGCGCGGATCCAGCATGCCGAAACCGCCGAACGTGAACTTGTTGTGGAAGAACATCTCAATGGCGTTGCGGCCGTACAGAAACGAGTTCTGGCGCTTGACCACCGACGGGCAGTAATCGAACAGGCGGCATTCCTCGGTGAAGCACGCGGCCAGCGCCTTGTGATCTTTGGCCTGCATCGCGGCGACGAAATCGTTGATAACCATGGCTGCCTCCTAGTAAACTTTCTCGGAATTGAGCAGGGCGTCGGTGCCGCCGTCCACGAACAGGACCACGCCGTTCAGGCCGCTGGCCTCGTGCGATGCGACGAACGCCATGACGTTCGCAATCTCAATGGGGTCCATAAGCGGCTCTTCGCCGAAGTGCGTGGGCACGGGAATAGCTTCCATGGCGGCGCGCTGTTCAGGCAGCATGTTCGCCGTCATGGCGGTGCGCACGTTGCCGGGCGCGACGGCGTTCAGGCGCACACCGCGCGAACCCCAGTCCGGACTCATGCGGCGCACCCAGCGGGCGAGCGCGTACTTGGTGGAGGCGTAGTATACATGCCCGATGGCGGGGTCGACGTCTTTCACCAGCTCAAGGATGCGATCTTCGTCGGGGGAGTTGTTTAGCATGCCGGCTACGTCCATGCGTGCCGCGCCCTGCGCGATGGAGTTCGACGAGGTGACCACGCAGCTGCCGCCCTTTTTCTCCAGGAGGTCGAACGCGCCGCGCGCCATTTCGGTGGCGCCGAAGTAGTTCAGCGAGATGATGAGCGAGATGGGCACCTTGCCGCCCGACACGCCGGCGTTGCAGATCATGGCGTCAATGCCGTCGGGGTAGCGCTCGTGCAGTTCGGCAAGCGCGCCGGCGCGGCCTTCTTTGGTGGCGAGGTTCGCGTTGATATCGCCGTCGTGCAGGTCGATGTTGACCACTTCGTGGCCTCGCTCGCGCAGGATTTCGGCCGTCTTCGCGCCGATGCCGCTTGACGCGCCGGTGATGACGTAGATGCCCATGCGGTCCTTCCTTTCGTGCGGGATCCCCGAGGGGCGGTCCCGACAGCTTATTGAGACACGTTACTATTACCGAGAAAATAATAGCATGGACGGCTGCCGTTGTAAGGTCGCCCGGGCCAGCGGTAGGCGAACCGTCACGCACGGCACACGCCCATCGGCAGGCGGCGGGGCGATGTGTGGGGCTGAATTCTGGGTGGTTTCATTGACAAACAAATGTTCGTATGATAGAGTACTATGATACTAAATACTACACGTGGAAGGGAGGCCGCCCATGACGATGCGCGACCCGGAACAGACCATCGGGAATCTCATTGATCACCAGAACACTTCGTTCATCGGGGCGGTGGATGCGGACGGCTTTCCCGAGATCAAGGCTATGCTGCCACCGCGCGAGCGCGAGGGTATTCGCACGTTCTATTTCACGACAAACACCTCGTCTATGCGCGTTGCGCACTACCGGGCGCATCCCCAGGCGTGTATCTACTTCGTTGACCGCCGCTTCTTCCGCGGTGTCATGCTGAAAGGCACCATGGAGGTGCTCGAGGATGCTGCCACAAAAGAACGCATCTGGCGCGAAGGCGACACTACCTACTACTCGCTCGGCATCACCGACCCCGACTACTGCGTCCTCCGCTTCACCGCCCAAACCGGCCGCTACTACACCAACTTCAACTCCGAGGACTTTGCGGTGGAGTGAGGTAGGCTTGACAACCTCTGCGAGAGAGGACTTCTGCCGTACCGAGATCTCTCATACGCATGCCCCCTGAAACCTGCATGACGCCCAATTCGAGATGACACAACCAGCAAGATCTTTCATGTTTTGTCATTTCGAACAGGAAATCGTGCCTGGTTGGGGCACACGCGTGTGAGAAATCTCGTCACGAGTCAAGCCCCCTTGCGTGCCTGGTTGGCAGCCCGGCGCGCAAGGGGGGAGCGGCGTGCTACTTGCGGTTTTGTTCGCGGTAGCGTTCGAGGGCTTTGTCGTAGCTGCCGGCAGTTTTCTTGAAGTAGATGCCGTAGCCTATGGTAGCCAGCGCGAAGATAGCGACGAACTCAAGTAAGAACGACACGACCACTTCTATTTCGTGAGGAAACCAGCCGCCGAACCAGCCACAGGCAAACAGCATGGCAGCGGCCGTGATAGCGAACCCGGTAAGGCGCAGTGGATACGCCAGCTTCTTGATGATGAAGCCGCTGAACCACAGGCCTTGCAAGAAGGCGAGCCCCGCACACGCAATAAGCAGCGTCAGTGAAATGGTGAGGCCCTGCGTGTCGGCTCCGGAGAGGTTCGCGAAGTAATAGCCCATAGGCAGGCTCGCCAGCATGAAGATGGTGAAGAGGACGCAGGTGGTGAGGGCAAAGCGCTTGATGAACGTTTTCATAGGATGCTCCTTTGAGGAAAGGACGGAGAGGGGATGGTGAGGTAAGTGGACGCTATAAGCCCAGCTTGCGCTTGATATGCGGCGCATACTGGCGCGAGACAATAACGCTTTCGCCGTTGCTCAGCACCAACTGGAGCCGCGCGCCCGGCGCAGGCCGGATGGCTTTCACGTGGTCGAAGTTCACAAGCAGCTGCTTTGAGGCGCGTACAAACTCGGTGCCGGCCAGCTTGTCCTCCAGCTCATAGAGACGGAGCGGCGTTTGGTACACCGCGCTTTTCGTGTAGAGAAACGTGCGGCCATCAACCGTTTCGGCATAGCACACATCCTTGATATCAAGGCGGTACGTCGCGCCGTCGTGCTCGCCGGTGAGCACGCGGTCGAACGCGCTCAAGTTGGCGACAATGTGCTGCACGCGCTCGTCGATGCGCGGTGCGGTGATGCTCACTTCCACGTCGTCAAGCGTGGGGTCTTCGTTAATGGTTACATGCATGATGATGCCTTCAGGTTGAAGTGGGCAGATGAGTTGGCCAACGCAACCAGTATGGCGAACACCCGCACTCCCGCGCAACCCCGCACGCCCCCAGTTGCACCCGCAGCCACCCAAGTTGCACGCAGCACCCAGCGTATCGCTCCCGATAGCAGCAGCCGTTATGTGCTACTATGCGTGTGCGAAGATGAAAACACGGCCCGGTTGGTAGTCCGGGCGCGAAGCCGCTGGCGCATGCGTGCGCCGTTGGTTTCGTCAGTAACCTGCCTCCTTGGTTGTCCGTTCTTCGTGTCACATCGACATAAAGGAGGACAATCATGCAGGTCATCACCTCGTCTACGCTGACCGTGCTACACGACGGCCAATTTTGGGTCGGCATTTGTGAGCACCGAGAAGCCGAGCGCTACGGGGCATGTCGCGTCGTCTTCGGCGCAACCGAGCCCACCGACACCGAAATTCAGGAGTTCGTGCTGCGCCACTGGGCAAGCCTCAACTTCGCCCTCATGCTTAACGACACAGACGGGGCTCATCTCGCGGTTCTTGCGCATGCGAACCCCAAGCGCCGCCAACGCGAAGCGCGCAAACAGGTGGAACAGGCAGGTGTTGGCACCAAAGCCCAGCAAGCCATGAGTGCTGCCTACGAAGCCCACAAAGATGAGCGCAAGCAAGCATCCCGCGAAGCCCGCCAAGAAGAAATTGCCCGCCGCTTCGCCCTCAAACAACAAAAACGCAAACAAAAACACCGCGGCCGCTAGAGGGTCTAGTCCAGTTCGGTGATAGTAAACAGAGGCGCAGTAAGGCGCGGGTCGTCTTCAGGTTGCCCCTGAGCTTCCCAGCGTTTAAGAAGCGTCCATTCGAAATCGTCGATGGGGGCTATGCGATAGCGCTTTTCGGCAGCGCTGCCGTCAGAAAACGTTGCTTGTACGATGAGAGTTGCTTGTTCCAATTTGTGTGCAGCATCAACTTCAGCGTAGAAAAGATTCTTTGTGGAAGCTTTCTCCCGTTCGGAAGGATTTTCAAATTGAGCCCAATTGGCCTGGTCGCGCGCGATATCTTCCGCTTCGAGTGCGCGCAGTTCTTCGTCGATAGCGGCACGCTCGTCTGCGTCGGCGTTTTCGGCACGGTCATGCAGTTCGCTCCTCCGCTCTTGGGAAGCTCGCTCTTCGGGTGGTGCGACGTTAACGTTTATGAGCGGGAACGAATCTTCGGGATGTTGGTTATGGTAGTCGACGGTGAACTCTTGAGATAGTTCGGCTTTATCGTGTGCCCACGTTCCGACATCTGTCTTGCGAAGGGAGTACACTTCGAAGCATACATCCTCCCCGTCCAGCTTGTAGGTGACTGTTTCGATGTTGTCGCCAACGGTCGTGAGGTTGACTGCATACAAGATGGTTAAAACGTTGAAGCCACCCATACCGCCATGCGGCACGATGCCTGATTCGTCAGTGGCGATGGCAACGGCTTGTCCCGGCTCGTCGGCGTTGGCATAAAGAGCCAGGCCAAACGTGTCGGCGAGCGAGCTGTACTGTGTGTGGGATGTAAGGACCGGGGCAACCAGAATGGCACCTATAACCAAGCATGCCGCTGCCAGTCCAGCACCGAGTTTCGCTAAGAGGGGAACAGGCTGACGTCGCGCTGTGGTGTGAGATCGTCGCGTGACTGAGGGTCGTGTCGCTCGGAATGGTGTCTTGTCGCGGGATGCTTCTTCGCGTCGCAGCTGGGCGACACGAAGAAGCACGTCGTCTTGCAAGTGGGCGGGTGGTTCTTCCTGTTCCATCATCTGGCGGTAGCGTTCAGCGTCGGTCATGGTTGACACCTCCTTGCAAGGTGGTTTTCAAGTGCGTGCGTGCTCGTTGTAGGCGCGTGCGCACTGTGGAGGGATTGAGGTTCAGCAGCCGGGCAATTTCTTCGCCCGAATAGCCTTCGTAATAGAACAGGTGGATGAGCGGACGCATGGACTCGGGAAGCGTCTCGACAGCTTCCCAGAGGTCGTTGGTATGTTCGTGCGGCGTGCGGTCGGGCGGCTGGATGGGCTCGGCGGGAAGCTCGTCGAGGCCGACCGTAGGCCTACGTTTTGCCGATCGGGCCAGGTCGTGACACCGGTTCGTCGTCACGCGAAGCAGCCACGCTTTCAGGTGCTCGGCGTTATGAAACCGCGTGGTGTCTTGGGCGAGCCTGATGAATACATCCTGGTAGACATCCTCCGCGTCGGCACGCGACCCGGTGTGCACGAGCGCCAATCGGTACACCGAGCCACCCCACGTCTCCATGGCCTTCCTCAGGAACGCATCCGACCTGAGCGGCCGCCCCCTCCGTTGATCTTCCTCCACCAACTCACCTCCTACCCCACAAACGCCGCACAACTTCCCAATGTCTCACGTAGTTTAAAAAGATACGAGAAAAGAAGAATATAAGCCACATCCGTATCTGATGCGAAGGGCGCTTGTCCTGTTGAGGGGAGAATCTATGGTGGCGGCGGATAAGAAATTAGCCAAGCCAAAGGCTGGGTCTCATAGGGGCCGCGCGGGGTTAAGTGTGACGCGCTTACGCGCTACTAATTACGCCAAGAGGTTAATGCGCTCCCAATCATTATGACGAGGGCATACTGTTGTGAATAAACATTACTTATTTGGTAATCTTCGTAGGGGCGCTTCACGAAGCGCCCTCTCCGCCGAAGGCGGAGAATTCAACCGTGACCTGCATTTTCACGCTTTGCGCGAAAGGGCGGTTCGTGAGACGTTCCTGCCTCCAACTTATCTATCGGTATCACTTTCTGATCAATTAACCCGCGTCATAAAACGAGGGTAGGGGAGGGTCTTCTGGCGTAATAGCTAGCGCGTAAGCGCGTCACTGTTTGTGGAGAAAATATGGAGGCGCGCAAATTTTTGGAATGTCTCAAGTTGTCGGGTGGGGAATATGATCTACCTGCGGGAATGGGAAATTGCTGGCTTGGTTTTGCTGGCGGTGGGGAAGATAGCGGACACTGCACATTCCAAAATCGCGTGCTACTATGCCGGATATATGCCGCATGTTAGCGACGGACCGGGAAACGATGTCGCGCGGCATAGAACGGGAAGAAGCACTACTAAAGGACAAGGGATAACCATGCGAAACCGAATGTCACGGTACGGCAGAACAGTTTGCGTACTCGCGCTGTCGTGCAGCCTCGCGGCTGGGCCAGCAGCTCCCGCTCTGGCTTCTGAATCTGAAAATCTCCGGGGGGGGGGGGCTT